>CAVUTB010000017.1:0-124215 GCA_963744315.1 uncultured Acidobacteriota bacterium
AGCGACGCCGTCTTCGGCTTCGCGCTGACGCTCCTCGTCGTCTCGCTCGAGGTGCCCGAGAGCTTCCCGGCGCTCAAGCAGACGCTCAGCGGCTTCCTGCCGTTCGCGGCCACCTTCGCGGTCGTGAGCTGGATCTGGTTCGAGCACTACCTCTTCTTCCGGCACTTCAAAGTCGAGGACAACCTGACGGTGGTTCCTGAACCTGGTGCTGCTGTTCGTGGTGCTCTTCTTCGCCTACCCGCTGAAGTTCGTGATGACGCGGCTCGTGGGTCGGCTGGACGGGCTACGGGCTGCCCGACGAGCGACGCGGGCTACGCCGGCTTCACGCCCGCCGACGCACGGCTCCTTGATGGGGGCCTATAGCGGCGGCTTCGTCGCGGTATTCGGGATCCTGGCGCTCTTCTACTGGAATGCGCTGCGCCAGCGCGAGGAGCTGGGCTCGGAGAGGCTCGAGCTCTTCGACGCGAGGAGCGGCCTGCGCCGCCACCTGCTGAGCGTCGCGATCGGCGTGGCGTCGATCGTGCTCGCGCTCGTGCTGCCGGGGCGGTTCTTCTGGATGTCTGGCTTCGTCTACTTCCTGCTCGGGCCGGTGCAGGGGACGAACGGCCACCTCACGGGAGTCGCCCGCGCACGGCTCAAGGCCTCGCTCGCGTGATCGGCCAGACCCTCGGCCACTATCGGGTGACGGCCGCGGCCGGCCCTCGGGCGGCATGGGCGAGGTGTACCGCGCCTCCGACTCGCGATTGTCGCGCGACGTCGCGATCAAGGGTGCTGCCGGCCGAGCGGTCGGCGAGCGACGCCGAGCGGCTCGCGCGCTTCAGGCGCGAGGCGCAGGTGCTGGCGGCGCTCAACCACGCGAACGTGGGCGCCATCTACGGGCTCGAGTGAGGGCGAACGGCAAGCCGTTCCTGGTGCTCGAGCTGGTGGAGGGCGAGACGCTCGCGGATCGGATCGAGAAGGGCCCGCTCCCGATCCCCGAAGCGCTCGAGATCGCGCGCCAGGTCGCCGACGGCTTGGGCGCGGCGCACGACAAAGGCATCGTCCACCGCGACCTGAAGCCGGCCAACGTCAAGCTGACGCCCGACGGCCAGGTCAAGGTGCTCGACTTCGGCCTCGCGCGCGCCTACGCACCCGAAGGTGCGAGCGGCTCGAGCGCGAGCCTGTCGCACTCCCCCACGCTCGCGGCGCAGGGAACCGCGGCGGGGATGATCCTCGGGACGGCCGCCTACATGTCGCCCGAGCAGGCGCGCGGCAAGACGGTCGACAAGCGCTCCGACGTCTGGGCCTTCGGCGTGATCGTGTGGGAGATGGTCACGGGCCAGAGGCTCTTCGCCGGCGAGACCGTGAGCGACATCCTCGCGGGCGTGCTGCGCGCGGAGCTCGACTGGAAGGCGCTGCCCGCCGGACTTCCGCCCGCGCTCGAGCGGATGCTCAGGCGCTGCCTGGCCCGCGACCCGAAGCAGCGGCTCCACGACATCGGCGACGCGCGGCTCGAGATCGGGGAAGCCCTCGCGTGGAAGCCGGAGGCCCCGGGCGCGGTCCCGCTGGTGGCCGCTCGGCGCCCGCTCCTGCCCTGGCTCGTGGCGGGTGGCTTCGGAGTCGCGTCGCTCGGCCTCGGGCTCCTCGCGGCCCGGCACTTCGCGGAGCGGCCGGAGGTCGTGCGCTTCGACGTCCATCCGCCTCCCAAGGGCGAATTCCAGCTGGTCTCGAACCGCCCCGGACCCGTCGCGGTCTCACCGGACGGCCGCAGCCTCGCGTTCGCCGCGGTGAGCGAGGGGCAGACGCGGCTGTTCGTGCGCCGGCTCGACGAGACCGCGGCACGGCCGCTCGGCGGCACCGAGGGGGCCCAGTACCCGTTCTGGTCGCCGGACTCGCGCGCGCTCGGCTTCTTCGCGGACGACAAGCTGAAGCGGGTGGACGCCGCAGGCGGCGCGCCGCTCGCCCTCTGCAAGGCGCAGCTCGGCAAGGGCGGGACGTGGAGTCCCGCGGGCGTGATCGTCTTCGCGCCCGACTCGAACACGGGTCTCCAGCGCGTGGCGCAGGGTGGCGGCGAGCCCACGGCGCTCACGACGCTCGATGCCGCGCGAAAGGACGACTCGCATCGCCATCCGCGCTTCCTGCCCGACGGCCGCCATTTCCTGTACCTCGCGCGCACGCCGGGCGGCAGCCAGCGCGGCGACAACGCGGTGATGGTGGGATCGCTCGACGGCGGGCCCGGCACGCTGCTGCTGCGCTCCTCCGGGGCCGCCGAGTACGCGGGCGGTTACCTGCTGTTCCTGCGCGAGCGCACGCTCATGGCCCAGCGCTTCGACACGAAGCGGCTCGCGCTCGAAGGCGATCAGGTGATGGTGGCGGACGACGTGCGTCTCATCGGGGGCGCCGCGGCGCAGGCGGTGGTGTCGGCTTCGGACGGAGTGCTCGTCTACCAGCAGGGACAGGTGGGCGTCGACCGCAGGCTCGTCTGGCGCGACCGCGCCGGCAAGTCGCTGGGCACGCTCGGCGACGCGGCCCGGTACATGTTCCAGGTGACGCTCGCTCCTTCGCTCGCCGCCAGCGCGGTGACGGTGCTGGATTCGACGAGCGGGCAGCCGGATATCTGGACCTACGACGTGGCGCGCGGAGTCCGATCGCGCTTCACCTTCGACACGCGCGCCGAGGTGAGCCCGCTCTTCACGCCCGACGGGAAGGACGTCGTCTTCTTCTCACAGCGTGAAGCGAAGCCCGGCATCTACCGCAAGCCGCTCGGCGGGGCGGGCGCCGAGGAGCTGCTCTTCGAGTCGGCGGTCGACGTGCAACCCACCGGCTTCGCGCCGGACGGCCGCACGCTCCTGCTCCACCAGCAGAACCAGGCGACGAGCTGGGACGTTCTCGCGCTGCCGCTCGATGGCGAGCGCAAGGCCCGCGTCCTGCTGGGCGGCGCCATCACCGAGTGCTGCGCCGTTTTCTCTCCCGACGGGCGCTTCCTGGCCTACGCCACGAGCGAGTCCGGCCGCTTCGAGGTATACGTGATGCCCTACCCCGGCACCGGCCGCAAGTGGCAGGTCTCGAGCCAGGGCGGCGTCTATCCGCGTTGGCGCAAGGATGGCCGCGAGATCGTCTACCAGACGATGGAAGGAACGGTGATGGCCGCCTCGGTGCTCGGGGCGGGAGAGAGCTTCACGGTCGCCTCGGAGACGACGCTCTTCAAGACGCGCGCGGCCGTGACGATCGAGCACACCTATGTGCCCACGCCCGACGCGCAGCGGTTCCTGCTGGTCGAGTCGATGGAGGACGAGGCCCAGAGGCCGCTGACCGTCGTCCTGGGGTGGCAAGCGGCCCTCAGCCGCTAGGATCCGTCAGAACACACCCTGCATCGACTTCGCGTAGCCGGTGAGCTCGACGTAGCCGCGCCCGCTCAGCGTCCGACCACGGCTCGTGCCCGACACCTGGACGGCGCCTTCCCAGTACGTGAACGACGTCCGCATCTCCTGGTCGGCGACGAGCGGCTCGACCTCCAGGTCCAGATCTTCCGAGGCGAGCCGCAGCCGCCAGCGGGCCGGATAGGACGCGCCCGAGCGCGGGCTCGTCCATCGCCCGAGCGCCGGGGCCTCGACCTCGGCGGCCCGCAGCCTACGCGTGCTTGCCGTCGGCCGCCACGAGCGTCCCGCTCGACGCCGGATCGCGGCTGCCGTCCTTCTGCCGGATCTCGAAGAACATCAGCTCGCGGCCGTCGTCGAGCTGCAGGCTCCACCAGTCCCAGCCCAGGGCACCTGACCCGAGCGCGCTCGTGCTCCACTCGTGGTCGAACCAGGCTTCGCCCGTGGCCTCTGCGCCTCGGCCGTCCGTGCCGATCCGGCCGCGAGCCGCCATCCGCGTGTAGCCGATGTAGTACGACGCGTTGCCGGGCTCGGCGCTTTTCACGGATAGTCCACGGTCGCCATGGAGGACGAGCGGCTTCGTCGCGCGGAGCTCCAGGTCGAGCGACGAGGCCCTGGTCCGCGCGCGCGAAGGCGCACGGACGCGCCGTCGGCACTCGTGGCGTCTGCGCTCCAGTCCTCGACCGCGACACGGAACGGCTCGCCGCCAGCGCCCGCGAGTCCCGCGGCTCCGCGGCTCACGCGCTCCGCCGACGTGTGGCGTCCCCCCTCGACGTCGGTGATGGCGAAGTGCGCGAAGTAGACCTGGTTCGTGGCGAGGCCCGCATCTGGCGGCGGCCCCGGTGACAGGCCGCGGCGGAAGAACGTGAGCTGGAAGCCGAAGCGGCGCTGGTCCGACGTGGCGAGCTGGCCGGTGTAGTACCACCACTCGGTCTGGAACTCGAAGTGCGGGCCGTGATCCTGCGGCAGTCGGAACTCGCGCGGCGCCGTCGCTCGTGAGAACGCAAGCGGCTCGGCCGGCGCGAGCTTCAGCGTCGTCTCGGCCTGCGCTGAGAGAACGGCCGGCACCAGACATCAGCGCGACGACAGCCGCCACGGCGAGCCGCGATTGCACGCTATTCCTGTCGTAGCGCCGCGGCGACGCTCAGGCGCTGGAGACGCCGCACCGGGTAGACCGCCGCCAGCAGGGCCGCCACTACGCTGATCCCAACCGCCTGCACGAGCACCCAAGGCGGCAGCTCCAGCGTCATCGTCCAGCCGAACGAGCGCACGTTGATCACCTCGGATCAGGATCACGGCGAGCGCGAGCCCGGTCGGCAGCGAGAGCAGCCCCGCCGCGAGGCCGATCAGGCCGGTCTCGAGCAGCGTCAGCCCCCAGAGCTGCCGCGGCAGCAGGCCGAGCGCGAGCAGCGTCCCGAGCTCGCGGGTGCGCTCGACCTGCAGCGACAGGAGCGCGCTCCAGACGCCGATGAAGGCGACCACGACGGCAAGCACGCGCAGGGCCTCCGTCACGGCGAACGTGCGGTCGAAGACGCGCAGCGCCTCGCGCCGCAGCGCGCGATTCTCGACGACGCGCAGCGCGTGGCCGGCCAGCGCGCGGCGCACGGCGTCGGTGACCGCTGCCGGATCGCGGCCGGCCTCCACGTACGCCGCGACCCCCGTGCGGCCGCGGTCCTCGAAATGCCGCTCGTACTCCTCGCGCGCCATCAGCACGAGACCCTGCTCGGTCGCGTAGTCGTAGTAGACGCCCGCCACGGGGAACGTCACGGGGCCCCGATCGGTCGAGAGGGTGACCGAGCCGCCGCGGGCGGGGATCCGGTGCCGGAAGGCGAAGGGCTCGCTCACGAGCACGGCGCCGTCGCGGACGCGCTGCCACGTCGCCTGTGGGTCGCCCTCGCTGAAGCGGTAGAGCAAAGCACTCCGCGCGCGCGTCGCGTCCGTCACCACGAGCTGGACCTCGCCGAGCGGGCTCGCGACGTGCACGAGCCTCACGGTCTCGATCGCCTCGACTCCCGGCACGGCGGCGACACGGGCGGGCACGTCCTCGGCGAGCGGAGCCGAGTTGCGGGCGCCGCCGGGCGACGGCGCCGAGACGTAGACGTCGGCCATGAGCGTCAGCCCCAGCCAGTTGTCGACTGTCGCGCGGAAGCTCGCGATCATGACGCTCACGCCGATCGTCACGGACACCGCGACCATCAGCGCCGCCGCGGCGACGCCGGTGCGGCTCACGGCGCGCGCGACGGTGCCCGCGGCCAGCCGGCCCACGGGTCCGACGAGTGCCGACAGCAGCGGCCGGACGAGCGCCATCAGCCCGACCGTGAAGGCCGGTGCCACGAGCGCGATGCCGAGCACGACGCCCGACAAGCCGGCGAAGCTCAAGACGAGCGATCGCGTCGCGAGCGCGAGAACGGCGAGCCCCAGGAGTCCGAGCGCGACGCCGGAGAGAGCGAGCGCCGGCACGAAGCGGCGCGCTCGGGTCTCGAAGGTGCTCGGCCGCAGGGCCGTCACCGGCTCGACGCGAGCCGCTTCCAGGGCAGGAGCAACGGCCGCGAGCGCTGCGGCCCCGAGGCCCATCAGAACGCCCTTCAGGGCCGTTGGCGTGGTGAGCGGCGCCCCGCTCACGGCCACCACGTAGTAGAGGTCGTTGATCGTCCGGATGACGAGCTTCACCGCCGACTGGCCGAGCAGGTAGCCGAGGCCGAGGCCGAGCAGCGAGCCGAGCGCGGCGGTCGCGAGCGTCTCCGCGAGGATCAGGCGGAACAGCTGGCCCGGCGTCGTCCCCAGCGTGCGCAAGGTGCCGAAGATCGCGCGCCGCTGGACGACGCTGAAGAGCACCGTGTTGTAGACCAGGAACATGCCGACCACGAGCGCCAGCAGGCTCAGGGCCTTCAGGTTCAGCTCGAAGGCCGCCGTGAGCTGGGCGACCGTGGCCGCCTGC
This sequence comes from uncultured Acidobacteriota bacterium, assembly GCA_963744315.1. Lineage (GTDB taxonomy): Bacteria > Acidobacteriota > Vicinamibacteria > Fen-336 > Fen-336 > DATBSL01. Next base: position 6,295 of record CAVUTB010000017.1, read on the forward strand.
TCGTTGGCGCTCACGACGCGGGCGGATGGCGGCAGCCACTTCGCGAGCGACGCGGCCTCGCGGGCAGGGTCGGCCAGGATCAGGTCCACGTAGCTCAGCCGATCCTCCATGCCGAGGAGATGCTGCGCGTTGCCCACGTCCATCAGCAGCAGGCCGTCGAGGAGGTCGCGGCTGTCCGGCCGCGCGGTGTCCACGAGGCCGAGCACGCGCAGGTCGACACGCCGGTCGCCCGCGCGTACGCGCAGCGTCGACCCGGGCGCGAGCGCGTGCCGCTCGGCGAACGCGGCGCCGACGAGAACGGCCCGGGGATCCGTCACGAATGGCGCGAACGCGGCGTCCGCCGCGGCCGCTCCGCCCAGGTGTCCGCGAAACGGCGCCTCGGCGAGCGGGTCGATCCCCAGCACGCGCAGCGGCTGGCGACCGAGATCGACCGCCGTCACCACGCCCTCCACCACGGGCGCGCTCGGCCGCACGCCGTGCTCGACGCGCAGCTGCCGGTAGACGTCTTCGGGCAGGCCCGAGGGACCGCCGCGCACCTGGTGGGTGGCGCGCCCGACGACCGCCTCGGTGCTGCGCAAGAAGCCTCGCCGCGCGGCGGCGTTCGCGAGGTCGATCGCCACGACGACCGCCACGCCGAGCGCCACGCCCAGGACCATGAGCGCCGTGTGGAGCGGCCGCCGCACGAGACCCCGGAGCCCCGTCCGCAGCAGAGCGCGCGGGATCACACGAGCCGCCCGCCTTCGATCGTCAGGACGCGGTCGGCGAGCGCCGCGACCTCGCGGCTGTGGGTCGCGAGCAAGAGCGTCTTGCCGGCGCGCCGCGTCAGCGCGTCGAGGAGCCCCATCACGGTCGCGCCGGTCGCGTCGTCGAGGTTGCCGGTGGGCTCGTCGGCCAGCACCAGCCGCGGGTCGCACACGAGCGCGCGCGCGATCGCCACGCGCTGCTGCTCGCCGCCCGAGAGGCGGTCGGGAAAGCTCGAGGCGCGATCGGCGAGACCGACGCGCTCGAGCAGCTCCGAGGCGCGGCGTGCCGCGTCCCGCCCGGAGAGCTCCGCCGGCAGCAGCACGTTCTCGAGCACGCGGAGCGTCGGGATCAGGTTGAAGAACTGGAACACGAAGCCGATGTGGTCGCGGCGCAGCAGCGTGCGCTCGCGCGGGCCGAGAGCGGGAGAGAGCGGTGTCGCCGAAGTAGATCTCGCCCGAGCTCGGCTGGTCGATCCCCGCCACCAGGTTCAGCACCGTGCTCTTGCCGCTGCCGCTGCGGCCGCGGATCGCGACGAACTCGCCCTCGCCCACCTCCAGCGAGGCGTCCTTCAGCACGTGGCGCAGCTCGCGCCCCTCGGAGTAGTCCTTGGTGACGCGGTCCAGCCGCACGAGCGCGGGCATTCGAATGCGTTAGGCTTGCGGGGGCTGCCCCGGCCTGGGCCGGCGGCCAAGAAGGATTCTAGCCCATGAAGCTGCTGGTCCTCGGACTCGCGTGGGCGCTCGTGACGCAGGCCGTCCACCGGCTCCCGCCCCCACGCCCGCCCCGGCGCGCAAGCCCGCGAACGTCATCACGGCCGGCGGCGCCTCGTGGCTGGAGCGCGAGGGCCGCGAGGAGGAGCAGCGGCCCGCCGAGATCTTCCGCGCGATGGGCCTGAAGGACGGCGACGTCGTGGCCGACCTCGGGTGCGGTACCGGCTGGTTCGCCCGCCGCATGGCGCGGGTGGTGGCGCCGCGCGGCACGGTCTACGCGCAGGACATCCAGCCCGAGATGCTCGAGCTGCTCAGGCAGCACGTCGCGGCCGAAGGCGTGAAGGGGATCGTGCCGGTGCTCGGGACCGAGACCGATCCGAAGCTGCCGACGGGCGGCCTCGACTGGATCCTGATGGTCGACGTGTACCACGAGTTCCAGAAGCCCGAGCCGATGCTCGAAGCGATCCGCCGCAGCCTCAAGCCCACGGGCAAGGTCGCGCTCGTCGAGTACCGGCTCGAAGGCACCACGGCCTCCCACATCCGCACCGAGCACCGCATGTCGGTCGAGCAGGTGCTCGCGGAGTGGCAGCCGGCCGGCTTCCGGCTCGTGAAGCAGTACGACTTCCTGCCGGTGCAGCACTTCTTCGTCCTCGAGCCCGTCCGCTGAGCGACGCCCGTCAGGGCGCCTTCGTGGCGCGCGCGACCAGCTCCTCGAGCCGCGTGCGCAGGCTGCGCTTGCGGGAGGACCACTCCGCCTCGCCGGCGCGGTTCTTCGACTCGGGCGGGCAGGGGCAGCGCTCGTAGAGCTCCTCGCTGCCGTCGGGCCAGAGCGTGTAGCGCTCGCTCTCGGTCCGCAGCGACCAGGCGAGCGGCGGCGGCTGCACGCGGCGATACGAGACCGCGCCGCCGCGCCCGCTGCCCCGGGGATCCTGGAGCAGCGGCAGCAGGCTCTCGCCGTCGAGGCCCGCGGGCTTCTCGAGGCCGGCGAGCTCGACGATCGTCGGGTAGACGTCGAGCAGCTCGACGGGTGCGCTCACCACGGCGCCAGGATGCGCGAGCCCGGGCGCGGCGACGACCAGCGGAACGCGGAGCGCCTCCTCGAAGAGCGTGTCCTTGCGCAGGAGGCCGCCGTGCTCGCCGAGGTGGAAGCCGTTGTCGCCGACCAGCACGACGACGGTGTCCTTCCAGAGATCGGCGCGGTCGAGCGCGTCGAGCACCACGCCGAGCTGGGCGTCGGCGAACGAGACGCAGGCCCGGTAGGCGGCGGTCGCCTCGCGCAGGAAGGCCGGGTCGGCGACGAGGCCCGGCGGCTCGCGCCCGAGCAGCGGGAGGCCGGGCAGCGGCTGCGGCTGCGTCTTGATCGCGATCGCCGGCACGTCGGCGAGATCGTCGACCGGATAGGCGCGCGGCGCGACCGACTCCGGCGGATAGAGGCCGAAGTAGCGCTCGGGCGCCACCCAGCGCACGTGCGGGCGCACGAAGCCGAGGGCCATGAAGAACGGGCGCGAGCCGCGCTCCCCGATCAGCTGCGACGCGCGGCGCGCGCGGCGGCCGTCGGGCTGGTCGAGGTCTCCTCCGGGCGCCTTCACCCACAGGCCGCTCAGCCCCTCGCCGGCCGCGCTCGGGTCGCGCTCCTCCACCACCTCCGGGTGCTCCTCCCGCACGTCCCAGCGGAAGTCCCCGGGCGAGTGGTAGACCTTGCCGAGCGAGAGCGTGCGCGCCCCGTGCGCGGCGAAGAGCTCCTGCAGCGGCAGCGCCCGCGACGGCCGCGGCGGATCCTCGTTCTGCCAGACGCCCGTCCGCTCCGGCCGCCAGCCGGTGAGCATCGACACGCGCGACGGGCTGCACATCGCCACCTGCGCATAGGCGTGGTCGAAGCGGACGCCGCGCGCGGCGAGCCGGTCGATCGCCGGCGTCTTCACGGGCGCGCCCCACGCGCCCACCTGCGTGTTGAGGTCGTCGATCACGACCAGCAGCACGTTGCGCGGCCGTCCCGAAGGCCGCGACGCGGACGGCGTCGCGGGGGCCGCCGCCCGCTGGGGCGTGGCGCGGGCCTGGATCAGCGCGGCCAGCTCGACGATCGTGGACGCGTGCTCGGGCCGCGCGGCCAGGTTCGTGACCTCGCCAGGGTCCGCGTCGTGATCGTAGAGCTCGCGGCTGCCGTCGGGCCACTCCGTGTAGCGGAAGCGGAGCGTCCGCACGCTGCGCGCCACGCGGCCGGCCTTGCGGGGAACCGACGACAGCATCTCGCGCCGCCCCGCGGCTGCGGGATCCGCCAGGAGCGGCAGCAGGCTCTGCGCCTCGAGCGAGCGCTCGGCCGGCAGCGCGAGCAGGTCGAGCACGGTCGGCACGACGTCGAGCGTGGAGACGAGCCGCTGCGTGGCGCGGCCGGGACGCCCGAGGCCCGGCGTGGCGACGACCAGCGTCGCGCGGAGCGCGTCGTCGAAGAGCGCGTCCGGGCGCTCGAGCAGGCCGTGAGCGCCGCGGTCGGGCGGCGGGTCGCCGACCACGATCGTCGCCGTCCCGGGTGCCGCGCGCTCGATGCCCTCGAGGAGCCGCCCCAGCTCGCGGTCGGCCGCGAGCGAGCGTTCGAGCTCCGCGGCAAGGGCGCGCTGCCGCGCCGGATCCGACCAGAGAGGCGGCGTCACGACCGCGAGCGGGGCCTCGGAGAAGCCGAGGTCGCGCGTGGCGATCCGAGGCAGCGCGTGGTGCTCGGGCTCCCGCGAGCGGCGCCGGCGGCGGGAGGTCTCGCCCGGTCTCGCGACCCACGGCAGCGAGGACGACGAAGCGGTCGCGACGCTCACGGATCCACGTCTCGAGCCGCGCCAGGGCGGCGGAGTCGGCCGGGGACGCGGCGAGCGTGAGGTCGAGCAGATCCACTCCCCTCGCGCGCAGGAGCGCCGTGAGCGCGCCGCGGTCCGTTCCGACGAGCGCGCTTCGTGCGCGCAACGGGGTCGGGATCCGGAGCGTAGGCCGAGGCGAAGTCGCGCCCGCTCGCGCGCAGTCGAGCCAGGGCGGGCGTGCGCGAGCCGGCGCCCTCGGCGCCGAAGCCCGCCGCCAGCACCAGCACGACTCCCCGCACGGGCGGAGGCGGCGCGGGCCGGCACGCCGTCCCGGCGCCCAGACTCCAAGCGACGGCGAGGACGACGGAAGCCCGCTTCACCCGCCGTCATCATAAGCGTTTCGACACGCGGGGCCGCGACGCGGGTATGCTCTGGCCTTTCGTCCGCGACGGCGGTCTGAGGCAGCGGCCCGCGCCGCGCGACCGAAGAGGAGGGGCGCGCTTGGAGAAGAGGAAGACGCTCGCACTCACGGCAGGTCTGCTGACGCTCGCCACGCTCGCCGCGGCCCAGACGGAGCGGCAGGGCCAGGTGGCCGACGCGTTCGCGCAGAAGTGCGCGGCCTGCCACGGCGCCGAGCTCCAGGGCGGGCAGGCGAAGAGCCTGCTCGACGACGAGTGGAAGTACGGCGGCGACGACGCGAGCCTCGCAGCCTCGATCCGCGACGGGCACCCCAAGGACGGCATGCCGCCCTTCTCGACGATGATGGACGAGCCGGCGATCCGCGCGATGGTGATCTTCATCCGCGAGAAGGCGGACAGCGCGCGGCGCTCGAAGACGACGTTCGCCAAGCCGCTCGGCGACACGGTCGTCACGAGCGAGGAGCACAAGTTCCGGCTCGAGCTGGTGACGGAGGGGCTCGAGACGCCCTGGTCGATCGCGTTCCTGCCCGACGGGCGCATGCTGGTCACGGAGAAACCCGGACGGCTGCGCATCGTCGACAAGGGCAAGCTGATGCCGGAGCCCGTGGCGGGCGTGCCGAAGGTGTGGTCCGAGGGCCAGGGCGGCCTGCTCGACGTGGCGCCCCACCCGGACTACGCGACGAACGGCTGGATCTACCTGTCGTACTCGGACCCCGGGCCCGACGGCTCCGCGATGACGAAGGTGATCCGCGGGCGGCTCAAGGACGGGGCGCTCGTCGACCAGGAGACGCTCTTCTCTGCGCCGGCCGAGCTCTACCGGACGGGCACGGTCCACTTCGGCTCGCGCTTCGTGTTCGACAAGGGCTACGTCTTCTTCTCGATCGGCGAGCGCGGGCAGCAGAAGGACGCGCAGGACCTGACGCGCCCGAACGGCAAGGTGCATCGGATCCTGGACGACGGCAAGGTTCCGGAGGACAACCCGTTCGTGAAGACGGCGGGCGCCCTGCCACGATCTGGAGCTACGGCCACCGCAATCCGCAGGGGCTCGCGAAGCATCCCGTCACGGGCGAGCTGTACGACGCCGAGCACGGCCCGCGCGGCGGCGACGAGATCAACCACGTGCGCGTCGGCCGCAACTACGGCTGGCCGATCATCACCTACGGCATGAACTACGACGGCACGCCGATGACGGACCTCACCGCGAAGGACGGCCTCGAGCAGCCGGTCACCTACTGGACGCCTTCGATCGCGGTCTGCGCGATCGACTTCTACGTCGGCGACCGCTTCCCGCGCTGGAAGAACGACCTGCTCGTCTCGTCGCTCGCCGCCGAGGACCTGCGGCGCCTGCGGATCGACGGCGACCGGCTCGTGAAGCAGGAGGTGCTGTTCAAGGGCATCGGCCGCCTGCGCGACGTCGTCGTCGGTCCGGACGGCCTCGTCTACGTGGCGTTCAACGTGCCCGACCGCATCGCGCGGCTGGTGCCGGTGAGTAAAGGCGGCGAGCGGAGCGGCCGAGACGAACGGCAATCGAGGCGGAGCGAGCTGGACTGGCTTCGAGGGGGTTGCGACGCCCCGAACCCCCCGCTGTCAAGCCGCGGCCGAGCTCACCTGGTTGCGGCCGCGCGCCTTGGCCTGGTAGCAGGCGGCGTCGGCGCTCGCGAGGAGCGCGTCCGGGTCGACCGGCCAGCTCGCGGTGCCCGCGACGCCGACGCTGACGGTGATCGGGACCGCGGGCGCGCCTCGGTCACGGCGAACGGCCGCTCGGCCACCGCGGCCCGGATGCGCTCGCCGAGCACGCGGGCCTCCCCCGGACCGGTGTGCGGCATCAGCACCACGAACTCCTCCCCGCCCCAGCGGAAGAGCAGGTCGGTCTCGCGGATCAGGCCGCGCAGGCGCGAGGAGAGCTGCTGCAGCATGCGGTCGCCGGTCTCGTGGCCGTAGCGGTCGTTGATCGCCTTGAAGTGATCGATGTCGAGGAACACGAGCGCGACTCCCTGCCCGAGCCGGCGCGCGCGCTCGACCTCGCGCGGGAAGAGCTCGTAGAAGGCCCTGCGGTTGAAGCAGCCGGTCAGGCTCTCGCGGCGCGACAGGCTGCGCTGGCGCTCCCCCATCCGCGCGAGCACCGTCGAGAACACGAACGCCGCGACGCTGAGCGAGCCGACGAGCACGCCGAGGTAGAGCTGCATCTCGCCCAGCCGCTCGACCAGCAGCTGGCCGCTGCGGGTGCGCGCGCTCGGGTCGAGCTCGAGCGAGCTCGACAGCTCCGCGATGCCGACGAACACCAGCACCGCGATCATCCCGAACGTCAGCGCGGCGAGCACGGCCGTTCGCGTGTAGGTGACCTCGTAGCGCGGGGACGTCGCGAACTGGCGGTCGATCCAGCCCCGCATGCCCGGCCCGGCGAAGCGCAGCAGCGGCGCCACGACGAGCAACGCCTGCAAGAGGTCGCCGATCACCCAGCCGCGCCAGACGCGCAGCCCCTCCGTCGTGTCGAGCCCGCGCGCGTTCGTCCAGAGCAGGATCGCGAGCGACGCCGTGATCGGGGCGATCAGGCACACCAGGAAGAAGCGGCGCAGGTCGCGCCAGCGCCGCAGGTCGGGGCTGATGTTGAGCGTGACCATCGAGCCCCAGAAGATCAGCACCTCGAGCGCGCCGGCGAGCGCGAACAGCACCGCGGTCCAGGGGCGCAGCCCGCTCACCAGGGCTCCCGCGAGGTTGGCGGCGTAGGCGGGCACCAGCCCCCAGGTGGGCCCGATCCAGATCGCGGCGAGCAGGCTCAGCACGAACGGGGGATAGACCGTGACCGGAACCTCGAACGGTCCGAGACGCAGCGGCAGCGCGTTCCAGTCCCAGGTCACGTTCAGGATGCCGGTGAGCGTCGAGACGGCCAGCACCCCGACCATCAGCAGCGCGATGCGGCGCATCCCGCGGCTCCGCGGCACGTCGCCGAGCCGTGACAGGTGCCACCAGGACGGTCCCTGGTACTCGTCGTCGATCGGGGGCAGCCCGAGCGACCGCTGTTCGTCCATAGGGAAACCCGAACCGACGACCGTACGCTACGTGCGCGGGAGCGCCGGCGTCAAGGGCGAGGCGCGCGGGCGTGGCGTGCCGTTTGACAAGCCGTCGGCCGGTCCTTACCTTTCGGCACGGCATGACGAAACCCGAGACGATCGACTCGGTCGTGAAGGTGCTGGGGCCCTACATCGGCGAGACCATGGCCCGCTCCGCCACCGAGGCGCACTGCCACAAGCTCGGGATCGCGGACGGCACTGCGGTGAGCGCCGAGCAGCTCGAGACCCTGCTCGGCAAGCTGGGCGGCGGGCTCAACATCTTCCTCGGCCGCGACAAGTCGAAGACCGCGATCGGCGAGGTGCGCGACCTGCTCACACGAGGAGGCGGCCGGTGAGCGGTGCGCCGAAGCTTCCCTGGGTGGCCGTGGTGCTCGCGGTCCTGCTCTACGTAGGCTGGGCGATCTGGCCCGCGAGCGCGCTCTACAACGACGTCCTGAACGCGCACCGGCTGCTCGCGATCGCGGCCGCCTTCAAGCTCGCGGCGCTGCTCCTGGGATCGATCTGGGCCTTCGCCTGCCGCGACCGCCTGGAGACGGACAACCCGGCGCGGCCGGCCTGGTTCCTGCTCTCGCTGGGGCTCTTGTCGACCTTCGCCGGCCAGATGTCGCTGGCGCCGTTCCAGCTCGTTCTCGGCGAGACGCCGTTTCCGACTCCGGGCGACATCTTCTACGTGCTCGCGTACCCGTTCCTGATCGCGGCGCTGCTCGTGTTCCTGAACGCGTACCGCGAGGCCGGCCTGCCGATGGGCTCGGCCGCCGAGCGGGCGCTGCTGCTGGCGGGCGTGGGGGTGATCGCGATCGTGATCCTGCGGCCCGTCGCCGCGACGGCGGGACCGCTGCTCGAGCGGATCCTGACGATCGCCTACCCGGCGCTCGATCTCGTGCTGCTGGTCCCGCTGGTGCTGCTGTTGCGCGTGGCGCTGCGGCTCGGACGCAGCGAGGCGGGCGAGGTGTGGCTGCTGCTGCTGAGCGGCTTCGTGTTCCTGTGCGCCGGCGACATCTGCTTCGCGTACTTCCAGTCGCTCGGCGAGGAGCACCTCGATCCGTTCGTGCACGCGACCTTCATCCTCGCCTACGCCCTGATCGCCGGCGGAGCCCACCGCCAGCTGCGCATCCTCAAGTCCTGAGCCCGGCCCGCATGGGGGAGCCGCACGACGAGCGCGTCGCCGTCTTCGACGCGGCGGGGCGCGCCGTCGGGGGGATGCCGCGCGACGAGGCCAAGCGCTCGGGCCTGGCGATCGGCGCGATCAACCTGCTGCTGGTGAGCGCCCGCGGCGAGGTGCTGCTGCAGCAGCGGCCGGCGGACAAGGAGAACGGCGGGCGCTGGGACAAGTCGGTGGGCGGGCACGTCGACGCGGGCGAAGGGTTCGACGCGGCCGCGCAGCGTGAGGCCGGCGAGGAGCTGTTCGGGGACGGCGGCTCGCCGCGCGTCGAGCTGGCGGCCGACGCGGCCGACCTCGAGCGCCGGCTCGCGGCGAGCGACCTCGGACGCTCGGTCGTGTTCCGGCGCGAGGCGCTCCAGCTGAACCTGCGCGACGTGCGGCTCGTTCCCGGGGGCGGCGTGCGCAACGTCGTCTATCACGTGGCGAGCTATCTCGGGCGCACGGACGTCGCGCTCGAGGACTTCCGGCCGCCGGCGGCGGAGATCGCGGCACTGCGCTACGCGGCGCCCGGAGAGGTGGACGCGCTGCTGCTTGCGGGCGGCCTCGCGCCCAACATGGCCTTCCTCTGGCTGACCCACGCGCGCGCCCTGCTCGCGCTCGCGAGCCGTCGTCCATGATCGGGTGGCCCGATCTGCGCGCGGGGCTCGGCACGCACTCGCCGCGCGGCCGTCGCCGCGGGCGGGATGCGGGCGGCCGTCGCCCTCGTCTTCCGCGACGCCGCGGACGCGGGCGGCCTCGAGCTGCTCTTCATCCGCCGCGCCGAGCACGAGCGCGATCCCTGGTCCGGCCAGATCGGCTTCCCGGGCGGACGCGCGGAGCCTGGCGACGCGTCCCACGACGCGACGGCCGTGCGGGAGACGCTCGAGGAGACCGGGCTCGACCTCGCGCGCGACGGCGAGCGGCTCGGCGCGCTCGACGACGTCCAGGCGATGGCGCGCGGGCGCCCGGTCGACCTCGTGATCGCCCCGCGCGTGTTCCGCCTGCGCGAGCGGCTCGAGGGCGCGCCCAGCCTCGAGGTCGTGAGCCTGCACTGGCTGCCGCTCGATCGGCTGCTCGATCCCGCCTCGCGCTCGACGTTCTCCTACGCCCACGAGGGATACGCCCTCGAGCTGCCCTGCCTGCGGATCGACGAGCTCGTGATCTGGGGGCTCACCTACCGGATGTTCCAGAGCCTCGCCGGACTCCTGTAGGCTCTGCGGGTCATGGCGCTGCCGCGGGACCTGCGTGCCGGGCTCGGGAGGGTGCTCGCGCACCGCGCTCGTCGTGCTGCCCGTCGCCACGGCCTGCCATCGCGCGATCCCTCCCTACTCCCCCGAGGAGGCTCGCAAGGCGTTCCAGATCGAAGGCGGCTACTCGATCGAGCTGGTGGCCGCCGAGCCGCGGGTGGCCTCGCCGGTGGCGCTGGACTTCGACGAGGACGGCCGCATGTTCGTCGCCGAGATGCCGGGCTACCCGCTCGACACCGGGCCCACGGGCCGCATCCGGCTGCTCGAGGATCGCGACGGCGACGGCCGCTTCGAGCGCAGCAGCGTGTTCGCCGACGGCCTGGTGCTTCCCACGGGGGTCATGCGCTACCGGCAGGGCGTGCTCGTCACCGCAGCGCCCGACGTCTGGTACCTGGAGGATGCGGACGGCGACGGCAAGGCGGAGAAGCGCGAGAAGGTGCTGACCGGCTTCGCGTTCTCGAATCCGCAGCACACGGTCAACTCTCCCGTCTTCGGCCTCGACAACTGGATCCATCTCGCGCACGAGGGGCCCGCGGGTGCGGTCATCTACCCCGAGCTCTTCGGCGATCGCGGGTCGCCGCTGCGCTTCCCCGACAAGGCGGGGTCGCCCGAGCTCGCCGTGGGCCGACACGCCGTGCGCTTCCGGCCCGACACGCTCGAGCTCGAGGCCCGCTCCGGCCAGCTCGCAGTTCGGCCACGCGTTCGACGAGTGGGGCCACTACCTCACGCTCGACAACTCGAATCACGCGCGCCACGAGGTGATCGCGGCGCGCTACCTGAAGCGCAATCCGGCCCTCGCGGCAGGCGGCGCGATGCAGAACGTGTCCGACCACGGCAGCAACGCGAAGGTGTACGCGATCACCCGCAACCCGCGCTTCGAGCTGCTCACGGAGCCCGGCGAGTTCACCTCCGCGTGCGGGATGGCGCTCGACACGGGCGGCCTCTTCTCGCGGCCGGGTGCGCGCTCGGGCTTCGTGGCGGAGCCGGCGCAGAACCTCGTGCACCGCGACCTCTGGTCGGAGCGAGGCTCGACGTTCGTCGCGCGGCGCGCGCAGGAGGAACGCGAGTTCCTGGCCTCGACCGACAGCTGGTTCCGCCCGGTCTACCTCACGATCGGTCCCGACGCGTCGCTCTACCTCGTCGACTACTACCGCCAGATGATCGAGCACCCCGAGTGGGCCGCGAGCCACGTGCACCAGCACAGGGAGGACATGTACGCCGGGCAGGATCGCGGGCGCATCTGGCGGATCTGGCCGACGGACACGCCGTCCGCCAGCCGCGTGCGGCTGCGGCTCGGTACCGCGAATGACGAGGAGCTCGTCGCGGCGCTCGCAAACGACAACGGCTGGTGGCGGCGCACGGCCCAGCGGCTGCTGGTCGAGCGCCGCCGCACCCAGGTCGTGCCGCTGCTGCTCCGGCTCTTCGCCGAGAGCTCGAAGGCGCTCGCCCGCCTCCACGCGCTCTGGACGCTCGAGGGACTGGGCGCGCTCGACGAGGCGACGCTCGCGAAGGCGCTCGCCGACCCCGAGCCGGGCGTGCGGGAGAACGCGATCATCCTGAGCGAGCCGCGCCTGTCGAAGGCGGGAGCGGCCTCCCCGCTCGCCGCGAAGGCGCTCGCCCTCGTCGACGACGACAGCCCGAAGGTCCGCTTCCAGCTGCTCGCGGCGCTCGGCAGCGTGGACTCCGCGGCTTCGCGCGCCGCCCAGGAGAAGCTGCTCTTCCGCGACCTCGACGACGAGTGGGTGCAGGTGGCAGCCCTCAGCGCCTCGCCCGAGCGGGCGCAAGCCTACCTCCAGGCCGCGCTCGCCCCCGGCTCGCCGACCATCGCCGCAGAGAGCGTCGGGCGGGCGGGCTTCCTGAGGCGTGCCGCCGCCGCGGGGGGCGGCCCGCAGAGCGAGACGCTGCTGCTCCGGTTGGCTTCGGTCACGGACGCGAGCGCCGACTGGTGGCGAGCGGCCCTGGCCGAGGGCCTCGCGCGCGCTGCGCAGGATCGAGGAGAGCTCGCGCTCACGGCCCGCGGGCGCGACGCGCTGCTGACGCTCGCATTCGACCGCGCGCCCGTCGTGCGGCGCGCGGCGCTGCAGTGGCTCTCGGCCTCGTCGTCGGCGAAGGCCTCGGGCGAGCCGCCCGCCGCGACGAAGGCGCTCTTGTCGCGCGCCGAGGCGCTCGCCGCGAACGCCCAGCGAGCGGCCGACGAGCGGGCCGATGCGCTGCGGCTGCTCGCGATCCTCCACCCCGGCCCGCGGGCCGCGCTCTTCGAGCGGCTGATCGACCCGCGCCAGCCGGACGACGTCCAGGTCGCCGCCGTGAGCGCCCTGGGCCGGATCCCCGGCGACGCTGCCGGCGAAGCTCCTGTTGCAACGCTGGAGCACGCTGAGAGCGCCCGTGAGAAACGAGGCCGCGGAGGTGCTGCTGGCCGATCCCGGCCGCACGCGGCTGCTGGTGGCCGCGCTCCAGAGCGGCGAGGTGCAGGCCTGGGCGCTCAGCTTCTGGCAGAAGCGCGACCTGATCATGCACCGCGACCCCGCGATCCGCGCCCTGGCGCGCCCGCTGCTCGAAGAGCCGCCCGCGGAGCGCGAGAAGATCCTGAAACGGTACCAGGCGGCTCTGGGGCTCACCGGCGATCCGGCGCGCGGGAGACCCGTCTTCGACTCGGTGTGCGCGCGCTGCCACCGCTTCGACGGCCGCGGCGGCGAGATCGGCCCGGACCTCGGCTCGGTGCGCAACCGGGCGCCGTCGCTGCTGCTCGCGGACATCCTGCTGCCGAGCCGCGCCATCGCGCAGAGCTACGAGTCGTACGCCGTCGAGACCACGGGCGGGGAGACGATCGAGGGCGTCATCGTTCGCCAGACTCCCGCGGCCCTCGTGCTGCGCCGAGGCGACGAGCCGGAGCGCCTGGTGAAGCGCGAGGAGATCAAGTCCATGCAGGTCTCGCCGATCTCCGCGATGCCCGCCGACCTCGACCAGGCCGTGGACGTCCGGCAGATGGCCGACCTGATCGCCCTTCTGACCGCGCGGCCGTAGCGCTGTAACGCCGAGGGCCGGTTGCTTCATTCACCTGTGGAGGGGTGATGGAGCCCACACGGCTGGTCGGCTACTGCGGCGGCAGCTTCGCCGTCGGTCTCGTGAGCGGCCTCGTCCCCGCCGTCAACACCGAGGCCTACCTGCTGATGATCGTCGCCCTCGCCCCGCACGGGGTCGCGGCGCCCGCGGTCGTCTTCGTGACCCTGGCCAGATGCTCGCCAAGGCTCTGCTCTACTTCGCGGGCACCGGTGCCCTCGGCAGCCGCTTCGTTTCCGCTCGCGGCGAGCGGCTCGCCGGACTCGAGCGGCGGCTCGCGACGATGCGGACCGGGGCCTCGGCCGTGCTCTTCTCGAGCGCCTTGACCGGGATCCCGCCCTTCTACCTCGTCAGCATCGCGGCCGGCTCGCTGCGCTACTCGCTCGCGCGCTTCCTGCTCGTCGGCGGGAGCGGGCGCCTGCTCCGCTTCGCGGCGATCGTCGCCCTGCCGGGCCTCTTGGGAGCGGCGCGATGAGCCTGCGGCTCCTGATCGACGCACCGGAGTTCATGGATGCGGTGGCCCGGGATCTCGCCGCGGCGAAACGCACGGCGCTCGTCCAGGCGATGACGTTCGAGGGCGACGCCGCTGGCGAGGCGGTCGCCGCGATGGTCCGCGGCTGTCCCGCCACGGACCGCCGCGTGCTGGTGGACGCCTTCACGCAGCACGTGCTGAGCGACCGCTTCCGCTGGTGGCCGCACAACGTCGTGTCGGCTTCGCTCTGGCGCGAGTGGTCCGCCACGAAACGGATGATCGGCGGGCTCGAGCGCGGCGGCGCCCGCGTCCGCTTCCACAACCCGGCGGGGTTCTGCTTCCGCCGCTTCCCCGCCCGCAACCACAAGAAGCTCGTCGCGATCGACGGGCGCGTCGCCTATTTCGGCGGGATCAACTTCAGCGACCACAACTTCGGCTGGCACGACCTGATGCTGCGGGTCGAAGAGCCACGGATCGCCGCGTTCCTCGAGGAGGATTTCCTCGCGAGCTGGGAGGGCCGGCCGCGCGCCGGCCATGTCGAGGTCGACGGGCTCACGCTCCGTGCTCTCGACGGGCGCAGCAACGAAGCTGCCTTCGACGAGATCCTGGACCTCGTGGCGCGCGCGCGCGACGAGGTCTTCCTCGAGTGCCCGTACGTCACCGATCCCTTCTCGCGCGAGCTCGAGCGCGCGGCGCGCCGCGGCGTGCGCGTGCGCGTGCTGACGCCGGAGCGCCACAACTTCCCGCTGCTGCGCGAGGGGCTCGCCCACGCGGCCGCGCGCTCGCCGCTCGAGCTGCGCCTCTACCCCGGACGCATGACGCACATGAAGGCGCTGCTCGTCGACCGGCGGGCGCTCGTCGTCGGCTCGGCCAACTTCGACGTCTGGAGCTACCGCTCGCAGCAGGAGTACCTGGCCGTGGTCCGCGAGCCGGGGATCGTGGCGGAGTTCGAGAGACGGGTCGTGGAGCCCGACCTCGCGTGCTCCAGGCCCTGGCCGCGAGCGCCGCAGGCGCGCGACGCGCGCGGCCTGGAAGCGCGGCTCGCCGGGCTGGCCCTGCTCGCGAGCCTCGGCGCGCGGGCGCCGGAGGAGCCATGAGCGTCGCTCGCCCCGCGCGCGAGCCTGAGCGGCGGCTCAGCGGCCCGGTTGCCTCGCCCACTCGGCGAGCGGGTAGAGGCGGTTGCAGTCGATGCAGCGGGCGCCGCCGAACGACGCGCCGCAGGCGGGACAGCGCGCGTCGAACTCGAAGACGTCGAAGCCCTGCCCGCACTGCCCGCAGCCCCACACGTCGCCGAGCGGCGGCTCGGATCCGCACGAGGGGCAGGCGAACCCATGGCGCCGCTCGACCTTCGCGAGCTTCGACAACAGCCGAGCCTGCTGAAAGCCGCTCCAGCAGTTGAGCGCCACGAACACCGCCATGATGCCGAACCAGACGGACTGCGCCCAGAGCGCGAGCGCTCCGAGGGCGGCGACCCCCACGAAGCCGAAAAGCGTCGCGGCCATCAGGCTGCGCGCCTTGCCGACGCCGAACCACAGCAGCGAGCGCAGGATCTGGCCGCCGTCGAGCGGGTAGACGGGCAGCAGGTTGAAGACGAGGATCACCGCGTTCATGACGAAGAGCGCGCGAAACAGGGAGAAGACGTCGGGGTGCGCCACCCGCCAGCCCAGGCTCCCGCCGACCCAGACGACTCCGAGCAGGACGGGAACGAGCACGACGTTCACGAGCGGGCCGGCCGCCAGGCTCCAGAGCGTCGCGCCGGGCCGCTGCGGAGGGATGACGTACGCGACTCCCCCGAGCGGCCAGAGCACGATGCGCTCGGCGGTGCCGCCCACCTGGCGGCACGCGAGCGAGTGGCCGAACTCGTGCAGCGTCACGATCGCGAACAGCGCCAGGTACTCGAGCACGTTGAAGAGCGGCGAGCTGTACTCGCTCGCCCGCATCTGCAGCTCGAAGAGCGCGACCACGAACCAGGACCAGTGCAGGAAGACGTCGATCCCGGCGAGGCGGAAGAGGCGGATGGCTCCCTGGTGGCTCGGCATTCCGGCACCTCTGGTATCACAGCTTGATGCGGCGCGCACGCGGATGCTAGCGTGCCGCTTATGGCCGACCTCGTGCGCCTGGTTCGCGAGCCGATCGACCTCGTCTCGCTGCAGGCGACGACGCCATCGGACGGCGCCCTCTGCCTGTTCGTGGGCGTCGTGCGCAACGAGAACCGCGGACGGGCCGTCGTGCGCCTCGAGTACGAGGCCTACGAGGAGATGGCGCTCCCGCTGATGCAGCAGATCGCCGCCGAGACGAAGCGGCGCTTCCCCGTCACGCTGGTGCGGCTCGTGCACCGGCTCGGCCGGCTCGAGATCGGCGAGCCGAGCGTGGCCGTGGCGGTCGTCTCCCCGCACCGGGACGAGGCGTTCGGCGCGTGCCGCTTCGCGATCGACACCCTCAAGGCCCAGGTGCCGATCTGGAAGAAGGAGCTCTACGCCGACGGCTCGGCCTGGCTCGACGAGGGGGCGCCCGCGCAGCCCTGAGCGGGCCGATCAGCGCCTGGCGCGGCTCTTCCCCCGGCGGCCGCGGCGCGCCGGCGCGGCGCGGCGCGACGGCACGGCGGCGGGAAGCACGCCTGAACCAGCAGCCGCTCGCACTGCGCGGGCGGCACCGGCGGGCTCCACAGGAAGCCCTGCACCTCGTCGCAGCCGAGCGAGCGCAGCAGCACCACCTGCGCCTCGCTCTCGACGCCCTGCGCGATCACGCGCAGCCCCAGGCTGTGCGCCACCGCGATCACGGCGGTCACCACCGAGGCGTCGTCGGCGTCCGTGGTGGCTCCGCGCACGAACGAGAGGTCGATCTTGAGCGCGTCGACCGGGAGCTGGCGCAGGTGCGCGAGCGACGTGAAGCCGGCCCCGAAGCCGTCGATCGCGAGGTGCACGCCCACCGAGCGCAGCTCGCGCAGCGTCTCGATCGTGCGCGCGAGGTCCTGCATCGCGTAGCCCTCGGGGATCTCGAGGTGCAGCGAGTCGGGGAGAGCCCGCTCGCAGCGAGCGCCTTCTCGACGTGCACCACGAAGCCTTCCTGCTGCAGCTCGTGCGCGGAGAGATTGACCATGAGCCGCAGGTCGCGCGAGCCGCGGCGCTGCCACTCGCGCGCCTGCCGGCACGCGGTCTCCAGCACCCAGGGCCCGAGCGAGAGCATCACGCCGGTGAAGTCGGCGAGCGCCATGAAGTCCCGCGGCGGCATCACGCCGAGGCTCGGCCGCTGCCAGCGCAGGAGCGCCTCGACTCCCACCACGCGCCCGGTCGCGAGCTCGAGGCACGGCTGGTAGTCGAGCGTCATCTCCTGCCTGGCGAGCGCCGCCCGCAGCTCTTCCTCGAGCGAGCGCCGCTCGAGCGCCCTCTCCGCCATCGCCGGCGAGAACAGCTGGAAGTTGTCGCGGCCGCGCTCCTTGGCGCGGTACATCGCGGTGTCGGCGCACCGATGCAGCGCCTCGCTCTCCTCGCCGTCCTCGGGGTAGAGGCTGATCCCGCCGCTCGCGGTGACGCGCAGCTCGCGGCCGCCGATCCGGTAGGGCTCGCGCAGCGCCTCGACCAGCTTGCGCGAGATGGCCGCGAGGTCCTCGGCGTGGTGGATGCCCGGCAGCAGCAGCGTGAACTCGTCGCCGCCCAGCCGCGCGACGGTGTCCCCTTCGCGCACGCACTGGCCGAGCCGCTCCGCGACGGCGCGCAGCAGCTCGTCGCCCGCGGCGTGGCCGAAGCCGTCGTTGACCTGCTTGAAGCGATCGAGGTCGATGAAGATGAGCCCCACGCGCTGGCGGTAGCGATGAGCCTGCGCGAGCGCGATCTCGAGGCGGTCCTCGAAGAGGCGCCGGTTCGGGAGCCCGGTGAGCGGGTCCCGGTGCGCGAGGGCGTCGAGGCGCTCCTGGAGCGCACGCGTCTCGGACACGTCGCGCAGCGCGAGCGCCAGGTGGCCGTCGCCGAGCGGTGCTATGCGCGCCTCGAGCAGCACGTGGACGCCGTCGTGGCGGAGCGCCGTCACGTCGCCCGTCCAGCTCTCCCCGGCGCGAGCCCGCGCGACGGCATCGCGCTCGAGCCGCTCGGCCTCGGCGGAGTCGAAGCTGTCGCGCCACGAGCGCCCGACGAGATCGGCGTCGGCCGGCCACGCCAGGAGCCGCGCGCCCGCCTCGTTGACGAACGCGACGAGGCCGGCCTGGTCCAGCACGACGAGCCCGTACGGCACGGCCTGCAGCAAGCGCAGCGCCTGGGGCAGCGCCAGGCCGGCCGCGAGCGTCCTGTCGTGGCCGCTCATCGCGGGGCGCTCAGCCGCCGATCTGGAACATCGAGCGCGCCCGCGGCGAGACGCCCTCGTCGAGACGGTGGCCGGTCGGCTTCAGGCCGACCGCCTTGAGCAGGATCTCCTGGACGGCGGCCTGACCGCCGCCCGTGCGCAGCGCCTGCTTGACGTCGAGCTCGTCGTCGTTCAGCAGGCACAGGTGGAACTTCCCGTCGGCGGTCAGGCGCATGCGGTTGCACGAGCCGCAGTACGGCTCGCTCACGGGCGAGATGAAGCCCACGACGCCCCTGGCCGACCGGCGAAGCGGAAGTTGCGCGACTCGTCCGCGGCGCTCGCGGGCGGCAGCTCCTCGAGCGGCCCGAGCTCGGCCTCGATCCGCCGCCGGGTCTCGGCCGTGGGCACGAACTGCGAGAGCGCCACGTGCGCGGTCTCGCCGCCCCCGAGCGGCATCAGCTCGATGAAGCGCACGTGCCAGTCCCGGTCCTTGGCGCGCCGCGCCAGCTCCGCGACGTCCATGTCGTTGTAGTCGCGCGTCACGGTGCAGTTGAGCTTGATCGGGACGAGCCCGGCCTCCTCCGCCGCCGCGATGCCGGCCTCATCTCCTCGAGCGTGGCGAAGCGCATCAGCTTCTTGAGCCGCTCGGGGTGGAGCGTGTCCACGTGGATGTTGAGCCGGCGCAGGCCCGCGTCCTTGAGCGGCTTCGCGAGCCGCGGCAGCAGGATCCCGTTGGTGGTCATCGCCAGGTCCTCGACGCCGGGGACGCGCGGCGATGCGTTCGGTGATCTCGACGATCTCCGGCCGCAGCGTCGGCTCTCCCCCGGTGAGCCGGAACTTGTGAAACCCGACCGCGACGCGCGGCCCGCACGACCGTCTCGATCTCCCCGGCGGTCAAGAGCTCGGGCTGCGGGACGAAGCTCAGCCCGCGCAGCGGCATGCAATAGACGCACCGCAGGTTGCAGTGGTCGATCAGCGACAAGCGCAGGTAGTTGATCTGCCGTCCGAAGCGGTCGCGAGGCACGGGGGATCTCCGAAGATCAGTCTACAGCGGACGGCTCATGGCTCTTCAAGAGCGATGGATAGGGAGGGAGGAACGGCCGGGTCTGTTTCTTCCTTCTTTGAACTGGGGGGTGCTGCGCACCCCCCAGACCCCCCGTGAACGGACCCGGAGCTAGCCCCCGCTAACTGGCGGAATGAAAACGACTTCGTCCCCGTCCTGGAGCGGCGTCTCGAACCCCGCGTACACCCGGTTCACGGCGACCGCCAGGCTGGCGCGACGCGGCGCGAGCTCCGGAAACGCACGAACGAGCGATTGCCACGCCGCATCGGCGGTCGCGCCCGCGGGCAGCTCGAGCTGCTCCTCCGCGCGACCGGTCCGCTCGCGCAGCGACCCGAAGAGCCGCACCCTCACCCGCACGCGCGCTGCCTCAATCCTGGAGCCGGTAGCCGACCCCGCGCACGGTCTGCAGCAGGCGCGGCTCGCGCGCGTCCTCTTCGAGATGTCGGCGCAGCCGCATCACGAAGTTGTCGACCGCGCGCGTCTCGGTGTCGGGGTTGAGGTTCCAGACCTTCTCGAGGATCTCGGCCTTCGTCACCACCTGCCCGCGCTTCTCGACCAGCAGCTTCAGCAGCATCGCCTCGAGCAGCGTCAGCCGCACGAGCGCGTCTCCCTTGCGCAGCTCGAAGTTCGCGAAGTCCACGAGCGCGGGGCCGACACGTACGGCGTCGGCGGTCGAGCCGCGCGCCCAGTCGCGGCGGCGGATCAGACCCTTCACGCGCGCGAGCAGCACCGGCAGGTCGAAGGGCTTCGGCAGGTAGTCGTCGGCCCCGGACTCGAGCCCGAAGGCCACGTCCTCGGGCAGGCCCTTCGCCGTCAGCATCATCACCGGCGTGTAGTTGGCGGCCAGCCGCATGCGCTCGACGACCTCGAAGCCGTCGAGCCCGGGCAGCATCACGTCCAGCACCACCAGGTCGATGGACGGCCCGGCGGGAGCGCCGTCGGCGGGCGGCAGCAGCCGCTCGAGCGCGCGCAGGCCGTCCGCGATCGTCTCCACCTCGTAGCCGTCGAGCTCGAGGTTGAAGCGGATGCCCGCGGCGAGGTGCTCCTCGTCCTCGACCAGCAGGATCCTAGGCACGCGCGGCCTCCGGTGCGCCGTCCGACTCGGGCTCCGCCTCGAGCAGGCCCGGCAGCGTGATGGTGAAGGTGGAGCCGCGGTCGGGTCCCGGGCTGTCGACCGTGATCGAGCCCTTGTGGCCCTTCACGATCGCGCGGACGATGAAGAGCCCGAGGCCGGTGCCCGTGCGGCTGCGCCGCACCTCGGCGCCGATCCGGTAGAAGCGCGTGAAGATGAACGGCAGGTGGGTGCGGCTCATGCCGATGCCGTGGTCGCGCACGCGCAGGTGCGCCTGGCCGTCCGCGTCGCCCCAGACGTCGAGCTCGACCTGCACCTTCTCCTTCGAGTACTTGACGGCGTTGTCGAGCAGGTTGAGGAGCGCGGTCTCGAGCGCCTGGGGGTCGCCCGCGACGCGCAGGCTCTCCGGCCCGTCGTAGCGGATCGCGCCCTTCGCGAGCTGGTGGCGCGTGAGCGTCAGCTCTGCGGCGCGGCGCGCGAGCCGCGCGAGGTCGAGCGGGCGCGGCGCGGCGACCGGCCGGTCGGTGTACATCGCCGCGTTCAGCACGTTGTTGATGGTCGTGTTCAGCCGCTCGATGTCCTGGCGCATCGTGCGGTAGAACTCGCTGCGGCGCTCCTCCGGCACCTCGCGGTACTCGAGCGTCTCCAGGTAGAGCTTCAGCGAGGCGACCGGCGTCTTGAGCTCGTGCGTCACGGCGCTCACGAAGTTCGACTGCCGCTCGTTGAGCCGCACCTCGCGCAGCAGCAGCAGCACGATCAGCACCAGGCCCGCGATCAGCAGCAGGAACATCACGCTGCCGAAGAAGTACGCGACCACGCGGGCCGGCGCGACGGCGCGCGTGCCCGCGACCTCGGGCGCGGCCAGGATCCCCCACGCGACCGTGAGCGAGATGGCGACGACGATCAGGCCGACGCCCACCAGCAGGTAGTGCCATTTGGGCCGCCGCGAGCGGGAGAGCTGAGGTACCTGGGACAAGGAGGGCCCGCTCAGAAGAGCTTGTCGAGGCCCATGGCGAGGCGCCCGAGCCCGAAGCGGCGCCACAGCCGGGAGAAGCGCATGAGCCCGAGCTGCCCCGCGAGCCGGCGCGCGAAGGACTTCGCGTAGAGCGCGGGCGCCACGCCGGATATCAGCGCCCGGTACTCCGCGTCGTAGGGATACCACCAGAGCGCGGGCTTCCTGCCGCGGTCGAAGCTCACGTACTTCGGCTGGACCATCTCGCGCAGCCCGGCGCGCCCGTGGATGCGGCCGATCCCGCTCGCCTTCACGCCGCCCCAGGGCGCCTGCGGCTCGGCGAAGCTCGAGGAGTGGTCGTTGATCGACACCACTCCGGCCACCAGCTCGCGCTGCAGGCGCTCCGCCGTCTGCGCGCTCTGGGTCCAGCCGCTCGCCGTGAGGCCGTAGTCGCTGTCGTTCGCCAGCCGGATCGCCTCGTCGAGCGAGTCGACGGCCATCACCGGCAGCACCGGGCCGAACGTCTCCTCCTTCATCAGCGTCATGCCGTGGTCGACGTCCACCACGACCGTCGGCTTGTAGAAGAGACCCGGGCCGCCCGGACGCTCGCCGCCGAGCAGCACGCGCGCGCCCCTCGCCACCGCGTCGGCGAGATGGGCCTCGACCACGCGGCGCTGGCGCTCGAGCGTCAGCGGACCGACCTCGCCCGCGCCGGCTTCGTCCTTGAGGCGCACGCGGCGCGCCTCCTCGAGCACCTTCGCGAGGAACGGCTCGAGCACCGGCCGCTCGACGTAGACGCGCTCGACCGACGAGCAGGTCTGCCCCGCGTTCATGAAGGCGTTCCAGACGATTCCGCGCGCCGCGAAGTCGAGGTCGGCATCGCGGCACACGATCGCGGCGTCCTTGCCGCCGAGCTCGAGCACGACCGGCGTGAGGTTCTTCGCGGCCGCCGCCATCACCTTCTTGCCCGTCGCCACGCTGCCGGTGAAGACGATCTTGCCGACCCGCGGGTCCTCGACGAGCGAGGCGGCGACACCGTCGTCCACGGCCAGGACGCCGACGACCCCGTCCGGCAGGCCCGCCTTGCGGGCGAGCGCTCCCATCCGCAGGCCGACGAGCGTCGTGGCGGGCGCCGGCTTGAGCACCACCGTGTTCCCGGCGACGAGCGCCGCGGCGAGCACCGGCAGCGACTGGCCCCAGGGGGTAGTTCCACGGCTTGATCGCGAGGATCACGCCGTAGGGCGCGTAGACGAGCCGCGCGCGCTTGTGCGCGAGCAGGAGCTGTCCCGGCTCGAGCGGCTCGTCGCGCAGCAGGTCCTCGCCGTGCTCGGAGAGGTGCTTGAGCGCCTCGAGCGACGGCAGCACCTCGGCGACGAGCGCCTCGGCCGAGGGCTTGCCCTGCTCGCGCTCGATGAGCCGCGCGATGTCGTCCGCCTCGTCGACGATCGCCTCGCGCCAGCGGTCGAGCAGCCCCGCGCGCTCGGCGAAGCTCGTGCGGCTCCACGCCGGGAACGCCGCGTGCGCCGCCGCGATCGCCTCGGCCGCCTGTGCCGCGTCCAGCAGGCTCGCCTGAGCGAAGGTCTCTCCCGTCGCGGGATTCATCGCCGGCCGCAGCCCGCCCCGGCCCTCCACCTCGCGTCCCGCCACCCAGGAGTGGAACGTCGCCAGGCCAGCCGCCACGACCGTTTCGGTCGGCATACGGCGATTCTACGTCCGCGATCGAAACGGCTGGCAAACGCGACGCTTCCGAGAGCCGAGCTACCGGCTCACGGTCGGTCGGGCTCGGCCGGGGGGTGAACCGCGGTGCGGAGGAAGACGCCCGCGCCGCTTCCGACCCGACGCGACCCCGGGGCGACGAAAGCGCGAGGCGGGTCTGTGCCGGGACGAAAGCTCTTAGGTCAACACCAGCCTGCCCCGCGACTCGTTGCCGTCGGCAGGCGAGGTCAGACGGTTGCGTCGGACTCGGGTCCAGTTTCGATGCTTCGCGACGGCCGCCAGGAAGCGCCCCGGCAGATCGGCGCCGTTGCCGTTGGTTTCGACGATGAGGGCCGAGTCGGACGTGCCGTCGCCGTCCGCCTCCAGGACTCCCGGACAGGCGCGCAGCAGCTCGACTCCCTCGCCGTCGGCCGCGATGGCCTTGCAGTGGCGGTAGGCCTCGGTCACGAACTCGAGGGCGTCCCGCTCGTCGCTGCAGGGCCGCGACGCTCTGCGGTCCCCCCGGGCACGTAGACAGCGTCGAACAGCGACGGACGAAGCGGTCAGCAGGCTGTGCTCGACCTGCCATCGCCGCCCGGTGCGAGTCCGTGAGCGGTCCGAGCCGGGGCGCCACGATCTTGGGCACGGCGCCCGCGGCGTGAGCGCGCGCCCATGAAAGGGCCAGCGCCGCCCCGTCCGCTCCGTCCGCGGCGAGGATCGCGATTTTCCGCGTGCGCGCCGTGTCCTTGACGGTGTCTTCCATGCTGAGTGCTTCCGAGCGGCCGAGCGTCGGTGCCGGCGGGCGCGGGCTCGTAGCGCCGTCGGGTCGGCGTCGGCGGGGACGCTGCGGTTCAGGGGCAGCACGATCTTCGGTGCGGCGGGAAGGCCGAGCCCCTCCGCGACGCGCCGCGCCAGCTCCGCATCCACGTGGGTCAGCAGGCCCACCATGCGCTCCCGGATCGCAGAGCGCTCGACCTTGCCCAGCTCGAACCGCAGGGCCTCGACGAGGTGATCCTTCTCCGGCTCCGGACTGGCTCTGCCAGAAGAGGGTCGGCCTGGCTGAAGTGGTCGAAGAACTTCTCCGAGCGGGCGCGCACCTTCGCGCCCTCGACGTCGCTCCGGGAAGCTGGCGAAGCCCCCGGCCTGCAGCGCTCGCCTGGATAGGGCAGCCGCCCCCGATCGAGTTGGGCTCGTAGTTGGCCTTGCCCGGGATTGATGGTCTGCCGCATGTGCCCGTCGCGCTGGTGGTTGTGGACCGGGGCGAGACGGGCGGTTGATCGGGATCTCGTGGAAGTTGGGTCCGCCCAGGCGAAGCAGCTGCGTGTCCGTGTAGGAGAAGAGGCGGCCCTGGAGCAGCGGGTCGTTGGTGAAGTCGATGCCGGGCACGATGTGGCCGGGGTGGAAGGCCACCTGCTCGGTCGTCGCGAAGAAGTTGTCGGGGTTGCGGTCGAGGGTCAGGCGGCCGATCCGCTCCACGGGAACGAGCTCCTCCGGGATGATCTTCGTGGGGTCGAGGAGGTCGAAGTCGAAGTCGTGCTCGCTGCTCCTCCTCGACGACCTGGACGCCCAGCTCCCACTGCGGGAAGTTGCCCGACTCGATGGCCTCCCAGAGGTCGCGGCGGTGGAAGTCGGGGTCCTTGCCCGAGATCTTCTGCGCCTCGTCCCAGGTCACGGAGTGCACGCCCAGGAGCGGCTTCCAGTGGAACTTCACGAAGCGCGATCCCTGCCCTTGTCGATCAAGCGGAAGGTATGGACGCCGAATCCCTCCATCATGCGATAGCTGCGGGGGATCGCCCGGTCCGACATCACCCACATGATCATGTGCATCGATTCCGGCATCAGCGAGATGAAGTCCCAGAAGGTGTCGTGGGCGGAGGCCGCCTGCGGCATCTCGTTGTCCTGCTCAGGCTTCACCGCATGGACGAGGTCCGGGAACTTCATCGCGTCCTGGATGAAGAAGACCGGGATGTTGTTTCCCACGAGGTCGAAGACGCCCTCCTGGGTGTAGAACTTGACGGCGAAGCCGCGCGCGTCGCGGGCGAGGTCGGTCGATCCGCGGGACCCGACGACCGTGGAGAAACGCACGAACACCGGGCGTGCGGGCCGATGGATCCTGGAGGAAGTCGGCCTTCGTGAAGCGTGGCGGCGCCCTCGTAGGCCTGGAAGACGCCATGGGCGCCGGAGCCCCGCGCATGGACGACCCGCTCGGGGATGCGCTCGTGGTCGAAGTGGGTGATCTTCTCGCGGAGGTGGAAGTCCTCCAGGAGCGACGGCCCGCGCTCCGCCGACTTGAGGCTGTCCTGGTCGTTCTGGATGCGGGCCCCTGGTTGGTGGTCAGCGCCTGCCGGAGGCGTCCGCGCGATCGCGGGCGAGATCCTCGAGCTTCGAGTCGGTCGGCGCGTCGGCTTTGTTTCGTTCCATCGTCAGCCTCGCGTCCCGCCACCATCTCTTGCGTCGCGACTTCCTTCGGCCTCGGCGGCGCCCGACCGCGTCCTTCACGTCCCTACGCTCCTCCGGAGGCGGCAGCACGGCGGGCAAGCCGAGCGACTGGATCCACAGCTCGCGGGCCCAGCCCATGCTGTGGTAGAGGTGCTCGTCCTCCTCGTCCTCGACCTCGTCGTAGGCGACCTTCAGCACGGACGCGGCCTCGCCCTGAGCTTCCCGACCACCTGGCCCGAGCAGCTCCCAGTTGGCGTGGTCCTTGGTCTCGGCGTCGACGACACACTCGGCGGCGACCAGCTGGGCGGCCTCGGGGGTCGCCGATTGCGAAGCGCCATCTCCATGGCCCCGACGAGGGCCTGCCCCTTGTGGCGGACGATCTGCCGGCCCAGGCGTCTCGGTCTCCGGATCCAGCTCGCGCGCCCGGAACACGTCGTGCAACAGGCGGACATGCCTCTCCGTCTGCTCCAGGTACCCCTCCCACTCCTCACTGAGGGCCGCGTCCTGCGCGCAGCGAAGGGCCGTGCGGTAGACCTGGACACCGCCCAGCTCGGTCTCGAGTGCCTGGCACAAGAGCTCATCGACCTGGTCCAGTGCGGCGCCAACCTTCGCTGCGGCAAAGAGCTTGCCTGCCGCGGGGGGTGGGTCGTCGCTCTGTTTGGGCCGAAGATCCTCCCCGGTTCGAAGGCCGCGATTGCCCTTGTCAGGGCGGGAACGGGCTGGGAGTATCGGGGCGTCTCGCCCGCGACCCGCCGCCCGCTTGCTTTGCTGAGGAACCGACTCGCTTGTTCGTGGCCATGGATCACCTCGCGGGTACGACGCAGAAAAAAGCGCCAAGGCTCCGCCGCTGCGGAGGCCATCAGGATCGTGTTCGCAGCTCACCCGAGGTCGAAGACGGTCAGCGCGCACGCCGGAGCGTGGCTCGACCTGGGGTGGGTGCAGACGAGTCAGGAACGCAACCGCGAGGGCAGGCGAGCGGCCAACCCTCGCTCGCGCTACCGGCCGTCGTTGTCGGCGTCGCCGGGAAGAGCCCGCTCCACGCGATGCCACGCGTCGCGAGTCGCTTCCTTGGCCCGGTCCCAGGACAGGCCCGCGGCACGGTCGCTTTGCTCCCAGTCGCGGCGCAGCTCGGGCTCCATCTCGTCGAAGCTTCGCTCGCTGTGACGGGCGCGCGACTCCCAGCCGTACCGGTAGGCCGGCTGATAGGTCTCGTAGCTCGAACCGGCCTCGACATAGGGACGCGTCGAATACGTGTTCCGCCAGTGCTCGTCCTCGGCCGAGGGATTGACTGCCTCGGCAGTCGCCTTTCCGGCCAGGCCGCCGACGACGCCGCCCACCACCGCCCCCACCACGGCCCCCACGGGTCCGCCCACCGAGCCGACCGCGGCTCCCGCCGTGGCCCCACCCGTGGCTCCAACGCCCACGCCGACGGGATGAGCCCCCGGAGCGCCCGTGATCGGGTCAGGATTCTCGTCAGCTTCCTTCACGTCTCTCTTCACGTCTCTGCGATCGGCCATGAGTGCTTCCTCTTTCTCGATCCCGTCTGCCTTTCGAGCTTCAACCCGCTTCATCCGATCTCAGGCTCTGCTTTGTCTTGAGAAAGGGAGCGTGCTCGTCCGGCCTCTTTGGACGGGGATGATGGGAGAGAAGGTACAAGAAGCGTGCCGCGCCGATCCACAGTCGAGATCGCTCACGGGCGCGGAGAATCGACCGAGAGAGCCAGCGTTGAACTCCGCTGCGAGGCGGATGATTGTAGATACGCCGGGGGCGTGGCGGGGCTTCGCCGCGGGGAACGGCGAGAGCGCGGGGACGAGCGAGCGCTCGTCCCCGGCTCAGCTCAGCGACATCAGGCGTGGCCCATCATCTCCAGGTCGCCCATCTGGCTCTCGTCGAGCTGCCGGTCGCAGGCCCGCAGCCCGAGCCGCCGCATCTTCTCGTTGAGGGTCGTCGGAAGACAGCCGAGCTCGGCGGCCGCTCGGCGTTGGTTGCCGTGCGCCCGGACCAATGCCTCGATGATCAGCCGCCGCTCGTAGGCCTCCACGAGCTGCCTCAGGTTGGCCTGCGGGGCTCTCGCCCCGTGGCCGTGGGTCATGAGCGTCTGCGCCATCTCCTTCCCCTCCTCGCCCCGAACCGTCTCTTGCCAGCAGGTTACGGTCAGTTCCGCGGCCCGTTCCGGGGGGATTCCCGGAGCTTGCGGTGAGGGGGGCATGAGCGCACAAGCCGCGCGCATCCAATGGGATGGAAGCGGCCGTGAGTCTCGGCGAGTCAGTCTCTTGGCGTGGCTGCCGGGGCCGTGTCGAGCCGCCTCACGTCCGCCTGATGCACCCAGCCGCGGGCGCCGGCGTTGTCCTCGACGCGAAGCCAGTCGCCGCTGGTCTCGAGAACGGGGACGACTTCCCCTTCCCGGAGCGTGCCGGTGGCGTCGGCCGAGGGGGAGGCGGCGTCGACGAGCGGGGCCCCCCGGCGGACGACGGCGGCCGTCGGCCGGGCGAAGGAGGCCGCGAGCGGTACCGCGGCGGCGGCGACGGCCAGCACCAGCGTCGCCGTGGCGAGCCGGAGGCCCGCGCGAGGCCCGATCCGAACCCGGGCGGCGCCGTGAGCGGCGACGGACAACGCCAGCAGGCCGAGCGCCACGAGGTCGAGGCGGTAGCGCCGTGCGAACCGGCCCGCGACGGCCAGCGGCTCGGGCGCGATCTCGGCCCTGTCCAGGTTCAGCGCTTCACGCAGGCGCTCCACGTCGCGCGCCACGGCACGGTCGCCCGGGTCGAGCTCGCGGGCGCGCAGGAGCGCCCAGAGCGACTCGCCGTGCGCCCCGCGCGCGGTGGCGGCCTGGGCCCAGTTCCAGTAGAGCGTCGCGCTCTCGGCGTCCGCGCGCGCGAGCTCGCCGTAGATCGCGATCGCCTTCGGATAGTCGCCCGAGCGCACCAGGTCGTTGGCCTCGCGGAAGCGGTCCTCGCTGGGGCCGGCCGTGGCGCTCGCCGCGGCGAGCAGCAGAAAGGCGAGGAGCGGCCCGCGGGCGCTCACGCCCACCGGCGCACCGCCTCGGCCGCGCGCGCCGCGAGGTCCTTCACCTTCTCCGAGTAGTCGCCGAGCTGGGGCGCGTAGCGCACGAAGCGCAGGTCGTCGAGCAGCGCCCGGATCGCGCGGGCGCGCTCGCTGTCGTCGGCGTCGGCGATCCCGCCCACGGCCTCGTCGAGCGCCTTCTCGACGAGCGCCGCGGCCTGCTCCTTGGTCATCGGCTCGCGCGCGACGCGCTCCAGCTCGCGCAGCGCCGCGCGCACCGAGCGCGACGACGCCGCGTGCGCGCTCCCGTACGAGCCGCCGCCCCGCATCCCGAGGCCGAAGAGCCCGGCGTGCACGACGAGCGCGAGCCCCACGAGGCTCGCGAGCAGCCGCGTCCCCGGCGCCCAGCCCGCGTGGCGATCGAGCTCGGAGCGCAGCGGCAGCGCCCCCGTCGCGCGCGCGGCGGCCGAGAGACCCGGCGCCTGTGGCAGGCCCGCGGCGGCGGTCCCGCCCGCGACCTTGAGCGTGAGCGGCGCCGTCTCCGAGCTCACGATCTTGCCGGCGCCGGCGTCGAAGTACGAGAAGGCCATCGGCTTGATCTCGATCGCGCCGCTCGTCTCGGGCACGACCACGAACTCCCAGCTGCGCGAGCCGCTCACGCCGCTCTCCGTCGTGCGCAGGTCGCTCTTCGACTGGGGCGGGAACACCTTGGCCCCGCTGACCAGGAGCTCGGGCGCGCGGTCCACCCACTTGAGGTTGCCCGTGCCCTCGACACGGAAGCGCAGCGTCGCCGCCTCGCCCAGCGGAACCGTGTCGCGGTCGAGGCTCGCCGTCGCCTTGAAGTGGCCGACCGCGCCGCTGAAGCCCGGCGCGTCCGGCAGCGGGTCCACGGTGATCGTGACCGGCTTCGTCGGCCGCTCGATCGTGCCGCCCGCGTCGAAGAAGCTGGTGCGCGCGATGCCGATCCGGAAGACGCTCGCCGGGATCGTGAGCGTGCCGGCCTTCGTCGGGAACAGCAGCTTGCGCAGGATCGGGAAGCGCCTGTAGCTCTGCCCCTCGAGGGTCGCCGGCCTCGCCGGAGGGCGACACCTTCTCGCGCTCGAGGTCCTCCACCCAGAAGCCGGCGTACTGCGGCGCCTCCTTGAACTGGAGGTCCGCGACCGAAGCCTGCGTGTAGAGCCAGTACGTGAGCACGAGCGGCTCGCCGACGTGGAGGCGGCTCCGCGACGGCTGCGCCTCCATCTGCACCCGCAGCGTCTCGCTGCGGCCGCGCCGGCGCGCTCCGAACATGTCCTCGAAGGGGTCGCCGGACGGATCGCGGCCGAACGGGTCCTGGCGCTGCGGCTCTTTCGGGCGGATCGCCCCCGCCACCACATCGACCGCGATCGGCGCGGTCGACTGCCCGCCCGCCTGGATGGCGCCGATCTCCGCCTTGCCGACGGCGCGCGGCTGCAGCACGTAGCTGAGGGTCCGCGACTGCGACATGCGCCCGTTCACGATCGAGATCTGGCTCGACTGGAACGGTCCGGCCGTCACGTCCAGGTTGACGAGCGGCGGCAGCGGGATCTCGTCGGGCGCGTTGCTGCCCTCGACCGTGATCGTGAGCTGGAGCTGGTCCTGCACGCCGATCTTGTGCGCGTCGACCTCCGAGCGCAGCGTGAACTGAGCGTTCCTGTCCTGGGGGGACTGCGTCCCCCCAGCCCCCCCTGGGCTCGCCGCGAGCAGCAGCGCCCCGGCGATCAGGCCGCGAAGCCGCCTCACCAGTCCTTCCCCTTCTTGCGCTGCGCGCGCTTCAGGGCGAGCGCCTTCTGCTGCTCCGCCTTCTCGTTCTGCTGCAACGCGTCGAGCAGCTGCATCGCCCGCTCCTTGGGCATCCCCGCCTCCTCGCGGAAGCGCTGGTCGGCCTTCTCCTCGGGCGTCTGCGGCTTGGGATTCTGCCCCTGCTGCGGGTTCGGGCTCGGCTTCTGCTGCCCCTGCTCGCCCTTCTGGTCCTTCTTGTCCTGGTCCTGCTGCTGCTTCTGGTCCTGCTTCTCGTCCTGCTTGCGGTCCTTGTCGTTCTTCTGGCGCTCCTCGTCGCGCTTCTTCTGCTCTTCCTGCTCCTTGAGCTTGCGCAGCGACAGCTCCAGGTTGCGGCGCGTGTCGGCGTCGCCGGGCATCGCGCGGAGCGCGTCGCGGTAGGCCTGCACCGCGCCCTTGTAGTCCTGCTTCTGGAACAGGCTGTTGCCGAGGTTGTAGCGCGAGGCGCCGGCGAGGCCCGACTTCGCGTCGTCGCCGAGAGACTTGAAGAGCGTCGCCGCCTCGTCGTAGCGGCCGTTCTTGTAGAGGCCGTCCGCGACGTTGAAGCGCACCGCCGGATCCTGCGGGCGCGCGGCCGCCGCGCGCTCGAAGGCCTGGAGCGCTTGCGGGTGGCTGCCCTTCGCGTAGTCGGCGCGGCCCGCCTCGGTCGCGCGGCGCGGGCGGAGCAGCAGCTCGTCGGCGAGCGTGCCGCGCCTGCTGGCCTCGGCAGCGGGCGACGCGGGCGCGGCCCCGGGAGGCAAAGGCGCCGCCGGAGCGGGCGACTGGGCGCGCGCGGGCGCAGCACCGAGCAGCAGCGCGAGCACGGCGGCCGCAGCGCGCGCGGCGACGGGCGTCGTCGAGCGGCGCCGCAGCGCCGGCAGCGGCAGCAGCAGCCCGAGCGCGAGCAGGCCGATGCCGATCGCGAGCGGGATCTGGAAGCGCTCCTTGCGGCGGTACGAGAACTCGCGCGCGAGCGCCTTCTGCTCCATGCCCTCGAGCGCCGCGGCGAGCGCCGCGAGGCTGGTGTCGGCCGGCGTGATCCGGTAGGACTGCCCGCCGGTCCCGCGCGCGATGGCGTCGAGCGTCGTCATGTCGAGGCGCGAGACGACCGGGTTGCCGGACTCGTCGCGCTTGTAGCCGGTCACCTTGCCGTCGGCGTTCACCTCGGGCACCGGCTGGCCGGTCTCGGTGCCGACGCCGACCGTGAACACCACGACGCCCGCTTCCTTCGCGCGCGCCACCGCCTCCTGCACGTCGCCGCCGAGGTCCTCGCCGTCGGACACCAGCACCAGCGCCTTGTTGCGCCGGTCCTTGTCGACGAAGCTGTCGAGCCCCTTGGCGAGGCCGGTGCCGAGCGAGGAGCCGGGGGCCGGCACGATCCCGGGCTCGACCGTCTCGAGGAAGAGGCCGAGCGCGTCGGCGTCGAGCGTCAGCGGGACGAGCGGGTAGGCTTCGCCCTCGAACGCCACGAGCGCGAGGCGGTCGCCCGAGAGCCGCGCGATCAGCGAGAGCAGCGCCTGGCGCGCGAGGAAGAAGCGGCTCGGCGCCACGTCGGCCGTGGCCATCGAGCCGGAGGTGTCGAGCACCAGCACGACGTCCTTGCCCTCGCGCTCGACCTTCTCGCGCACGATCCCCCACTGCGGGCGCGCCAGCGCGACGATCGCGAAGCCCGCGCCCAGCAGCAGCAGCGCTATGCGCAGCGCGCCGAGCCGCGCGTCGGGCCGCCTCACCACCCGGCCCCAGAGCGGACGCGCGACGAAGGACGCGAGCCGCTGCTGGTCGCGGCGGCCGAGCCACGCCGCCGCCATGGCCGCGAGCGGCAGCAGCGCCAGACCGAAGAGCCACGCGGGTGCTTCGAAGATCACGCGGGCACCACGCGCAGGCCCGACGCCCACAGCAGCCCGGCGGCGGCGAGCAGCGCCGCGGCGGCCTGCAGCACGCCCGGGTAGAGCTCGCGGTAGCGCCGGTAGGCCGCGAGCTTGATCTCGGACTTCTCGAGCGTGTCGATGCGCTCGAAGATGTGGCGCAGCGACTCGGGGTCCGTGGCGCGGAAGAACTCGGCGCCGGTGCGGTCGGCGATCCGCTTCAGCAGGCCCTCGTCGATCTGCACCTCGGTCATCACCATCTGCTTGCGAAGCTTGCCCGTGAACTGGTCCTGGACGGGGACCGGCATCGGGACGAGGCCGCCGCGGCCGACCAGGATCGTGTAGACGCGCACCTCCATCGCCTTCGCCATGTCGGCCGCCGTCGCCGGGTCGATCTCGCCCGCGTTGTTGGCGCCGTCCGTCACCAGCACCACCACTCGGCTCTTCGCCTGCGAGCGGCGCAGGCGCGTGAGCGAGGTCGCGAGGCCCGAGCCGATCGCGGTGCCGTCCGGCAGCATCTCGAGCTTCACGTCTTCGAGCTGCCGCAGCAGCACCGCCGTGTCGGTCGTCGGCGGCGACTTGGTCAGGCTGCGGCCCGCGAACACGACGAGGCCGAGCCGGTCGCTCTTGCGGCGGCCGACGAACTCGGCGACCACCTCTTTCGCCACCTCCAGCCGGTTCTTCGGCTGGAAGTCCTCGGCGGCCATCGAGCCCGACACGTCGAGCGCGACGACGATGTCGACGCCCTGCGTCGTGACGTCCTCGCGCAGCGAGCCGTGCTGGGGCCGCGCGAGCGCCACGGCCGAGGCGGCGAGCGCCAGGGCTCCCAGCACGAGCGGCGCGTGGCGCAGCCTCACGCGCAGGCCGGGGCGAACGCGCAACAGACGCGAAGCACCCGGGAACGAGACGGCGCGGGCCGCGAGATCCCGCTCGCGCAGCCATGCGGCGACCAGCACGAGCGGCGCCAGAACGGCGGCCCAGAGCCACGCCGGGTCCTGGAAGCGCAGGCTGCCCCAGTCCATCACGCGGCCTTGCCTTCCTCTTCGACGGCAGCGGGTGGCTTCAGCTTCGCTTCGAGCGCGGGCACGAGCGCGCGCACCGACGCGAGATGGCGATCGGCCTCGGGCCCGAGGCCCTGGCCCTTGGCGAACTTGATGCGGTCGGCCGCCTCGGCCAGGTCGCGCACGACGGACAGCAGCTCGCCGGCGTGCGGATGCGCGCGCAGGAACGCGAGCGTCTCGGCCGACGTCATCTCGAGAACCGGCGCGCCGAGCCGTCGCTCGAGGTAGCGCTTCGCGATCGCGGTCAGGCGGATGTAGAACGGCCGCAGCTCGCCGCGGCCCGGTAGACCCTCGGCCGCCAGCGTGTCGAGCGCGCGGAGCGCTTCCACGTCCGGCGGCTCGGCCGGTACGCTCGGAGCGGACGGTTGCGCGGCGCGCCTGCGCCTGCGGATCAGCCAGAACGCGAGCGCGCCGAGCAGCAGGACGGCGAGGCCGAGGGCGATCCAGAACGGCGCCCCGACCCCCACCGACGCCGGGCTGCGGATGTCGGCGAGCTTCTGCTCCGCCGCGTCCTTCGGCAGCAGCGAAACCACCTTGAGCGCAAGCGGCGCGGAGGCCGCTTCGCCGGTCGTCCCGTCGGCGAGCCGATAACGAACGGGGATCGGCGGCACCTGGAACTCGCCGAGGGCGAAGACGGTCGCCTCGTACCGGTGCATGCCGGGCTCGGCCGCGGGTGCAGCCGCGCCTGCGGCCGCGGCCGGCGTCCGGAGCTCGAGCGTGTCTGCGGAAGCCTCGCCCGCGAAGGTGTAGGTGGCTCCGGCAGGGCCCGTGGCCTTGAGCTCGAGGGCGAACGCCTCGCCGAGCGTGACCTCGCTCTTGCTCGCGGTCGCGGTCACGCTGACGGGAGACGCGGGCATAGGCTCGGGCGCGGGAGACGCGACGCCGGGCAGCGTCGCGGCCTGCGTCGAGGCCAGCGCCAGCACGAGTGCCATGGCGTGCGTCATCGCCGGCGCTCCCTCGCCTTGAAGAAGCCCGAGAGCGGCCGGTCGTACGACTCGCCGGTCGAGAGCGCGAGCGCGTCGACGCGCGTCTTCTTGAAGACGGCCTGTGCCGCCGCGTAGCCCGCCGCCTTGAGCGCGCGCCGCACCTCGGGGCGCGAGGTGTCGGCGACGACACGGGCGCCGGTCTCGGGATCGCTGAAGGCCACGAGCCCGGCGTCCGGCACCTCGCCTTCGCGCGGGTCGGCGAGGTGGAGCGCCACGACGTCGTGGCGGCGCCGCAGCACGCCGATCGCGCGCTCCCAGCCCTCGGCCTGGAAGTCCGACAGCACCGCGACGATCCCGCGCCGGCGCAGCACGCGCTGGGCGAAGCGCAAGGCGCCCGCGAGGTCGGTGCCGCGGCCCTGCGGCTCGCGCGCCAGCAGGTCGCGGACGATCCGCAGCGCGTGGTCGCGGCCGCGCCCCGGCGGCACGTAGCCTTCGATGCGGTCGGAGAAGAGCACCGCGCCGACGCGGTCGTGATTGGCGACCGCGGAGAACGCGAGCACCGCCGCCAGCTCCGCCGCGTAGTCGCGCTTCAGCAGGTACTGCGAGCCGAACTGCTGCGAGCCGGACACGTCCACCACCAGCAGCAGCGTGAGGTCGCGCTCCTCGACGAACTTCTTGACGTAGGGCGTGCCCATGCGCGCCGTCACGTTCCAGTCGATCGTGCGCACCTCGTCGCCGGGCGCGTACTCGCGCACCTCCGCGAACTCCATCCCGCGCCCCTTGAAGACGGCGTGGTAGGCGCCGCCGATCCCGGACTCGAGGATCACCCGGGTGCGGATCTGGATGCGGCGGATCTTGCGGAGGGTTTCGCGGTCTAGCACCGTGCGACCTCGACTCGCCCCGGGGCGAGCTGCTTCAAGTAACGTCTGAGCTCACTCTGTCCGGACGGAGTTGCGGGCTCGTGGCTCTTCAAGAGCCATGGATAGGGGGACAGAGCGGCCAGGCTTGCTGCCTCCTTCCTTGAACTGGGGGGCTTCGCCCCCCAGACCCCCCTTGTTGCCTCGTAGCTCACTGCGTGTGTCCTTGGTGCTCCGGTCACGGGACCGTCGACTACGGGACCTCCACTCGTTCGAGGATCCGCTCGACCACGGTATCTGAGGTGACGTTCTCGGCTTCGGCTTCGTAGGTCAGGAGCACGCGGTGGCGCAGCACGTCGCGGGCGATCTCCTTGACGTCCTCCGGCACCACGTAGCCGCGGCCGTGGAGGAACGCGACGGCGCGCGAGGCCTCCGAGAAGGCGAGCGTCGCGCGCGGCGAGGCGCCGTACGCGATCAGCGGACCGAGGTCCGTGAGCCCGACGCTGCGCGGGTTCCGCGTCGCGGCGACGAGCGCGACCATGTAGTCGCGCAGCCTCTCGTCCATGTAGACCTCGCGGACGCGGGACGCCAGCCGGCGCACGCGTGTCGGCCGTGAGCACCTTGGCGACCGCCGGCGCCTCGCCCGAGATCATGCGGTCGAGCACCTGGCGCTCCTCGGCCTGGGTCGGATAGTCGACGCGCGCCTTCAGCAGGAAGCGGTCGACCTGCGCCTCGGGCAGCGGATAGGTGCCCTCCTGCTCGATCGGGTTCTGCGTCGCGAAGACCAGGAACGGGTCGGGCAGCGCGGTGCGTCGCGTCGCCGAGCGTCACCTGCCGCTCCTGCATCGACTCGAGCAGAGCCGACTGCACCTTGGCGGGAGCGCGGTTGATCTCGTCCGCCAGCAGCAGGTTGGTGAAGACCGGCCCCTTGCGCGCCACGAACTCGCCGCTCTTCTGCTGGAAGACGAGCGTGCCGACGAGGTCGGCGGGCAGCAGGTCGGGGGTGAACTGGATCCGCGCGAAGGCGAGGTCGAGCACCTGGCCGAGCGTCTTCACCGCCAGCGTCTTGGCGAGGCCGGGCACGCCCTCGACCAGCAGGTGCCCGCGGCACAAGAGCGCCACCATCATGCGGTCGACGAGCGCGCGCTGGCCCACGATCACCTTGCGCACCTCGTCGACGGCGGCCTGCACCGCGAGCACCTCCTCGCGGACCGCCTCGTTCAGCTTCGCGACGTCCACCTCGACTCTGGCCATGATTCCTTTCGCTGCCGGGCGTACCCCCGCACAGCTTTCGACGCACCCCGCTCCGGAAGGACTCACCCCCTCAGCGCAGGTGGCCGATCTTGCTCTGCAGGAACGCGCGTCCGCGCTTGAACTCCGTCACGTCCCCCCGGCGAAGCGCAGCAACGGCCGACGACGCAGCCGCGGCCAGCTCGGCCTCGCCGAGCGACTCGAGCTGCGCCTGGACCTGCTGCATCTTCTCCGCAATCGCGTCGAGGCTGCCGAGCTCGGTCGCGTTGAGCGTGGCGAGCAACACGTCGATGGAGGACGCTCCGGACATCCCCCGATTATACTGACTGGGCTCACACCCATCGGAGACCCCACTTGCCCAGCAAGAGCCATTACCGCGTCGTGATCCTTGGATCGGGGCCCGCCGGCCTCACGGCGGCCGTGTACGCGTCGCGCGCCGAGCTGTCGCCACTGGTCGTCGAGGGCGGCGGCGGCGAGGACGCGACCGACGTGCCCGGCGGCCAGCTGATGCTCACCACCGACGTCGACAACTATCCCGGCTTCCCCGAGGGAATCCTGGGCCCCGAGCTGATGGAGCGCATGCGCAAGCAGGCCGCGCGCTTCGGCACGGAGTTCACGAGCGGAGAGCTCAAGAAGGTCGTGCTCAGCGAGCGGCCGTTCCAGCTCACGCTGGACGGCTCGAGCATCACGGCCGACACCGTGATCGTCGCGACCGGCGCGCGCGCCAAGTGGCTCAACCTGCCCGAGGAGCTCGAGTTCCGCACCAAGATCGGCGGCGTGTCGGCCTGCGCCACCTGCGACGGCTTCTTCTACAAGGGCAAGCACGTGCTGGTGGTCGGCGGCGGCGACACGGCGATGGAGGAGGCGACCTTCCTGACCAAGTTCGCCGACAAGGTCACGGTCGTCCACCGCCGCCAGGAGCTGCGCGCCAGCAAGGCGATGCAGACGCGCGCGCGCCAGAACCCGAAGATCGCCTGGCTGCTCGACAGCGCCGTCGAGAAGATCCACGGCGGTCCCGGCCAGGGCGTGACCGGCGCCACGATCAAGAACCTCAAGACGGGCGGGACGAGCGAGGTCGCCTGCGGCGGCATCTTCATGGCGATCGGCCACATCCCGAACACGGGCGTATTCGAGGGCCAGCTCAAGCGCGACGACCAGGGCTACCTGCTGGTGCACGACGGCACCTCCGCGACGAGCGTGCCCGGCGTCTTCGCTGCGGGCGACGTCACGGATCACCGCTACCGGCAGGCGATCACGGCCGCCGGCACCGGCTGCATGGCCGCGATCGACGCCGAGCGCTTCCTGAGCCACTGAGCGCCTGCTCATCGGCCGCTTCGCGGCGGCGTACGTCCGGGACGCGTCAGCCCGCGTGCTTGTGCGACAGGTAGTGCTGCCGCAGCAGGTCCTTGCCGTAGTCGTTGCCGTTCGGCGTGCGGACCACGACGTGGATGTGCTGGCGGGTGGGTTTGTCGCGGTCGGCCGGCGCCTGGTCGCGCAGGTTCGCCGGCCGCTGGTGGTCGAACTCGATCAGCACCACCGGGCTGTGGATGCGGTAGTAGAAGACGCTGTCCGGCTCCGTTCCGCCGATCCACGCGAAGCGCGTCGCGTCGAGGTGCCGCTCGACTTCCTGCATCTTCACGCGCGCGTGCCCGTCGTCCATGCTGCCGACGAAAAGCGCCGTGAGGTCGAGGAGCTGCTTCTTCTGTCCCCCTGCGAGCTGGCGGACCGGGACGCCGGCGTAGTCGAGGACGACGTTGTCCTTGAAGGCCTCGGTCAGGCTGTTGTTGCCCGTCTTGGAGAACTCCAGCACGGCCTGCTTCCGCTGACCCGCGGTGAGCCCCTGCATCATCGCGAGCCCGCGGTTCTGCTCCTCCTGCAGCACGATCGTGCCCGCGTACTTCCCTGACGTCGCCGCGACCGGCTCGGAGCCCGCGAAGTGCGGCGTCATCACCACCTGGTCGCCGAGCACGAAGTAGTTGACGATCGCGTGGTGGCCGTCGAGCTGGAAGCCCCAGGGCTCGGTCGCCGAGGGCGTGCCCATGACCGTGAAGTAGTAGAGCCACTCGCCCAGGAACTCGCGGTCGCCCGTCAGCTCGGCGAGCGTCTCGTTGAGGCGCATGATGTCGCGCGTGAGCTCGAAGCCGCGGGCGCTCATCGCGGCCTGCAGCAGCCCGAAAGCCGCGTCGCGCTGGGCGCCCGTCATCTCCTTGAGGCTCACGCCCTGCCGCACGTAGAAGTGCTGGTTCATCCACTTGCGCCACTCGGGAGCGTCGATCGGGAAGAGCGTGCGCGCGCGCTGCTCGGCCGTGAGCGAGGAGAGGAACCGCTCGGCTGCCTGCCGCACCGGCTCGGTGCTGACGCCCGTCGAGCGGATCGGGAAGAGTCCCGGAGCCACCTCGCCGTTCGCGGTGAGGCCCTTGAAGGGCTCGGCGAGGCCCTTGGCCTCGAAGTCCGCGGACCTGCGGCGGAAGGCCTCGGCCTGGTCCGCGGGCTGCTGCGCGAGCGCCCGCGTGGCGAAGAGCGATCCCGGGACCAGGAGCCTCAGGAAACCGCGCCGCGTCGGGAGTGGCCCCTTGGGGTGAGGTGGGTGGTGGTGGGTGAGCGTGAGCGTGATCGTGGTGAGAGTGGCGAGGCATGGCCGGGATTCTCACCGGCCGCGGCGGCGATGTCCATCGCGCCGCGTGCCTTATCCTTGCCTACGACCATGGGCGAGCGTCGGCTTCGCATCCTCTTCCTCGCGCCGCAGCCGTTCTTCGAGGTGCGGGGCACTCCGCTCGCCGTGCTGCACCTCACGCGCGCGCTCGCGGGGCTCGGGCACGCCGTCGACCTGCTGACCTTCCCTCAGGGCGAGGCCGTCGCGACACCGGGCGTACGACACCTGCGGAGCCTGCGGCTGCCCGTCGGACGCGTGAAGGCCGGCCCGTCCGTCGCGAAGATGCTGCTCGACGTCCCGTTCGTGGCCGAGGCGGTCGCCCGGATGGCCTTCGGCCGCTACGACGTCGTCCACGCCGTCGAGGAATCGGCGCATCTCGTCGCCCCGTTCGCGCGCCTCTTCGGCATCCCGCTGGTCGTGGACGTCGACTCGTCGATCCCGGACCAGCTGCGCTACTCCGGCTTCGCGACGCGCGGTCCGCTCGTCTGGATCGCCGACACCCTCGAGGCGCACGCGCTGCGCCACGCGGCGGCGGCGGTGACCGTGTGCACGAGCCTCACCGAGGGCGTGAAGCGGCGAGCGCCGGGCCTGCCGGTGTTCCAGGTCGAGGACCCGCCGCTCGTCGATCGCCGCGAGCCGCCCGCACCCGAGGCGGTCGCCGCGCTGCGCCGCGAGCTCGGGCTCGGCGAGGCTCCGGTGATCCTGTACTCGGGCAACTTCGAGCCCTACCAGGGCGTGGAGCTGCTGCTCGAGGCGACGCCCCACGTGCCCGGCGCGCAGTTCCTGTTCATGGGCGGAAGGCCCGAGGAGATCGAGCGCCTTCGCGCGCGCGCGCAGCAGCTCGGCACCGCCACGCGCGTCTTCTTCTCGGGAACGCGTCCCCCCTCCGAGCTCGCGGCCTTCCTGGCGCTCGCCGACGTGCTCGCCTCGCCGCGCGTCAAGGGCGAGAACACGCCCTTCAAGATCTACAGCTACCTCGCCTCGGGCCGGCCCATCGTGGCGACGCGCATCCCGACCCACACCCAGCTGCTCGACGACTCGCTCGCGTTCCTGGTCGATCCGACGAGCGAGGCGCTCGCGGCCGGCCTGCGCCAGGCGCTCGAGCAGAAGGACGACGCCCGCGCGCGGGCCGAGCGGGGCCTGGCGCTCGTCGAGCGCGAGTACAGCGTCGAGCGCTACCGGGAGAAGATCGCCCGCGCGTAC
The DNA here is from genome assembly GCA_963744315.1 of uncultured Acidobacteriota bacterium. Taxonomy (GTDB): domain Bacteria; phylum Acidobacteriota; class Vicinamibacteria; order Fen-336; family Fen-336; genus DATBSL01. The sequence goes on from CAVUTB010000017.1 coordinate 46,033, forward strand.
AAGGAAGTGGAGCGCCGCGCCCTGGGCGGGACGGGGGGCCCGGCTTGACAGCGGGCGGGCGAGGTCGCTAGCTTGTTCTCATGACGTCGCGCGGCACCCGCGGGCTCTGTTGTCGAAGACGGGGCCTCGTCCGCGCCGGCGCCGGCTAGTCCGGACCACCGCTCGCGAAGGCCCATCACGCCAGTGATGGGCCTTTTTCGTTTTGGGGGCATGGAGAAGAGGTTGAGCGCACCGCTCGCTGCACGCTCGTCGCAAGCCGCGGCCACGGCCGCGCTGCTCGCGCACCCGATCTTCGCGCGGATCGGCCGCACGCCGCTCGTCGCGCTGCAGCGGATCGGCGCCGACTCCGGCTTGCGCGTGTTCGTCAAGCTCGAGTCCGCGAACCCCGGCGGCAGCGTCAAGGACCGGGCGGCGGGCGCGATCGTGCGGGACGCGATCACGGCGGGCGCGCTCCCCCACCGGCGGCTGCTCGACGCGACGAGCGGGAACACCGGGATCGCCTACGCGATGCTCGGCGCGGCGCTGGGATTCGGCGTGACGCTGTGCGTGCCGGGATCGGCGAGCCCCGAGCGCCGGCGGATCCTGCTGGCCTACGGCGCCGAGCTCCTCGAGACCGATCCGCTCGAGGGCACGGACGGCGCGATCCGGCGGGCGCGCGAGCTGATCGCCGAGCGGCCCGACGACTACTTCTACGCCGACCAGTACTCGAACCCGGCGAACCCGCGCGCCCACGAGCGCACCACCGGCCCCGAGATCCTCGAAGCCCTCGCGGGCGTTCCGCTCGACCTGTTCGTCTCGAGCCTCGGGACGAGCGGGACCTTCGTGGGCACGGCGCGCTTCCTGCGGCGCGCGAGCCCGAAGACGCGCCTCGTCTCCGTCGAGCCCGACTCGGCCTTCCACGGCCTCGAGGGCATGAAGCACATGGCGAGCGCGCTGGTGCCGGCGATCTACGATCCGGGCCTCGCCCACGTCCGCCACGCGGTCGCCACCGAGGCGGGCCAGGAGATGGCGCGGCGCCTCGCGCGCGAGGAGGGCCTCTTCGTCGGCCCGTCGAGCGGGGCCGCCGTGGTGGCCGCGCTCGAGGCCGGCCGCGCCGCGGACGCACGGACCGCCGCGGTCATCCTTCCCGACGGCGGCGAGCGCTACTTGTCCGAGCGATTCTGGAGCGGCGAATGAACGACGCCGCGTCGCGCACGGTCCGCATGGCTCAGGGGGTCTTGTCGGCGATCCGCCAGGAGGCGACGCGCGCCTACCCGCACGAGGGCTGCGGAGCGCTGCTCGGGCCGGCGCCGGGCGAGGTGAGCGAGACGCTCCCGCTGCCGAACCAGGAGCAGGGAAACCCGCGCGTGCGCTTCACGGTCTCGCCGCAGGACTACCTGGCGACCGAAGCCTCCGCCGACTCGCGCGGCCTGTCGCTGCTGGGCTTCTGGCACAGCCACCCCGATCACCCGGCGCGCCCGTCGCCCACCGACCGCGCCTACGCCTGGCCGGGGCTGCTCACGCTCGTGATCGCCGTCGAGCGCGGCTCGCCGGGCGAGCTCACGGCCTGGGACGTGCCCGGTCCCGAGGCGCCCTTCCGCCAGCTCGAGCTGCGGGTCGACCCTGATTGAGAGAGGAGTCTCCATGTCTGTCCGAGTCCGGATTCCGACGCCGCTTCGCCCCCTCACGGGCGGACGCGCACTGGTGGAGGCGAGCGGCGCGAACGTCGCCGAGGTGATCGGCGCGCTCGCCAGTGACGCGCCAGCGCTGCGTGCGCAGCTGCTGTCCGAGGACGGCAAGCTCCGCTCCTTCGTCAACCTCTACCTGAACGGCGAGGACGTGCGCTCGCGCTCGGGCCTCGACACGGCGCTCGCCGACGGCGACGAGCTCACGATCGTGCCCGCGATCGCGGGCGGCACGCCCCCGCCCGGGGGGTTCGGGGGCGCGGCGGTAGAGCGCCCCCCGCCGAGACGTTAGCCCCTCGGAGCGGTAGCATCCCCTGGACCATCCTGGGAGGGGGCATGCTGCGAGTCGCGGGAACTCTGCTCGGCGCTCTGCTGCTCGCACCGGCTCTGCTGAGCGCGCAGGCCGCGGCGCCGGCCGCCTCGACGGAGGACGACGACGAGTTCGAGATCCACGTCTCCGCCGAGCTCAAGGCCAACGGCCGCTGGTCCGAGGACGACCGCTTCGCCCTCTCGTTCCCGTTCCCGCCCGACTTCGTCCCCGAGGGACAGCCGAACGTCGCGCTGCGGACGGTCTCGCCCGGCAGCTCGCTCGAGGTCAGCCGCGCGCTCGTGAACCTCGACGTCGAGCTGCCGCACTCCATCTCCGGGCACGTGCAGGTCGGCTTCATCAACCTCTACGACCGCAACCCCACCAGCAAGGACCAGACGGTGGACGTGCGGGAGGCCTGGGTCCTGTTCGGGAAGAAGCGCGGCTCGCTCGAGCCGCTGCCCGGCAGCTCGCTCTACCTGCTCGTCGGCAAGGCGCCGAAGCTCGAGCGCCAGCCGTTCCGGCGGCTCGAGAGCTACGGCCTCGTCTCGACCGCCTTCAACCGCTTCAACGACCTGCAGCTGCAGCTCGGCGGCTCGCTCGGGACACGCGTCTACTTCGCGGCGCAGCTGTCGAACGGCAACCCGATGTTCATGCGCGACCCGAACGCGCTCGCGGGCGACAACGGCACCGACATGCCGCCCAGCCCCGACCCGGCGCTCAACTCGGGCTTCCCGATCCTGTACGACGCCGAGGTGGAGGAGCTCGCCGGGGACGAGCGCTTCGAGTACGGCGGCGCCCTCGGCCTGCGCCTCCTGAGCACGGACCAGTCGCGCGGGATCGACGTGATGGGCTTCTACTACCACACGCGGCTGTCCGAGGCCGCGAAGCTGCGCGGCACCTTCTACGAGGGCGACCTCGACATCCTGGACGGCACCGGCGGGCTGTCTTTGCCGATCAGCGGCGACGAGCGTGAGGAGTACGGCGCCAACCTCGACGCGCGCTTCGGGGGCTTCTCGCTCTTCGGCCAGGTCGTGAAGCAGAAGGCGGCCGGGCTGCCGCGGCTCGGCATCGAGGTGGAGGCGGGCTATCGGTTCCAGCTCGGCGATCTGGCGGACGCGAGCGACCTCTTCCCCGCGATCCAGCCGGCGATCCGCTGGAGCCAGATCGACAACGACTTCGGCGCGCCGCGCGGCTTCGTGGCGCCGAGCTTCGCCTGGGACTGGAGCAAGCTCGACGTCGGGCTCCGCATCACGATCATCCGCAAGCTCGACCTGACGCTGGAGTACGCGTTCCACGACATCACGGCCTCGCGGGAGATCAAGCACGACGAGGCGCTCGCGACGCTGCGGATGGTGTTCTAGCGGACGAAAGACTCCCGCCGCGACGCTTCCGAGAGCGGGATCAGGAAGCGCCCGGGCTCGCGGGCGATCTTGGCGTGGGCGGCCGCGAGCGTCGTCTCGCCCGCGTAGCTGACCGCCGACTGCAGGTGGCCGCGCATGCGCGCCAGGATCCCGACGACGCTGCCGACGTAGGGCACGCGGACGGACTGGCCTTCCGCGGGAGTGCGTAGCGCCTCGGCCAGCTCGTCGTCCTCGCTGCCGTCGACGACGGCCTCGGGCGAGGTCATGCCGCGGTAGAGCTTCATCTTCTGGCGCGTCGCCGGGTCCTCCACGATCATTCCGGGCGCCTCGTCGGTGCCCGAGAGCAGGCTGCCCAGCATGACGGTCGAGGCTCCGCACGCGATCGCCAGGAACAGGTCCTTGTCGTCGCGCACCCCGCCGTCCGCGATCACGGGCACGCGGCCCTCGGTCGCGAGGAAGCACTCGCGCACCGCCTGCAGCTGCGGCACGCCCGCGCCGGTCTCCAGCCGCGTGCGGCAGCCGCGGCCCGGCCCGACGCCCACCTTGATCGCGTCGACGCCGAGGCCGGCGAGCCAGCATGCGGCCGCGGCGGTCGCGACGTTGCCGACCACGAGCGGCACGCGCGCGAAGCGCTCGCGCAGCCGCTTGATCGCGTGCTCGACCACCTCCGCGTCGGCGTGCGCGACGTCGAGCAGCAGCACGTCGACCTCCTGCGCCACGAGCGCTTCGGCGCGCTCGAGGTAGTCTCCGGTCGCGCCGACCGCCGCACCCACGCGCAGGCGGCCGCGCGCGTCCTTGGTCGAGTGCGGCTTCTGCTTGTAGAGCTTCAGGTCGCGCATGGTGATGAGCCCGTGCAGCCGGCCGCTCTCGTCCACGAGCGGCAGCTTCTCGACGCGGTGCTCGAACATCGCGCGCTCGGCCTCCTCGAGCGAGACCGAGGGCGGCCGCGTCACCAGCCGCGCGCGCGGCGTCATGAACTCGGCGACCGGGCGCGTGTCGGAGGCCGTGTCGAGCGGCATGTCGCGGTGCGAGAGCAGGCCGGCGAGCGCGTGGCTGCCCTTCGTCTCCTCGATCAGGAAGCTGCTCGCGTTGTGGCGCCGGATCTCGAGCCGCGCCTCCGCGATCGTGGCCGTGCGCACGAGCCAGAGCGGGTGCTCGATCACGTACGAGTGGCGCGTCTTGACATAGCGGACCCGCGAGGCCTGGTCGGCGACCGAGGCGTTCCGGTGCAGGAAGCCGAGCCCGCCCTCGAGCGCGAGCGTCTTGGCCATCTCCTCGCCGACGACGGTGTCCATGTTGGCGCCGAGGATCGGCAGCGCGAGCTTCGTCCCGGCCGTGAGCGGCATGGCGAGGTCCACCCCGCGCCGCGACGCGACCGGGCTGTGCTGCGGCCGGAACAGGAAGTCGTCGAAGGTCCGGCCCACGAACATGGATTCGAGCTCGGGCATCGAACCATTCTGCCACGCGCGGGCCGGCGCCCCGGCGCGGCTCGTAGGGCGGCGCCCCCCGCGACTCAAGAGCGCGCGGTTCGAGCGGGTGGACTGGCGCGCAGCGCCCGCTCGATCCGCTCCTGCCACGGCTCCGTGCAGGCCGGGTGAGTGCGGGCGCGCTCGAGCACCTGTCGCGCCGCTCGCGCGTCGCCGGCGCGCGCCAAAAGCTCCCCCTCGCTCACGAGCGCCCGCAGCCCCGCGACGTCGCCCGGCGCCGCCTCCCCGGCCCAGGCGCCTGTAGATCTCGATCGCTTCGCGCGCGTCGCCGGCACGCGCGAGCAGATCGGCGACCATCGACAGGAAGCGGCTGGGCATCTTCAGCTCTCGCCAACGCGGGTCGTTCACGACGCTCCAGACCATGTCCTGGTCGCCGCCGCGGCCATGGAGCTCGAGCAGCTTGATGTCCCGCCTGGCCCGCGCGCTCGGCGTCCGCCGCGTCGAGCGCGACCTCGAAGCTCTGCGTCCAGGCGTCGACGTTGGCCGGCTCCTTCCGCAGCACCGCGTCGATCAGCCGCCGCGCGGTGGCGAAGTCTCCCGCGACGCGGGCGTCTGCGGCGCGCGTGATGTCGGGGTTCTGCTCGACGCCGATCTCGCGCTCGATCGCGGGGTTGATGAAGCGCTCCTCGATCCCCAGCAGCTTGACGGCGCCGGCGAACACCAGGCCGGCGGCGAAGCCGCCCACGTGCGCCGAGAAGGCCACGGACGAGTCGGCTTCCGCCACCGAGGAGGCGTAATAGAGCTGCTCCGCCGCCCAGAGCGGGATCACGACGAAGGCGGGCAGCTTCAGATGGAAGCGGAAGGTCGGAATGATCGGGACCGGCAGCACCAGGAACTCGATCCGCCGCGCCGCGAGCCGCACCAGGAACGCCGCCATCACGCCGGCGATCGCGCCGGACGCGCCGACGAGCGCGATCTCGGTGTGCGGCGCTCCGGCCGCGAACGCGCCGGCGCCGGCCACGCCGGAGACGAAGTAGAGCACCGCGAAGAGCGGGCGGCCGTAGAGGTCCTCGATGAAAGGCGCCGTCAGGAACAGGAACAGCATGTTGCCGAGCAGGTGCAGCCATCCCCCGTGGACGAAGGTATAGGTCACGAGCGAGAACGGGTTCGGATGCGCGGGCACGAAACCCAGGCGGCTCGACGGCAGGCGGCGCAAGGCCAGGAACGCCTCGTCGGTGAGCTGGTTGAGCTGCTGTTGCTCCAGCTCCACGCGCGAGGGAGGAACCTCGATGCCACTCGCCTGGAACTGGGCCGCGATCTGGTCGAGCGCCTTCTGGCCGCCCGTTCCCCAGGAGCTCGAGCAGCGCCGGCGAGGGCGACAGGTACGGATGCTCGCCCAGGAAGCGGAGGGTCTCGTCGATGCGCTCGGAGGCCGCGCGGTCCGCGCTGCCTTCCCCCGTCGAGATCGCGATGTGGACGAGAAAGCACAGCCCGATCAGGACGAAGCTCACCCACGGCATCCGCCGGACCTCGTTCTTCTCGAGGGCGATCGGCAGGATGAGCATGGCGGGCTACGGTAGCCGGGCGCGCCGCGCTACGGCGGCGGGCGGTGCCGCGCGGCGAGCAGCACGCGCGAGTACCAGTCCTCGCGGTCCGGGAGCGGCCGCTCGACGAGCGCGCGCCGGCGCGCTTCCCAGTCCGCGCCGGGCGGCAGCCACTCGTCCCAGGCCTGGCGGCCGGGCTCGGCGTGCAGCAGCACCTCGCCGACGCGCCAGGGCTCGGGCTCGAGTGCCGTGACCCGCAGCGCGACGACCTCGCGGCCGCCCAGCGGGACCGCGATCACGTCGTGGTCGATCACCGCCTGCGGGTGGCCGTTCAGCCAGCGCAGGTCCTGGCGCTCTTCGCGCCTTCGCCGCGTCGCGACCGTCTCGAACGTCAGGCCGTCGGCGCTCACCTGCACGTCGGCGCTGCGCGGAAGCCGCGGCCCGTCGAGCGCGGCCGTGAGCGTGATCGCGGCGAGCGCGCGCGGCGTCTCGAGCCGCAGCTCGAGCGGCGTGCCCGCGGCCGGGGCGACGAACGTGCGCAGGTCGGAGTCGCCCGCCGCGCCTCCGCCGGACCACGCCTCGACGGCGGGCGCGTAGGGCGGCACGAACGCGTGGAACACCACGGCCGCGCCGGCATCGTCGCGCCGCCAGCGCCCGCCGATCCGCTCGAGCGCCTGCTCGAACTCGGAAGGGGGCGGAAGCCCCGAGGGCACCGACGGCGTCAGCACCCAGGCCACGTTCTTCGCGAAGCGCACCTCGTCGAGCAGCGGCAGCGGCCAGTGGCGGAAGCGGTCGTTCCAGGGCGGCGACGCCACGATCCGCTCGCCGCTCTCCCACGTCAGGCGGAACGCCGGCCCGTACGACGCGTACGCGTGGCGCACGCCGCTCGCTTCGAGCAGGCGCCGCGCGGGCGCGAGGTCGACGAGCACGAAGGGCGGATCGGCACGGTCGGTGCGCCGCCAGCTCTCGAGCAGGCGCGATGCCGAGCGCGAGGTGCAGCGACGCCAGGCCGAGCACCAGCACCCACGCGCGCCGCGTGGCACCGCCGCCCGCGGACGCCGCCCAGGCGACGAGCGCCGCCACCGGCAGGAAGAGCGGCGTGAGCAGCCGGATGGTGTGGGGCGCGGAGCGCACCGGGAACGGGAAGGCGGCGAGCGCGAGGCCGGCCGCCAGGAAGAGCAGGAGCGACGGGTGGCCGCCGCGCGCCGCGCGTCCGGCCAGCACGAGCAGCGTTCCATAGAGGAGGACCGTGAGCGCCGCCGCCCAGCCCGGGTGGTAGAGCACGAAGTCTTCCGCATCCGCCACGACCGGCACGTGCGTGCCGAGGACGCCCCCGAGCGGCTCGTGGAGCCGCGGACAGCGTCGCCTGCAGGTGCGACAGCGTCGTCTCGCTTCGGCTCTCGACCTGCACGATCCGCATCGCCTCGGGGTCGCGGAGCGCCCGCGTCCACAAGGGCGCGCTCGCAGCCGCGAGCGGCACCAGCGCCCAGGCCAGCAGCCGCCGCCTTCCGCGCGAGCGGAGCGCGAGCCAGAGACCCGACGCAGCCACGGCGCTCGCCGACATCAGGTGCGTCCAGAGCGCGAGCCCCGAGAAGAGGCCGAGCAGGAAGAGCGTGCCGCGCGGCGCGGAAGCGTCCGGATCCGCGAGGCGCCGCCCGGCGCGCGCGGCGCAGAGCAGGATGAGGCCGGAGAGCAGCAGCGTCGTCGGGTAGAAAGGCGGCGGCAGCGCGGAGAGCAGCAGGAAGTAGGGCGGCGGGCACGCGGCCAGCACCGCGGCGGGCAGAGCCGCCGCGGGATGCAGCTCGCGCGCGAGGACGAAGGCGACCACGACGAAGCCGAGCGACAGCAGGAACGAGGGCAGCCGGAGCGCCTCCACGCTCGTGCCCCAGATCGCCACGAAGGGCATCGCGACCCACGCGTCGAGCGGCGAGCCGTAGGGCTGGCCCCAGAGCGTCGTGCCCTCGCCCGGGTGGCGCGCCATCAGGCCGACGATCGCGGTGTCGCCGTCGACGGGCGTGTGGAGCGCCTCGATCCAGAACGGCACGCGCACGACCACGGCGAGCAGCAGCGCGAGCGGGATCGCGCGCCACGGGCTCATCGTCCCTCGGGCCTCTCGTCGTTCGTGGGAGCGCCCGTCTCGACTCCCATGCCTTCGAACCAGGGCGGCGGCCAGGGCCTGGCGAACCAGCCGACGAGGCTCGGGGCCACGCGAGAGCGCGAGCACCAGGCCCGTCGCCGCGGCGGCGAGCGCGTGCGCGCGGCTCGTCGCTGGCCGCGGGCGCATCGACCAGCAGGCGAGACCGTGGGCCGCGAGCAGGAAGACCGCGGGCATCGCCGGCAGCCGATAGCGCGGGTAGGCATGGGCGGCGACGTGGAGCAGCACGTAGAACGCGAGGAACGACAGCACGAGGAGCGCCCCGCGGGACCGCGGCAGCCACGCGAGGCCGAGCACGAACAGCGCGAGCACGGCGAGGTAGGGCACGAGCACCACGCCCACGGCCGCGAGCGCCAGCGGCCGCTTGAGCGGCCCGTAGGCCCCGCGCTCGATGTGCACGATCGGCTGGGCGTGCGCCGCCCAGAACTCCGGCAGCTCCGAGCGCAGCTTCTCGAAGATCCAGAGCGGCTGGCGCTCGAGGATCGCTTCGACGGCGCGGCGGCGCGCGTGCTCGTACTTGGGGATCCGCCCGTGAACGGCCCAGTACTCCTCGTACACCTGCTCGCGCGACAGCCGCGTGTTCCCCTGCCAGAGGTTGAGCGCGCCCGCGGTCGAGACCGGGACGAACGCATCGAACACCAGATAGTTCCGCACGGTCCACGGCACCACCACGAGGAGCGCCGCGACAGCGTAGAGCGCTGCTCGCCGGAGCCCGCCGCTACGCCGCCACACGAGCCACAGCGCGGCGAGCGGGACGAAATAGAGGACCGTCTCGCGCGTCAGGATGGCGGCGCCCCACAGGAGACCCGCGGCGAGCGCGGCTCGCGGCGAGCCTGCTTCGTCGCTCGCGACGAGGCGCTCGATCCCCCACCACAGCAGCACCGTGAAGAGCGTCTCGGCCCAGAAGTGAGCGGCGAACCAGACGAGCTCGGGATAGACCGCTGCGAGGAACGCGGCCAGAAGCCCCGCGCGCTCACCGAAGGCGCTTCGGCCGAGCAGCCCGAGCGCCGGCGTCAGCAGCGCACCGACCAGGCACTGCAGGTACTTCAGGGCCGCGAGGCTGCCCGTGAGCGCGAACGGCACGCCGAGGAAGTAGAGGTAGGCCGGCGGGTGGAAGACGAAGCGCAGCTGCCGTGGCGAGAAGGCCACCTCGGGCGACGGCAGCACCTCGGTGCCCCAGGTGAGCCACATCGTCTCGTCGGCCTGGGGCGAGGTCGCGGGCTCGACCGCCACCCACAGCGCGCGAAGCGCGAGCGCGAGCAGCGTCAGCGAGACGAGCCGCGCTTTCCACGATTCGAGCATCGCGGCGACCATAGCACGAGCGCTCGCCGCGGCCCTCGCGCGTTTTGCCGCGTCGCGGGCGGCGTGCTAGCGTGCCCTCTTCACCGTGATGCGCAAGACGCTTCTGCTGGCCGCGGCGGCCACGCTCGTGCTCGGCGGCTGCGGCAAAGCACCGCCCACCGACCTGCTCCAGGCCAGGGGCGCCCTCGTCGAGGCGCGGGCCGCCGCTCTCGAGCGCGAGGCCGTGCTCGAGAAGGGTGCTGCGGGCCTGCGCCTCAACGACGTCCTCGTGCGCGGCTTCCCCGCGGGACCGCCCGGCCGGCTGCGCTTCACGGTCGACGTCCCCAAGGACGGCCGCTTCCACGCGCTCGTGGCGATCGACCCGCGCTACCACCAGCGTCCCGGCGTCGAGTTCGTGGTGAAGGTGCGGCGGGACAAGCGCGAGGACGTCGCCTTCTCGCTGCTCGTCGACCCGATCGCGCGCGCCGAGCACCGCGGCTTCGTGCCGGTAGACGTCGACCTCGGCCGCTACGCCGGCAAGGGGCGCGAGCTCGTGCTCGAGACGCGCGGGTACGAGGAGACCGGCGAGCCCGGCCAGGCCTTCTGGGGCACGCCGGCGCTGACGGCGGCGCAGCGGGCGCCGCTCGCGATCCTGTACCTGGTGGACACGCTGCGCGCCGACCACACCGGCGTGTACGGTTACAAGCGCAACACCACGCCGGAGCTCGACGCTTTCGCGAAGGACGCGATCGTGTTCGAGGCGGCGGTCGCGCACGCGTCGTGGACCAAGCCGTCGGTGGCGTCGATCCTCACCTCGCACCTGCCCGGCCAGCACCGCGCGGTGCAGCTGCGCGACCCGCTCGATCCCTCGCAGGTGACGATCGCCGGCCGCCTCGACGCGCGCGGCTTCGCGACCGGCGCGGCGATCGCCAACTCGGTGATCTACGGCGAGGAGTCGGCCTTCGACCGCGGCTTCGACTTCTTCGCCGGCCTGCACGGCGACGACGACACGCGCAGCAAGCTGGTGGGCGCCGACGTCGTGGTGGACACGGCGCTCGCATTCCTGCGCTCGCGGCGCGGGCTGCCGACCTTCCTCTACGTGCACACGATGGACCCGCACGTCCCCTACGCGCCGCCCGCGCCCTTCGACCGCATGTTCGAGCCGCACGCGACCGCGGAGCATCCGGCGCGCGATCCGCGCAGCGACTACAAGGAGCCGCTCGACCTCGAGCGGATGGTGGCGCAGTACGACGGCGACGTCGCCTTCGGCGACCGCGAGTTCGGCCGCTTCGTGCGCGAGCTGAAGGCGCTCGGGCTCTACGACGACGCGCTCGTGCTGTTCATCGCCGACCACGGCGAGGAGTTCCTCGACCACGGGCGCTGGCTCCACGGCCGCAGCCTGTTCGACGAGCTGATCCGCATCCCGCTGCTGCTCAAGCTGCCGGGGGGCCGCGGCCGCGGCGCACGCATCGAGCGCCAGGTGCAGGGCGTCGACGTGATGCCCACGCTGCTCGAGGCGATGGGCGCTCCGCTGCCCCCCGACCTCGTCGGCCGCCCGCTGCAGCGCGCGCTCGAGAACGGCGAGCCGGCGCGGCCGGCGCTCGCGGAGATCAGCCACCGCGGCTTCGTGGCCCACGGCGTGCGCACCGAGGAGGAGAAGTTCGTCAGGCGTTTCAGCCCCGACGACGACGAGCTGCTCTTCGACCTGCGCGGCGACCCGGGCGAGAAGACCAGCATCGCCGAGGCGAATCCCGAGCGGGTGCGGCTGCGCAAGGCGCAGGTCGAGGCGGGCATGGCGCAGAACCCGTTCCGCTACGTGCTGCAGGCGCGCGGCGGCGGCAAGCTCGCGCTCCGGCTCGAGACCCACGGCTGGCTCGAGGCGGTCGAGACCTCCGGCCTCGGGCCGCAGGAGCGCTCCGTGGTGGGCGGCAACGGGCGCTCGATCGACCTGGTGCTGCAGCCGCGCGAGGGAGCGCCGCGCGAGATCAGCTTCACGGTGCGGCCGATCGGGGCGCCGGTGACGCTCTCGGGCCTGCGCGACGGCAGGCCGCTCAAGCCCGCGGACGTCGGGATCGGCGAGGGCGGCCAGCACCCGGAGGAGCTGCCGTACCGGCTGCCGGACGTCGAGTCCGAGACCGACCGCGACCGCGGCCTGCGCCTCTTCGGCGCGCCCGCGAAGGGCACGGCGCCGCTGCGGCTGTGGCTGGCGCTGCCGCCCGGCCGCTCGATCGGCGAGCTCGACGCGGCGACGCGCGAGCGCTTGCGCGCGCTCGGCTACGTGGGGCCCGGCTAGCGTGGCGCGGCTCGTCGTCTTCGACCTCGACGGCACGCTCGTCGACTCCGCCCGCGACATCGCCGCGGCCGTGAACGCCGCGCTGGCGGCGCTCGAGCCGGGAACGGCGCCGTTGCCGCTCGAGCGCGTGGTCGGGTTCGTGGGCGACGGCGCGCGCGTCCTGATCGAGCGCGTGCTGCAGCACCGGGGCTCGTCGCTGCGGCCCGACAGGGTGCTGCCGCTCTACCTCGAGGCCTATCGCGAGCGGCTGCTCGACACCACGCGGCTCTATCCCGGCGTCGCCGAGGCGCTCGCCGAGCTTTCGGGAAGCGGCCGTTCGCTCGCGGTGCTCACCAACAAGCCAGGCGACCTGAGCCGCACGATCCTGAACGGCCTGGGCGTCGGCTCCTGCTTCGCGCGCATCTGGGGCGCGGGCGACGTGCCCGACGCGCAAGCCGGACCCGACGGGCCTCCGCACGCTCCTGGCCGAGCTCGGTGCCGCGGCCGAGGAGGTCTGGCTCGTCGGCGACTCGCCGACCGACGTGAAGACGGCCCGCGCCGCGGGCGCGCGCGTCGCCGGTGTGCGGCTGGGGCTTCGACGTGAACGGCTTGCGGGCGGCCGCACCGGATCGTTTCCTGGATAACCCTCGAGAGCTCGTGCTCTGGCCTGACGGGAGTTCCCCGCCGAGGCGGTTGTGCTACGCTTACGCTCCCTCCAACAGGCCCATGGCGCATCTCATCATTTGGGGCGATCCGAGGTCGTTGCTGGCGGGATCGGCGCACGCAGGCGCCGAGGAAGTGCGCTCCTTCGCGGGCCTGGAGAAGGCGGTCGACGGCCGCGCCACGGCGCTCGTGCTCGCAGGGCCTGCGGAGCTTCAGGCCGAGTGCGCCGCAGTCGCCGCGTGGTTGGGCAACGGCGGCGCCAAGCGCGTGCCTGCTGGTGGCCGTGGCCGACGCCGCCGAGAGCGACGAGCTGCTGCAGCGCTACCCGTTCCTGCACGACGTGCTCGCGCGGCCGGTTTCGCCGGGGCGGCTGGGCAAGACGCTGGAGACGCCTTCGACACGATGAACGCGCGGAGCGCGTGCACCAGCTCGGGCGAGGCGTACGAGCGGCGCGGCAACGAGCTCAGCGTGCTCAACCGGATCGGCACGCAGCTCTCGGCCGAGCGCGACATCGACACGCTGCTCGCCCTGATCCTGCAGAAGAGCCGCGAGATCACCGGCGCCGACGCAGGCAGCCTGTACATGGTCGAGCGCGCCACGGACAACGGCGACGTCGGCGTCGACCAGCTGCGCTTCAAGCTCGCTCAGAACGACACCATGCCGCTCCCGTTCCAAGAGCGGGCCATGCCGCTCGACAAGAGCTCGATCGCCGGCTCCGTGGCGGTGACCGGGCAGAAGCAGAACCTGCGCGGATGCGTATCGTCCGCCCGCGGGGACGTCCTTCCAGCATCAGCCGCTCCTTCGACGAAGTGTCGGGGTACCGCACGAAGTCGATGCTGGTGATCCCGATGCGCGACCACCAGGACACTGTGATCGGCGTCGTCCAGCTGATCAACAAGAAGCGCGACCGCGACGCGGTGCTCTGGCCGACGGCGCTGGTCGAAGAGCAGGTGATTCCGTTCACGTCGGTGGACGAGGACCTCGTCGCGTCACTCACCAGCCAGGCGGCGGTCGCCTTCGAGAACACCTCGCTGCTGCAGCAGATCCGCGAGCTGTTCGACGATTTTGTCGAGGCAGCGGTGGTCAGCTGTCGAGCAGCGCGACCCGACCACGTCCGGCCACTCCAAGCGGGTCGCGCTCTTGACGGTCGGCCTAATGGAGAAGGTCGACCAGATCGAGAGCGGCCCGCTCGCTGGCGAGCGCTACACGCAGCGACAGGTCGACGAGGTCCGCTACGCGGCGCTGCTGCACGACTTCGGCAAGGTGGCCGTGCAGGAGCAAGCTACCTGCGCAAGGAGCACAAGCTCTACGCGGGCCAGCTGATCGCGCTCCGGCAGCGTTCGCGTACATCCTGACGTCGATCGAGGCCGACTACCTGCGTGAGCGGCTCCCGCGTTCGAGTCCGGCAACGCCTCGCCCGACGCGCTCGCGGCGATCGAAGCGCGTTACACGGTTCGAATGGGCGAGGCGCAGCGTGTCCGCGCGTTGGTCGCGAAGGCGAACGAGCCGACCGTGGTGGAGGAGGAGACGGGCGCCGCTCGCCGCCTTCCGACGCGTCTCTTCCCTATGCTGGAGCGAGCTCCGAGGTCGAAGACCAGGACAAGTTTCCGGTCGAGGACTGGGCCGCGAGCCCTGGCTGAGCGCCAAGGAGGTCGAGCTGCTGTCGATCCGCAAGGGCAGCCTGTCGGCCAGCGAGCGCAAGAAGATCGAGAAGCACGTCAGGCAGACCTACGAGTTCCTCAAGGCGTTGCCATGGACCGGCGATCTGCGCGTGTGTCCCGAGATCGCCTATGCCCATCACGAGAAGCTCAACGGGACCGGCTACCCGCGCAAGCTCGAGGCGGCAGCGAAATCCCGCGCCAGTCGCAGATGATGACGATCTCCGACATCTTCGACGCCCTCGTCGCCACCGACCGCCCCTACAAGAAGGCTGTCTCCGTGGACAAGGCGAAGGACATCCTCTGGGACGAGGCCCACCACGGCAAGGTGGACCAGACGCTGCTGCAGGTCTTCCTCGAGACCGAGACCTACGAACGCAGGGTTCCTGAAGCTGCTGAAGAAGAGGTCCTGAGCAGCGTTGCCTGCCCCGCTCCGCTCGTGATCGCCCACCGGGGCGACTCGGCCCACCGTCCCGAGAACACGCTCGCGGCGATCGCGGGCGCGCTCGAGCTCGGGGTGAGCGCCGTCGAGATCGACGTGCAGCTCACCCGCGACGGGCGGGTGGTGGTGATGCACGACCCGACGCTCGACCGCACCACGAGCGGCCGCGGCGACGTGCGCCAGCTCTCGCTCGCCGAGATCCGCGCGCTGTCGGCGGGCTACCCGAGCCGCTTCGGCACCGCCTACCGGGGCGAGCACGTCCCGACACTCGCGGAAGTGCTGACGCTCGTGCGCGACCGCGCGCGGACGCTGATCGAGATCAAGAAGGAGTCCGTGACCGACGACGCCACCGGCGGCGTCGAGGCGCTCGACGATCGCCGAGATCCGCCGCCTGGACGTGGCGGACAAGGTGGCGCTCATCTCCTTCGACCAGCGCGCGATCCTGCGCGCGCGCGAGCTGGCGCCCGAGATCAGCCGCGGCCGCATCTTCAGCCGCGCCAGCACCGACGAGCTGCTCGCCGACGCCCGCGCCACGGGCTCCGAGGTCGTGCTGCCGCACAAGAGCTGCTGAGCGACGACCTCGCGGCGCGCGCGCGCGCCGCGGGATCAAGGTGGCGACCTGGTCGTGGACGATCCCGAGGAGCTGAAGCCGCTCGCCCGCTTCGGCCTCTACGGCGTCGGCTCGAACCGTCCGGGCGTGCTGCTCAACGCGATCGCCGACGGGATCCTGTCCTCTTCCTCTAGGGGGGACGCTGCGCCGCGTCCCCTCTCACGCCGCCGAGCCGTTGCCTCAGAACGCGTCGGTCGACTTGACGCGCCGCATGCCGGCGGCCGCGAAGCCCGCGTACGCCGCTTCCGCCTCGTCCGTGAAGTCGACGACGCCCGGCACCACGATGGGCGAAGCACAGTCGTCGAGCAGGACCACCTTGCGCGCGAGCGCCGCGTCCCGGGCACGGATCTCCGCGAGCAGGTCCGCGACCGTCCACGCGACGCAGTGGCTCCAGGCCTCTCCGGCGACGAGGATCTCGTCGAACCCCAGCAGGTGCTCGACGAGCTCGCGGTTGTCCGGCACGAGCGGCTGGCCAAGGTCGTCCCGCCCGACCTCGGGCCGCAGCGCCGAGTAGTTCTCGGTCAGCGGGTGGCGGCCCTTGATCTCCAGCCGCGGCGGCGACTGGCGCGCGACGGAATGGAAGAACACCGCCTCCTCGACGAGCGAGACCATCGCGTGCCCGATCCCGCCGAGCATCGAGTGGTACGGCCAGACTCACGAGCGGGTACTTGCCGCCTTCGGCGAGCTGCCGCGTGTAGCGGCTGGCCCCACTGCGGCGAGATCGAAGTCCCTGCGTCGGCGAGACGAGCGGCGCGAGCGCCGGGTTAACGCGGTAGCGGCCGCTCTCGACGTCGAGGCGCGGATCACCGTGTGGGGCGCCGGATGGCGGCCGTCGGCGTCGAGCCAGAAGACCGGGTGGAAGATCTGGACGGTCGAGTGGGTGTCGAGCGTCGCGATCACCTGCGTGACGCGATCGAGACGCCGATACAGGAGGCTCGCGATCCGCGCCGTGTCCTCGACGGCTCCTCGTCCCGAGCGGCCGCCGACGAACAGCTCGAACTCCGGCAGGCAGAAGGTGTTCTGCACGTCGATCAGCAGCAGCGCTATGCGCTTCTCGTCCTGCGCCGCCGGCCGCAGCCGCTGCGCTTCGGCCCACGCGCGCGCCTCGTCGGCGCGCTGCTGGTACGGCACGCGGTAGACGCTCGCCGACCGCTGGGCGTCGACGAACGACGGCAGCGGGAGGGCCATCGACGAGTCAGGCCACGAGCGGGTGGATCACGAGGCCCGACGGCAGCTTGGGATGGAAGAACGTGCTCTTCGCCGGCATCGACTCCGACGCCTCCGCGACGTCCACGATCTGCTGCGACCGGCGTCGCCCGCATCAGGACGGCGAGCCGGCACGCGCGGCTCGCGAGCGCATCCTCGGCCTCCTTCAGCGAGTGCACGTAGCTCACGGCCGCGTCGGGCACGCCGAGCAGCGGCGCAGCACGGCGTGGTGCAGGAAGTAGGTGTCGAGCGCGCGCAGGCTCGGCGGCGCCGCGGCGTCGAGCAGCGCCTCGCTGCCGGGAAGCGCCTCGGCGACGAGCGCCCCGCGCCCGGCTCGGCCAGCGCGAACGCGTAGGGCGCCTTCGAGGCGGCGACGGCGGCGGCCGCCTCGAGCGGGCCCGCCACGCGCGCGGTGCGGAAACGCGCGGCGAGCTTCGGCTCGGCCTATCGAGCGACGGGCCCTCGGCCAGGATCCGGTGATACGGCTGCACCAGCAGGCCCGGCACGCCCATCGGCGTGAAGTACCCGAGCGTCCAGGCGCCATCCGCGCCCTTGGCATCGCGGTAGCGGAGCGCCGTCGCGTGGCGGTGGTGCCCGTCGGCGATGTAGGCCTTGGCGCTTCCGAGCAGGTCCGGAAGCCGGAGATCGCGCGCCTCGCGCTCACACGCCAGAGCCGGTGCGAGACGCCGCCGTCGTCGGTGTAGACGGCGAGCGGCGAAGGCGCCATCGCCTCCTGCGCCAGCGTGCCGAAGCGGCGCTCGGGGTCGGGGAACATGAGGAAGATCGGGCTGAAGTTCGCCCGCGTGGCGTTCAGCACCTTCCAGCGGTCTTCCCGGGCCGCGGCGCGCGTGTGCTCGTGCGGCAGGATGATCCTGCGCTCGGCGTCCTCCGCCCGGAAGCGCGCCAGCAGGCCGAAGCGCCGGAGCTTCCCGTCGCCGTTCGCGAAGGTCTGCTCGAGCACGTAGAGGCGCGGGCTCGTCGTCCTGCTGCAGCACGCCTTCGGAGAGCCAGCGCGCGTAGCACTGCCCGCGCCTCCTCGTAGCCCGCGTCGCCCGGCGTGCGGTTCAGGACCACGCGCACGATGTTGTGGGGATCTCGCGCGTAGAGCTCGTCCTGGTACGGCGGCGGGATGACGTCGTAGGGCGGCGCCAGCACGCGCCCCAGGTCCGCGGCGGCCCCGTAGTGAATGCCCTTGAAGGGACGGATCTCGGCCAAACTCTCGCTCCTCCCGAAAACCCGATCCTACCTATAATCCGCTCGTTCACCCAGGAGGTCCCATGCCCCGCCTCGCACGCCGCACGTTCCTCTCGAGCCTCGCCGCCTCGGTTGCGGCGCCTTCGATCCTGCGCGCCGCCGACAAGCGCAAGGAGCGCTTCCCGATCGCGTTCTCGACGCTCGGCTGCCCGCAGTGGAGCTGGAAGGCGGTGCTGGAAGCCGCCGCGGCGAACGGCTACACGGGCCTCGAGCTGCGCGGCATCGCGGGCGAGATGGACCTCACCAAGGTCCCCGAGCTTTCGGGCTCGAAGCTCGCCGAGAGCAAGAAGGACCTCGCGGCGCTCGGCATCGTGGTGACCGACCTCGGCGCGTCGGCGCGGATGCACGAGAAGGACAAGGCGACGCGCGACAAGCAGCTCGACGAGGGCCGGCGTTTCATCGACCTCGCCCAGGCGATGGGCGTGCCGTACGTCCGCATGTTCGGCGACAAGCTGCCGCCCGAGGAGCCCGGGAAGAGGTGCTGAAGCGCGTGGTGGAGGGCTTCCAGCAGATGGCGAGCCACGCGAAGGCGGCGGGCGTCACGGTGCTGCAGGAGTCCCACGGCGACTTCATCCGTTCGGCCGACCTGCAGACCGTGGTGACGCGCGTGGGCTCGGACGCTTTCGCGCTGCTCTGGGACGCCCACCACACGTTCGTCGCGGGCAAGGAGTCTCCCGCCGACACCTGGAAGAGCCTCGGCCGCTACGTACGCCACACGCACCTCAAGGACTCCGTGCCCGACGGCGACGATCGCAAGTACGTGCTCACCGGGAAGCGGCCAGGTGCCCGTGAAGGAGCAGGTTCGAGTGCTCGTCAAGGGCGGCTACAAGGGCTACTACTGCTACGAGTGGGAGAAGAAGTGGCACCCCGAGATCGAGGAGCCCGAGATCGCGTTCCCCCACTACGCCCGGACGATGCGCGAGTACCTGACCGAAGCGGGCGCAAGGCCCGCCTAGCGACGGCCCGTCGCTAGCGCCGCGGAGCCTTCGCCTTTCGCGAGACTCGTCCGCCCGCGCGGCCTCCGAGCCCGAGAAACGCGAGCGCGAGCGCGAGGAACAGCACGACGATCTCCCAGGGCGCGAGCCAGACGCCGTTCGCGGCCCCGCGCCGCCACGCCGAGGCGCCCAGCGCGAGAAGGGCGATCGTGGGCGCGAGCGACACGAGCGCCGTCCAGCGGCTGCGGACGAGCGGCAGCAGCAGGAGCGGCACCAGCAGCACGAAGAGCGCCGGCACGGGGTCGCGCCACAAGAGCAAGGCCACGAGCAGCGCCTGAACGGCCCTGACGCCCGGCGCCAGACCGCCAGCCAGGAGAGCGCGCCCGAAGCCCGGCAGCAGGCTCACTGCGCCGAGCGCGACCAGCCATGACCAGGAGAAGACCCGGCCGAAGGCCGCGAACCAGTGTGGCTCGCTGGCGGCGCCGCGCGGCGTCCGCTCGAGCGCGCGCACCGTGCCGAGCACCGCCTGCCCGACCCGCCCGAGCGCCGCGGCGTCGAGCTTGTCGGCGGTGTCCGAGGGCTTGTGGTAGTCGGGATAGAACGCGGAGAACGACGAGTCCGACGTGAAGAGCGCCGGATGCCCGGCCTGGAGGAAGGACAGGTCGTCGGCGTAGAGCCGCACGCGGAACGTGCGCACGCCCGGCTGGTAGAGCCAGGACAGCCACGGATCCCCGACGACGAAGGGCGCACCCGCGTCGCGGGCTCCCGCGAGCGCCGCGCGCACCAGCCAGGCGGGCGCGATCACCTTGCCGCCGCTGCGGCTCGGGTCCGCGTACGCGATCGGGTGCAGCGAGGGCGTGCCGCCGCGCCAGCCCGACATGTCGACCGCGAATGCCGCGACCAGCGAGCGCGCGCGCGGGCCGAGCCGCTCGATGAACGCCCGCGAGCCGACGGCCGAGCCCTTGCCCGTCGACTCGGACTCCTCGCCGTCGAAGGAGACGAACACGAGCGTGCGCGGCCGCTGCTTGTCGGCCGCGAGCACGCGCGCCAGCTCGATCAGGACGCCCACGCCGCCGCCGTCGTCGTACGCCCCGGGCGCTTCGGGCACCGTGTCGTGGTGGGCGCCGATCACCACGAACTCCTCGCCGGGCGCGCGCAGCGTGCCGATCACGTTCGCGCCCTGGACGCCGTGGCTCTCGAACGGCGCGAGCTCCACCGCCTCGAGCCCGGCCTCGCGCAGCTGCGCCGCCACGTAGGCGGCGGCCGCCTGGTTGCGGGGCGATCCGAGCGGATGCGGGCCGAGCGCCGCGAGCGACGAGGCGTGGCGCAGCGCCGCCTGGCCGTCGAACGACGCGGCGAGCAGCAGTGGCGAGCAGCAGGCTCATCCGGGGGCGGGATTATAGCGGGCGTTCAGCTAGAATCGCCGCTAACGGATCACCGCACGAAGGTCATGAGCCTCAGCGCCGGCCATCGCCTCGGCGCGTACGAGATCCTGTCGCCGCTCGGCGCAGGTGGGATGGGCGAGGTTTACCGCGCGAAGGACACGCGCCTCGGCCGCGACGTCGCGATCAAGGTCCTCCCCGCCGATCGCCTGAGCGACGAGATCGCGCAGGCGCCGCTTCGTCCAGGAAGCCCGCGCCGCATCCGCTCTCAACCATCCGAACATCGTCACGATCTACGAGATCGAGTCAGCGGACGGCGTCAGACTTCATCGTCATGGAGTACGTCCCGGGCAAGACACTCGATGCGCTCATGCGTTCGCGGATGCGGCTCTTCGAGGTGCTGCGCATTGCGATCCCGATCGCCGATGCTCTGGCCGCGCCCACGCGGCCGGCATCGTCCACCGCGACCTGAAGCCCGCCAACGTGGTCGTGACGCCCGAGGGCGTGCGTCAAGGTTCTGGACTTCGGCCTGGCCAAGCTCATGGATACCGAGAGAAGCGAACGACGAGCGCGGACACGCTGACAGAGGAATCGTCCGGACCCTTCGTGAGCGGGCCGGGGACGATCGCGGGCACGCCGGGCTACATGTCGCCTGAGCAGGCGACGGGCGGCAAGGTCGACGCGCGCAGCGACGTCTTCTCCTTCGGGAGCCTGCTCTACGAGATGGTGACCGGACGGCGAGCCTTCGCAGGAGGCTCGCGGGCCGAGACGCTCGGCGGCGGTGCTCGCACGCGCAGCCGAAGCCACCGAGCGAGATCGCGGCCGGACCTGCCGAAGGACCTGGACAAGCTGATCCTGCGCTGCCTGCGCAAGGAGCCTGACAAGCGCTTCCAGCACGTGGCCGACGTGAAAGTCGAGCTCGAGGAGATCCACGAGGGCTCGACGTCGGCCGCGACAGCGACTGACGGCAGTCGCGGCTTGCGATGGCGCCTGGGGCTCCCGGATCACCGCCGTCCTGATCATCGTCGTCGTGGCGGGCGCCGGGCTTGCGTTTCTCCGGCATTCTCGGCGAGCCCGCGACGCCCGCCCCGACGGGTGATGCCCCTTCACGACTCTGCAGGGCGACGAGGGGTGCCCGACGCTTCTCCCCGGATGGCAACCAGATCGCGTTCTCGTGGGACGGAGAGAGCACACGGGGTGAAACTGCACGATTCCGACATCTGGCTGAAGATCATCGGCGCCTCGCAGATGCGCCGGCTGACGACGGATCCCGCCCCCGATCTGTTCCCGAGCTGGTCCCCCGACGGCGCGGCAGATCGCGTTCCTGCGCCACCGCGCCCGTCGCGCCCGATTCGCGACGATCTACGTCATCTCGCCCCTGGGCGGGGCCGAACGAAGGCTCAGCGACGTCCCGGCGGCTCGTTCACAGATCGCATGGTCGCCGGATGGACAGTGGCTGGCCTTCCGCCGCAGCGCACTGCCGACCGAGACGGCCGCTGGAGCCCGAGGCATCAACTTGATCTCACTGCGGGACGGGGAGACGCGCGCGATCACCGCCCCGGAGCTGCCCGGTTTCGACAGCCTATCCAGCCTTCTCGCCGGACGGTCACCGCCTCGCGTACGCGTCCTGCGCCTCCCGCTGGTTCCCGCCTTGTGACGTACAGGTCGTGGAGCTCGGCCCCGATTACGGGCCGAAGGCACCGGCCCGGCGCTGACACGGCACTCCGGCGGGATCGCTGGCCTGGCCTGGAGCCGCGACGGAGCGCTCGATCCTCTACAGCATCGCGCAAGTCGGCGTGGACCGTGCCCGCCTGTGGCGTGTCGCAATCGAGGGTGACCAGGCCTCCCGAACGGGTGGAGCTGGCGCCCCAGGGCGCCGTCGGGCCCGCCACAACGCCGGCCCGAGGACCGGCTCGCGTTCAGCCACATCGAGCTACGACGTCGACATCCATCGGTTCGAGCCTGGCCGACCCGTCGAAGCCGATCCTGGTCTCCTCCTTTCCGGACTACGCCCCGAGCTTCTCCCCGGACGGGCGGCGCATCGCCTTCGAGTCCGGGCGATCGGGCGAGCGGGACGAGATCTGGCTGGCCGACGCCGACGGCACGAACCCCGCCCAGCTCACGCATGGGCCGGGCCTCTGGCAGGGCACGCCCCGTTTCTCTCCCGACGGCAAGACGGATCGTCTTCGACTCGAGGGGCGAAGATGGATACGCACGACGTGTGGGTGATCGACGCCGAGGGGGGAGCGCCGCGGCGCATCACGGACGGGCAGTTTCACGACGCCCTGCCGAGCTTTTCCCGCGACGGACGCTGGATCTACTACCGGGACGATCGCGCGGACGGACGGGACATCAGCCGCGTTCCGGTCGCGGGCGGACAGCCTCAGCGCGTCACCCACAACGGCGGTCTGCTCGCCCGAGAGTCTCCCGACGGCAAGAGCCTCTTCTATACGCAAGGAGACCCCTCGTCGCCCCTCTTCCGGCTCGAGCTCCCCGACGGTCCCGTGCATCAGGTCGCGGACTGCGTGCAAGGCCGGAGCCTCTCCGACGGTCCCGATGGGATGTACTTCCTCGCCTGTGCGCCCGATGAGGCCGAGGCTCCGCTCTACCGCTTCGATCCGAAGAGCGGTCGTAGCCGTCTCCTCGGCACGCTGCCCGCAAGCGTGGGGAACATCGGGATCACGGTCTCCCCCGACGCAAAGACGATCCTCTTCGTGAAAACCGTGGACCGGGGCGCCGACTTGATGCTGATCGAGAACTTCCGGTAGCCCGCCGCCGGAGCACTCGATCGGGGGCAGCGATGCTAGACTCGCCGGGATTCGCCGGAGGCAGGCTCTGAGCAAGCGGGGAAGCTGGGCCTTTTCCATGGCGCTCGTGCTGGCGGTTCCGGCGGGTGCTCTGGGCGCGAGCACGCTGCGCGGCAAGGTCGAGGTGCTGGAGAAGGACGGCCAGCGCGCGCAGGACACGGCCGACGCCGTGGTCTGGGTCGAGGGGCCGCCGCCCGCGCGCGCGCGGCCCGCCGGTGCCACGGTCGCGATGAAGAGCAAGGCCTTCCTGCCGCGCGTCACGGTGGTCGGCGTCGGCGCGAGCGTCGAGTTCCCGAACCAGGACGCCATCTTCCACAACGTGTTCTCGGTCTCGGGCGAGAACCGCTTCGACCTGCAGCTCTACAAGAAGCCGAAGACCGCGTCCAAGGTCTTCGAGCATCCCGGCGTCGTCCGCATCTACTGCAACATCCACCCGCAGATGAGCGGCTTCGTGCTGGTGCGCGACAACCCGTTCTGGGCGAAGGTGGCGGCCGACGGCAGCTACACGATCCCCGACGTGCCCGCCGGCAGCTGGGTGCTCAAGGCCTGGCACGAGCGCGCGGGCGAGTCCGCCCAGACCGTGCAGGTGAAGGACGCGGGCACGCTCGAGACCTCGTTCACGCTCGACGCCTCCAAGTACAAGCGCGCGCCGCACAAGAACAAGTTCGGCAAGGACTACGAAGTCGGCGAGAAGTACTGAAGGAGCGCGGCATCCGATGGGACTCACCGGCAAGATCCTGCTGTTCATCGCCACGCTGGTGGTGCTGCTGGTCGGCGGCACGCTGGCCTTCACCACCGTCCAGGCCAACCAGCTGGCGCGCAGCACGATCGACGCGGGCCTCAAGGAGACCCGCGACGTCTGGCACACGATCCAGGACGACCGCTTCAAGAAGCTGCGGCTCGGCGTGCGCGTGCTGGCGAACGATCCCTACTTCAAGGCGGCGATCGCCGAGCGCGACCAGAACACGGCGCTCGACTCGCTCGGCGAGCGCGGCCAGGACCTCGCCGCCGACTTCATGATGGCGACCGACCCCGCGGGCAAGCTGATCGCGCGCACCGATCGCCCCTCGGACACCGGGGACGACCTCTCGAAGGACCCGATCGTCAAGAAGGCGCTCGAGGGCGACGACGCCGCCGCGCTCTGGCTACAGGGCGACCAGCTCTTCACCGCGGTCGCGGTGCCGATGCAGACGGGTCCCGAGCTCGTGGGCGTGATGGTGGCGGGCTACCGGCTGAGCGAAGCGGTCGCGGCGCAGATGCACAAGATCACCCACAGCGAGATGGCGTTCCTGGTGCGGCCGGCCGGCCAGGCCGAGAAGGTCGCGGTCTCGTCGCTCGGCCCGCTCGAGCCGGCGCTCGCCGCGTCGCTCGCGATGCCGCAGATGGCCCAGGCGGACGTACCCTTCGAGCTCGACCTCGCGGGCGAGCGCTACATCGGCGTGCGCACCCCGCTGACGAGCGCGACGGGCGAGACGATCGGCGCGGCGCTCGCGCTCCGCAGCCTCTCGGCGGAGACGGTCCCCTTCCGCCGCTTCCGCAACGTCCTGGTCGCCGTCTCGCTCGGCGTGATGGTGCTCGGGCTGCTGGCCGCCTGGGGCGCGGCGTCGCGGATCACGGGGCCGGTGCGCAAGCTGGTCGGGCTCGTCGAGCGGATCCGCGACGGCTCCTACTCGGGAGCGGTCGCGGTCCAGGGCCGCGACGAGATCGGCGTGCTGGCGCGCGCCTTCAACGCGCTCGTGGCGGACCTGCGCGAGAAGGACCAGATGATCAGCTTTCTCCGCGAAGGCATGACGGAGATGCGCAAGATCGCCGCCGCGACGACGCTCGGCAGCGGCAGCAGCCCGAGTGGCGGCGGCGCCGCCGCGGCCGGCGCGACGCCGGACACCCCGACCGTGAAGATCCAGTCGCAGCAGACGAAAGGGGCGGCACTCCAGCGCGGCGAGGTCTTCGGCGACCGCTACGAGATCCTGGGAACGCTCGGCAAGGGCGGCATGGGCGTCGTCTACCGCGCGCGCGACCGCCAGCTCGACGAGGTGGTGGCGCTCAAGCTGCTGCGGCCGGAGGCGCTCGCGGCCGACCCGACGCTCATCGACCGCTTCAAGCAGGAGATCAAGCTCGCGCGACGGATCACGCACCGGAACGTGCTGCGCACCCACGATTTCGGCGAGGCGGGCAGCGTGCCCTACATCTCGATGGAGTTCCTGGAGGGAGTCACGCTCAAGGACCTGATCCGCAACCGCGGCGCGCTGCCCCTCGGCGTCGGGCTCTCGATCGCGAAGCAGATGTGCCACGGGCTCGGCGCGGCGCACGACACGGGCGTGGTGCACCGCGACATCAAGCCGCAGAACATGCTGATCCTGCCCGAGACCGGCGAGCTCAAGATCATGGACTTCGGCATCTCGCGCGCGCACCGAGGTCGAGCCGGGGACCTCGGGCCTGACGACCGCCGGGACCGTGATGGGCACGCCCGACTACATGCCGCCCGAGCAGGCGCAGGGCAAGCAAGCCGACTTCCGCTCGGACATCTACTCGCTCGCCGTCGTGTTCTTCGAGACCTTCACCGGCAAGCTGCCGTTCCGGGGCGACAACCCGATGGCGGTGGTGGTGGCCCACATCCAGCAGCTGCCGCCCAAGCCGCGCAGCGTCAACCCGAAGCTGTCGCCCGAGCTCGAGGCCCTGATCCTGAAGGGCCTCGCCAAGGACCCCGCCAAGCGCTGGCAGACGACGGACGAGCTGCTCGAGGCGCTCTCCGCGATCTCGACGAAGGCCGAAGCCGCGGCGTAGGCAGCGACGGCGATCAGACCCCGAGCGCCTTGGCGGCGCGCTCGTAGTCCTCGGGCCGGACGTATATCAGGTGGCCGAACTTCCCGGCACCATCCGCGATCGCGGTCGAGACGTAGACGTTCACGGACGCGTGGTAGAGCTTTTCGTGCACCGCCGGCGAGGGCGCCGAGCTCGTCGTCGCCCTGCACCAGGAGCGCCCGGTGCGGTCCGTCGAGCGACATGCCGGCTTTCTGCGCCTCGCTCTTCATCTTGCCCGGGTCCTCGGGAAACAGCGTCACCTGCGTGCGGTCCGGCCCGACCGGCACCGCCGTGAAGGCGACGAGGTTGACGCCGAGGCCGGCGAGCGCCGACAGCACCTTGTACGCCTCGCCCGGCTCGTCCATCACGTTCGCGTGGTAGTAGTCGACGCGACGGATGCGGTTGCCCATGGGCGGTCGCGCGCTAGACGGCGACCCTCGCGAGGTCCTGCTCCAGCGTGGCGAGGCGCTCGGCGAGCTCGGCGGGCAGCTGATCGCCGAAGCGGTGGAAGAACGCGCGGATCTCCGGCACCTCGGCGGCCCACTCGCCGCGGTCGACGCGCAGCAGCTGCTGCCGCTCGGCTGGCCCGAGCCCGAGGCCGTCCCAGTCGAGGGCGCCCTCGGTCGGCACCAGGCCGATCGGGGTCTCCTCGGCGGCGGCGCGGCCCTCCACGCGCCCGATCATCCACAGCAGCACGCGCAGGTTCTCGCCGAAGCCCGGCCAGATGAAGCGCCCGCGCTCGTCGGTCCGGAACCAGTTCACGTGGAAGACGGCGGGCGGGCGCTCGAGCAGCTGGCCCATGCGGAGCCAGTGGCCGAAGTAGTCGCCCATGTTGTAGCCGCAGAACGGCAGCATCGCCATCGGGTCCCGGCGCACGACGCCCACCTGGCCGGTGGCGGCGGCGGTCGTCTCCGAGCCCATCGTCGCGCCCACGAAGACGCCGTGCGCCCAGTCCCGGCTCTCGAACACCAGCGGCGCGAGACGCGCGCGGCGGCCGCCGAAGATGATCGCCGAGAGCGGGACCCCCTGCGGGTCCTCCCAGCGCTTCGACATCGACGGGCACTGGCGCGCGGCCACGGTGAAGCGCGAGTTGGGGTGCGCCGCCTTCGAGGCGCCGTCCCAGGGCTTGCCCTGCCAGTCCAGGAGGTCGGCGGGCGCCTGCTTCTCCTTGCCCTCCCACCACGGCACGCCGTCGCGCGTGACCGCGACGTTCGTGAAGATGGTGTCGCGGGCGATCGTGGCGAGCGCGTTCGGATTCGTCTCGGGCCCGGTGCCGGGCACGACGCCGAAGAAGCCGGCCTCCGGATTGACGGCCCACAGCCGGCCGTCGGGACCGGGGCGCAGCCAGGCGATGTCGTCGCCCACCGTGCGCACCTTGTAGCCCTGCGCCTCGAGCGGGGACACCAGCATCGCGAGGTTGGTCTTGCCGCAGGCCGAGGGGAAGGCCGCGGCGACGTAGTGGATCTCGCCGCCCGGCAGCTCGAGCTCCAGGATCAGCATGTGCTCGGCCATCCAGCCCTGGTCGCGCGCGAGCGTCGACGCGATCCGCAGCGCGAAGCACTTCTTGCCGAGGAGGGCGTTGCCGCCGTAGCCGGAGCCGACGCTCCAGATCGTGCGCTCCTCCGGGAAGTGCACGATGAAGCGGCGGTCGGGCGAGAGGTCGCCGAGCGAGTGGAGCCCGGGCACGAAGTCGTCCGAGCCGCCGAGCTGGTCGAGCGCGGCCTTGCCCATGCGCGTCATCAGGCGCATGTTCGCGACCACGTACGCGCTGTCGGTGATCTCGACGCCCACCTTGCTGAAGGGCGATCCGAGCGGGCCCATCACGTACGGGACCACGTAGAGCGTCCGGCCCTTCATCGCCCCGTCGAAGAGCGGGAACACGCGCTCGCGCGCCTCCTGGGGCGACATCCAGTTGTTGGTGGGGCCCGCGCCGGCGCGGGTGCGGCTGGCGATGAACGTGAGGTGCTCGGTGCGTGCGACGTCCGAGGGGTGGCTGCGGTGCAGGTAGGACCCCGGGGCGTGCTGCGGGTGGAGGCGCTGCAGCGTGCCGTCCGCCAGCATGGCCTCGACGAGGCGGGCGTTCTCCGCCTCCGAGCCGTCGCACCAGACCACCCGGTCCGGGCGCAGCGTCCTCTCCATCTCTCCGACCCAGCGCTCGACAGGCTTCATGCAGTCATTATCCCAAGGCCGGCGTGATCCCACGTGACGTGAATGGGGGCTATGAGGAAAACATTCTAGCTGCCCATCCCCAGGCCGTCGAGTGGACCCTGACGTGAGGGTCGGCTGCTAGCGGGAGTTCGTCGAGCGGTCTCAGCGGATCCGCCGTGACCTGCGCCAGCCGGTGCGCGAGCTGCTCGGCCGTCGGGCGGGCGTCGGGCTGGCGCGACAGGGCCTGGAACACGACCCGCTCGAGCGCCTCCGGGACCTCGGGGCGGCGGGCGCGGATCGGCGGCGGGTCCTCCTCGGCCTGCATCGCCACGAGCGCGAGCGGGTCGGCGGTGCTCGGAATGAACGGCAGCCGCCCCGAGAGCATCTCGTAGAGCATCGCGCCGACGCTGTAGATGTCGGAGCTCGGGCCGTACGTACCGCGGCGGAAGCGCTCCGGCGCCATGTAGGCCGGCGTCCCGAGCAGCGAGCCGTCGACCGTCAGGCTCTGCCCGAGCGCGGAGTCGGCCGCCAGCTTCGCGATGCCGAAGTCCAGGATCTTCGCGATCTCGCGCTGCCCGGAGCGGTGCAGGAACACGTTCGAGGGCTTGATGTCGCGGTGCACGACACCGGCGGCGTGCGCGGCCGCGAGCGCCGAGCAGACGGGGATCACGATCAGGGCCGAGCGGCGCGCGGGGAGCGGGCCGCGCTCCTCGAGCTCCTTCTCGAGCGAATGGCCCTCGAGCAGCTCCATGACCAGGTACGCGACACCCCCGGCGTTGACGGCGAAGTCGAAGACCGCGACCGCGTTCGGGTGCTGCACCCGGCACGCCGAGTCGCCCTCGCGCCTGAAGCGCTTGAGCGCCTCGGGGTCCGTGCCCGCGCTCGTGGCCAGGATCTTCACCGCCACGTCGCGGTTGAGCTCGAGATGGCGCGCGCGGAACACGGTCCCGAAGCTGCCGCCGCCGATCGGCTGGTCGAGCCGGTAGCGGCCGCCCAGCACGGTGCCCGGCACCGCCTGCGCGGGGCTGCGCGGCTCGATCGCCGCCGGGGCCGCCTCGACGCGCAGCGCCTTCGTGGTGCGCAGATGGCCCTGGATGCGCGCGAGTGCGACCGGGTAGTCGACCGGCTTGGTGACGTAGTCGTTGGCGCCGAGCGAGAGCGCCTCGACCACGTCCTCGCTGTCGGTCTTGGCGGTCACCATCACGACCGGCAGCGCCGCCGACGAGCGCGACATCCGGATCGTGCGCAGCACGTCGATCCCGGTCATGCCCGGCATCATGATGTCGAGCAGCACGAGGTCGATGTTGCCGCGGCCGACGACCTCGAGCGCCTCGGGCCCGCTCGCGGCGGCGATCACGTTGAATCCCGAGCGCTCCAGGCGCCGCACCATCAGGTCGCGGTTCGCCGGCAGGTCGTCGACCACCAGGATGGTCGCGGTCGCGTCGCTCACGAGGCGCTCCGTCGGGCGGGCGGCCCGGCCTGCAGGTAGCGGGACGGCAGCGCGCGGCCGAGCCTGGCGGCGAGCGCGCGCGAGGCGGCCGCGACCCGGTCGAGGTCGACGCCGGTCTCGATCCCCATCCCCTGCAGCATGTAGAGCAGGTCTTCGGTCGCCAGGTTGCCGGACGCGCCCGGCGCATAGGGACAGCCGCCGGTGCCGCCCGCCGCGCTGTCCACGATCCCGACTCCCTGCTCGAGCGCGGCCAGCACGTTCGCGAGCGCCGTCCCGCGGGTGTCGTGGAAATGCACGGCCACCCGGTCGAGCGGCAGGCTTTCGGTCAATCGTCCCAGGAGCTCGCTCACCTGCGTGGGCACAGCGACGCCGATCGTATCTCCGATCGACACCTCGTCGCATCCGGCCTCGGCCAGCCGCACCACCACCTCGATCGCGCGCGCCGGATCGACCGGCCCTTCGTAGGGGCAGCCGAACGCGGTCGAGACGTAGCCGCGCACGCGCAGCCCCTCGCGGCGCGCCTCGGGCACGAAGGCCGCGAAGCGCTCGAAGCTCTCGTCGATCGACGCGTTCGTGTTCTTGCGGCTGAAGCTCTCGCTCGCCGCGGTGAAGACCGCGATCTCGCGAGCGCCGGCCGCGCGCGCGCGCTCGTAGCCCTGGCGGTTGGGAACCAGCACCGGCAGGCGCACGCCCGGCGGCTTGCGGACGCGCCGCAGCACCTCGTCGGAGCCCGCCATCTGCGGCACCCACTTCGGCGAGACGAAGGCCCCGACCTCGACCACGCGCAGGCCGGCGTCGACCAGCGCGTCGCAGAAGGCGACCTTGTCGTCGACCGGGAGCTCCGCACTCTCGTTCTGCAGGCCGTCGCGCGGCCCGACCTCGACGACCGTCACGGAGGCGGGCAGGCGGCTCGCGCTCACGCCCGTCTCCGCACGACGACATAGGGCTGTCCCGCGAAGTCCGCGCCGAAGCCCGGCCAGAGCGTCACGCGCTCCCCCACCCGCACTGCGAAGTAGTACTGGATCGGATACGGAGAGCGCGCGTAGTCCGCCGGCACCGCCGCGCGCCACGCCTCGCCATCACGCTTCGTCTCGAGCTCGATCCACGCCTCGGCCTGGTTGAGGCGCCGGTAGAAGAGGCGCACGGACTCGGCCGCCGGGGCGACGCGGACCGCGAGCGGGATCGCCTCGCCCGGCAGCAGGTCGCCGGGCGCCTCGTGCTCGACGGCGACGGCCGGAGCCGGGACCCACGACAGGACGCCTGCGAGCGCGCGCTCGACACTCGCGGAGTCCGCCGCACGGGCAGCGGCCTGCGCCGCGGGCCGCGCCTCGATCTCGGCGATGTCGCGGTCGATCGCGGCCAGCCGGTCCTGCCAGTGGCCGCGCAGGTGCGAGTCGAAGCCGAACGTGACGTCGGCGGCGTAGGCCTGCGCCGGCCCGAGCGCGAGCTCGGCCCAGGCGGCGCGCGCCGATCGGTACTGCGCGAGCGCGGCCTCGCGGGCGCGCGCGTCCCCGGTGCGGTCGAAGATCCCGTGGAGCACGGAGGCGCGCAGCTTGAACGCGAAGAAGCGGCCGATCCCGGCGGCGATCGCGCCGTCGATCGCGACGCGGCGGTGGCCGCGGATCGTTCTTGTCCCGCGCGAGGGCGTCCGCACGCGCGAACGCGGACGTCGCCGACTCCGCCCACGCGCCGAGCTGGTGGGCCACCTCGACCGGCGTGACGCGGGCGAGCGGCTCGCCGCGCACGAGCGCGTCCGCGCACTCGTCGACCGTCGCGAACATCTGCGGGTCGAGGCTGCTGACGGCGCCGAAGACCTTCGGGGCCGGCGTGTCGGAGTAGGAGCCGGGATGCGCCGCGTCGACGAGCGACATGTCGCTGTACATCTCGGGCCAGTAGTTGTTGTTCGCGGCCGACGGGCAGTGGACGCTGCTGACGAGCGGCAGGATGCGGCTCGCGCGCGCCAGGCCCGACTCGATCGCCTCGGCGGCGTCGCCGTGGTCGCTCTTCAGCTTGCGGCGCCAGCTCCCGGGATCGGCATCGGGACGGTACGCGAGCCGGCCCCAGAGGCGGTAGGTGTACTCGTACTTGCGCCAGTCCCCGCCCGCGGCCCGAAGCGTCGCGTCGCGATAGGCGTCGCGTCCGCCCGGGAGGCCCGAGCCTTTCCGCCCCTTGAAGGAGAGCGGCTCCATGAACTCGACGCCGTCGGCGCCGCAGGCGCTGAAGGCGCGGCCCATCTGCGCCGCGTACACGGGATCGCCCCAGAGCAGCAGGCGCTGCGTCCCCGGCCAGACCCGGTGCAGCACTCCGTAGCGGCGGTCCTCCCTGAGCACGTCGCCGTAGCTGTAGCGCATGTGGTTGCGGCTGCCGGTGCTGAGCGACATCAGCGGGTCCGCGCGGTCCTCGCGCGGCAGCTCGAGCGCGCGGATCGAGGACTGCAGGTACGGCAGCCCCATGTGCTCGGCCCAGAACTTCGGCGAGACGCCCACGGCGAGGCCCGTCGCGAGCGCGATGTCGATGATCCGCTGGTCGACGCCCTTGGCGTGCAGGTCGATCTCGATCGGCCGGCCGGCGCGCGCGATGCCGCTCATGAGCGTCCGCCAGAAGCTGTAGCGCTCGGCGTCGCCCTCCGGCACGCCGCTCTCGCCGTGCGTGCGGAGCGTGAGACCGGAGATCGCCGGACACGCCTCGAGCAGGCTCGTGAGCGCGTCTCGGCAATAGGCCGCGTGCGTCGCGCCCGTCAGGCCGGAGATCGTGTAGTTGACGTCCGGGCTGTCCGTCCACTGGTAGGCGTGGGTCCAGAGGCCGAGCTGGAAATGCAGGCCGCGCCGGGTCGCCTGCTCGCTGACGTAGCGCAGCGTCTCGAGGTTGCGGTCGCGCTCGGCGTCGTCGAGCCCCACCGCCCGCACGTCGTAGCCGGGCACGCGGAGCAGGAACGGGTAGGCGAAGTAGAAGTAGGTGTCGCGCAGCCGGCGCGCGAAGTCGTAGCCGATGCCGAACGCGAGGTTCACGCGGTTGAAGCGGTGGCCGACGAGCATGTCGAGGTAGGCGGGCCAGAACGACCGGTCGTGGTACCAGGCCGCGTCCTCGACGTCGCTCACGAACAGCCGCATCGCGCTGCGGATCCGGCAGGTCGGCCGCTCGACGAGCTTGCCGACGGAGAGCAGCTCCCGCCCGGGCTCCGCCGCGCACTCGATCCGATCGGCGAGCTCGGCGAGCGCGTACGCCAGGCCGAGACCGTCAGGAGCGGCGGCCAGCAGCACGTCGCGGCCGCTCCGGCGCGAGAGCGCCAAAACCAGCGATTCCGGATCGTCGAGGCGACCGACGCCCAGCGTGTCGAGGATCGGCCGCGCGGCCTTCGTCGCGCTTCCGGCGACGAGCACGGCCAGCTCCGCCCCACGCGCCTCCGCGAGCGTCCGGCACGGCCGCACGGCCAGGCCGCGCGCGGCGCAGACCTCGCGCAGTCGTCGGGCGGCCTCCCGCGCCGGCGACGACGTCGCCACGCGGTCGCCGGGATCGACGACGAGGGCGAGGCCGGCCGCGCCAGCGGGCGACCGGCGGGGACGAAGCGGCTTCCGCGAGCCGCGGGGCTGCGGCGGCGCCGGCGAGCGCGCCCAGCCGTCCGAGGAACTGGCGCCGCCCGACCCGGCCTCGGCGCGCGCTCACGTCCGCTCTCCTTCGTCCTCGAGCTCGACGAGCGCACGGCCGGGAGCCACCATCTCGCCCACGCCCACGTGGACTGCCCGGACGACGCCGTCCCGGGGCGCGCGCAGCGCGTTCTCCATCTTCATGGCCTCGACGACCAGCAGCTCCTCGCCCTTGCGCACGTGCGCCCCGACCTCGACCTTGACCGCGCTCACGCGGCCGGGCATCGGAGCTTCGAGCGCGCCCGCGTCGTGGCGCGCGGCGCGGCGAACGCCCTCGCGCTCCTCGAGGAGCTTGTAGGAAACGCCCTCCCAGAACAAGTGGATGGCGCCGGCGTCCCGCGCGTAGTGGAGCGTGAGCACCTCGCCGGCGTGACGCACGGCCACGCGGCCCTCGGCCGCGTCGGCGAGCGAGAGGCGGATGGCCTCGCCGTTGACGCGCACGTCCCACTCGCGATTCGCCGGTTGCAGCTCGACCTCGTAGACCGCGTCGGCGCAGCGCAGCCGCATCACGCCCCCTCGCCGATCCGCCAGGGGCCGAGCCTCGTCCAGGGGTCGGGAAGGGCGCGACGGCCCCGCTTGCCCGCGGTGCGAAGCGCGAGCGCGAGCGCGGCGATCGCGAGAGGCGGCGGCGACGCCGCCGTGCGGTGCGCGGCCAGGTGCTCTTCGATGAAGCCCGTGTGGAGCTCGCCCGCCGCGAAGGCCGGGTGCGCCACGATCTCCCGCAGCCGCGCGAGGTTCGTCACGACGCCCAGCACGACCGCCTGGCCGAGCGCGTCGCGCATTCGCGCGATGGCCTCGCGGCGGTCGCTGCCCCAGGCCACGATCTTGGACAGCAGCGGGTCGTAGTGCACGGTCACCTCGCTGCCCTTGGCGAGGCCGGAGTCGACGCGAATGCCGGGCCCGCTCGGCTCGACCAGCGCGAGCACGCGGCCGGGCGACGGCAGGTCGTCGCGGCTCGGGTCCTCGGCGTAGAGGCGGCACTCGATCGCGTGGCCCGTCGCGACGACCTCGTCCTGGCGCAGCGCGAGCGGCTGCCCGGCCGCCACCTCGAGCTGCAGGCGCACGATGTCGAGCCCGGTCACCGCCTCGGTCACGGGGTGCTCGACCTGCAGGCGCGTGTTCATCTCCAGGAAGTAGAAGCGGCCGTCGGGCGCCATCAGGAACTCGACGGTCCCCGCGCTGCGGTAGCCCGCCGCGCGCGCCGCCGCGACCCCCGCGTCGCACAGCTCGCGGCGCAGCCGCGCGTCGAGCGCCGGGCTCGGCGTCTCCTCGACCACCTTCTGGTGGCGGCGCTGGATCGAGCACTCGCGCTCCCCGAGGTGGACGACCGCGCCGTGCGCATCGGCCACCACCTGGACCTCCACGTGGCGCGAGCGCTCGACGAAGCGCTCCACGAGCAGCGTGTCGCTCCCGAACGCGGCCCGCGCCTCGCGCCGTGACGCGGCGAGCGCCGCCTCGATCTCGGACGCGGACCGCACCACGCGCATGCCCTTGCCGCCGCCGCCGCGCGCGGGCTTGAGCAGCACCGGCCAGCCGATCCGCTCGGCCTCGGACACGAGCCGCGCGTCCCGCTGGTCGTCGCCGTCGAAGCCGGGCAGCACCGGCACGCCGGCCGCCGCCATCCTTCGCCGCGCCGCCTGCTTGTCGCCCATCAGCCGGTGGACGGCGCCCGGCGGGCCCACGAAGACCAGGCCGGCCCCTTCGACCGCGTCGGCGAAGTCGCCGTTCTGGCTCAGGAAGCCGTAGCCCGGATGGATGGCCTCGGCCCCCGTCTCGCGCGCGGCCTTCAGCAGAGCGTCGATCGACAGGTAGGAGCGGAGCGCCTCGGCCGGCCCGATCGGGACCGCCTCGTCCGCCTCGCGCACGTGGCGCGCGCCGCGGTCGGCCTCGGAGTAGACGGCGACGGTCGCGATGCCCAGCTCGCGGCAGGTCCGCATCACGCGCACCGCGATCTCGCCGCGGTTCGCGACCAGGAGCTTGCGGAAGAGCGGGGGCACGGCGCTAGTTCAGCACAAAGCCCGGGGCTTTTGTGACCGCCGTCATTGCCTGTGCGATATCGGGGGCTTAACTTCTACTTGTAGACCTTCGTCCCGCAAGGGAAGGGAAGGTGAGGTCGATGTCCCGGTCCGTCTGGCTCAGGAACGAAGCCGCGCGCGACGGATTCGACAACGCGCAAACCATCTGCTTCGCGCTGGGCCGCTTCCCCATGCGACTCCCGACGGGCGCAAACCGCTCCTTCGAGGACGGCTTCCGCCGCTTCGTACCCGGACGTCCGCGAGCTGCTGAATTCCCATCGCTCGCCCGGCCTCGCGCTCCTGGTCGAGGGCGCGGACGGGCTCGAGGCCACCGCCTGGATCGCAGCCGAAGAGGACGGGATCAACCCGGTCATCGTCGGCCGCCACAGCACCGCCGAGATCTTCCTGCCCTCCGATCCCGCCCTGTCGCTCCGACACCTCGCCGTGATCGTGCGGCGCGCGGCCGACGGCGGCGCCTGCTTTCGGGTGCTGGACCTGCGCACCCCGACCGCCTTCGAGGACGAGCAGGGCCAGAGCCTGCGGGCTCTCGAGTCGGCGGGACCCACCATGGTCCGCTGCGCGTCGTATGCCCTCCTGCTCGTCCCGACCACCGACAGGGGCGAGCCGTGGCCCGACGATACCGACGCCGCGTGGAGGCTCGTCCCCGAACGCGTCTATCTCGACAGCGTGAGCGCCGATCCCGGCTCGTGGAGCCGCCCGGGCGGCGTCGTGGTCCGGGCCTCGCCGCGCCACGGAGACTCGGCAGCCGCGACGACCAGCGTCGTGACCTTCCCGGGGCCGATGTTCCTTTCGCCGACTCCCGCCGAAGCCGAGGCGAGCGCTTCCGACGCGGGGCCGGCGCGCGGCGAGATCCGGATCCGCTCGTCGTCGGGCGGCGGCTCGCTGCTGCTCGACGCCGAGGCCGCGCGCAGGGGCGCTCTCATCGGCCGCTACGGCCGCTGCGACGGCTTCGGTCTTCCCTGCATGGGATCGCACGTGCTGTCGCGCGTGCACCTGCTCGTGGTCGAGAGCCAGTCGGGCCTCTGGGCCATCGACACCGCGAGCAAGAACGGCTCGTGGCACGGGCACGAAGCGATCCGCCGGATGCGGCTCGAGCCCGGCCGGCGGCTCTCGCTCGCGAAGCAGGTCACGGTCGAGTGGTGCCCGTTCCACTGACCTCTCGCTGACGCCGGCGCCGCGGGCTAGAGGTGCTCGCGCTCGGCCGCACGCAGCGAGCGGTAGCGCTCGAACGCCCGCCGCTCGCTCTCGAGACCGACGAGCGAGCGCCAGCTGCCGCGGAAGGTGTGGCTGATCATGTCCTTGCCGTGCTTCAGGCAGAAGAGCGTGTTCTCGCGGATCGCCCGCGGAAACAGCTTCAGCTTCATCCAGCGCTCGGCGCGCCAGCGCAGGAACTCGATCTCCTCGGCCGACAGCGCCTCGCTGCGCACGACCGCGGTCGTGCCGTCGTACTCCTCCAGCCGCTCGTGCAGGATCAGGCCGCGCTCGAGCAGCTCCTTCGTCATCGGCGTTCCCGGGTAGGGCGTCGGGTGCTGGATGTAGGGCCAGTCGACGTAGCGCCGCGCGAACTCGAGGTTCGCCTCGATCGATTCCTTGGTGTCGCCGGGGTTGCCGACGATGAGCCCGCCCACCACCAGCATGTCGTTCTTGTGGATGTGCTCGACCGCCTCGAGCGTCGCGTTCCCGACCGTGCGCCCGTTCTCGTGGCGCCTGTTCTTCGCGTCCGCCTTCAGGAAGCCGAGGTCCTCGGCCAGGATGTTCTCGATCCCGAGGAACACGTAGCGGAAGCCCGCGCGGCGCATCCGGGGCGCGAGCTCGTCGCCGTGGTCGGCGATCGCCGAGGTCATCGCCTGCACCACGTACTCGATGTCGTCGAGGCCGGCTTCCACGATCGCGTCGCAGAGCGCCCCGAAGCGCTTGACGTCGAGCGTGATGTTGTCGTCGACGATGAAGATCGCGCGCGCGCCGTGGTCGCGCGCGTCCTTGATGTCCGCGAGCACGCGCTCGAAGCCGCGGCGGTGGAAGTTGCGCCCGCGCATCGCGATGATCGAGCAGAAGCTGCAGTCGAAGGTGCAGCCGCGCGAGGTCTCGACGACGTCGATCGGCTTGCCGAGCAGCGTGTAGCCGGTGAGCACGCGCGCCTTGCGCTTCGGCAGCCGCAGCGAGTCGTCCTCGAGCGGCCGGATCGGCCGCGGCGGGTTGTGGCGGAAGCCGTCCCGGGTCCGGAACGACAAGCCCGCGATGCCGTCGAGCGGCCCGCCGCTCTCGAGCGCACGCAGCAGCTCCGAGAAGGTCTCCTCGCCCTCGCCCGACACCACGAAGTCGATGCCGGGCTTCTCCCCGTCCAGGCGGCGGTCGCGAGGCTCGGGTCGTAGCCGCCCGCGACGATCCGAGCCTCGGGACGCAGCGCCCGCAGGCGCTCCACCAGCCGGAAGGCCGAGCGGCGCTGGAACGTCATCACCGAGAGCCCGATCACGTCGGGCTGGCGCTCGCGGACCAGGCGATCCACGGTCTCGCCCACGCGGCCCTGAGCCAGCACGAGGTCGGCGACGGCGACGTCGTGGTGCGCGTCCACGTTGCCGGCGAGCGACGTGAGCGCGGCGTTCGGCATGCAGATCGCCACCGGGGCGGTGTGCTCGAACGAGTCCGGCATCGAGAAGAGCAGGACTTTCACGAAGCTCCTCCGGGAGTCCGGATTACCCCTCCCGGCCCCCCCCATGCGAGCCTACCGCACCCGGGCGGTCCTGAGAACCCCTCGCCGCGCCGGCCGCGCTTGACGGGCGCGCCTTCAAGTCCTATCGTTTGTCGATATAGACATCCGATATCGACCGCCGCCGCTTCAGCCGCTGAACGCGACGGGGGGGAGGCTCCGTGGCCCGATCGACCGAGCTCGTGCGCGGCACGCTGGACCTGCTGGTGCTGAAGACGCTCGAGCTCGGCCCGCGCCACGGCATCAGCGTGGCGGACCGGATCCGCCAGACCACCTCGGGGACGTTCGAGGTCAGCCCCGGCTCGCTCTTCCCCGCGCTCCACCGGCTCGAGCAGAACGGCTTCATCCGCGGCGAGTGGACGCAGTCGGCCGAGGGGCGGCGGGTCAAGGCGTACCGGCTCACCGCCCAGGGCAGGCAGAAGCTCGCGGCCGAGAAGCGCGAGTGGGCGCGCGTCGTGGGCGCGATGACCCAGGTTCTCGAGTCCTAGCGATGCGGCTCCTGGCGCGGCTCGCGAGCCTCTGGCAGGGGCTCTTCGGGCGCGCGCGGATGGACGCCGAGCTCGACGAGGAGCTCGCGAGCTACTTCGACGACCTGGTCGCGCGCCGCCAGGCCGAGGGCCTCTCCCTCGACGAAGCGCGACGGCTCGCGCGCCGCGAGATGGGCAGCGTGCCGCACGTCAAGGCGGCAGTGCGCGAGTCGTGGCTGGTGAGCGCCTGGGACCAGACGCGCGAAGACGTCGCGCCAGGCGTGGCGCGGGCTCGCCGGGACGCCGGGGCTCTCGGCCCTGGCGGTGGTGACCTTCGCGCTCGGGATCGGCTCGGCGACCGCGATCCTCGGCGTGCTGCACGGCGACCCTGCTCACGCCGCCGCCCTACCTCGACCCGGACCGCGCTGCTGCTCGTCTGGGCCGACATGTCGGCCGCCGGCTATCCGCGCGCGCCGCTGTCCGGGCCCGAGCTCCAGGACCTGCGCACGCGCACGACGCGCTTCGAGCGCTTCGGCGCGGTCTGGGCCAACAGCATCACGATCACCCACGACGGCGAGCCGGAGTTCGTGCGGATCGGCCTCGTGACGCCCGAGCTTCTTCCCGCGTGCTCGGCGTGCCGGCCGCTGGCGGGGCGGCGTCTTCGAGCCCCAGGACGACGTCGAAGGGCCGCCCGCGACGATCCTGCTGAGCTACCGGCTCTGGCAGCGGCGCTTCGGCGGCGACCGCGGCATCGTCGGCCGGGCGATCAACGTCAACGAGCGGCCGGTGCGTGGTGATCGGCGTGCTGCCCGAAAGCTTCCGGCTGCTCTTCCCGCAGGGCGCCGGCATCCCGGACACGGTGGAGGCCTACCAGCTCTTCGACCCGCGGATCGCGGAGGGGCCGCGCGGCCAGCGATACCTGCGCGTCGTCGGCCGCATGAAGCCGGGCGTGAGCGCTCGCGGAGGCGCGCCAGGAAGTCGATCGCCTCGCCGCGCGAGCTCTCCGCGAGTTTCCGAGCCCGGACGGCCTGTCCTTCGTCACGGTCCCGCTGGCGAAGGACATCACGAAGACCGTGCGCGAGCCGATCGTGATGGTCAGCGCCGGCGTCGCGCTGCTGCTCCTGATCGTCGGCGGTCAACGTGCTCGGCGTGCTGGTGGCGCGGGCGGCGGCGCGGCGCCGCGAGATCGCGGTGCGCGTGGCGCTCGGCGCGGGAACTGCTCGCGGATCCTGCGGCTCTCGCTCGCCGAGGGCCTGACGCTCGCGGTGCTCGGCGCGGCGCTCGGGATCCTGATCGGCCAGGCCGAGCTCGCGGCGCTGCTCTCGCTGCAGCCCCAGGCGCTGCGGCGCCTCGGCACGGTCGAGCTCGACGGGCGCGTGCTCGCATGGACGTCGGCCCTCGCGCTCGTGCTGGGGCGTGCTCTTCGCGCTGGCGCCGCTCGGCGAGCTGCTCCGGAAGGACGTGGGCGCGGCGCTCGGCGCCACGCGCGGCGAGAGCCGGAGGCTGCGGCCGGTCTTCCGCTCGGCGCTCGTGGTCGCCCAGGTGGCTCTCACCGTCGTGCTGCTCGTGGCGGCGGGCCTGCTGACGCGGACGTTCGCGAGCATCCAGGCGATCGACCCCGGCTTCAAGGCCGAGGGCGTCCTCGCCTTCCGCATTCCCGTCGGCGACGCCGGCGCTACAAGTGGCCCGCGGCCATCGAGGGCCTGGCGCGCACGGTCCGGAGCCGCGCTGCTGGCGCTGCCCGTCGGTCACCGGCGTGGGCGCGGTCAGCCACCTGCCCTACGACACGATCCCGAACTGGGGCGGCCCGTGGTCCACGGTCGAGAAGAGCCCCGAGGCGCTGCCCAACGCGGACTACCGCTCGGTCGGCCCCGGCTTCTTCGAGACGGCCGGCGTCGAGATCGCTGAGCGGCCGCGCCTTCACCGACGCGGACGGCCCCAAGACCGAGCGCGTGGCGGTCGTGGACGAGCTGCTGGCGAGCCGGGCGTGGCCGGACGCGTCGCCGCTCGGCCGGCGGCTGCACGTGGATCCGGAGCTCGAACGGCGACGCCCGACACCTGGGTGACCGTGGTCGGCGTGGTGCGCCACGTCCGCCACCGAAGCCTCGTGGAGCGCCTCAACGAGCAGATCTACTTCCCGCTGACCCAGGCGTTCCGCAATCCGGTGGCGTACGTCGTGCGAACCAGCGGGGAGCCTTCGGAGCTCGCGCCGGCGGTCCGCGCGGCGATTCGCGGCGTCGACCCGCGGCTGCCGATCTACGAGGCCAGCCGCTCGGCGTCAACCTCGAGCGCGCGCGCGAGGTGCAGCGCTTCACGATGATGCTCGTCGCGCTCTTCGCGGCGCTCGCCTTGCTGCTCGCCGTCGATCGGCGTCTACGGCGTGATCGCCTACGCCGTGGTCGCGCGCCGGCGCGAGTTCGGGGTGCGGCTGGCGCTCGGAGCGACGCGCGCGCAGATCGGCCGGCTGGTGCTGCTCGAGGGCGCCCGGCTGGTGGCGGCGGGCGGCGCGCTCGGGCTCGGCGCGGCCTTCGCCACCGCCCGCGTGATGCAGGGCCTGTTGTTCGGCGTCGGCCCCGGCGACCCGCTCGCCTACGGCGTCGCCGCTGCCGGTGCTGGCGCTGGCGGCGCTCGTCGCGTGCCTGTGGCCGCTGCGGCGCGCGACGGCGGCGAACGTCGTCGACGTGCTGCGCGCGGAATAGGGAAAGGGAGGACGACCGTGGATCAGACACGATAGCATCGGACGCGCAGCGTCCTCGCCGCGGCGATCGCCGTGCGGCCTCGCGGCCGCGTCCGCGCGCATCCGCGCAGACCGCGCCCAAGAAGACCGCGAGCAGCTGCAGGCCCTGCAGGACGCCCACAAGGGCGACTTCGACTACCTGCTCGGCGACTGGGAGTTCACGGCCGTGCGCAAGATGCCCGACGGGCCGCAAAGTTCCGCGGCTACTGGAGCGCGCTGCGCCTCGACGACGGCCAGGTCCTCGACGAGTACCGCGTGGTGAGCGACGAGGGCGAGACCTGGTACGTCACGGCCACGCTGCGGAACTACAACGGCGTTCATGGACCGCTGGGAGCTGGTCGGCGCGAGCAGCGGCAGCGGGCTCCTCGACTTCGGCACCGCGCGGCGCAAGGGGCGACGAGATGAGGATCGAGCAGACCTTCGGCGTCGCCGAGCGGCGAGCCTTCGGTCCTGCGGATCCGCTACTACGACATCCAGAAGGACCGCTTCTCCTGGACCGCCGACCGCTCGACGGACGGCGGCAAGACCTGGGTCAAGGACTTCCAGCAGATCGAGGCGCGCCGCATCGGCCCGTCCCGCTCGCTTCCCGCCCTGGCCCCTGCGCGCAACAAGAAGTAGCCGTCAGGCTGGGGCCCCCAGCCAGCGCAGCCCCAGGATCGTGATGTCGTCGTACTGCGGCGCGTCGCCCGCGAACTCCTCGACGCGATCGAGCAGCCCCTGGACGATCCGCTCCGCGGGGACGTCGCGGCAGCTCGCGAGATAGCCCTCGAGCCGCAGCGTGTGGAACTCCTCGTCCGCGCCGCTCCTCGCCTCCACGACGCCGTCGGTGTAGAGCAGGAGCGCGTCCCGCGGCTCGAGCCGCAGCCGGTGCGCGCGGTACTCGTGGCCCTCCACCGCGCCGAGCGCCGGGTCGATCAGCCCCGGCAGCGGCGCGACGCCGCCGCGCGCCGCCACCCGGTAGGTCGGGTTGTGGCCGGCGTTCACGTACTCGAGCTCGCCGGTGGCGAGGTCCAGCCGCGCGGCGAACGCGGTCACGAACATGGCGCGCTCGTTGTCGCGCACGAGCTCCTGGTTCACGCGCGCGACCGCCTCGGCGACGGAGGCCGACGCCGGCGCGATCGCGCGGAAGAGCGTCTTCGTCACGGCCATGAAGAGCGCGGCGCCGACGCCCTTGCCCGACACGTCGCCCACCAGCAGCCAGATCCCGTCCGCCGTCGGCCATCACGTCGTAGAGATCGCCCCCCACCGAGCGCGCCGGCCGCAGCACGGCGCTCACGTCCAGGCCGGGCGCCTCGGGAAACGAGCGCGGCAGCATCGCCATCTGGATGTCGTGCGCGAGGTCGAGCTCGCGATCGAGCAGCCGGCGCTTGGCGGCGTCCTCCACGAAGCGGAGGCTGCGGATGCGCATCGCGGCGGCCGAGGCGATCGCGGCGAGCAGCTCCATGTCGTTCTCGTCGAAGATGTGGACGCGGCCTTTCGCGCTCAGCACGATCATGCCGAGGCAGCCCTCGCTGTCGAGCAGCGGCGCCGCCACCAGGCTGCGGACGCCCGAGGACACGATGCTCTCGGCCTTCGCGAAGCGGGCGTCCTCGCTCGCGTCGGTCACGAGGGCCGCGACGCCCTTCTCGGTCACCTCGCGCGCGAGCGCGCGCGAGTAGAGCGGCTCGCCGGTCACGCCCGCCGCCCGCCGCATCGCGACGCGCGCGAGCGCACCCGAGCCGTCGCGCAGGAAGACGGCTCCTTCCTCCGGCCGGAGCTGGCCGAAGGCGCGCTCCAGGATCAGCTCGAGCAGCGGCTCGAGCGTGATCGGCGCGGCGAGCGCGCGGTGGACCTCGTTCAGGAACCGCAGCCGCCCCGCGAGCCCGCCCGGATCCTCCCCGGGAACGGCCGGAGCCGAGAACAGCATGGTCGCCGAGCGGAAGAGCGTGCCGTCGGGAAGCCGCTCGTCGGCGCGGCCCACGAGCCCGTCTCCCGCCGAAGGCGAAGCCGGGCCGCCGCCCGGCCCCTCCAGGACGATCCGGCTCTCCGCGAGGCGGATCACGTCGCCGACGCGGACCGGCGTCGCCTGCGCGACCGGCCGGTCGTTCAGGAACGTCGTGTTGCGCGAGCCGAGGTCCTCGAGGAACCAGCTGCCTTCGCGCAGGAAGAGCCGCGCGTGCTGGCGCGAAAGAAAGCGGTCGGCCAGCACCACGTCGGCCTTCGAAGAGCGTCCGAGCACCACGGCCTCGCCCTGGAGCTCCTGACGGAACGGCTCGCCGTCGCGCGGCCGGACGTGGAGGACGAGCGCGCTCACGGTGCTCCGCTGCCCGACGCGCGCGCGAGCGCCTGCTCGCGCGCCGGCTCGACCGCGAAGAGGCTCATGAAGCCGGCGAGCTCCAGCACGGTGCGGACGCTCGGCCCGAGCCCGCACAGCACGAGCGTTCCCTGCGGCGGCTTGAGCCGCTTGGCCGCCACCAACAGCACGCGCAGGCCGGCGCTGCTGATGTACTCGACGCCGGCGAGGTCGATCACCACGCGCCGGGCCCCGGCGTCGAGCCTCGCCATCAGGTGCCGCTCGAGCTCGCCCGAGCTCACCGAGTCGACACGCCCCCGAGGTGCGATCACCCGCGTCTCGCCGACCTGCTCGTCGCCGATCTCCATGCTGTCCTGACCTCAGTGCTCCATCGGAAGCAGGCGCCGGACGAGGCGCAGGTGGTTGCGCCCGTCGCGCCGCTCGTACTGGACCTCGTCCATCAGCCGCTTCACGAGCTCGATCCCGAGGCCTCCGATCGGCCGCTCGTCGACGCCGAGCGAGGTGTCGGGTGCCGCGGCCGCCAGCGGATCGAACGCGGGCCCGTCGTCGGCGACCCGCACCTCGCAGCGCGGCGGATCGCCCGGCTCGAACGAAAGCTCGAGCTCGACCTGCGCCGCCTCACCCCGTCCCTCGAGGCCGTGATGGACCACGTTCGCGAGCACCTCGTCGAGCGACACCTCGACCGGCCAGGTGACCGCCCGCGACACCCCCTGCTCGGCCCAGAGGCGCTCGAGCGCGTCGAGGGCGGCCTTGATGCCCTCGTCCGTCGCCGGGACGCTCAGCCGACGGGTCTGCCCCGCGCTCACCGGCCCTCCTTCGGCAGTTCGAGGACGAAGACGGGGCGCATGATACCCCCCGGTGGCAGGATTCGTGCTAGTGTCCCGCCGGACTTCCAACTTCCCACGGACGCGGCTGTATTTATGGTCGA
Source organism: uncultured Acidobacteriota bacterium (assembly GCA_963744315.1). Lineage (GTDB taxonomy): Bacteria > Acidobacteriota > Vicinamibacteria > Fen-336 > Fen-336 > DATBSL01. Next base: position 90,216 of record CAVUTB010000017.1, read on the forward strand.
TGGGGATCCCGACGAAGCTCTGGTGGCGCGCTGCCTCGGGGGAGAGCCCGACGCCTTCGAGTCGATCGTCTCCCGCTATCAGCGCGTGCTCTTCAACGCGGCCTACCGGCTGCTGGGGGACCGCGAAGAGGCCCGGGACGTCGCGCAGGGAGCCCTGGTCAAGGCCTACGAGAAGCTCGGGACCTTCGATCCGCGTTACCGCTTCTTCAGCTGGATCTACCGGATCGTGGTGAACGAGGCCCTCAACACGCGCGAGCGCAGGCGCCCGAGCGCGCCGCTGCTGGGCGACCTGCCCGACGTCGCGCGCATCGAGGAGGCGCTCGCCGCGCGCGAGCGCAGCGACAGCGTGCAGGCGGCGCTCCTGCGCCTGAGCGCCGAGGACCGGGAGGTGATCGTGCTGCGCCACTTCGCGGAGCTGAGCTATGCCGAGATCGGCGAGACGCTGGGTCTCGCCGAGAAGACCGTCAAGTCGCGGCTGCACGAGGCGCGCCAGCGGCTGGGGCGGATGTTGGGGCCGGAGAGTCCAAGGTGATCCACGAGCGAGACGACGTGGCGCAAGACGCCGACGAGGAGCGGGCGCTGCGGGCGCTCGACGGGGCGGAGCGATTGGACGTGCCGATCGGCTTCGCCGAGAACGTGATGCGCTCCGTGCGGGAGCGCGCCGCGGGTGGGGTCCAACTTTCTGGACCCGCCCGTGTACTGGGAGACAAGAACCCCGAATTCTGGTCGCCGGACAGGCGACGCGAGCCGAGTGGAGGTGGGAGCATGTCGAGCCGAAAGCTGTTGCTGGGGATTGCGGCCGCGGCGATGGTCGCGATCGGCTACTTCGCCGTCAAGGGCTTCCCGCCCGTCGGCCCCGGATCCGAGGCCACCGTGGGGGCGGCCAAGAAGTACCAGTCCGAGCAGATCGCGGCCAAGGACGTCCTGCTCCAGAACCCCGAGGTCCAGCGGGTGCTGCAGAGCGACACCTTCCGCAAGCTGGTCACGAACCCCGAGACGCGTGCCATCCTGACGAGCAAGGACTTCCAGAAGGCGATGGCCGCGGCCGAGGTGCAGGCGTTCCTGACGCTGGCGTCGCGCGACGCGGCGCTCGGCAGGGCGCTCGACGGCGCGGTCGACGCGCAGGCGGTCTCGGGGCTGATGGGCCGGCTCGCGACCGACAGCGCGGCCGCGGCCGCGGTGGACGCCGCGATGAAGGACGCCGCCGTCGAGAAGGCGTTCGACCAGGCGGCCGCCAAGGCGGCCGAGAACGCTTCCGCGAAGGCGCTCGACGGCGCGTCGGCCAAGGCGCTCGACAACGCCCTCGGCAAGGCGATCCAGGACGCGGGGCTCGAGAGGCTGGTCCAGGACGCGGCTCACGACGCGTCGTTCGCACAGCTGCTCAGCAACAGCGCGTTCCAGCAGGCGATGAAGGACCAGGCCTTCATGAGCCTCCTGACCGACGCCAGCTTCGCGAAGGCCGATCAGCGACCCCGCCTTCCTGCAGGCGATCTCGGACTCGGCCTTCCGCGACGCGGCGACGAGCGGTGCCCTCGGCGCGGCGGTCGATGCCGCCTCCGCGGCGGCGGCCGGAGCGGCGCTCGAGAAGGCGACGGACGCCGCGCAGGGCAAGGCGCAGGACGAAGCGCAGAAGAAGTAGGGCCGCTGCACCGGCCGGGCGCCGCGCCCTGGCCGCGACTGCGAGAGGAGCGTTCCCGGAAGGGGCGCTCCTCTCGTGCTTTCTCCCCGGAGGCCACACCGTGCGAGGCGCCACCGCTGCCGGTCTCACGCTCGCCCTTCTCCCTGGCCTTTCGTCTCCCGCTCGCGCGCAGCTCAAGGAGCTCGAGACCAAGGACCTGCGCCTCATCTACTTCGACCCCGCGCTGACGTACGTGACGCCGCACGCCGGGCGCTGCTTCGAGAACGCGCTCGGCTTCCACCGCAAGCTCTTCTCCTACACGCCGAGCGGGCCGGTCACCGTGCTGCTCGACGACTTCGCCGACAGCGGCAACGCCGCGGCGACGGCGGTGCCGCGCAACTTCGTCAAGGTCGACATGGCGCCGCTCAGCTTCGCCTTCGAGACCGTGGTGGCGAACGAGCGCATCAACTGGCTGATGAACCACGAGCTCGTCCACGTGACCGCCGTGGACCAGGCGGCCGGCAGCGAGCGCTTCTTCCGCGGCCTCTTCCGCGGCAAGGTCTCGGCCGTGCCCGAGCAGCCCGAGAGCATCCTCTACTTCTACCTGACCTCGCCGCGGGCCGCGGCGCCGCGCTGGTACCAGGAAGGCCTCGCCGTCTTCGTCGAGACCTGGATGGCGGGCGGGCAGGGCCGCGCCCAGGGCGCCTACGACGAGATGGTGTTCCGCGCGATGGTGAAGGACGATCAGCGCTTCTACGACCCGCTCGGTCTCGTCTCCGAGGGCGTGAAGGTCGACTTCCAGACCGAGGTGAACTCGTACCTCTACGGCACGCGCTTCCTGAGCTACCTCGCCTACGAGCGCTCGCCCGAGCAGGTGATCGAGTGGGCCCGGCGCGGCAAGGGCACGAAGGCCTACTACGCCTCGCAGTTCAAGAAGGTGTTCGGCCGCTCGCTCGACGACGCCTGGCGCGACTGGACCGCGTGGGAGCACGACTTCCAGCAGAAGAACCTCGACGCCGTCCGCAGCTACCCGCTCACGCCGCACACCGACATCTCGACGCAGGGGCTCGGCTCGGTCTCGCGGGCCTACTACGACGCGGACACGAAGGCGCTCTATGCCGGCCTCAACTATCCGGGCATCGTCTCGCACATCGGCGCGATCTCGACCGAGGACGGCCGGGTCCGCAAGATCCAGGACATCAAGGGCCCGCGCATCTACACCGTCACCTCGCTCGCCTGGGATCCCGGCACGCGCACGCTCTTCTACACCTCCGACAACAACGCGCTCCGCGACCTGCTGAGCGTCTCGCCCGACACCGGCGAGACGCGGCTGCTGATGAAGGACGCGCGCATCGGCGAGCTCGTCTACTCCCCCGCCGAGAAGGCGCTCTTCGGGATCCGCACCTTGAACGGCCTGGCGACGCTCGTCCGCGTCGCTCCGCCCTACAAGGAATGGCAGAGCCTCTACACGTGGCCCTACGGCGAGGTCGCCTACGATCTCGACCTGTCGGCCGACGCGAGCCTCGTGTCCTTCTCGCACGGCGACGCGAGCGGGCGCCAGTCGCTGCGGATCGTGAAGCTCGAGACGCTCCGCAAGGGGGACGCCGCCACAGTCGCACAGTTCGACTTCGGCACCGCGATCCCGTCGAACTTCGTCTTCACGCCCGACGGCAAGTACCTGTACGGCAGCTCGTACTACACGGGCGTCTCGAACATCTTCCGCTACGACCTCGCGAGCGGAAAGCTCGACGCCGTCAGCAACACCGAGACCGGATTCTTCCGCCCGATCCCGACAGGCGACGACGAGCTCGTCGTCTTCCGCTACACCGGCAAGGGCTTCGTGCCCGCGCGCATCCACGCGGCGCCGCTCGAGGACGTCAAGGAGATCACGTTCCTCGGCGCCCAGATCGCCGAGAAGCACGAGATCGTGCGGCAGTGGAAGCTCGGCTCGCCCGCCGCCGTGCCGCTCGAGTCGCTCACGACCGGCCAGGGCCGCTACAGCTCGGTTCCCAGCATCCGGCTCGAGTCGATCTATCCCGTCGTCCAGGGTTACAAGGAGTTCGCGGCGGTCGGACTGCGCGCGAACTTCTCGGACCCGCTGTTCCTGAACCGCGCGAGCCTCACGGCCTCGTACACCCCCGACAGCGATCTGCCCGAGAACGAGCGCTACCACGTCCAGGGCGAGCTCCAGCGCTACGACTGGACGCTCGGCTTCCAGGTGAACGGCGCGGACTTCTACGACCTCGTCGGGCCCACGAAGACGAGCCTCAAGGGCTGGGCCGTGGGCCTCGGCTACAACCGGAGCCTCGTCTACGACCTGCCGCGCCGGCTCGACCTGAAGGCGAGCGCCACGTACTACGGCAACCTCGACCGCGTGCCCGACTACCAGGGCATCCCCACGAACTTCACGGACGAGCTCGCGACGCGCGTGCGGCTGCGCTACGAGGACTACCGCCACTCGCTCGGCTACGTGGACGAGGAGAAGGGGCTCGGCTGGGAGCTCGGCTTCCTGGGCGACCGCGTGAAGGGCGACGTGTTCCCCAAGCTCTACGGCGACCTCGACCTCGGTCTGGCGCTGCCCGCTCCCGCACTCGTCCGTCTGGCTGCGGGGCTCGGCCGGCTGGGGACCGGGCGACGACCGCGACGAGCCCTTCGCCAACTTCTACTTCGGCGGCTTCCGCAACAACTGGGTGGACCATCGCGAGGAGAAGCGCTACCGCGAGCGCGACGCCTTCCCCGGCCTCGAGATCAACGAGGTGGGCGGCACCAACTACGCGCGCGCGATGGCCGAGTGGAACCTGCCGCCGCTGCGCTTCCGCGGCGCGGGCACGCCGAGCTTCTACCTCACCTGGCTCCGGCCCGCCGTCTTCACGAGCGTGCTCGTCACGAACGCCGACGACAGCGCGCTCCGGCGCACGATCGGCAACGCCGGCGCCCAGCTCGACTTCCGCCTCGGAATGCTCTCCCGCCTCGAGCTCACGCTCTCGGCCGGCTACGCGGCGGCTTTCGAGAGCGGCCAGCCCACCCGCCACGAGGGCATGCTGTCGCTCAAGATCCTTCGCTGATGGGTGCTCGATAGAGAGCCGGAGGCCGTTCGCGCCGATAGTTCTAGGGTCTCGGGGCCAGCGCGGCGTCCAGACGCTTCCGGAACGACGCCGGGTCGACGGCCGGGAAGCGGTGCAGCCGCGGCTCGATGGCCTCGAACAGCTCCCTGAGCCGCTGCGGGTCCACGAGACCTCGGGCGAGGAGCTGCGCCACGTCGGTCAGATCCTTGGCGTGTCCGCGCTGGATCTTGGCGAGCGCCTGCGCGTAAGGGTCGTAATGATAGTAGGAGACCTTTCCCACGCGCTCGATGAACAGGCTTCGCTCCTGCCACTGTGGCAGCTCTGGGATGAAGTGCGCGGGGCTCGCGATCTCCACGTTGAGCTGCAGCTCCTCCTTGAGGCGCGGCAGCGCCCGGTAGAGTGCGTCATGCTCGGGCACGAACAGGACGTCGGCGTCGATCGTGCTGTCGCGCCAGCCGAGCAGGACCGCGGTGGCCCCGCCCGTGAGGTAGACGGCGACCTCGGTTTCGGCTTCCCGCGCGAGCTCTCTCAGAAAGCGCCTTCAGCCTGTCTGCGTCGGCTAGCCCACGCATTCGAGCGCGCTCTCGAAGCTCGTCAGTCGCCGCAGCAGGGCGTTGTAGCGCGAATGGGCCGAGTCGGGATCCTCAAGGGCGAGTTGCTCGTAGAGTCGGTGCTCCGGATCGGAGAGCGGCGCCAGCACGGGGACCCCCAGGCCGCGCAGGCGCGGGGCGGCAATGGAGACGAGCAGGGCCTCGACCGTCACGCTCGGCCGCGCGAGGTCCGCCAGTCCCTTCGCGACCAGGTCGCCCCCCGGCAGGTGCTCGAGCTCCACGGCTCGATTCTAGCCCCGGGCGGCACATACGAGCCGAGAGTCGCTGGAGAGCGCGAGGCGCGGCGCTCCGAGAGCTAGCGGAGCCGCGCGCGCTGGGCCTTCGGCTTGGTCCCGTTCGCGAAGTGGAAGTGGAAGCCGTGGTCGGGGCTCCAGCCCACGTCGAGCCGCACCATCTCCGAGCCCGGCACGAGCAGGCGCAGGCCGCTCCCGAGGCCGCCGCGCGCGCGGCGCATGGCGAGGTCGCGCGATTCGGTCCAGGCGATGCCGGCGTCGGCGAAGACGGCGAGCTCCGCCCCGAGCCGGAGCGAGATCTTCCAGAGATCCCAGCGCCGCAGCGGAATCACGGTGAACGAGTACTCGGCCGTTCCCAGCATCTGGTTCTTGCCTGAAAACTCCGTGCCCAGGTCGCTGACTCCGTAGCCGCGGATCGAGTTGGCACCGCCCATGTAGTAGTCCAGGTAGACGGGAACGTCCACGCCCAGCACGCCGCTCTGGAGCGACACGAGCCCGGAGAGCATGAGCTTCGTCCGGCGGGTGACGGGCAGCCACCTGCGCAGGTCGAGGTTGACGGACCACCAGTCCCCGTCGCCGCCGAGGAAGCCGCCGGTGTGCCACAGCTCGACCTCGTTCTGCCAGCCCCGCCGCGGGTTGCGCCACGAGTCGCGGGTGTCCCAGCCGAAAGAGGCGCCCAGGCGGAGCAGGTTGTCCTCGTTGCTCGGGCTCAGCGTGATGCCGGCCGTGTCGCTCTTCATCTTGAAGTACGAGAACTTGGCGCGCGCCCAGCCGTGGTCGCCGATCCACGTGCCCACCTCGGGCGTGAACTCGTAGCTCGTCTCCTCGAAGCCGCGCAGCTCGTCCGGCCGCGTATAGCGCGCGCCGTAGAAGTCGAAGGACCGGTGGTTGCCGCTGATCCAGGGCCAGGAGATCCGGGTCCACTGCTGCTCGAGGTCGCCGAAGTACACGCGGGCGGACACCGAAAGGTCCCGCCCGGTGAGGTTGCCGGCCGAGACGCCCAGGCCCCACGAGAGGCCGTTCTCCTCCGTGTAGACGTACGAGAGGATCGGGAACCAGGACGGCATCTCCTTGAAGGTGAAGACGAGGCGCACCGCATCGTCGCCCACGGGCTCGGCGTCCACGCGGATCTCCGCGAAGATCGACAGGTTGTCGAGGCGTGCGACGTCGCGCCCCACCGCTTCGAGGTCGAGGGGCTCGCCCACCTTCGTGCGGATCTCGCGGGCGATGACCCAGTCCTTCGTCACGTTGTGCCCGGTGATGTCGATCGCGGCCACGCGGCGCCCCGCGAAGGGTGCGATGCTCGCCACGGACGCATCCGGGGCGAGCCTGTCGGCGCAGGTCCGGTGCCCGTCGGCCGGTCCGCAGGCACCTGCGCAGCGACCGGCGCCGCCAGCATCGCGAGCAGGAGGAGAGCTCCCGTCAGGATCATCTCCGCCTACGGGCGGCGCGAAGGGATCGGCGGCGCCAGGCCGAGGTCGAGGTCGCCGTAGAGCCTCGGTGACAGGCTGAGGCGGAGTCTGTCATTCGGTCCGTAGCGCCTTGGCCGGGTCGGTGCGAGCCGCGGTGATCGCCGGTGGCGCACTCGCCACAGCGTGGACGCACGCGACGACGACGAATGCGAAACCCCAGCCGATCGGATCGGAGGACCGGGTTTCGAACAGGCGGCTCGCGAGTGCGGGCGAGAGCAGCGCGGCCAGGAGCGCCCCGAGTGCGCACCCCGCGGCCACCAGCCGCCCCGACTCGGCGAGCACGAGGGCCCCTACCTGGCGCGGCGTGGCTCCGAGCGCCTGGTGGATGCCCAACTCCCGGTGACGCTGCGCGACGACGAAGGCGAGCAGCCCGTGGATTCCGGTAGCCGCCAGCGTGACGGCTAGCGCGGCGAGCGCGAGGAGGAGCCTGGTCGCGAAGCGATCTTCCGCCGACGAGAGTCGCAGCAGGGCGTCCATGTTTGCGACGGCGTACGCCGGCTGGCCCGGGTCGATCGAGCGGATCTCGTGCTCCACGCGGCGAGCTAGCTCAGCCTCGTCGCCTCGGCCGCGCACCACCAGCGTGAGGTCCAGGTATGGGTTCTGCGCGTGCGCGATGAACAGCTCGGCTCGCGCCGCGGCTCGCAAGCTGGAGAAGCGCACGTCGCCGACGACGCCGACGATCTCGTACGAGTAGGCGCCGCCCAGGTAGTCGAGCACAAGGCGTCGCCCGACTGCAGGCTCGTCGCCGAACGCGCGGCGGGCGAGCGTTTCGTTGACCAGCACGACGCGCGGGGCGCGCTCGTGGTCGGCGCGCGTGAACGTCCGGCCGCGGCGCAACGGGATCCCGAGGGCCTCGAAGTAGCCGGGCGTCGCCATGCGAATCGCGGTCCGTTCGGCGAGGGCCCCGGGATCCGCCTCGCCCTCGCGCCACCACGGGCGCGCGAAATCGGTGGTCACTGGACTGAGCGGCAAGGCCGTGACGGCGCCCGCGTGGGTGACGCCGGGCAGGGCGGCGACTCGCTCGAGGAGCTGGCGGTAGAACGCCCTCGACGGCTCGCCGTAGGTGTAGGACGCGTGGTCGAGGCTCACGCGAAGGGTCGCGAGCCCTTGGGGATGGAAGCCGGGATCGACGGCCATCACGCGTGCGAAGCTCCGCCCGAGCAGCCCCGCCGCGGCGAGCAGAGCGAGGGCTGCCGCCACCTCGCCCACCACCAGCAAACGCCAGGTACGGCGCACTCCCCGCGTGGCGGTCGCGGTGCGGCTGCCCGCACGGAGCGCGCCCGCCGCAGGTGATCGCGAGGCGGCGATCAGGGGCAGAAGGGAGGACGCGAGCGAAACGACGAGCGCGAGCGCTGCCGCGACCATGCTCACGCGCGCGTCGAGCCGCGCGCCTGCGATGCCCGGAAGGCCTGAGGGCGCAATCGTCGCGAGCAGCGACAGGGTCAGCCGCGCAACCACGAGCGCCGCGGCCAGGCCCAGAATCGCCAGGAGCACGCACTCTGCGAGCTGTTGCCCCACGAGCCTGGTTCGAGAGGCGCCGAGCGAGAGCCTGACCGCTCTCTCCGTGCACCCGCGACAGACCGGGCGAGCTTCAGGCTCGTCAGGTTGGAAGCGCCTGCGAGCAGTACGAGCGCCAGGGCGCCGCCGAGGAGGAGGAGCGCCGAGCGCGCCTGACCGGCGAGCTCGTCGCGCAGTGCCACGAGCCGCACGCTCCAGCCGGCGTTCGCCTTCGAATGCTCGCGCGCGAGCTGCTCGGAGAGCCGCTGCAGCTCGGATTCCGCGGCGGCTCGCCCACGCCCCGGCGCAGCCTCGCCAGGACGTTGAGGAAACGCAGGTCGCGCGGCGGCCCGCCGTCGAAGACACGGAACGAGGCCTCGACGTCCCAGGCCAGGAACAGCTGGCTCGTGGGGCGGGGCAGAGCGAAGTCCTCCGCCAGCACGCCCGCAACGCGCCAGGGCACCCCGTCGAGGCTCAGCGTGAGACCGACCACGCCGGGGTCGCGTCCGAAGCGACCGGCCCAGAGCGCGTAGCTCATCATCAGGACACGATCGCCGCTGGCGAAGCGGTCTGTGACGTCGAAGGCCGCGCCGCGAAGGGTGTCGTCGAAGACGCGGCCGAGTCGAGCTTCTGCACCGAGCAGGCCGAAGAACGACGGCGTCACCTTCACCGTCTCGACCACGAGCGGGCCGGCCGCGTCGCGTAGCGTCGATGCGCCCGAGCCGTCTTGCCACGCCGCGAGCGCGTCGCAGCTGTTGCATAGCCGGGCCCAGTCGAGGAAGTTGCCGGGGGCGGACGGCACGAGGTTGCCCGGGTCGGCGAGCCGCGCGTCTCGGACCGCCACGATGCGATCGGCCTCGGCGTACGGCAGCGGTCGCAGGAGAGCCTGATCGGCGACGCTGAAGAGGGCGGCGCTCGCACCCACGGCGATGCCGAGCAGGGCGACGGCAGGCAACGTGAACGCGGGCTCGCGCGAGAGCACGCGCGCGGCGTGACGGAGGTCCGCTCCGAACGCGTCGATCGCGGATCGCGTCACGCGTGCGCCCTGGGCTCGGTCATTCGACTGATTGGATGCACGAGACTGCTCTTTCGTGGACTATACGCATCCGCCACGGGTATCTGGCGACGAGCTAATGGGAGGCTTCAGAAACGGCGGTGAGCGTCGCGGCCAGGGGGCGCGGCGGGCCCGCAAAGAGGGTGCCCCCTCCCGACGTCACGTAGCGGGCGTTCGTCAGGTTCTCGGCGACGAGCGCGAGCTCGAAGCGCGCGGGCTTGAGCACGACCAGGACGCGCGAAAACGGGCGCGGTGTAGACTCGGCGCGTGACGACCCCGCGCGAGTACCCCCTGGGCAGGGCCCCCGCCGACACCAGCGCCGACGCGTGGCACGCGCAGCTGGCCATGCTCCGTCGCTTCGGGGGTACGAGCGGCTGGCGATCGCCCTCCGCCTGACCGGCCTGGCGCGCGAGACGACACGCGCCGGCATCCGTGCGCGACATCCGGAGTACGGAGACGGCGAGGTGCGACGCGCGTTCTTCCGCTTGCTCCACGGCGATGCCGCGGCCCTCTCGGTCTGGCCGAGCCACGAGCTGCTCGAGCCGTGACGGTCGAGCAGGAAGCGATCGGCCCGACAAATGGGCCGCCGTCCTGGGTGTCACGGACCTCTGGCAGGCAAGCGACCGTGCTGAGGCGGCGCCTTCCTTAGAAAGCGCCCGAGACCACCAGTTGCACCCCGCTGTACCGGATGCGGCCGCCGAGCTCATTCGAGAGGATGTCGCGGTCGTAGCGGAACTTCGTGTACGCGTACTGCAGGCCGATGCCGAAGTTCCGCCAGGGATGATAGATCGCGGCGGCGCGACCGTCGCTGATCGAGGCCTCCGAGTTCTCGGGCTTGACGAGGATGTAGCGGAAATCGCCACGCACGAGGAGCCGGCGCAGGGGCCACCAGTAGAGATAGGCGCCGAGGTCTCCAGTCGGCTGCCCCAGGTTCTTCGAGACGTCGAACGGTATGGAGACCGTTCCCACCGGAGTGGTCACGCTCACGTGTCCGCCGACCCCAGCCTCGATCGAAAGATACCCGATGCCGAGCGCGGGGCCGATCTCGAACCGATCGTTCTTGTAGGCCGCGAATCGATAGACGCCGGAGAAGTAGCTGGTGCTCACGTGCGCGGTCGCGGAGGCGCCGGCGGTCACGACAAAGTCGCCCCAGGTGAACTCGCGGTCGACGGTATGGGTACTGCTCTCGCGCGCATTCCGGTACCAGCTCAGGCTGAACTGGTGCCGCCGCCACGGACGCCAGAAGCCTTCGACGTAGATGCGCGTGGTGCTGTCGGGCACGGCCAGCGATTCGAAGTCGACGGGCGGCTGCGCGCCGCCGGTCGTGTTGAAGGTCAGCTCGGTGTCCGCGCCGATGCGAAAGCCGCCCACCTCCACCCGAAAGCGGTCGGGGACGTCCGAGTACTCGGCCGGCTGGGCGAGGGCGGACGCCGCGAGCAAGAACACGGCGGCCGCCAGTCCAGCGATGGACGAAAGGTGCGGGACTCTCAGTGTTTGTTTCATTCTCATGTCCTTCGAGGAAAGCCGTTCTCCCGCGATGGGGCTTCAGCCAAGTTGGCCGTCGAGCTTGATACGACCGCGCGGTCATGGATATTGGACCTTGGTCCAACTGCCCCTGACCGACACTCCCGCATCGGCCCGAGCCGAGCTCGAACTGGACCGCCAGGCAGTAAAATCGGCCAAACTGCCCAATCGGGCGAAACCATTCATGAGCTTCGTCACCGGCGTTGTTCTGATCGTCATCGGACTCCAGGCCGCAGCTATCGTGGCGCTGCTGGTCCAGAAGTCGCGACGTGCCCGTGCCGAGCGGGCGGCGCACGAGAGCGAAGAGCGGCTTCGTCTCGTGGTGGATCGCTCGCCAGCCATGCTGTGGTCGGTCCGGCCGGATGCCACGCCCGCGCTCGACTACATCAACCGCACTTGCGCGGAGTTCACGGGGCTGCCGCTGGAGAAGTTGCGCGAGGAAGGCTGGCTGGACTTCGTCCACCCAGCCGACCTCGACCACGTCAACGGAAGCTTCGCGCGAGCGATCGAGGCGCGCACCGGCTTCCTCGTGGAATACCGTTTGCGCAGGGCCGACGGCGTCTACCGATGGCTTCTGGCCACTGGCGTTCCGAAGTATGGACGGGACGGCAGCTTCGCAGGTTACGTCGGCTGCGACATCGACATCACCGAACGCCGGGAGGCCGAAGATCGAACTCGCGAGAGTCGGGCCGCCCTCGAGCTCAGCCATCGGGAGATCCAGCACCTGGCCGGCCGGCTGATCGAGGCCCAGGATGCCGAGCGGGCACGGATCGCGCGCGACCTGCACGACGACGTGAGCCAGCAGCTGGCCGGCCTGTCGATCGCCCTCAGCAGCCTCAAGCATCGAATGGACGAGTCGCAGGTCAGCGAGGAGCTGAAGGCGGATCTTCGGGCACTTCACCAGCGAGCGACGACGCTTGCGCAGAACGTCCGTCACCTCTCCCACGACCTGCATCCGACGGTGCTGCGGCACGCCGGGCTCGTGGCCGCCCTGACCTCGTATTGTGCCGAGCTCCAGCGCTCGCACGGCCCCGTCCTGGCGTGCAGCGCGGAGGGGGACTTCGCGTCCATCGCCCCGGAGGTGGCGCTGTGCCTCTACCGGACCGCGCAGGAGGCGCTGCGCAACGTCGTCGCGCACGCCGACGCCAGCCGGGCGGACGTCCGGTTGCTCCGTACCGGCGACCACGCGGAGATCACGATCACAGACGACGGCAAGGGATTCGATGTCACCCGCTCGCTCGAGCGGGGCAAGGGGCTGGGACTGGTCAGCATCCGGGAGCGGGTCAGGCTTGCCGGGGGCACCGTCAGCTTCGAGGCGGACGGGAAGCAGGGAACGCGTGTGCGGGTCCGGATCCCGGTGAACGCGCTCGCGAAGGCCGACGCCGGCTCCGGCGCCGAAGGCGTGCAGCGTGAGGTCAGCTTCTCCTAGGCCGATGCGGCGAAACACCGTCCTCCTCGCCGACGACCATGCGATCGTCCAGGAAGGCCTGGCCCGACTGCTAAGGACAACGACTTCGACGTCGTCGGCGCGGTGGGCGACGGCGGGCTGCTGATCGACGCCGCCAAGCGGCTTCGCCCCGACGTGATCGTCACGGACCTCTCGATGCCGGGGCTGAGCGGCCTCGACGTGCTCGCCCGTCTCAAGGCCGAAGGCGTCGACAGCAAGGTGATCGTGCTGACGATGCACAACGATGCGAACCTGGCGACCATCGCCATGCGCGGAGGCGCCGCCGGCTATCTGCTCAAGGAGTCGGCCGGCGAAGAGCTGCTGACCGCGATTCGCCAGGCCCTGCAGGGCCGCGTCTACCTGACGCCCGCGCTGACGAAAGAGGTCATGGAGCGCATGGCGGGCTCCGAGCGGCCTTCGGAGCCGCAGCTCACGCCGCGCCAGCGCGACGTGCTGCGACTGATCGTGAAGGGCCAGCGCATGAAGGAGATCGCGGCGAACCTGGGCCTCTCGACGCGAACGGTCGAGACCCACAAGTACGAGATGATGGAGACCCTCGGCCTGCACTCCACGGCCGAGCTCGTGCGGTATGCGCTCGACCGCCGGCTCAACCTGGACTGACGGAAGACTAACCTCTTTCTCTTATACTTTTCTTTTGCTGACTTCCATCACCATCACCTCGAGCTCGTAACGTGTTTTCTGTCTCCATTAACTTTTCGTTAACGCCGAGCGACGTGACGTCTGGCGTAACGTGAACATCGATCGTGTGTCGCGATAACTTGTGCGTTTCGTCGTTCACGTTTTTGTTGACTATGACTTTATAGCTGTTTCGTTTGATCGTCTTGTTGTCGATCGTCGTCGTCACGTGTTCTTATTCACGTTCAATATCGGATGATTTTAACTTCGTCACTGTTTGATCGTTAATCTTATGATCGTTATGTCGTTTATCGCATGTTTGAATGATTTCGCGTCGTTCAAGCGCCGTGTGTCGGTGGCGCGACTCGCATCGCGTACATGTTCTCGTTTAATCTCTTGAGGATCGTCGCGATGGGGACGTTTCGTTCGTTGTCTCGTTTGATATGTATAAGATGTCGTTTATGGATTTCTTTCGAAGCTGACGTTTTGTATCAATCTTGAGGATCATTTTTTCGCGTGTGTCGTATACGTATATTTTTGTTTAGTCGAGATTATTGAATAGTTTGTGAATTTTGTTGTTTTTGTTGTTGGTGTTTTTTTTGATGAAGATTTTTGTTGTGTTTATTGTTATGTTTGTATTTGTTTTTTTGTAATTATTTTTGTTGTTGTTTTTTATTTTTGTTTATGTTATTGTTATATTTGATATTTTGTTTATTATTTTGATTGTTTTTATTTTTATTTTTTTTTTTTTTTATTTTTTTTTTTTATTGTTTTTTTTTTATATTTATTTATTTTATAATTTTTTATATTAATTTATTATTAATGACGATCGTTATCTGGGGATCAAGGCTTTGCCGCGATGAGGTACAACCGGTGCGCGGTGGCCAGATAGAGCGCATCGCCGATCAGCGCCGGACGCGAATAGAGCGGCGCATCCATCTCGATCTGCGCCAGCAATTCCTTTCGCCGTCCGGCACGAAGAACGGTCATGCTGCCTTCGACGTTCCCAACGTAAAGGCGGTCGCCGGCCAGCAGGAGGCATCCCCAGATGGCCTCGTTCGTCTCGTGCTTCCAGACGTGGGCGCCGGTTGCCGCGTCCAGGCAATGAACCGTTCCGCCCAGGTCCCCAACGTACAGCAGGCCGTCCTTCGCGATGGGCGTTCCCACCACGCGGCCGACCTCGCGAGAAGTCCAGAGGAGTCTGCTCTCGGTGACGTCTCCCTGGCCGTTGGGACTGATCGCATGAATCAACGAAGGTCCGTTGCCGTGCCCTGGGCTCTGCCCCATGGCAATGAAGACGCGGCCGTCGGCGAAGACCGGTGAAGCAATGATGGAGCTGCGCGAAAGGACGCCGGGGCGCGGAAGCCAGCGGGCATCCTTCGGGTTGCCGTCGAATCGCCAGACTTCGTGACCCGACGCCGCGTCGTAGGCGCGCAGCCAGCCATCTCCTCCGCCGAAGAGCACCTGGATGCGCCCGTTGACGTCGGCCGCCACTGGGCTGGACCACTGGCCGTGCAGCACCTGCTCGCCCGGGCCGATCGCGCGCCAGACGACTTCGCCCGAGTGCTTGTTCACCGCGATCAGGCTCGGGGCGCGCGGCGATGGGACGCCCGTATGGCCTTCATTCTGGCCGTTGGAGGTGGAAACCATCAGCAGATCACCCACGGGCAACACTTCGCTGTTGGTGGCTTCATGCGGAAAGACACCCAGGCGGCCGCACATATCCAGCTCCCAGGCGATGTCGGCCGCAGCGTCGTCCTTGAAGACCTCTTCCCGATACGGACCACTGTTCTCGCCATCGCGGAAACCCTGTGTGTCGAGGCTGCGGAGTTGGCACTCGGCGGTGACGTAGTACAAACGGTTCCCTTCGACATACGGCGCACTCGTCGTCGAAGGCAGCAGGAACTCCCGCAGGCCGCGCTCCACTCGCGGGGCCACGTCCTGCCAAAGGAACGCGCCATCCGTCACCCGAAAGGCCATGAGCACGCCGGCCTCTTCCTGAAAGGCGGGGTTCAGTTGCCTGGCGTTGTCGGTACCCACGTAGACCGCATCGCCCGCAACCACGGGACGGCCAAACGTCTCGTTTCCCAACTCGACGCTCCAGACGATGTTTCGCCCGGTCGTCGTGTCCCAGTCCACCGGAGGATTGCCCGTCTGCGCCACTGTCGTCTGGGGTTGTGGCGCGACGGAAGGTGCGGGCACAACGGGTGAGATGACAGGCTCTCCAGGCTCGACGCCAGCGATTCGATTGAGCGCCCACTCGGCTTCGTAACGCATCGTGGGATCGTTTGCGGCCGCTCTCAGCGCCTCACGGGCCGCCTGTGCCTTCGGCCCGAGGCTTCCCAGCGCACCGGCCGCGCAGATGCGCACATAGAGGAATTCATCCTTCAGGGCTTCGATCAACTGCGGCACAGCGGACTGCGCGGCCGGGCCGATGCTTGCGAGGGCTTCACCCGCCGCCCATCGGACCCCGGGAATCGGATCGCCCAGGGCTCTGGCGAGATCCCTGGCCGCCGCGCCTGCCTTCGGACCGATGGACGCCAAGGCCTCCGCCGCGTAAATGCGGACGTAGGGATCCTCGTGCGAGAGAGTCTTGACGAGAGCGCGTACCGAAGGACTGGCCCTCTTGCCCAAAGCGCCCAGGGCACGTGCGGCATCGCCCGCGACGTCCGAATCCTCGTCTCTCAGTGCCCGTCTCAACGCCGGTTGAATCGATTCCGTATCGGGCGCCAGGTCGATCAAGTCATCAACGGCGCTGCGCCGGATGGAGACCCGCTCGTCACGAAGCAGCTCCACCAGCAGCGGAATGGCCGGCGGACCGATGCGCTGGATGATCTCGAAAGTCTCCAGATCCAGGTCTTCATCGCCACGGTCGAGGAATCGTCTCAGCAAGGGCAGCGAACGCCCCGCCCCCTGGACCAGGGCGGCTTCGGCGGTGGCCCGGACCTTCGGGTCGCTGGCCATCACGCGATTCGCCCAGTCGAGCACCAGGGCGGGGTTCCTGGAGAGATCCGAAGCCTTGGTTTGAGCGAGTACTGGTATCGGCAGAATGCAAAGCAGCGTGCAGATGAACAAGTGTCGCATGGTCCTGACGTCGCTCGTCTTCAGAACCGGAAGGTGGTGCCGATCTGGAGCTGGCGCGCCTCGCCGCGCTGGCCGTCCTTGTTGATCCGCCGGCCCCAGAGGAACTCGCCCACGATGTCGATGCGCGGGATGGGCGACCACGACAGGTTGAGCGTGGCGCGGTCGGTGCGATGAAACGCGTCGCCCGTCTGGACGTCGAGGTTGTCGACGTAGACCGTTCCCCAGGTGGCCGTCGAGCGCAGCGTGGGGATCCACCAGTGCTCGTAGCCCACGTATCCCGACAGGACGGGAAGCGCCTCGAGCGTGTTCGTCGCGGGATCGTAGACGGCATCCTGGCCGCCCACGGCGCCGAGGTCGGTGATGTAGCGGCCGATGCCCCAGCCGCCGGCGAGCGCGAAGAGGATGCGGTCCCGGTCCGCGTGCAACGGCGAGCGTGATGCGCCCGCTGTAGTGGACGCCGGCTCCCAGGGTCGAGAGCGTCGCGTTGGGAACGTACTCGCCACGGATCTGACGCAGGACGAATGCCAGCTGGACGTGGCCGCCTCCGCTCAGGCGGTCGCTGGCGCCAGTTGCCAAGACCGCCGTGCACGAGGGTCTTCTCGCCCGGCGTCCAGCGCAGCCGGGTGACCAGGTCGGGCACCTGGTTGACTGCCTGCACCGGGCTGCCGTCCGGCGCGCTGATGTTGGGGGCCGGGTTCTCGGCGGCGAGAGCGAGGGCCAGCCGCTCCCCGAACGGGGTGCGTCCAGCGGAACTGCGCCTGCCGGAAGAGCGAGATCGCATTCAGGCCCTCGCGGTCGATCCCGCTCGGCTCGGCTTCGGGGTCGGAGAAGGTCGACCAGGTCTGCCCGACCGTGAGCTTGCGCCACTGGCCGTAGGCGTGGCGGAGCCGGAACAGGTTGCCGGCGCCCGACGCGGCGAAGTCGCCCTCGATGAACGCGCGCATGGCGCCGACGCCCGTCGGCGTGCGCAGGTCGAGGTTGAAGCGGCTGGGCGCGGCCGTGTAGGTCGTGCGGTCGCCCTTGCGTGCGGCCTCGCTTCCCTCGACCGGGATCGAGGAGGTGACGAACCTGTCTTCCGTGCCGATGGGGTCGAAGCTGTTGACCGACAGTCATGCGGACGAGTCCGCCGATCCGCAGCGCCGCGTCGCTGCCCGGGATGCGCATCGATCCCGGGAACTCGCCCGCGGTCACCGTCTGCTCCGCGAGCTCGGGGAACCGGTGGACGTCCTGCTCCATCCGCGCGAGGCGCTCCTCGACTGCCGCCGGCACCGACGCCGCGGGCGGCTTCTCGCGCAGCTCCGCCAGCTCGTTGCGTGACGCGAGCGCCAGGGTGCTCGTCTCGTCCAGCTTTCGGCGGAGATCCGCGATCTCGCGGCCCTGCTCCTCGACGAGCCGCTTCTGCTCCGCGAAGAGCTGTCGCAGCTCTTCGAGCGACGGCGCTGCCGGTGCGGCCTGCTCGCCGAACGCGGTCGTCGGCCCGAAGCCGAGACACGCGCCCAGGGCCAGGACCGTTCGTCGTGTGGCGGAAGAGCTTGAGAGCTGCAGCCATGGCGTTTCTCCATCTGGGGTACGGACGTGGCATTCTCGCGCGGATCTGCGTCCTCGGTTATCGTTGCCCAGCCGTCTAGGAGGGGAGTGCCCGATGAAGCGGACCTGGAAAACCTGAGAAGCAGCGCAGCTCTCCTGGCTTCGATTGCCGGGATCGTCACCCTCCTGCAGTTCAACCGGGGCCAGGACTTCGAGAAGGAAAAGCTGGCGCTCGAGATGTTCCGGGACTACTCGAAGGACAAGCGGGAGTTCGACAGCAACAAGGCACCCAGTGACGCCGATATCAGGGCTTTCGCGGTGGCCACGCAATACGCGGCGGAGACCATCTATCGCTTCAGGACTGGGAACCCTGGCTGGGAAGAGACCGTCATGGGCATGATCAAGGACAACGAGTCTGCATTGCTCTCGGTCAAGGGATGGCACTGCCGGGCCATGGACCGCAAGTACTACTGCGCGATGCAGCAGGCGCTCAAGGGCCGGTTGGATTGCGACGTCGCTCCGACGTGTCCCTAGCGAGGCCCGCTACTCCGAGGATCTCCGCCTCTCAGTAGTTTTACGGACCCGGGTCCGCGCGTTTTTCGGACCCTACCGCGTAGTTCTCCTCTTCCCCCCACGGCTGCACCCTGGCAAGAATGCGCCCGTGTCAACGACCGAACAGACCATGCCCCGCCCCAGAGTGCTGCTGGCCGACGACCACGCGGAGACGGCAGAGCAGCTGCGCGAGCTGCTGGAGCCCAGCTTCGACGTCGTCGCGCTGGTCGAGGATGGCCGCGCCCTCGTGAGCGCCGCCGCGCGCCTCTCGCCCGACGTGATCGTCGCCGACATCTCCATGCCGGGCCTCGACGGGATCGAGGCTTCCGCGCAGATCCGGCGCAGCGATCCCGGAGCGCCCGGATCGTCCTCGTGACCGTGCACTCCGAGCCGATCCTGGTCGAGCGCGGCCTGGCGGCCGGCGCGCTCGGATACGTGCTGAAGGATGCGGCGGGCGACGAGCTGGTGGCGGCCGTCCGCGCGGCGCTCGACGGCCAGCGCTTCGTCAGCAGCGCGCTCGCGGGCCGGGGAACTCGAGGTGGAAAGTGACGAGCTCAAGAATCTCGAGCGTGATGCGAGCCGCGTCGCTCGCACTCATCGTGCTCGGTGTCGTCGACGCCGCTCGGCGCGCAGGAGACGGCCCCGGCGTTGCCGCAGCCGGCCCCGATCCCCTCGCCATCGAATGCCGGCTCCGAGCTCCGGCGCCCGGTGATGCCGAGCCGACCAAGGACCTGATCGACGTCATCCGCGGGCTGGCGCCACAAGCCGGAGCCGCCGCCGCCGGACTACAAGAAGCGCATGGTCGCCGGAGCGCCGGTCATCGGCTACAGCCCGACGAGCGGCGTCGCCGTGGGCGTCGCGGGAAACGTGGCCTTCTACCGGGGGTTCCCGGAGACGACGCGCATCTCGTCGATCGTCGCGAGCGCGACCGCCACGAGCAAGGGGCAGATCCTCGTCAGCGCCAAGTTCAACGTGTCGTCCTTCGAGAACCGCTGGCGCCTCGAGGCCGACAACCGCTTCTACTGGACGTCCCAGCCGACCTACGGGCTCGGGACGAGCCACGCCGGACGACGCCGCAGCTCGACATGAAGTTCAACCACTTCAGGATCTACGACAAGTACTACAAGCAGGTCTACCGCGACTTCTTCCTCGGGCGCCGGCTACATCTACAACATCCACAACAACGTCCGCCCTCCCGACGAAGTCGATCCCGACGTATTCGCTCGACTCGCCCTACATCGCCTACTCGCTGCGATCACGGCTTCGACCTCGACTCCCAGACCTCCGCCGGCTTCAGCCTGCACGCCCTCATCGACAGCCGTGACGGCGCCATCAACCCCAGCCGGGGCTGGTTCGCGAACGCGTCGTACGCTGATGCTCATCGAGGACTTCCTGGGCGGCAACTCGACCTGGCAGCAGTTCAGCTACGACCTCAGGACCTACGTGCGGCTGTCGAAGGACGGGCGTCACAAGCTCGCGTTCTGGACCTTCGGCGACCTCGTGACCGGCGGCGAGGCGCCGTACCTCGACCTTCCCTCCACGGGAGGCGACCTCTACGCGCGCTCCGGACGCGGCTACCCCCAGGGGCGCTTCCGCGGCGAGAGGATGCTGTACGCCGAGGCGGAGTACCGCTGGACCATGACGAAGAACGGCCTCTTCGGCATGGTGGCCTTCGTCAACACGGAGACGCTGAGCAACGAGCAGGCGGACGAGAAGCTCTTCGACTCGTTCGCGACTGCGGCCGGCTTCGGCTTCCGCTTCATCGCTCAACAAGCGCTCGAAGACCAACCTCTGCATCGACATCGGCTTCGGCAGGGACGTCGAAGGGCGTGTACTTCGGCGTGCAGGAGGCTTCTGACTGAGACTCTCGAAGTCCGCTGACGGAGTTCGGCAAGTGAGGGAGTTCCGATGAGACGACTGATGTTGCTGGGCGCGGCGTGCGGGCTGACGCTGCTGTCGGCGGTGCCCGCCCAGGCTCAGCTGAACGGGAGCCACAGCCTGGGCGACTTCGGGGTGCAGTCCGGATCCCAGCCCGCGCCCGGCTTCTACGCCGCGCTCTTCTATCTCCGCTACGGCACCGACACCATCAAGAATGCCGACGGAGACACGGTCCGCCTCGCTCCGGATTCTCCGAGCAGCCTCGGCGTCGGCGCCGCCGCTCCGCTGCTCTGGTACGTCAGCAAGGCCAAGATCCTGGGCGCGAACTACGGCGCGATGGTGGTGCTTCCCTTCGCGAACGCGTCGCTCGAAGCGCCGGCCTTCCAGCTCGGCCGGCCGGTCGACACCGGCTTCGCCGACATGCTGGTCCGCCCGCTCGACCTGGGCTGGCACACCCCGCGCGCGGACATCGCCGCCGGGCTTCAGCTCTACATCACCCACGGGCCGCTACGAGCCGGGCGGCGACGACAACCTCGGCAAGGGCATGTGGACGTACGAGCCGTTCCTGGGGGCGACCGTCTACTTCGACGAGAAGAAGACCTTCAGCCTCGCCACCACCGCCTACTGGGAGATCCACGGCAGGAAGGAGGACACCGACGTCAAGGTCGGACAGATCCTCACGCTCCAAGGCGGCCTGGGCAAGTCGTTCCTCGGAGGCGGGCTGATCATCGGCGCGCGCGTACTACGCCCAGTGGAAGCTCACGCAGGATCGGCTGGCGCGAGTTCGAGCTGCCGGGCGGAGGCGAGATCGACGTGACTGCCCGCAACAAGCACAAGGTGTTCGGCTTCGGGCCGGACGTGACGCTGCCGATCGCGACCAAGTCGAAGCTCTTCGCCCTGGTCAACGTCCGCTATCTCTGGGAAACGGGCGCGCGCGTGAAGACGCAGGGGCAGACCCTGGTCGTCACCGCGACCTTCCCGATCCCCAGCGTGAAGCTGAAGTGAGTGGATCTCGAGTTGGTCAGGTCAAGGAGAGGTCAGATGAAGAGAGTCTTGCTCGTGGCATTCGTTGCGTTCTTCGGCGTGTCGGCCTCCGCGCAGCAGCAACCCGATCCGAAATACAAAGCCAAGGTTCCGCCGTCGATCACGACGCCCGACACGGTGCAGACCCGCATCGGGACGCTGAAGTTCCACGACGGCCTGCCCGACAAGGAAACCATGCAGAAGGTCTACGACAACCTCGACTTCGTCCGCGGCGTGGAAGCCTTCCTGCTGGGCATTCCGGCGGCCAATGTCCAGGGCCTGCGACGGGGCTTCATCGAAGGCGGCTTCCCGCCGAACCAGGGCTTCGGCATCTCCGAGGGCCTGGCGGACGCCCGCTCGCTGTTCCTGACCCCGAACACGGTCGTGGTCTATACCTGGGCGATCATCGACGTCAAGGAAGGGCCGATGGTCTGCAGGTGCCGCCCGGCGTGCTGGGCATCCTCGACGACGCCCACTTCCGCTTCGTCACCGACCTCGGACTCTCGGGGCCAGACCAGGGCAAGGGCGGCAAGTACCTGGTGGTGCCGCCGGGCTACAAGGGCGCGCTGCCCAAGCGAGGGCTATTTCGTCGCGAAAACCCGCACCTACAGCAACCTCGTCATCATTCGCGCCTTCGTCCAGGGCAGCGACATCGCCGACCATCGTGAAGAACGTGAAGGCGAACGCCGCGATGTACCCGCTCTCCGCCGCGGCCAAGCCGCCCGCGACGAAGTTCGTGAACTTCTCGGGCATGCAGATCAACACGGTCCACGCCAACGATTTCACCTTCTTCGACGAGCTGAACGAGGTCGTGCAGCACGAGCCGGACGACTTCCTCGAATCGGAAGTGGTGGGAATCCTCGCCTCGATCGGCATCAAGAAGGGCAAGCCGTTCGCGCCCGATGCGCGCATGAAGGCGATCCTCACCGACGCGGCGGCGGTGGCCAACGCCACGTCGCGCGCGATGACATTCGCCTCGCGCGACCCGCTGACCAAGGTCTGGCCCGACCGGCAGTGGACCACCTCCTTCACGCACTTGAACCACGAGTTCGCCGATGGCGGCGAACGGACGCTGGATGCGCGCACCATGTCCTTCTACTACTTCACCGGCATGACGCCGGCGATGGCCAGCCCGAAGCTGGGCCAGGGCGCGGCCTATGTGTACACCGCCCGCGACGGCAAGGGCGAGTCGCTCGACGGCAGCAAGAACTACAAGGTCACGCTGCCGCCCAACATTCCGGCCAAGCGGTTCTGGTCGTTCAACGTCTATGACAACCAGCACCGTTCATTCCTCGAGACCGACCAGAAGACCGCCGGCCTCGACAGCAAGCTTCCCGGCGTGAAGAAGAACGCCGACGGCTCGATGACGGTGTGGTTCGGCCCGAAAGCGCCCGCCGGGCAGGAAGGCAACTGGGTCCAGACGTGGCCGGGAAAAGGCTTCAACGTGATCTTCCGGCTCTACGGACCGATGGAAGGCTGGTTCGACAAGAGCTGGAGGCCGGGCGATCTCGAGCTGGTGAACTGAGCCGACACGCAAGAAGGAGAGCAGACATGAATCTGCAGACAAGGCCTCATCGCGGCCGCAATCGCCAGCGCGCTGGCCGTCCCGAGCGCCTACGCGCAGATGCCTGACACCGTGGAGACCCGCCTCGGCACGCTGAAGTTCGACCAGGGATTTCCGACCGAGGAAACCACGCGAAAGCTCTACGACGAGATGGACTTCCAGCGCGCCGTCCAGGCGTTCCTGTGGTCCTTTCCGGCCGTTTCCTTCGAGTCCATCCGCGTCGGGATGAAGCGGGACCTGGGCGCCGACCTCAACGACCTGATCATCGCGGACAACTTCGCCGACACCCGGGGTATCTGGCTCACCGCCAACGACACCACGGTCTACGGCATGGTGAACGTCGATCTGAGCCAGGGGCCGGTCGTCCTCGAGGTCCCGGCCGGGCCGGGTCGTCGGCCTCATCGATGACTTCTGGCAGCGCGCGATCACCGACTTCGGCCTGCCCGGTCCCGACAAGGGCAAGGGCGGCAAGTACCTTCTCCTGCCGCCCGGCTACACCGGCGAGGTTCCCAAGGAGGGCTACTTCGTCCTGCGGGGCACGATGAACAACTACAACATCATGGATCGCGGCCTGGTCGAGAACAACGACGTAGCGGCCGCGGTCGACCTCATCAAGCGCTTGCGGGTCTACCCGTGGAGCCAGCGCGAGAACCCGAAGCCGAACAAGGTCGTCTCCATGTCGGGCCCGAAGATGTCGAACGATTCCGCCCGACGGCATCGAATACTGGGCACGGCTGTCCGCGTTCATCAACAACAACCCCGTTCACGAGCGCGACCGCTTCTTCATGGCCATGCTCAAGCCGCTGGGGATCGAGAAGGGCAAGCAGTTCAAGCCCGATGCGCGGCAACGCGCCATCCTCGAGGACGCCGCCAAGGTGGGCCACGCGATGGCGCGAACGCTCCTCTTCCATGCCGAACAGCGCATCAGCGGCGCCATGGCATTTCCCGGCACGAAGTGGGTCTGGGTGGTGCTCCTGGATCACGACCAGGAAACCGACAACTACAGCCAGCTCGACGAGCGGCTGCACTACTTCTACGGCGCGATCTACATGTCGCCCGCCATCGGGAGAAAGACGGCCGGCCCCGGCGCGAGCTACATCCAGGCCTTCGCGGACAAGGACGGCAACCACTTCGACGGCGGCAAGTCCTACCGCTTGCACCTGCCCGCGAACATACCGGTGTCGAGCTTCTGGTCGCTCACGCTCTACGACACGGAAACCCGCTCGATGATCCAGAACGCGACCAACGACTCGGCGCGCTCGGGCTACGACAAGCTCAAGACCAACGCCGATGGCTCGATCGACCTCTACTTCGGGCCGAAGGCACCCGCGGGCCAGGAGAGCAACTGGATACAGACGGTCCCCGGCAGGGGCTTCTACCCGTTCTTCCGCTTCTACGGCCCCAAAGAGGGCGTGTTCGACGGGACATGGAAGATGCCGGACATCGAGGTCGTGAAGTGAAGGCCGTCGTCGTCGCCGCGCTCTCGTGCGCGTTGTCTCTCGGCGACGACGGTCGCGCAGGCCGCCGATCCGCTGCCTTCGTGGAACGAGGGCAAGACGAAGCAGTCCATCGTGGACTTCGTGGCGAAGGTCACGAAGGAAGGCTCACCGGAGTTCGTGCCCGCGGCCGAACGGATCGCCACGTTCGACAACGACGGCACCCTCTGGGCCGAGCAGCCGCTGTATTTCCAGCTCCATTTCGGCCTCGACCGGGTGAAGGAGCTCGCCCCCGCGCATCCCGAGTGGAAGGAGAAGGAGCCGTTCAAGTCCGTCCTCGCGGGCGACCTGAAGACCGCGTTCGCCGGCGGCGCTCCCTCGTTGATCGAGATCCTGGCCGCCGGCAGCTCGAACATGACCACCGAGGAGTTCGACCGCATCGCCAAGGCCTGGATCGCCACCGCGAAGCACCCCAAGACGGGCCGCCTGTACTCGGAGATGGTCTACCAGCCGATGCTCGAGCTCCTGGCCTATCTTCGGGCCAACGGGTTCAAGACCTACATCGTCTCCGGCGGCGGCAGCGATTTCATGCGCGCCTTTGCCGAGCGGGTCTACGGCATCCCGCCCGAACAGGTCATCGGCAGCACGGGCAAGCTGCAGTTCGAGATGCGCGAGGGCAAGCCGGTGCTCGTCAGGCTGCCCGCCCTGGACTTCTTCGACGACAAGGAGAACAAGCCGATCGCGATCCAGAAGCACATCGGCCGCCGGCCCATCGCCGCGTTCGGCAACTCCGACGGCGACCTGCAGATGCTGCAGTGGACCGCGGCGGGAAGCGGGCACGCGCTTCTGTCTCTTCGTTCGTCACACCGACGCCGCGCGCGAGTGGGCCTACGACGTGTCGCCCCTCGGCAAGCTCGAAAAGGGCCTCGAGGAAGCCAGCGCCAAGGGCTGGACGGTCGTCGACATGAAGAACGACTGGAAGGTGATCTACCCGTTCGAGAAGAAGTAGTTCCCGAGCGGCTGCGCGGGAATTCGTGAGCGATCAAGGGAACTCGCAAGGAGGACATGACGATGAGTAGAACGACAAGAAGGACGACCGGCCTCGTGACCTTCGGCGGCGTGCTGGCCCTCCTGGCCGGGATCGGCTGCAGCGGGTCGCAGCCGGCGAAGGAGACGTCCCGGCCCGCCGCAGCGGCGGCGGGAGGGGCAATCGATCGCACGGTGCTCCCCGTCCCCGAGCCCGACTATCCCCGCGAGACCGCGCTGGACGCGCGCAACGCCAAGGCGCCGGCGCGGTTCGAGGTGAAGCCGCCGAAGGGCGCGCCCAACGTCATCGTCTTCCTGATCGACGACATCGGGTTCGGCCACCCCAGCACGTTCGGCGGCGGCATCCCCATGCCGACGCTCGACCGGCTCGCGAGCATCGGGCTCAAGTACAACCGCTTCCACACCACGGCGCTCTGCTCGCCGACGCGCGTGGCCCTGCTCACCGGCCGCAACCACCACACGAACAACGCGGGCGCGATCATGGAGGTGGCCACCGCCTTCCCGGGCAATACGGGCGCCCGGCCGCTCAGCGTCACGCCGCTCGCCGAGATCCTCCGCCAGAACGGCTACAGCACGTCCGCCTTCGGGAAGTACCACGAGACGGCGCCGTGGGAAGTGAGCGTCTCCGGGCCCTTCGATCGCTGGCCCACGCACTCCGGGTTCGACAAGTTCTACGGCTTCATCGGCGGCGAGACCAACCAGTGGGCGCCGCTCGTCTTCGACGGCACCGTCAAGGTCGAGGTGCCGCGCGACCCGAACTACCACTTCACGACCGACATGACCAACCAGGCGATCAGCTGGATCCGCGCCCAGCAGTCGCTCACGCCGGACAAGCCCTTCTTCACGTACTTCGCCACCGGCGCCACGCACGCCCCGCACCACGTGCCGAAGGACTGGATCGCGAAGTTCAAGGGCCAGTTCGACGGCGGCTGGGACAAGTACCGCGAGGAGACCTTCGCGCGCCAGAAGAAGCTGGGCATCATCCCGCAGAACGCGAAGCTGGCGAACAAGCCGGCCGACATCAAGGACTGGGACAAGCTCACGCCCGACGAGCAGCGGCTGTTCGCGCGGCAGATGGAGGTCTACGCCGCGTTCGCCGCGCACACCGACCACGAGATCGGCCGCGTGGTGAAGGCCATCGAGGACATGGGCGAGCTCGACAACACGATGATCCTGTACCTGGTCGGCGACAACGGCGCCAGCGCCGAAGGCGGGATGAACGGCATGTTCAACGAGATGACGTACTTCAACGGCGTGCCCGAGACGGTGCCCGACATGCTCAAGAACATCGACAAGTGGGGCGACCCGGACACCTTCCCGCACATGGCGGCGGGCTGGGCGGTGGCCGGCAACACGCCGTTCATGTGGACGAAGCAGGTCGCCGGCAACTTCGGCGGCACGCGCAACCCGCTGGTCGTCAGCTGGCCCAACCGGATCAAGGCCAAGGGCGAGGTCCGCAGCCAGTTCCACCACGTGGTGGACATCGCGCCGACCGTGCTCGAAGCGGCCGGTCTGCCGGAGCCGAAGACGGTCAACGGCATCGCCCAGACGCCCATGGAAGGCGTCAGCTTCCTGTACACGTTCGACGACGCCAAGGCTGCCGGCCGGCACAAGACGCAGTACTTCGAGATCTTCGGCGAACCGCGCCATCTACCACGACGGATGGGTGGCCGCGACCATCCACAAGGCTCCGTGGGAAGCCAAGCCGAGGCGCGCGCTGGCCGACGACGTGTGGGAGCTCTACAACGTGGACGAGGACTTCAGCGAGACCAACGACCTCGCGGCCAGCAACCCGGCCAAGCTCAAGGAGCTGCAGGCCCTCTTCATGAAGGAGGCCGAGCGCTACCGCGTGCTGCCGATCGACGACCGGTTGCTCGTGCGGTTCGACCCCGCCATGGCGGGGCGTCCGGACCTGATGGCGGGCCGCAAGTCGCTCACGGTCTACGAGGGCATGACGGGCATGATGGAGAACGCCTTCATCAACGTGAAGAACCAGTCGGAGACGATCACGGCCGACGTGGACATTCCCGCGGGTGGCGCGAACGGCGTGATCCTCGCCCAGGGTGGCCGTTTCGGCGGCTGGAGCCTCTACGTCAAGGACGGCAAGCCGGCCTACACGTACAACTGGGTGGGGCTCCAGCAGTACACGACCAACTCGACCGAGCCGCTGGCGCCGGGCAAGGCCAAGGTCAGGCTCGAGTTCGCCTACGACGGCAACGGCCGCGGCAAGGGCGGTACCACCACGATCTACGTCAACGACAAGAAGGTCGGATCCGGCCGCGTGGAGAACACCAACGCCAACATCTTCTCGGCCGACGACGCCGCCGACGTGGGCGTGGACGAAGGGACCAACGTGAGCTCGGCGTACAAGGAGCACGAGAACAAGTTCACCGGGAAGATCGAGAAGGTGCTGATCGAGGTCAAGTGAGGGAGCGAGTGGTGGCCGCATTCTCCCTGCGGCCACCACTCTCCGATCGAAGGTGATCCGCGCATGAAACGAGAGATGTTCGTCGCCGCCGTCTTCGCGCTGGCCGTTCCGGGGCACGGCGCGGCGCGCAGGAGCCGGTCGCGCCGCTCCCGGAGCCGACACCCATCCCCTCGCCATCGGATGCGACTCCGAGCCCGGCGCCCGGCGAGTTCGAGCCGACCAAGGACCTGATCGACGTCATCCGCGAGCTGCGCCACAAGCCGCCACCGCCGCCACCGGACCCGATGGACTACAAGAAGCGCATGGTCGCCGGTAGCGCCGGTCATCGGGTATAGCCCGACGACCGGCGTCAGCGCTGGGCGTCGCGGGAAACATGGCCTTCTACAGGGGCTTTCCGCAGACCACGCGCATCTCGTCGATCGTCGCCAGCGCGACCGCCACGACCAAGGCCCAGTTCCTCCTCAGCGCCAAGATGAACGTGTCGTCCCTCGAGAACCGCTGGCGCATCGAAGCCGACAACCGCTTCTTCTGGACGTCCCAGCCGACCTACGGCCTGGGGACGGCCACGCCGGACGACGCCAAGCTCGACATGAAGTTCAACCACTTCCGGATCTTCGACAAGTACTACAAGCAGGTCCGCCGCAACGTCTTCCTGGGCGCGGGCTACGTCTACAACATCCACAACAACGTCCGCCCCCCCGACGAAGTCGATCCCGACGGTGTTCGCCGAGTCGCCCTACATCACCTACTCGGAGCAGTTCGGCTTCGACCTCGACTCCCAGACCTCCGCCGGCTTCAGCCTGCATGCCCTGGTCGACAGCCGTGACGGCGCCATCAACCCGAGCCGGGGCTGGTTCGCGAACGCGTCGTACCTGATCCTCATCGACGATTTCCTGGGCGGCGACTCGAACTGGCAGCAGTTCAGCTACGACCTCAGGACCTACGCGCGGCTCTCGCGGGACGCGCGCCACAAGCTCGCGTTCTGGACCTTCGGCGACCTCGTGACCGGCGGCGTGGCGCCGTACCTCGACCTTCCCTCCACGGGGGGCGACACGTACGCGCGCTCCGGGCGCGGCTATCCTCAGGGGCGGTTCCGAGGCGAGAAGATGCTGTACGCCGAGGCGGAGTACCGCTGGACCATGACGGAGAACGGCCTCTTCGGCATGGTGGCCTTCGTCAACGCGCAGACGCTTGAGCAACGAGCTGGCGGACGAGGAGCTGTTCGACTCGTTCGCGCCCGGGGGCGGCTTCGGCTTCCGCTTCATGCTCAACAAGCGCTCGAGGACGAACCTCTGCATCGACATCGGCTTCGGCAGGGACGGCTCGAAGGCCGTGTACTTCGGCGTGCAGGAGGCGTTCTGAGGGACTCCCATGGCGGGGCGCGTCCGACACGACGGCGAACCGCGGGATTCATCCTGTTGGCGGCTGCCGCCGCAGCCGCGGCGTGCTGCTGTGGGGGCGTCCCGCGGCGGTCGCGCCGCCGGTCGCGTCCGCTCCTCCCGAGACCGAAGCAGACTTCGCGACCGACGCTCCCGACCTCTTCCCGGCCCGGCGCGACGCCTGCCGGCATGGTCTGGATCCCGGGCGGCGAGTTCTCGATGGGGCGCAGCGATCCGCGCGGCCATCAGCACGGCGGGCACGATCCCGATGTCGGACGCGCGGCCGATCCACCGCGTGTCCGTGGACGGGTTCTGGATGGACGCCACGGAGGTCACCAACGAGCAGTTCGCGCGCTTCGTCAAGGCGACCGGCTACGTGACCGTCGCGGAGACGAAGCCGACCCGCGAGGAGTTTCCCGAGCGCGCCCGAGGAGAACCTGGTGGCCGGCTCGGTGGTGTTCAACCCGACCGCGCGGCCGGTCGCCTCTCGACAATCACTATCAGTGGTGGACGTACGTCCCGGGCGCGAACTGGCGGCATCCGACCGGCCCGGCGAGCGAGCTCAAGGGCCGCGAGAAGTACCCGGTGGTCCACGTCGCCTACGAGGACGCCGAGGCCTACGCGAAGTGGGCCGGCGGGCGGCTGCCGACCGAGGCGGAGTGGGAGTTCGCCGCGCGCGGCGGGCTGGCGGGCAAGCTCTATCCGTGGGGCGACGAGCTGCGTCCGGGCGGCAAGTGGATGGCCAACATCTACGAGGGCCGCTTCCCGGTGAAGGGCGCCGACGAGGGCCAGGACGGCTTCGCGGGGCTGGCGCCGGTGGCGCAGTATCCGCCGAACGCGTACGGCCTGTACGACGTGGCCGGGAACGTCTGGGAGTGGGTCAGCGACTGGTATCGTCCCGACTACTACGCGACGCTCGCGGCGCAGCCCGGCGTGGCGCGAAACCCGCGCGGCCCCGAGGACTCGTTCGACCCGGCCGAGCCCGGCGAGCCGAAGCGCGTGCATCGCGGGGCTCGTTCCTGTGCGTCGAGGACTACTGCACGCGCTACATGATCGGCACGCGCGGCAAGGGCGAAGTGCGCACCGGCGAGCAACCATCTCGGCTTCCGCTGCGTGCGCGACGCCGCGTCCGTACCGCAGTCCTGATCCCCGTTCGGGCGACTAGGGCTCGAGCCTCGCGTCCATCGTGATCTTCGTCTTGAAGAGCTTCGAGATCGGGCAGCCGGTCTCCGCGGCTTCAGCGGCCTTGCGGAAGGCCTCCGGCGAGGCACCGGAACCTTGGCCGTCACGTCGAGGTGCGACTCGGTGACGCTCCAGGCCCCGTCCACTTGGTCGAGCGTGACGACGCAGCTCGTGCGCAGAAGCGTCGGCGCGAGGTTCGCCTTGCCAGCTCCGCCGACAGCGCCATGGTGAAACACCCGGCGTGGGCGGCGGCGGCCAGCTCCTCGGGGTTCGTGCCCGTGCCGCTCGCGAATCGCGCCGTAAATGAGTACGGCGTCTCCTGAAGGACGCCGCTCTCCGTCGAGACCGTGCCCTGGCCGGTCTTCAGATCGCCCTGCCACTGTACCGATGCCTTTCGCTTCATCTTTTTCCTCCATAGGACTACGGTGATCACAGGCTATCACCCCATCCGGGAGGACCAGCATCTAGTCGTCCGCGACCAGGTCGCGGCCCCAGCGCTCGATCGCGGCCGCCACCTGCCCGAAGGCCCTTGCCCTTGGACGTGAGCGTGTACCTGACCCACCGGGGGGACCGGCCTCCACGTGCCGCGCCACCAGCCGCCGGGCCTCCAGCTCCTTCAGGCGGGCGGACAGGGTCTTGGCGCCCACGCCCTGCGAGCGCTCCTCGAGCTCGCTGAACCGCAACGGACCGCCCTGGAGGATGCTCAGGATCAGCCCGGTCCAGGGGCGGGCGAGCAGCTCCACCGCGTTCTGGAAGGCCCGGCAGTGCGGGTCGATCTTCCTGGCCATCCCCGCCATTCTATCGCATTCCTGCTTTCCGTAGGGAAGCTACTTGACATGCGATACCGACCGGCTTATCATTGGTATCCAAAGGGAAGTTACTAGTCCCTGGGATAGCATTAAAACGGAGGAATTCATGAGCATCGGACTCTTGATCTTGCGCCTGGTGGTGGGGCTGAGCCTGGCCGCGCACGGGACGCAGAAGCTGTTCGGCTGGTTCGGGGGCCACGGCCTCACGGGCACCGGCCAGTTCCTGGAGCAGTTGGGGTTCCGGCCGGGGCGGCTGCAGGCCTTGCAGGCCGGTCTCGCGGAGACGTTGGGCGGCCTGTTCCTGGCCGCCGGCTTGCTGACGCCCGCCGCCGCCGCCGCGGTGGTGGCCGTGATGCTGGTAGCCGCGGTGAGCGTCCATCTCAAGAACGGCTTCTTCGCGCCGAGACGGCGGCTACGAGTACACGCTGGTGCTCGGCGGAGCGGCCGTGGCGTTGGCCTTCACCGGACCTGGCCTCATTTCGAGCGGGACCACGCGCTCGGATTCTCGCTGTCCGGCGAGACGTGGGGCCTGGCCGCTCTGGCCGCCGGCGTGTTCGGCGGCGCGGTCCCGCTCCTCGCCCGCAAGCCGGCGGCGACGGCCGCCGCCAAGAGCGCTGCCTGAAAGGAGGGACCGTGAAGAGAACGGTCGAGAGGGTGTTCCGCGGGGCGCCCCAGCACTGGGTCGGGGACGGCTTCCATGTCAGCAACTACTTCCCGAGCGCCACGGAAACGCAGAAGCGGATGAGCCCGTTCTTCCTCCTGGACTACCAGAAGGCCGAGGCGTTCGACGGCAACCACGAGGCGGCGCGGCGTGGGGACGCACCCGCACCGGGGCTTCGAGACGGTGACGATCGCCTACGAGGGCGCGATCGCCCATCACGACAGCGCGGGCAACGGCGGGGTGATCGGGCCGGGTGAGGTCCAGTGGATGACGGCGGGAGGCGGCATCCTCCACAACGAGTTCCACGAGGAGGCGTTCGCCCGGGCGGGCGGCGTCCTGCACATGATGCAGATCTGGGTGAACCTGCCGCGAAGCCACAAGCTGGCGGCGCCGAAGTACCAGGCGTTGACGGAGCGGTCGATCCCGCGGTTCCGCTGCCGGACGAGCAAGGGCGTGGTGCGGGTCATCTCCGGGGACTACGAGGACGCGCGGGGACCGGCGGAGACGTTTTCGCCCGCGCACATGCTGGACCTGCGGCTCAAGCCGGCGCCCGGTCCGGCTGCCGACGCCGAAGGACTACAACACGGCGCTGCTCGTGCTGGAGGGGCAGGTGACGGCCAACGGCTCGAAGCCGGTGTCGGCCGGCGAGTTCATCCTCTTCAAGAACGATGGCGACGAGGTGGTCGTCGAGTCCCTGGCGGAGTCCATCGTCATGTTCCTGAGCGGGGCGCCCATCGACGAGCCGCTGGTGCACTACGGGCCGTTCGTCATGAACACCGTCGACGAGATCAACCAGGCGATCGAGGACTTCAACGCCGGCCGGTTCGGCCAGCTACAGCTGATCTCCATAGCCTGGGGGGGGCGGGAGCGGTCGGGCAGGCTCAACGGCCTTCGGCTCGGGCCTCCACTCCTCTCAGCAGCGCGTTCAGGTCTTCCCGCGAGAAGTAACGCCCGGCCGCCACCACTGCTCGGATCTTCCGCGTGTTCCCGATGTCCACGAGGGGGTCGGCGTCGAGGAGCACGAGGTCGGCGAGCTTCCCCTTCTCGATGCGTCCGAGGCGGTCCGACATCGACAAGTACTCCGCCGGCGATAGCGTGGCGCTCCGTAACGCCTCGAGCGGGGTGAAACCGGCCTGCACGAGGAGCCCCAGCTCGTCGTGCAGGCTGAAGCCCGGGAAGATGTGGACGCCGGCCGGGGTGTCGGTGCCGGCAAGGAACGGCACGCCGGCGCGATGGAGCGCGGCCACGACCTCCAGCTCCTTCGCCACGAAGCGCTTCCGCGTCGGGAGGTCGTCCACGTTGAACTCCCCGATCACCTGATCCCGGAAGCGCTTCCAGGTGCCGTTTTTCCAGCTGGCCGGCGCGTACTTCGCGAGCGGGTCGTGCTCAAGGTCGCGCTCCTCGATCAGGTTCCCGCCGCGCTCCCATACGAGGGTCGGGCACTGCCAGGTGCGGTTCCTGGCAAGCCGCGCGGCGAGGGCCGCGAGCCGCGCCTCGTCGAAGGCCGCCAGGAACTGGCCGGGGCTCTTGACGCCCTTCAGGAAGTCGTCCTCGCGCGCCGAGCTGCCCTCGAAGATCCCGATGAGGTGCTCGAAGCTCCTCTGGCCGGCGTCGGACATCTCCCTCGCGCGCAACGCGTCGGGGACGTGGCCGGCGAAGGGGATCCCGGCCTTCTTCGCCTCCTCCGCGATGGCGAAGACGGCGTCGCGGGGGATGAGCGATTGCAGCTTGATGAAGTCGACGCCGCGCGCCTTCAGGTCCCTCACCGCCCGGCGGCCGTCCTCGGGCGTGGCGATCGCCACCGAGCTGGGAAAGCGCGGCTTCGGGCCGTCCAGCATGGGCCCGCTGATCACCATCCTCGGCCCGACCAGGGACCCCTGCCCGATCGCCCGGCGCCACTCGACGAGCGCGTCGAGGTCGCCGCCCATGTCGCGCACGCCCGTGACACCGTTGGCCACGAACAGTGGAAGTGCGATGTCCCGCGCGCCCGGGAACCAATCGCCGAAAGCGGTGTGGACGTGCATGTCCCAGAGTCCCGGGATCAGGAACCTGCCGGCCGCGTCCACCACCCGCGCGCCGGGCGGCACCCGGAGCGCCGGTCTCCGGCCGACCTCGGCGATGCGTTCGCCCTCCACGATCACGGTCAGGCCGGGTTGCGCCCGGCCGCTCTCTACGTCGATGACCGTGACGCGGTCGAGGACCAGCGCCTGGGGGCGGGCCGGCGTCGCGGCCGCGCCGCCGAGCAGCGCCGAAAGCAGGAGCGGGATGCCCCT
>CAVUTB010000018.1:0-223127 GCA_963744315.1 uncultured Acidobacteriota bacterium
GCCTTAAGACGATCGACCGCATCGTGGGTGTCTTCCCCAAGAACGAGGAGCGCTCGATCCGCACGCGCTTCTCGCAGTCGTTCAAGTGGATCGTGAGCCAGCGCCTGATCCCGAAGAACACCGGCGGCCGCATCGCGATCTGCGAGATCCTGCGCTCGAACTCGCGCACCAAGGAGTACGTGCAGGAGGGCGAGCGCGAGGGCAAGAGCCTGCAGGACGCGATGGAGGCGGGCGGGCTCGACGGCATGCAGACCTTCGACCAGGAGCTGGAGCGGCTGATCCACGAGGGCACGGTCGACCGCGAGCTCGCGCTCTCCTACGCCACCAACCGCACGAACCTCCAGCTCAAGCTCGACACCCAGGGCGACGCGGCCTCGAAGAGCGAAGTGATCCCGCTCAAGCCGCAGATCGGCGACATGCGCCGCACCCCCGGCCGCTGGA
The DNA here is from genome assembly GCA_963744315.1 of uncultured Acidobacteriota bacterium. Taxonomy (GTDB): domain Bacteria; phylum Acidobacteriota; class Vicinamibacteria; order Fen-336; family Fen-336; genus DATBSL01. The sequence goes on from CAVUTB010000018.1 coordinate 442, forward strand.
CCCGACGCGGCCTCCGCGACCGGCGAACCCGCCGGCCGCGCAGGGGCGGCGGCGACTCCGAGATGGAAGACCTGATCGAGAGGTAGAAGCAAGGTGCAGGCCCAGTGCTCGCAGTGCTCGTCGCGGATCCAGATCGACGACAGCAAGGTCCCCGACAAGCCTTTCAAGGTGAAGTGCCCGAAGTGCCAGGCGGTGATCACGCTGCCGGGCAAGGGTGCCGCGCCCGCGGCAACGGCGGGGCCGAGGCGGCCGCTGCGCCGCCTCCCGCGCCGGCGCCCACGCAGGCCTATGAGCCGGCTCCGGTGCCGAGCGCCGCAGCAGTCGCGCGTCGCGAGCGCGCCGCGGCGAGCCAGAACGACGCGCTCATCGCGCTCTCGGGGCCTGCCGCGGCCGCGATCCAGGCCGCGCTCATGAACATCGGCTACAACGTGGACGTGGTCGACGACGTCGAGGAAGGCGTGCGGCTCGTCGAGCAGGGCGTCTACGAGCTCGCGGTCACGTCGCGCGCCTCGGGAGACGGCGGCAAGGAGACGCTCCACCAGCGGCTGATGCGGCTGGCGACGGACTACCGGCGGGGCTTGTTCGTGATCCTGGTCGGCGAGGAGTTCCGAACCGGCGACGGCACGCAGGCGTGGGTGGCGCAGGCGGACCTGGTGGTCCACCCGAACGACGCCGCGCGCAGCGAGCACCTGATCCGCTCGACGATCCAGGAGCGCAAGCGGCTCTACCTGCCCCTCCACGACGCCCGCAAGCGGATCGAGAACAGCTGATTCTCTTCTGGGGTGCTGCGCCGCACCCCCCAGACCCCCCTTCGCTCCGCGGGAGTGAATCCCGCTCCGCTTCGCGCCCGTAACTGATCTGCTGGTGCTGCGTCGCACCCAGGCAGTTCCTATTCGTTCTCGATGACGACGTAGAGCAGCTTGCCGGAGCGCTCGACGTGGAGCACGAGCGGCTGGCCGCGGCAAAGCTCCCGCGACGGCGGAGCGCAGCTCCGCGAGCCCCAGCACCGACACGCCGTTCACGGCGTAGATCACGTCGCCCGCGCGCAGCTCGTCGCCGTCCGCGCCGCCGGCGCGCGCCGCGACCACGACGCCGCAGCACCCGCGCAGCGGGCCGGCCACGCGCAGCAGCTCCTCGTCGAGCTCCAGCCCGAGCACGCCGAGCCGCGGGATCAGGTTCTTCTCGGGCGTGACGAGCGCCTGCAGCCGCTCGGTGTCGTCGGGCCGCGGCACCACCGGCACCTTGGCTTCGACCGTCTGCTGGCCGCGCCGCACCGAGACCGTCACGCTGTCGCCGGGCACCCGGCGGTAGAGGTTCACGTCGAACTGGCGCGCGTTCTCCATCGGCTTTCCGTCGAGCGTGAGCACGACGTCGCCGGGCTTGAGGCCAGCCGCCTCGGCGGGTCCCGCAGGCGTCACGTCGGACAGCACGACGCCGCGGTCGAAGACCAGCCCGAGCCCGCTCGCGAGCGACGGTGTGATCGTCTGCGCGCGCACCCCGATCACGCCGCGGCGGACGCGGCCGCTCTTGCGCAGCTGCTCGTAGACCGTGCGCACGATGTTGCTCGGCGCCGCGAAGCCGATGCCCTCGTTGCCGCCCGACTGCGTCAGGATCATCGTGTTGAGCCCCACCATGCGTCCCTGCGCGTCGACCAGCGGGCCGCCGCTGTTGCCCGGGTTGACCGAGGCGTCGGTCTGCACGTAGATCATCGGGTCGTCGGCCTTGAGCTGGCGCGCGACCGCGCTCACGACGCCGAGGCTCGCCGAGTTCTCGAGCCCGAGCGGGCTGCCGAAGGCCATCACCAGCTGGCCCTGGTGCAGCAGCTCCGAGTCGCCGAGCTCGAGCGCGGGCGAGGCCGGAGCGCTCGATCTTCAGCACGGCCACGTCGGTCTCGCGGTCGACGCCGACCACCTTCGCGACCAGGCGCTGGCTGCGCGGCCGCAGGATCGAGCTGCCGGGCGGAGCCGCGTCGGGCTGTTGAACGTCCACCTTGACGCTGCGCGCGTCCTCGATCACGTGCGCGTTCGTGACGATCCAGCCGTCGGGGTCGACGATCACGCCGGAGCCCGTGCTCTGGTCGCGCGCGAGCAGCACGCTCGGCGTCGAGGTGTAGCCGCTCGCGGTCACCTGGACCACCGAGGGCGCCACGCGCCGCGAGAGCGCCTCGAGCTGGGCGTCGAGAGCGGTGAGCCCCGCGGTCTGCGTCTGCGCGGGGCTCGCCGGGGACGGCTTGCGGGCCTGCGCCTGGACAGGCGCGGCGACCGGGCCGCACAGCGAGGCGGCGGCCAGTGACAGTGCGACGAGCCGGCGGCGGGGCATCGGGGTCCTCCTAACGCCCGATCGCGGCGCCGTCGGGCTTGCGGCGGTCGCTGCCGCCTTCCAGCATTCCGTCCCTGTAGGCGATGCCATGGGCGCGGCTCCACTCGCCCGCGGGGCGCTCCTCGACCCGGTGCCCGAGCGCGCGCAGCGCCTCGGCCGTGTCGCTCGAGAGCCCGAACGGCTCGTGCAGGATCACGTCCGGAAGCCACTGGTGGTTGATGCGCGGCGCGTCGATCGCCTCCTGCACGTTCATGCCGAAGTCGACGACGCCGAGCACGATCTGCAGCACCGTGCCGGGGATCTTGCGCCCGCCGGCGGCGCCCACCACGAGCGCTGCGCGCTTGTCCTTCACCAGGATCGTCGGGGTCATGTTCGAGAGCATGCGCTTGCCGGGAGCGGCGAGGTTGGGCTCGGTGCCGATCAGGCCCGTCGCGTCGGTGAGCCCGGGCCCCGCGTTGAAGTCGCCCATCTCGTTGTTGAGCAGGAACCCGGCTCCGGGCACCACGATCCGCGAGCCGTAGGCGTCCTCGAGCGTGAAGGTGAGCGCCACGGCGCCGCCCTCGGCGTCCACCACCGAGAGGTGCGTGGTGTCGTTGCTCTCGGCCGGCCACTGGAAGGACTCGGGCGAGGAGACCGAGGCCTTGCTCTCCTGGATCGTCTGGCGCAGCGACGCGGCATACTCCTTCGAGATGAGCCGCTCGACCGGCATGTCCTTGACGAAGGCCGGGTCGCCCAGATAGCGGGCTCGGTCGGCGAAGGCCCGCCGCAGCGTCTCGGCCACGTGGTGCAGGTAGCGCGAGGAGCCGAAGCCCATCGCCTTGAGGTCGTAGCCCTCGAGCACGTTCAGCGCCTCGACGAGGCAGGTGCCGCCCGAGCTCGGCGGCGCCGCGGTCAGCACCTCGTAGTCCCGATAGGTCCCGCGCAGCGCCGGCCGCCGGTAGACCGCGTAGCGCTTCAGGTCCTCGCGCGTGATCAGCCCGCCGCGGGCCTTCATCTCGCGCTCGATCAGCGCGGCCGTCTCGCCGTCGTAGAAGCCGGCCGTGCCCGATTCCGCGATCCGCGTGAGCGTCTTCGCGAGGTCCTCCTGCTTCAGCACGTCTCCCATCTCGTACGGCACGCCCTGCGCGCGAGAACTGCGCGACCGAGGCCGGGTACGCCTGCATGCGCGGGAGCTCGCTCTTCAGCGAACGCGCGAGCCCGTCGCTCACCATGAAGCCTTCGCGCGCGAGCGTGATCGCCGGTCGCAGCAGCAGCTTCCACGGCAGCCGGCCGCCGTCGTGCCAGACCTGAGCCAGCCCCGCCACCGTGCCCGGCACGCCGACCGCGAGCGCGCCCTGGTGATGCCGCGCGCGGTCGTACTGGCCGTCCTTCAGGAACATCGTCGCGCTCGCCGCCGCCGGAGCCTGCTCGCGGAAGTCGTAGACCGCCGAAGTCCCGTTGACCCAGGCCAGCAGGAAGCCGCCGCCGCCGATGTTGCCGGCCTCGGGGTGCACGACCGCGAGCGCGAACGCCGTGGCGACCGCGGCGTCCACCGCATTGCCGCCGGCCAGCAGCGTCTCCATGCCGATCTGCGAGGCGATCGCGTTCTGCGACGACACCATCGCGGTGCGGGCACGGATCGGCGCGGAGGCGGCGAGCGCTTCCGACGCGACGGCTCCCAGCAGCAGGGCAACGAGCGCAGGGCGGGACCGTTCATGGACGTGCCGCGAGGCTATCACCGCCCCGACCGGGGCTCCAAGGTGTCACGAGCCCTTCGGGCCGCGCCCGGCAAGAGCGCTATCATGTCAATTACTGTGAGCCGGCAGCCGTCGGACGAAGGGCCCAGCCTCTTCGTGCAGAACCTGCCCGGATCGTTCGGCGAGCTCGGACCGCTCGGCCACGAGGTGAGGCTCGAAGCGGGCAGCGTGCTCTGGCGCGAGGGCGACCCGGGCGACCACGTGATCCTGCTCGTCGAGGGCCGGCTCGAGGTCTCGCACGAGACCCCCGACGGCGACGAGATCACGATCCGCCACCTCTATCCGGGCGCCGTGGCGGGCGAGATGGCGGCGCTCGACGGCCAGGCGCGCTCGGCCACCGTGCGCGCCCACGGCGCCGCGCGCGTGCTGATGATCCCGGCGGGCAGCTTCCGCGACTTCCTGCGCTCGCGCCCGGATCTGCTCGAGCAGCTCTTCTGGCTCCAGGTCGAGCGCGTGCGCAGCCTCACCTGGCGCGTCAGCCGCACGCATCACAAGGCGATCACCGACCCGCTCACGGGCCTCTACAACTACGGCTTCTTCCGCGAGCGGCTGTCGATCGAGCTCGAGCGCGCGCAGCACACCGGCGACCCGGTGGCGCTCGCGATGTTCGACATCGACCACTTCAAGCACTACAACGACAGCCACGGCCACCAGGAAGGCAACCGCGTGCTCGCGCGCGTGGCCGAGATCCTGCGCAACACCGGCCGCCGCGGCGACGTGCTGGCGCGCTACGGCGGCGAGGAGTTCGTGGCGCTGCTCTACGGCGCCACGGCCGCCGACGCCAGGCGCTTCGCGGAGGCGTTCCGCGCGGCGGTGAGCGCGCAGGGCTTCACGGGCGAGGCGAGCCAGCCGCTCGGCCGCATGACCGTGTCGAGCGGCGTCGCCGTGTTCCCGCTCGACGCGCAGGACGACATCGGGCTGGTCAAGGTCGCCGACACGCGGCTCTACCGGGCCAAGGACCAGGGCCGCAACTGCTCGGTCGGCCCCGAGACCCCCTCGCGGTGAGACGGGCGCTGCTGGCCGCGCTCGTCGCCGGCTCCGCGATCGGCCCGCTGCATGCCGGCGAGATCCCCGGAGCCGTGATCGTGCTCGAGACGGCGCCCGGAACGCCCGGCAGCGATCCCTCGAGCGCTCCGCCGCGCTTCGTGCTCCTGAAGGACGGCCAGGTGTTCGTCTCGGGCACGACGCTCGTCGAGGCCGGCCGCCTCGAGAAGGGCGACGCGCAGGCGATCGTCAAGCGCGCCTCGGCGGTCCGCAAGCTCCCCGGCATCGGCGCTGCCGTCGTGTTCGGCGGCGCGCCCGAGCGCGTGGCGCGGCTCGCGCTCTTCGAGGACGATCCGCTGGAGATCACGGCGACCGGCGATCCCGCGAACGCGCCCGCGGCGCTGGCGCCGCTCGCGAGCCTGGTGAGCGATCTGCTCGGCTTCCACCATCCGAGCCTCAAGCCCTACTCGCCGACGTCGTATGCCGTGCGTGCGCGCGAGGCGAAGCTCACGGGCGGCTGCCGCTCCTGGGCGTTCGCAGTGCCGATCGTGGACGCCGTCGCCGGGCCGCGCGCGGTCCCGGCGCTCGACGCCGTCTCGTGGCCGACTGGCGCGATGCCGGCCTCGGTCTGCGTCGACGACCGCCGCTACGCCGTCACGCTCCGTCCGCTGCTGCCGGGCGAGCACCCCTGACCGTCACTGGCGCTAGCCGGAGAATCGACAGCCGCGTCCGTCCAAGCTGTGGGCGAGGTGTCGCTCCCGGCCGGCCTTGTGACAGTGGCGAAACTGCCCTGAGGCGTGCGGCCGGCGCCGCGATGCCCCGCCTATCTTCTCGATCGGAGGGTCGACATGAGCTTCAGCCGCGCGCTGGTCGTCGTCGCGGTCTCGGCTTCACCCGCAATCGCCGCTGCGCAGCCCTCGGCCGAGCCGGCTGCCGCTCCGGCTCCCGATGGGATCCCGCGTCCGGGTCCAGATGGCCTCGGCCCGGAAGCTGGACCAAGGGGATCCTGACGAGCGCCGATTCGGCGAGCGTCTCGATGATCCCCGAGCACGCCCCGCCGCTGGGCGACAACCAGCTCCGGCTCCCGACGGCCGTCCGTGAGCCGTCTCGAGCTCGTGACGGGCACCAAGCGCCACTGGCTGGTCGGGCTCGCGGCGGGAACCGCCCTGGGTCTTCTGGTGGGCGCGACCAGCGAGGTGGATCCCGTGGCCTGCGAATACGACTACAACTACGACTGCAGCCGCGGCGAGGCGCTCGCGCTCTATGGCGTGGCGCTCGGCGGCATCGGGGCCGGCGTCGGCGCGCTCGTCAAGACCGACCGTTGGACGCCGGTCGCGCTCGACGCGCTCGGGCCTCCGGCACCGCGCGTGAGCGGCGTGGCTCCGCGGCTGCGCGCGCTTCCGAGCGGCGGCGTGGAGCTCGGCCTCGCGATCGGCTTCTGAGGCAGGAGGAGTCATGGCGATCGGCAGGCTGGTTTGCGTCGCGGCCCTGGGCGGCGACGTGCCTGACGCCCGCAGGCTGCGCGACGTCGCACTACACGCAGAGCCGCATCGCAGACGGTGCCGCAGGGCGTGAAGGGCCACGCAGGCGCTCGAGCCTCGCTCGAGCTCGAGCGGCGTCAGGATGAGCATCGAGGGCCTCGATCGCGCGCCGCAGGGCCAGGAAGCGCCGCTCGTGTCGCTGCGGTTCGTCTTCGAGCCGCGCGAGCTCGGCTACTCCTTCGACCCGGGGCAGGTTCTTCTGCGCACGGCCGACGGTCGCGAGTGGCGCTCGACACGCCAGGGCTACGAGCTGATCCAGCCCGGCTCGAGCCTTCGAGCTCTGCGTTTCGCCGTGGCGCTGGAGCCGAAGCAGCGAGGCGGAGCTGGTCGTCGCCGGGCTCGCGCGCGGGGCGAAGCCGCTCGAGCCCGTCACGCTGCGGCTCGGTCGCCGCGACGGCACCTCGATCGACCGCATGTACTGGCTCGAAGCGATCGGCGTCGCGCTGACCGCTCCACTGGCGGGCGCTGCCTACGCGCACTGAAACGCGCGCGGCCACTTGACAGGAGCGGTGACGAGGCCGCATAGTCGGAGGCCGGAGGAGACGATGAACCACCCGCGGAGGGTGACCCGGCCGTGAGGCACGGGCGCCACTCGCGGCGCCATCGTCACCATCGACAAGGCGGACCCGGAGGACCCCCGCAGCAGGGTCAGAAGGGTCCGAGAGATCCCCGCCAGGCCCCGATTCCGACCGAGGGGCCGACCACGCCGGTATCGGGCGTCGTCGAGCTCGCCGAGGGGGCGGGGGGATTCGTCAGGCAGGCCGCACAAAACTATCTACCGCAGCGCGAAGACGTGGTGGTCCCGTACGTCATTGCACGGGACAGCGGATTGCGCGACGGCACCGAGATAGAAGGCCTGGCGCGCGATGGTGGTAACGGACGCCGCGTACTCGTAGAAGTCACACAGGCTGGGGGCATGGAGCTCGCGAAGTACCGCGCGCTACCGCACTTCCAGGACCTCGTCTCGATCAACCCGAGCGAGGCGTTCCATCTCTCGGGCGAGGGCTCCGAGATCAGCCTGCGCGTGATCGACATCATCGCCCCGGTGGGCAAGGGCCAGCGCGGCCTGATCGTCTCGCCGCCGAAGGCCGGCAAGACGACGCTGCTCGAGCACCTGGGCAAGGCGATCGTCCAGCGCCACCCCGAGGTGCACCTGATCCTGCTGCTCGTCGACGAGCGGCCGGAAGAGGTGACTCACTTCCGGCGCGTGGTGCCGGCCGAGGTGCTCGCCTCCACCTCCGACTCGAGCTCCGACTCGCACATCCGCCTCTCGCGGCTCGCGATCGAGCGCTCGAAGCGGCTGGTCGAGGCGGGGCGCGACGTCGTGATCCTGCTCGACTCGCTCACGCGGCTCGGCCGTGCCTCGAACCGCGAGATGGGCCCGGGCGGGCGCACGATGTCGGGCGGCGTCGACAACCGCGCGCTCCAGTTCCCGCGCCAGTTCTTCGGCGCGGCGCGCAACTGCGAGGGCTCGGGCAGCCTCACCATCCTGGCCACCGCGCTCATCGAGACCGGCTCGCGCATGGACGAGGTGATCTTCCAGGAGTTCAAGGGCACCGGGAACATGGAGCTGATCCTCGATCGCGCGATCGCGGACCGGCGCATCTTCCCCGCGGTCGACGTGCTGCGCTCGGGCACGCGCCGCGAGGAGCTGCTGGTGCCGCCCGAGGAGCTCGTCAAGCGCCACCTGCTTCGCCGCGCGCTCGCCGATCTCTCGCCCGTCGAGGCGGCGCAGTTCCTGATCGACAAGCTCTCCAAGACGCCGTCGAACGCCGTGTTCCTCGGCAACCTGGTCGCGCCCTCGTCGATGGCGCAGCCGGTTCGGAGATTCCGCTAACCAGCGCGCGGGGGCACGCGTGAAGGTCGAACACCACTCCTGGCACTCGCCCCGGCTCGGCCGGGACATGGGGATCCGCGTCTACGGGCACTGGGGCCCGCCGATGCTCGTCTTCCCGACGAGCGGCGGCGACGAGCGCGAGTTCGAGGGCCAGGGCATGCTGGATACGCTCGGCCACCACGTGGACGGCGGCAAGATCAAGCTGTTCTGCGTCAACTCGGTCAACAACCAGAGCTGGTACGACAAGGGCGCCCACCCGCGCCACCGCTCGTACGTGCAGTCGGTCTACGACTCGTACGTCGTCGTAGAGGTCGTGCCGTTCATCCGCGACAACTGCCAGTCGTCGGACATCGCCATCACCACGACGGGGGCGTCGTTCGGCGCGTACCACGCCGTGAACAGCCTGCTGAAGCACCCGCAGCTGTTCCGCCGCTGCCTGGGGCTGTCGGGCGTCTACGACCTGCGCCGCTTCATGGACGGCGACTACGACGACAACTTCTACTTCAACAACCCGGTCGACTACATCGCGAGCCTCTCGGACCCCTGGTACCTCGAGCAGCTCGCGCAGGACGACATCCGGCTCGTGACGGGCAACGGACCCTACGAGGACTCGCGGCCGAGCTATCAGCTCTCCGGCGTGCTCTGGTCGCGCGGGATCCGGCACTCGGTCGACGACTGGGGGCCCGACGGCGGGCACGACTGGCCCTACTGGAAGCGCCAGCTCGACGAGTACATTGGCAGGCTGTACTAGGGCGGGTCATGAATCGTGCCCAGGCGGCACGATTCAAGACCGACGTTTGCCGGTCGGGAAGGACGTTTCACCGAATCCGCCCCGGACCCGGGGCCGTAGAACGCGAGAGACTCCGGGATCGTCTAATGAGCTGGAGACGAATGTGACGGACCTCAAAGGCGAGCTCGCCTCGCTCAAGATCGACCGTACCCGCTCGGGCGCGAGCCCCTGGCGCTGGCCGCTGCTCCTGCTGCTGCCCGTGGTGGCGGTGCTGCTGGTGCTCTACGGCCTGCGCGCCCGCCAGGCGTTCTCCGCGATCGAGGTGGAGACGACCACCGTGGCCGTCAGCCGGAATGTCGAGGCGAGCGCCGGCACGCCGATCCTGACGGCCTCCGGCTACGTCGTCGCCCGCCGCAAGGCCGTCGTCTCCGCCAAGATCCAGGGCCGGCTCTCCGCGCTGCGCGTCGAGGAGGGCTCGGTGGTGCGCGAGGGCGAGACGCTCGCGCGGCTCGAGTCGATCGACTACGAGGCGGCCGTGGCCCGCGCGCGGGCGGCCGTGCAGCGCTCGGAGGCGGACCTCGACGAGTTCAAGCGCCAGCTGCGGCTGGCGGACGACATGGCGAAGCAGAAGATCATGGCCGACGACCAGCGCGAGGCCGCCGCCAGCCGGGTCAAGATCGCCGAGGCGCAGCTCGCGCAGTCCGCCGCCGACCTCGCCTTCGCCGAGGCGCAGCTCCAGAACACGGTGATCCGCGCGCCCTTCGGCGGCGTCGTCGTCAAGAAGATGGCCGAGGTGGGGGAGAGCGTCGCGCCGATCCCGCCGGGCGTGAACATCTCGACCTCCTCGGGCGCGATCGTCGCGCTCGCCGACCTCGAGACGCTCGAGGTGGAGGCCGACGTGGCGGAGGCGAACGTCGCGAAGGTCGGCAGCGGCCAGCCCGCCGAGGTGACGGTCGAGGCGATCCCCGACCGCCGCTACAAGGCGGTGCTGCGCCAGGTGATCCCGACCGCCGACCGCACCAAGGCGACGGTGATGGTGAAGGTCACGATCCTCGACAAGGACAAGGACCTGAAGCCCGAGATGAGCGCGAAGGTCACCTTCCTGGAGCCGGAGAAGAAGGAGAAGCCCGACGCCGCGGCGGCGCAGCCCGTCGTGCTGGTGCCGCGCTCGGCCGTGGCCACCCGCGACGGCAAGCCGACCGTGTTCCTGGTGCGCGAGGGCAAGGCCCAGGCGCGCGTGGTGGTGCTCGGCACCGAGCGGCAGGGCCAGGTGATCGTGCAGGACGGCCTCGCGGGCGGCGAGACGATCGTGGCGAAGCCGGGCGACGAGCTCAAGGACGGCTCGCCGGTCAGGGTCAAGGGATAACGGGGAGACCGCGATGGCGATGGTGGACGTCCGCAACGTGACGAAGGTGTACCGGAAGGACGCCGAGGAGCTGGTGGTGCTGAACGGGCTGAGCCTGCAGGTGAACGAGGGCGACTACGCCGCGCTCATGGGCCCCTCGGGCTCGGGCAAGTCGACGCTCCTGAACCTGATCGCGGGGATCGACAAGCCCACGAGCGGCGACGTCGTCGTGGCCGGCACCAACGTCGCCCAGCTCGGCGAGACGCAGCTCGCGGCCTTCCGCAGCCACAACGTCGGCTTCATCTTCCAGTTCTACAACCTGATCCCCGTGCTCTCCGCCACCGAGAACGTCGAGCTGCCGCTGCTGCTGACCCACCTCTCGAAAGCGCAGCGGCGCGAGCGCGCGCTCACGGCGCTCAAGGTGGTCGGGCTCGCCGACCGCGCCTCTCACTACCCGCGCCAGCTCTCGGGCGGGCAGGAGCAGCGCGTGGCGATCGCGCGCGCGATCGTGACCGACCCGAAGGTGCTGGTGGCCGACGAGCCCACGGGCGACCTCGACGCCAAGAGCGCGACCGAGATCCTCGATCTGCTCGGGACGCTCAACCAGGAGTTCAAGAAGACGATCGTGATGGTCACCCACGACCCGCGCGCCGCCGAGCGCGCCAAGACGCAGCACCACCTCGAGAAGGGCGTCCTCAAGGACTAGCCGTACGGATACGCGAGGCGAGCCATGAAGTACCTGCCATATCTCCTGAAGCACCTGCGGCGGAACTGGTTCCGCACGACACTCACGGTGCTGGCGATGGCGATCTGCATCTTCCTGTTCTGCACGCTGCAGTCGGTGCTGGCGCAGATCAACGCTCTGCTCGACAGCACGAGCGCCAAGCGGCTCGTCGTTCGCAACTCGGTCAGCATCGTCTTCGACGTGCCGCTCGCCTACGGCGGCGCGCATCCAGTCGGTGCCCGGGGTCGAGCGCGTGGCGATCTCCAACTGGTTCGGCGGCTCGCTGCCGGCCAAGAAGGAGGGCAAGAGCGACGCGGGCTCGGAGAGCTCGACCACCGACTGGAGCAACTTCTTCACCAACCTGGCCGTGGAGATGGAGCCCTTCCTCGCGATGTACCCGGAGTACCAGGTGCCGCCCGACCAGTACCGGGCGCTCATGGCCGATCAGCGCGGCTGCGTGATCGGCCGCAAGCTCGCGAACAAGTTCGGCTGGAAGATCGGCGACACCTTCTTCCTGGAGAGCTTCATCCCCGTCCACCGCAAGCCGGACGGGCCCTTCGAGTTCGTGGTGCGCGCGATCTTCGACGTCGACCCGGTGAAGTACTCGGGCACCGACCAGAACATGATGCTGTTCCACCAGAAGTACCTGTACGAGGCGACGGGCCGCACGCTGCAGGCGGGCACCTACTACGTCGAGATCAAGGACCCGGACCAGGCCGGCCAGGTGTCGGCGGCGATCGACAAGCTGTTCGAGAACTCGGACGCGCAGACGCGCACCGAGACCGAGAAGGCCTTCGCGGCAGGCTTCATCGCGATGGCCGGCAACCTGGCGCTGCTGCTCAACGGCATCGGGATCGCGGTCGCCTTCACGATCCTGCTGGTGGTCGCGAACACGATGTCGATCGCGGTGCGCGAGCGGCGCAAGGAGATCGGCGTGCTGAAGACGCTCGGCTTCACGAGCGGGCAGGTGATGGGGCTGGTGGTGGCCGAGTCGCTGCTGATCGGCCTGATCGGCGGTGCCTTGGGGATCGCCGGCAGCCGCACGATCATGTTCCTGCTGACCCACGCTCCGGGCCTCAAGGACATGCTCGCGGGGATCGGCCTCTCCGAGCTGCCGCTGCGCCCGATGGTCGCCGCGATCGGGTTCGCGGTGGCGATCGTGCTCGGCTTCGCCGCGGGCTTCGTGCCGGCGCTCTCGGCCTACCGGGCGCGCATCACCGACATGCTGAGGACGGTGTAGCGATGGCGATCCCGCTCTCCTACAACGTCCGGAACGTGCGCGTGCGCTGGCAGGTCACGCTGCTCGCGATCGTCGGGATCGCGCTGGTGGTGGCCGTGTTCGCGGTGCTGATGTCGATGTCCGAGGGCTTCAAGGCGGCGCTGCGCTCGACCGGGCGCCCCGACAACGCGATCGTGGTCCAGCGCGGCTCGAGCTCGGAGATGACCTCGGGCGTGCCGCTCGCCGACCGCAACATGATCATGGTCGACGAGCGCGTGGCGCGCGACGCGAACGGCCAGCCGCTCGCGTCCTGGGAGCAGGTGGTGGTGATCGGCCTGCCGCGCATCAGCGACGGCCAGCCGGCCAACGTCACGCTGCGGGCGGTCACCCCGCGCAGCCTTCGAGGTGCGCGGCGGGATCAAGGTCGTCGAAGGCCGCAGCTTCACGCCGGGGCTCGACGAGGTGATCGTCGGGCGCAAGCTGACGAAGCGGATCGCCGGGCTCGCGATCGGCGGCGACGTCAAGTACCAGCAGAAGCTCTTCAAGATCGTCGGGCTCTTCGAGTCGGAGGGCGCGGCCTTCGAGAGCGAGATCTGGGGCGACTACGACACGTTCTCCGCGATCTTCCAGCGCGGCGGCGGCAGCAACTCGCTGGTGCTGCGGATGAAGGACCCGGCCACGATCCCCGAGCTCGACCGCTTCGTCCGCGCCCAGCCCCAGATGCAGCTGCAGGCGCTCTCGGAGCGCAAGTACTACGAGGAGCAGGCCGGGCAGCTGTCGAAAGCGCTCAGCGCGCTCGCCAACTTCGTGGCCGTGGTGATGGGCGTCGGCGCCGTCTTCGGCGCGATCAACACCATGTACGCGATCGTCTCGGCCCGCACGCGCGAGATCGGCACCTTGCGCGCGCTCGGCTTCTCGCGTCGCTCGATCCTCGCCTCGTTCCTGATCGAGTCGGTGATCCTCGCGTTCATCGGAGGGGCCATCGGGTGCCTGCTCGCGTTCCCGATGAACGGCTTCTCGACCGGCACCGGCCAGACCCAGAGCTTCAGCGAGATCGCCTTCAATTTCCGCATCACGCCGGGAATCGTGCTCGTCGGGATGACCTTCGCGGTCGTGATGGGCATCCTGGGCGGCCTGCTGCCCGCGCTGCGCGGGGCCCGCATGCCGATCACCTCGGCGCTAAGGGAAGCTTAGCCAGCGGGGGGCTCGGGGGTGCTCAAACCCCCCGAAGGCTCAGTCCAGAACGTCCTGGATCCGTTCCTCCGTACCCTCCGGGGGCCTGAGTCTGCTTCGCGAGCGTCTTGTCGATAGTCAAGGGGAGTGCGGCTCGCCGGGCTGCGCGGGGCGCGGGGGCAGGCTGATGCAGACGGTGGTGCCCTGGCCCTTGCCCGCGGACTCGAGCCAGACCTGGCCGCCGTGGACCTCGACGATGCGCTTCACGAGCGCGAGCCCGATGCCCGTGCCCTCGACGGAGGTGTCGAGCCGCTCGAACAGCCCGAACACGCGCTGCTGGTGCCTGGGGTCGACCCCGATCCCGTTGTCGCGCACGAACCAGATCGGCCCGTGCGGCCCCGGCCGCGCGCCGATCACGATCCTCGGCTTCGGCTGGTCGCCCATGAACTTCGCGGCGTTGTCGACCAGGTTGCGCACGACCTCCTGCAGCCGGGCGCGGTCGCCGTAGAGCACCGGCAGCTCCGGCTCGACCTCGAGCTCCGCGCGCGCCGCGGCCAGCCGCCCCGCCACCGACTGCTGCGCCTCCTCCGCGAGCGACTGCAGCGTCACGTCCTCGGGCGGGTTGGTGACGCGTCCGACGCGTGAGAGATCGAGCAGCTCGCGCAGCAGCCGGTCCATGGTGTCGGCGGCGCGCCGGATGCGCGCGAGGTCCTGCTGCGCGTTCTCGACCTTGCCTTCCGAAAGGTCCTTCTCGAGCAGCCCCAGGAACCCGCTCACCGTGACGAGCGGCGTCCGCAGGTCGTGCGAGACCGTGTAGGTGAAGCGCTCGAGCTCCTCGTTGCGGCGCTCCATCTCGCCGATCGTCTGCTCCAGCCGGCTCGCCATGTCGTTGAAGGCTTCCGCCACGAGCTGCAGCTCGTCGCCCGAGCGGATCTGCAGGCGCTGGTCGTAGTGGCCGCGCGCCACCTGCTGCACGCCGCGCGTGAGCGCGCCGAGCGGCCGCGTGAGCGTCGCGCCGAGCGCCAGCCCGACGAGGGAGACGAGCAGGCCCGAGAGCGCGACGATCTCGAGGGCCTGGCGCACCGAGCGGCGGAACTGACCCTCGAGACGCGCGTGGCTCACCTGGTAGATCACCGACAGCCGATGGCGGCCCCAGTCCTCGAGGTGGGGCACCACGATCTCGAGCGGCGGGGCGCCGGGCGCTGCCGACCGGATCTCCGTGGGCTGCACGCGCTGCACCGCCTCCAGGTGCTCGCCGGTGAGGGTCACGGGCGCGGCGGCCGAGTCGGCCGGAGCCGACTCCGGCCGTCGCGAGTCGAAGAGCACGCGCCCCTCGACGTCGCAGATCTGGAGCGACGCGACGTCCTCCGTGCGCGCCAGCAGGTCGATCACGAGCTGCCGGAACTTGAAGTAGCCCGAGCTGAAGTAGGTGTCGAAGCTCTGCGCCACGACCGGCGTCGCGATGATCGCGTACTGGTGGGCGGCGGATTCGAGCCGCGTGCGGGTCACGCCCCGGCTCGCCTGCAGCAGGTAGGCCGCGTTCGCGAGCTGCATCAGCACGAAGGTCGCTCCGAAGACGACGACGATGCGCGTGCGGAGGCTGCGGCGCAGGCGGATCACGGGCGGGCGGCGTCGGCGGGGCGCAGGTCGCCCGGACGCAGGGCGAGGCTCACGGGCGGGTCCCAGCGCACGCGCTGCGGGTTGTAGACCACGGCTTCCGGCTGCACCACGAGCGGCAGGATCGGCCTGAGCTCGCTGAGCCGCGTGAACGCGCGCTGCAGCACGGCGGCGCGCGCCTGCAGGTTCGTGGTGGACTGGGCCTCGCGCTTGATCTCGTCGAGCCGCGCGTCGTAGAAGCCGCTCGCGTTGAACGAGCTCGCGCCCGGCGAGTCGGGCGGCGGGAACAGCACCTCGAAGGTGTCGGCGCCGTCGCCCGACTCGCTCGCCCAGCCGAGCAGGTAGAGATCGGAGCGCCCCGCGGCCAGCAGCGTGTAGAAGGCGCGCTTCTCGAGCGCGTTCACCTCGACCTGCAGGCCGACGTCCTCGAGCTGGCGCGCGACCTCGCGCATGATCTCGACGTCCCGCACGTAGCGATTGGAGGGCCCGTCCAGGCGGAGCTTGTGCCCGGGCGAGAAGCCCGCGGCTCGCAGCAGATCTTTCGCTCGCTCCGGATCGTGACGCGACGGCGGCAGCATGGGAACGTGTCCCACGGCGCCGCGCGGCAACAGCTGGTTGGCGACCGATCCCTTGCCGAACAGCACCTTTTCGACGATCGCGCGCCGGTCGATCGCGAGATCGAAGGCCTCGCGGACGCGCGGGTCGGAGAACGGTGGGCGGTCGACGCGCAGCCCGAGGAACAGCACGCGGTGCCCGGCGCCCACCACCACGCGCAGCCCAGGGTTCTGCTGCAGTCGATCCCAGGCCTCCGGAGGGACGAAGTCCGCGAGATCGGTCTCGCCCTTCTCGACGAGCGCGAGCCGTGCCGCATCGTCGGGCACCACCTGGAACTCGGCGCGCTCGTAGGCCGCCGGCTCGCCCCAGTAGTTCGGGTTGCGCGCGAAGCTGAAGCCCGCGTCGGGCGTCCAGCGCTCGAGCGTGTAGGGAGCCGCGCCCACCACGGGCACGGGGCTCTTCCCGAGCTCGTCGGCCGGAAGCACGAAGCCCCACGCGAGGCGGGCGAGCAGCGTGGGATCCGGCCGCGCTGCGCGCACCTCGATGCGGCGCTCGCCGATCACGCGCACGCTCTCGATCGTGCTCAGGTAGCCGAGGTTGGGCCAGCGCAGGCGGATGCCGGCCAGCAGGCTCTCGGCCGCGTCGCGCGCGGTGGCCGGCCGCCCGTCGGAGAAGCGCAGCCCGGGCCGCAGCTCGAGCACGAACGTGCAGTCGTCCGGCGTCAGCCAGTGCTCGGCGAGAGCGGGAACGACGTTGAGCCCGCGGTCGAGGCCGACCAGGGCTCCGACCACCCAGCGGTTCATCTCGAAGGTGTAGCTCTCGTTCGACGCGGGCGGGTTCGGGAAGAAGCCGGTGACGTCCGCCCGCACGGCGGCCCGCAGCACGCTCGGCGGCGTCGGGCCGGCTCGGGTGCCGCAGCCGAAGGAGAGCGTGAGCGCGAGCAGCAGCGCGGCCCCGGGAACGGCGCTCGTCTGCGAAAGACGCACTGCTCTTGCTCCTAGCGCAGATGCTCCGCCAGGAAGCGCAGGCTCTTCTCGAGCCGGCCCCGGACGAACTCGTAGCCGTGGTCGCCGGGCGGCAGCTCGAAGCTGTGGGGGACGCCGCCGCCCTCGAGGATCTTGTGCAGGTCGCGGTGGCCGTTCGCGAGGCCGTAGCGATCCTCGGCGCCGCAGTCGAAGAAGAGCGCGGGCGCCGACTTGCGCGTCGAGCCCGCGCGCGCGAGCGAGCGGATCGTTCGCGCGCCACAGCTCGAGGTCGATCGGGTCGCCGAACACGTTGAAGAACGCCGCCATCTGTCCGCGGCGCGCGCCCTGCTCGGCCGAGGGCACCTGCTCGAGCAGCATCGCGCTGTGGGTCGCGACCGCGGCCACGAGCGCCGGATCCTTGAACGCGATGTTGAGCGCGCCATAGCCGCCCATCGAGATCCCGAGCAGGCCGCGGCCGCTGCGGCCCGTCGCGGCGCGATAGGTCGCTTCGACGTGAGCGACCAGGTCCTGCGTGACCAGGTCCTGGTAGCGGCCGCCCTTCGCGTTGACGAAGAACGAGTTGCCGCCGTCGACCGCCACCACGAGGAACTCCGGCAGGCCCTTCGCCCGCAGCTCGGCGAGGATGGCCGCGAGTCCGCGGCCTTCCCAGAAGCCCGACCCCTCGAAGAGACCGTGAAGGGCGTAGACGACCGGGTACTTGCGAGCCTGGCTCTTGTCGTACGAAGGCGGCAGGTCCACGACGTAGCGGACCTCGCGGCCGAGAGCCGGCGAGGTGAAGCTCGCCGAGCGCACCTCGGCGGCGAGCGGCGACGCGGTGAGCGGCAGGGCCAGACCCGAGAGCGACGGTAGTGATCTTCACGCGCGTCTCACTTCACGTCGAGCACGTGCTCGGAGAACCACTCGAGGTTCTGCTCGAGCGCCGCCCGCACCGCCTTCGGCTTGTTGAGGCCGTGGCCGAAGCCCTTGAAGACGACCAGCTTCGCCTTCACGCCCTGGTCGACGAGGCCCTGGTAGAGCTCGTACGCGTTCGGCAGCGGCACGCGCTTGTCGCCGTCGCCGTGCTGGATCAGCACCGGCACCTTGGCGTTCTTGATGTAGGTCATCGGCGAGGTCTTGCGGTAGACCTCCATGTCGTCCCAGGGGGTCGCCTCGAGATACTGGCGCGTGAACGGGTGGATGTCGGTGTTCACGTAGTACGTGACCCAGTTCGAGATGCCCGCTCCCACCGAGACCGCGCGGAAGCGCGCGGCGTCGTGCGTCGCGAGGAACGCGGAGATGTAGCCGCCCTGGCTCCAGCCCATCACGCCGATGCGAGCGGGATCGACGAGGCCCTGCTTCACCAGCTGGTCGATGCCCGTGAGCACGTCCCACGCGTCGCCCACGCCCAGGTTGCGCACGTTGCGCGAGCGGAACGCCTCGCCGTAGCCCGCGCTGCCCCGGTAGTTCGGGTCGAGGATCAGTGCACCCTTGGCGAGGAACGGCTCGACCGGGTAGACGTACGTCCCTCCGACGAGCGTCGGCCGCGAGGTGCCCGTCGGCCCGCCGTGCACCAGCACCAGCAACGGGCTGCGCCCCGGCTTCCAGCCGGCCGGCTTGCGCAGCACCCCCTCGATCGGCGTTCCGTCCTGGCTCTTCCACGAGACGACCTCGCTCGTGCCGAGCGTGAAGTCCCGCAGCTGCTCGGAGAGCGTGCTGAGCCGCGTGACGGCGCCGCCGCGCGTCGCGGCCAGGCACGCCTCGGGATAGGCGTTCGGGCTGGAGCCGACGTAGGCGACCTTCTCGAAGCCGCGGTCGAACGAGAAGCCGAAGGCGACGGGCGTGCTCTCCAGCGGCACCCTCGTCACCGATTTGGTCAGCGGGTCGAGGCGGAAGAGGCCGGCCTCCGTCTTCTGCCCCGCGGCGAGCCAGATCCCGCTCGGGCCCCAGCCGACCAGCGACGACGTCCTCGTCGAACGACTGCGTGAGGTTCGTGGGCGCTCCGCCCGCGCGAGGGACGACCGCGACGTAGCCGTTCGTGTAATAGAAGCGCTCGCGCGCCATCGCGCTTTCGAACGCCACCTGCGTCCCATCCGGCGAGAAGCGCGGATTCGAGTCGGGCCCGGCCTGGGTGACGAGCGCGCGCAGCTTGCCGTCCTCGACCTGGACGATCGAGAGGTCGGTGCTGCCGCCGTCGCCCGGCTCCGGGCTCACGCCGTGCTCGAAGACGATCTCGCGGCCGTCCGGAGACCAGTCGAAGCTCCAGACGTGGAAGGCGCCTTCGGTCAGCCGGCGCGCCTTCTTCGACGCGACGTCGATCACGTGCAGGTGCGACATGCGGCGGTCCTGGCCCACCACCTCGTACTCGCCGTGCTTCTTCTCCCGCTCCTTGAGCGCCTCGCTCTTCGGGTCCTGCGCCAGGTAGGCGATCGCGCTGCCGTCCTTCGACCAGGCGAAGGCCTGGACGCCATCCTCGGCCGACGTCAGCACCTCGGCCTCGCCGCCGCGCGGGTCGATCAGGTAGATCTGGCGCTTGTCGCTGCGGTCCGAGGCGAAGGCCAGCCGCTTGCCGTCGGGCGAGAAGGCGGGCGCGTCCGAGGACTTCTTCGCGTTCGTGAGCCGCCGCGGCGCTCCGCCCGCGGCGTCGGCGAGCCAGATCTCGGTTTCGAATGCGTTCTCGTCCCAGTTCGCCTCGCGAACCACGTAGGCGGCCTGCGAGCCGTCGGGCGAGAGCGCCACAGAGGCGACGCGCCGCAGCTCGACGAGCTGGTCGACCGTGGGCGACTTGGGCGCTGCGGCGGGTGCGGCCTGGAGCAAGCAGCGCGAGCAGGATGGACATCGAGACCTCCGGTCAGCGGATGGCGAGGATCGCGTCGACCAGCGCCTTGTCCTTCGGCAGCTGGTTGACGTCGGGGAGCCGCTTCACCAGCTCGCGCCAGCGCGGGTCGGCGGCGAAGGCCTGCGCGAAGAGCGGGCGCGCCGTCTCGAGCCGCCCCGCCGTCGCCAGCGCGATCGCATACCAGAACGCCATCTCGGCGTGCTGCGGCTCGAGCGCGCGCGCGGCGCCGTACTCGCGCTCGGCACAGGGCCAGTCCGCGACGGCCACGCAGTCGTCGCCTGCGGTCATGTGGTTGTAGGCGCGCTGCAGCTTGACGAGGCGACGCAGCTCGACGAGCGGCGCGGGGTTGTCCTCGACCCGCAGGTCGAAGACCCGGTCCGCCCACGGCCGCCCGCTCGAGCGGGCCTTGACCACGACGATCGCCGCCGACTGTCGGCCGCGGATGTCGCCGCCCTCGGCCTCGGCCGCGTCGAGCGCCGCCAGCAGCCGGTCGGCGAGGTCGCCCTTCGCCGCCTCGTAGGCCTTCGCCATCGCGGGCCACACGCTCGGCTTGTCCATCAGGTTCGCCTGCACGACGTACTCCTTGCCCTGCTGGCCGCCGGCGGCCGGGATGCAGAGGGAGCCGGTGTGGGTCGCGACCCGGCCCTGGGCGTCGACCATCCCGACCTGGCGCACGTCGCGCTGCGCGTCGCCGGCGAGCAGCGCCTTGAGCGTGTCGGGCGCCGAGCGGCCGGCGCGCATCAGCTGCAGGCCGAGCGGCCCGTACGCGGGATCGATGAACGACTGCGTGGCCACGGCGCCCACGCCGGCCTCCGCCCACGACACGTTCGAGCCGACCGAGAACCAGTGGCTCTGTACCGCCACGCCGAGCTCGCCGGTCGCCGGGTCGCGCGCGACGATCGAGTAGGTCGCGACCGGCCGCAGCGGGCGAGCGGACGACGGCAGCAGACCGAGAACGAGCGCGAGCTCGGCAACCATCGCCACCTCCGGAAAGCCCGCATGCTACCACCGGCGATCGGGGAGGCCGGTCGGAGCGGCCGTCAGCGATCGGACGCGCGGTCGAGGTGGCGACGGACCTGCGCGAGCACCGCGTCGAAGCTCCGCGGCGTGAGGCGGCCGGTGAAGGTGTTCTGCTGCGAGACGTGGTACGAGCAGAAGAGCCGCACGCCGCCGCCCAGGTCGTGGCTCTGGCCGTGAGCGAACTCCAGCCGGCGGGGCAGCGGGCGGCCGGTCTCGCGCAGCATCGCGAGGAAGCCGTCCATCGCGATGCGGCCCAGCACGAGCACGGCGCGCAGCTCGCGAAGCTGGGCCCACTCGCGCGCGAGGTACTCCCGGCAGCGCGCGATCTCGACGGGCGCCGGCTTGTTGGCGGGCGGGGCACAGCGCGCGACGGCAGCGATGTAGCAGTCGCGGAGCGCGAGGCCGTCGTCGCGCCCGGTCGACAGCGGCTGGTTGGCGAAGCCGGCGCGGTGGAGCGCCGCGAACAGGAAGTCGCCCGAGCGGTCGCCGGTGAAGATGCGCCCCGTGCGGTTGCCGCCGTGCGCGGCCGGCGCCAGGCCCACGATCAGCAGCCGCGCGCGCGGGTCGCCGAAGCCGGGCACGGGCCGGCCCCAGTACTCCTGGTCGCGGAAGCGCTTCACGCGGGACGCGGCGACGAGCTTGCACCAGCGTCGCAGGCGCGGGCAGCGCTCGCACGCGACGACCTCGCGGCGGACGCGGACCAGGCTGTCGGGCATTCGCGGCGCGTCGGGCGGCGGCCGGCGACTCGCCCGCCTAACCCTCGGTGCCGGTCTTCTTCTTGCCGGAAGCGGCGGGCTTCGCGGCCTTCGGCTCGTCCTTGGCTTGCGCGGCCGCGGTGTTCTTGGCCGCGAGGCTCGCCTTGAGCGCTTCCATGAGGTCGATGATCTGCGCGCTCTTCGGGGCCTCGGCCGCCGTGATCACTTCCTGGCCGTCGACCTTGCGCTGGATCGCCTCGTGGTAGCGCTTGCGGACCTCGTCCTCGTAGTTCTCGGGCTTGAACTCGTCGTTCGCGATCTGCTCGACGAGCTGCACCGCGAGCTTGAGCTCGCTGTCCTTGAGCTCGGCCTCCTCGATCGGGACCTCGGAGATCGGGCGCACCTCGTCCTTGTAGAGCAGCTGCTGCATCACGAGGCCGTTGCCCACCGGGCGGATCAGCACCAGGTACTGCTTGCCGCGCGCGGCCCACTTCGCGAGCGCGGCGCGCCCGGTCTGCTTCATCGCCTCGTTGATCAGCTTGTACGCCTTCTCGCCGCCCTTGTCGGGGCCGAGGTAGTAGGCGCCGTCGAAGTACACCGGGTCCACCTTCGCGGCCGGAACGAACTCGGTGATCTCGATCGCCTTCTGCGCCTCCTCGGCCATCGCCTTGATCTCTTCCTCGGTGAAGGAGACGTACTGGTCCTTCGCGAACTCGTAGCCCTTCACGGTGTGGTCGCGCGCGACGATCTCGTTGTCCTTCGGACAGACGTACTGCTGCTTGAGGCGCGACTTGCACTTGTCGTGCAGCATGTTGAAGGACACGGCCGAGGACGACTCGCCGGCCGAGTACATGCGGATCGGGATCGAGACCATCCCGAAAGACAGTGTGCCGTTGCCGATCGAACGGGCAGCCATGGATCGATTCTAGAGCCATAGCGGATTCGCATAAAGCGTCCGCTCTATGAGGCGCCTACGTCCGATCTACGGCGTAAGTTCCGCGGCTTCCGTGCGCCGCGCGTGGCATGCGGCTTGCTATGCTGTGCCCGACCCCCGAGGAGGACGCTTTGAATCGAAGGCTTGGATTGGCCGCTCTAGCCATGCTCCTGACGCTGACCGCCGTCGCGCGCGCGCAGGACGCCGCGACGGGCGCGGTCGCCGGGAGGGTCACCGACGCCTCGGGCGCCGCCGTTGCGGGCGTGAAGGTGAAGGCCACGCGGACGGCGACCGGCGCCGTGCGCGAGACCACGACCGACGCCGACGGCAGCCACGTGCTCACGAGCCTCGTGCCGGGTCAGTACCGCGTGGAGTTCGAAGCGGCCGGCTTCGGTACGAAGGCGGTGGACGCGCTCGTGCAGGTCGGGGCCAGGCTCGCCGTCGACGCCGTGCTCGACGTGCAGGGCCGAGCCGAGACGATCGAGGTGAGCGAGCCGGGCGTGAGCGTGCCGACCGGCAACGGCCTCGTCGGCGGCGTGGTCGGGCAGGGTGTCGTCGAGAACCTGCCGCTCAACGGCCGCAACTTCCTCGAGCTCGCGTTCCTGCTGCCGGGCAACGCTCCGGCGCCGAACTTCGACCCCACGAAGACGAACGTCGTGGCCATCTCCTCGGCCGGCCAGCTCGGCCGCGGCGGCAACATCACGATCGACGGGCAGGACAACAACGACGACGTGGTGGGCGGTCCGCTCGCCAACCTGCCGCAGGACGCCGTCCAGGAGTTCCAGATGGCGACGAACCGCTTCTCGGCCGAGCAGGGCCGCTCGGCGGCCTCGGCGGTGAACGTGGTGACGCGCAGCGGCAGCGACACGCTGGCGGGGTCGCTGAGCGTCTTCGTGCGCGACGACGCCCTGCAGGGGCTGCCGGCCACCTTCGACCGCACCCAGGAGGCCCCGCCGTTCGACCGCCAGCAGTACTCCGCCACGCTCGGCGGGCCGATCGCGCGCGGCAAGGCGTGGTGGTTCGCGGCGGCGGAGTACCGCAACCAGGACTCGGTGGTGCAGACCGGCACGCGCGACGTCGCCGCGCGCACGATCCGCCAGAGCCTGGCCGCGGCGCCGCTCAACGACTTCCTGGGAATGGCGCGGATCGACGTCCGCGCCACGGACAAGGACACGCTCGGCTTCCGCTACCTGGTGCAGGACGAGGACGACGTCGCCGCCAGCACGCTCGACCGCTCGATCGGCTCGGCCACGCAGCGGCAGTCGAGCGACAACCGCCACCAGCAGGGCCTCGCCACCTGGACGCGCGTGCTCGGCGCCACGGGCGTGAACACGCTGCGCGCGAGCTACAGCGATTTCCGCAACCTGATCGACCCGGTGACGCCCGGCCGCCAGCTCACCTTCCCGAGCATCCAGGACGGGGCGAGCTTCCGCGTGCCGCAGGGAACCACCCAGACGCGCTGGCAGTTCTCCGACTCGCTGTCCTGGGTCAAGGGCGCCCACACGCTGCGCGTCGGCGCGGAGTACTCGCACACCTACGGGCAGCTTCGACCTCGGCGTGTTCCGCGAGGGACGCGTCGAGCTGGTGCAGGACTTCGCGCAGTTCGACCTGAACCGCGACGGCCGCGTGGACGACGACGACCTGCTGTTCGCGGTCACGCTCCGCAGCGGCAAGCCCGACCAGAACCTGCTGCTCGACGACTGCAGCAGCAGCTACATCTCCGGCTTCGTCCAGGACGACTGGCGCGTCACGCCGCAGCTCACGCTCAACGTCGGCCTGCGCTACGAGGTCGACACCGACGTCAAGAACATCTCGGGCTACGGCGACATCAACCCGATCGTGCAGCCGTTCCTGCAGGGCGACCGCAAGCGCGACTACGACAACTTCGGCCCGCGCGTCGGCTTCGAGTGGCTGAGCAAGCGCGGCGGCTTCCAGCTCCACGGCGGCTACGGCCTCTACTACGACCGCGTGACGCTCGAGATCATCTCGCTCGAGCGCGGGCTCGACGGCCGCGCGCTGCCGGTCGAGGTGCGCGCCGGCAACGTGTTCTTCCTCGATCCCGACACGGGCAGCGGTGCCGCCGTTCGCGCCGACCTTCGCCGATCCCTTCACCGGCTTCATCCTGCCGGGCGCGGGCGCTTCCGGCATCAACATCATCGACAACACGCTCGAGAACCCGACCGTGCAGCAGTTCAACCTCGGGACGCGCTTCAAGACTGCCGGGCGACTCGAGTGCTGCAGCTCGACTTCGTGCACAACCGCGGCACGCACTTCATCATCGGCCGGCCGATCGGCGAGGTGTTCAACCCCGTGGTGGGCGGCCCCGACCGCGTGGTCAACCTGGAGTCGAGCGTCGGCACGCGCTACGACGCGCTGCTCGCGAGCCTCGAGAAGCGCTGGGGCGCCGGGCAGCAGGTGCGGCTGTCCTACAGCCTGGCGCGCGCCCGCAACTACGTGAACGACGACCAGATCCCGTTCGGCGCCGGGCCCGATCGATCCGAACGACCTCGAGCGGGAGTACGGCCCGACGCCGAACGAGCAGCGCCACCGGCTCGTGCTCTCCGGCTCGTTCCTGCTGCCGCTCGAGCTGCGGCTCTCCGGCATCTGGACGGTCGCCTCCGGCGTGCCGATGGACATCCTGATGCCCGACGGCTCGCGCCGCGTGCCGACGCTGTCGCGCAACGCGGGCGGCCGCGAGTTCAAGACCGCCTCCGAGCTCAACGCGTACATCACGTCGCTCAACGCGAGCGGCGGGATCGACGGCGTGCCGCTGCCGCTCGTGGGCGACGACGCGCGCTTCAGCGACGGCTTCGACGCGCTCGACCTGCGGCTCTCGCGGCGCTTCGCGGTCGGCAAGACGGTGAGCCTCGAGGCGATCGTCGAGTGCTTCAACGTCTTCAACGTCACGAACATCCTGGGCGTCTCCCGCAGCAACTACTCGGGCTTCCGCGAACGTGCTGGCGCGCGACAGCTCCGAGCCCTCCGATCCCGGCTTCCTGCGCTCGTCGTCCTTCGGCCACGCGCTCACCACGGCGGGCGGCGTCTTCGGCACCGGCGGTCCGCGCGCCTTCCAGCTCGGTCTGAGGGCGCAGTTCTGAGCGCGCGCTTCCTCCTCCGGGCTCGAGCGGCGCATCGGGCTGCCGGCAGCCGCCGCGCTGGTCGTGGGCGGCACGGTGGGCGTCGGCATCTTCCTCACGCCGGCCGGGATGGCCCGCGCGCTCGCCGCCCCCGCGCTCGTGTTCCTGGTCTGGGGGTTCATGGGCGCGGCGGCGCTCTGCGGCGCGCTCAGCCTCGGCGAGCTCGCGGCGCGCTATCCGGAGGCGGGCGGCAACTACGTCTACCTGCGGCGAGGCCTACGGGCCGGCGCTGGCGTTCTTGTACGGCTGGAAGTGCCTGCTCGTGATGGACCCGGGGCTGACCGCGGCGCTCGCGATGGGCCTCGGAGCCTACGCGCAGGCGACGCTGCCTTCGCTTTCGCCACGTGCCGTGGCGCTCGCGGCGATCGTCGTGATCGCCGCGGCCAACGTGGCCGGCCTGCGGCTCGCGGGCGCGATCGGCCACTTCCTGGCCGTTGCCAAGATCGCGCTGCTCGCTGGCGCTCGTCCTTTGGGGCTTCGCTTCCGGGGCGGGCGACGCGTCGCACTTCGCGCCGTTCCTCGAGCGGCGTGCCGGCGCCGGGCCGCTGGTGCCGGCGCTCGCGGGTGCCCTGGTGATGGCCTTCTTCTCGTTCGGCGGCTGGTGGGAGGCCGCCAAGCTCGCCGGCGAGGTGCGCGATCCCGGACGCACGCTGCCGCGCGCGCTCGCGCTCGGCGTGAGCGCGGTGACGCTGCTCTACGTCGGCGTGAGCGCCGTCTTCCTGTACCTGGTCCCGATCGCGACGCAGGGCTCCGACGAGACCTTCGCGGCGCAGGCCGGCCAGGCGCTCTTCGGCGCGAGCGGCGGCCGCGCGCTCTCGGCGCTGGTGGTGGTGTTCGTGAGCTCGGCGCTCTTCGCCTTCATGACCTTCGCGCCGCGGCTCTACTACGCGATGGCGCGCGACGGCGCGGCGCCGCGCTTCGCCGGCTGGACGCACCCGCGCACCGGAACGCCCGTGATGGCGATCGGCCTGCAGGCGGCGCTCGCCGTGCTGCTGGTGCTGCTCGGCAGCTTCGAGACGATCGTCGCGTACTTCGTGTTCGTGACCGTGGCGTTCCTGGCGCTCACGGTGGCCGGGCTCTACCGGCTGCCGCGGCCCGCGCCGGGCGCCTACCGCGTGCCGGGCTGGCCCGTGACGCCCGCTCGTGTTCCTCGCGATGCTGGCGCTGATGCTCGCGCTGCTCGGCGTGTCGAACCCGCGCCAGGCGCTCCTGGGCCTGCTGGTGGTCGGCGCGGGAGTTCCCGTGTACCGTCTCTTCATACAACCGCGACGCGCGGCGACCGCGCGCCTGGAGGAAGCCTGATGGCGTGGATCAAGACGATTCCGTTCGCAGAGGCCGACGACGAGCTGCGCAAGGCGATGGAGGCGCAGCACGCGCTCTACCCGAAGGAGTACGACCGCAAGGCGGGCGACGACCAGCGAGAGCATCGTGTCCACGCACACGCTGATCCCGCAGGCGCTGCACCACGCGTTCGCGGCCTTCGGGGCGCTCTTGTCGCCGGAGCTGCCGCTGAGCCGCGCGCAGCACGAGATGATCACGACGCACGTCTCGGCGCTCAACCGCTGCCACTATTGACTGGACTCTCACGCAGAGTTTCTGCGTGCCGTGACGTTGGACGAGGCGTTCGTGAAGGCGCTGGTCGAAGACTACGAGCACGCGCCGATCAGCGCGCAGGACCGCGTGATGCTCGACTACGTGGGCGTCGTCACGAAGGACGCGACGCGCGTCACTCCGGCGCACCACGAGCGGCTGCGCGAGGCGGGCTTCGACGACCGCGGGATCCTGCAGATCACGCTGATCGCGTCGTGGTTCAACTACATCAACCGCGTGGCGGACGCGCTGGGCGTCGGCCGCGGGCCAGCGGAGCCCTGAACCGCTACTTCGCCGTCGACCAGTAGAGCGCGCCGAACAGGAACGGGAACGTGGCGGGCGTCTGGGCGCGGTGCTGCGGGCGGAAGCCGAGCAGCACCACGCGTCCCTTGCCGTAGCGCAGGGCCACTGCCGCGGCCTTGCGCGTCACCGTCTCGGGGCCGCGCATCCAGCCCGAGAGCAGGACGTCCGGCGCGGCGGCCGGGTAGGTCGCGAGCACCCGGCGCTCGATCTCCGCGCCGGGGAGCACGGTGTCGAAGGCGAGCGGCTCGTCCTGGAAGACCGCCACCTCGCTCGGCAGGCCGTAGGTGACCGGATGGTCGTTCGCGACCTGGGCGCGCAGCAGCGACCCCGCGACCGCGAACTCGCTGCTGCGGGCGATCGCGTTGCGGACCGGCAGCTGGAGCTCGTCGATCACGTACTCCGTCGCGGACGAGAACGCCACCAGCGTTCCGCCCTTCTCGACGAAGTCCTTGAGCGCGGCCGAGCCCTCCTTCTCGAGGCCGCCCGTGTACTCGGCGGGCAGCTCGGCGAAGTAGCGCATAGCACCCTCGTCGCGGCGCGGCTTGCCGGTCGCGATCACCTCCTTCGCGACGTCCGGCAGCACGATCGCGTCGAAAGAGTTGCCGAGCGAGCCCGCGCGGATCGCCTTGTTGTCGAGCGAGGTCGGGTCGAAGCCGTACTGCTCGAGGATGAAGCGCGTCCAGCCCTCGTCCATCGACGCGGCCCACGGCTTGTAGAGGCCGACGCGCGGCGCACGCAGCGGCTCGGCCGCGTCCGGGATCGACGCGACGCGAGTCCAGGCCAGCCCCGGCACGCCCTTGGCGGCGGCAGCCTTCGCGGCCGCCGCGTCCAGGAACACGGTGCCCGCCGGCCACTCGTGCCCGCGCGATGGTCGTCGCGGCGCGCGCGATGCGGGCCTGCCCGCCGCGCAGCCCCGCGTTCACGAGCCGGGCGCTCTCGGGGCTGCCCGGCGCGATCGGCGACGGCCCCGTCCGCCGCGAGCGACGGGTGAGGCCGCCTTCCACGGCACGAGGCCCGACGGCAGCGTCGTGCGCTCGACGCTCACGCCCATCATCAGCGGCAGCGTCCAGGCCGACACGTCGTACGGGCGCACGATCTCCTTGCCGGGGACCAGCTTGGTCTCGGGATAGCGCTGCGGCGTCAGCATCTCGACCGCGAAGCGGCCGTAGGGCTGCGCGAGCGGGACGTAGACGTCGCCGTTCGTCGCCGAGCGCAGCTCCACCCCGTGCTCGGCGAGCAATGCGGCGAGCCGAGCGGCTGCCGGCGGCGTCACGCTGCGAGGCGGGAATGCGGAAGGCGTCCGCGGCACTGAAGCCTGCGACCACGTCGCGCGCGCGCGTGAGCGCGTTCTGCAGGAAGTCGGCGCGGCGGTCGGCGCAGGCTCTCGAGGATCGCGTCGGAGGCGATCCGCTCGTAGTCCATGATGTCGCGCAGCCGCCACACGCCGCCCGGCCAGGGGTTCGGGAAGTTCGTCTGCGTGGCGTACTCGACGAGGCCCTTGTTGCCGCCCGAGAGCTCGCCCGGCTCGATGCGCACGGGCGTCGCGAGCCGGACCGAGGCGACCTCCGTCAGCAGTCCCGCGATGTTCTTCCACCAGGCGGTGTTCTTCGTGCCGCCGGGCCAGTAGGCGTCGTACTGGTAGCCGTAGATCACACCGCTCTTCCCTGCCTGCTCGAGCCGGAGCGCCATGTTCGCGCCGATCAGGTTCACGTCGCGCCAGACGAGCGGGTGGATGTCCGGGTCGACCGGCTCGGCGTAGGGCGGCACGAAGATGCGCGGGCCGGTGAGCGCCCATCTGGTGCTCGTCGAGCCAGATCTGCGGGAACCACTCGTGGTAGACGGCGCGCGTGACGGCCTGCGTCTCCTTCTGCGTCAGCATGAACCAGTCGCGGTTGTTGTCGTGGCCGACGTAGTGGTGGTAGAGCCACGGCATGGCGGCCGCCCTCGTAGCGGGTGCCGAGGTTCTTCCGATACCACTCGCTCTCCATGATCTGGCCGTCGGGGTTGATCGACGGCAGCAGCAGCAGGACCACCTCGTCGAGCCGCCGCTTCGTCTCGGCGTCCTCGGCGGTCGCGAGCGCGTGGGCCCACTCGAGCGCCATCTGCGAGGCGCCGATCTCGGTCGCGTGGATGTTGCAGGTGATCAGCAGGACCACCTTGCCCTCGTGCACGAGCGCATCGGCCTCCGAGGCGGAGAGCCCGCGCGGGTCGGCGATCCGGCGCGCGATCTCCTGCAGCCGCTTCTTGTTCGGCGATGTTCTTCTCCGACGAGATGGCGGCCAGGAACAGCTCCTCGCCGAGCGTCGTCTTGCCCAGGATCTCGAGCTCGACGCGCGGCGAGGCCGCGTCGAGCGCCTTGAAGTAGCGGAGGATCTGCCGGTAGTCGGCGAGCGTCTTGTCGGCGCCCACGCTCAGGCCGAGGAACTCGGACGGGCGTCGGGATGCTGGCGGCGCGCGCCGCTGCGCTCGCGAGGCAGAGTGCCACCAGGGCCATGACGCGGATCTTCATAGAGGCGACCTCCCGGGGGCGCGTTATATCAGCCGCGCCGCCGGCGTACGGGCCGGCCGCTCGCCTCAGCGGGGCTGGGGCTGGCCCTTGAGCTGGCGCTTCGCCAGCGCCACCGCGCCGCGGCAGGGATCCTCGACGTAGGCGACCTCGCCGAGCGGGCTCGTGATCGCGGCGAGCACGCCGCGCCGCACGTCGCCCCGCAGCTGGCTGCCGGACAGCGCGAGCGGCGGCTTCTCGAGCGCGAGCTTGCGGATCGCGGTGTCCACCTGGCGCGCCAGGTCCTTGACGCTCTGCTCGACGAGGCCCTTGGCGGAGGCGTCGCCGCTCGCGGCCAGCGACAGCACGACCGGGGCCAGGCTCGCGATGTCGGAGGGAGTCATGCCGGGCGCGTGCACGTGACGGATCAGCGCGACCGCGTCCGCGAGCGACCAGTGCTTCAGGATCGCGCGCAGCAGCGGGTGGGCCTCGGCGCGTCCGTCGACGGTCTGCGTCGCGAGGCGCAGCGCGTCGAGCGCCAGCCGGTAGCCGCTGCCTTCGTCCCCGAGCAGGTGGCCCCAGCCGCCGACGCGCAGGGTGCGGCCCTGCGGCGAGCGCGCGAGGCAGACGGAGCCGGCGCCGCTGATGAGCGCTATGCCCCAGCCTTCCGGCGTGCCGGCCGCGACCACCAGCTCCGAGTCGTTCACCACCACGAAGCGCTCGGCGATCGACTGCTCCTTCACCCAGGCCGTGAGCTGGGCCTCGTCCTCGGGGCCGTCGATGCCCGCGAGGCCGAAGCAGGCCGCGGCGACGCCGGTCTTCTGCCAGTTGCTGCCCTCGGGCAGCCGGCCGGTCGCGTTGATGAGCGCGCCGTCGACCGCCATCGCGACGGCCTTGTAGGCCGTCTCGAAGCCGACACTGTGGGGATTGCTTCCCGGACCGTAGCCGCGCCCGACGCTCTTGCCGTCGAGATCGGTCAGCTGGGCCGTGGTCTTCGAGCCGCCGCCTTCGACGGCCAGCAGGAAGCGTGGGGAGAAGGGAGTATCCATAGAGTAGCCAGACGCAAAGCGCGAATCGTAACACGCGCCCGCAACGGGACGCCTGCTAGCGCCGGCGCGGCCTGGCGCTGCGTCGCGTGCGGCTCGCCTTCGCCGCCGCCTGACCCGGCGTCGCGGCCTCGATCCCCACCCAGCCCTCGGGCAGCGCGTGCCCCTGCGCCTCGAACAGGAAGCGCGACGGCACGGAGGCGCGCGCGCTTGCCGTACTTCGCGCGCTCGAACGCGCAGCTCAAGCGTGAGCGTCGTCATCGCGCGCGTGATGCCGACGTAGGCGAGGCGGCGCTCCTCCTCGATCGCCGCCCTCCGCGACCGCGCGCGCGTGCGGCAGCAGCCCCTCCTCCATCCCGACCAGGAACACGTGCGGGAACTCGAGGCCCTTGGCCGCGTGGAGCGTCATGAGCGTGACGGCGTCGCTCGCGCGTCCGTCCGGCTCCTCGCCCGGCCCGTCGCCGCTCGTGAGCGCCAGCTCCTCCAGGAAGCCGTGGAGCGACGGCTCGGCCGACGCGGCGCACGTGGTTCTCGGCGAAGTTCAGGACCTCGAGCGACGCCCGCCCAGCGCGCCTCGCGCGTCATCGGGTCGGGGTAGAGCCGCGTCACCTCGTCGCGGTAGCCGACGCGCCTGCAGGAAGCGCTCGAGCCGGAAGACCAGGTGCTGTCCGGCGTCGGCGAGGCCGGAGCCGTCGAGCGACCGCGCGCAGCGCGCGGTAGCCCTCCGACGGCCTGCGGCGAGAGGCCCTCGATCTCGCCCGCGCGCTCGAAGGCCTCGCTCGCCGAGATCCCCTGCTCGGTGGCGAAGGCGAGCACGCGGTCGAGGCTGGCCTTGCCCACGCCGCGCGGCGGCGTGTTGATGACGCGCAGCAGCGACGTCTCGTCGTCGCGGGTTGACCGCGAGCTTCAGGAACGCGACGACGTCGCGCACCTCCTTGCGGTCGAAGAACGACATGCCGCCCACCACGACGTAGGGCAGGCCGTTCGCGCGCAGCTCCGCCTCGAACGGCCGGAACTGCACCTGCGTGCGGCAGAGGATCGCGAAGTCCGCGGGCTTCGCCTCCTCGAGGCGGAGCAGCTGGCGCATCTCGCTCGACGACGAGCTGCGCCTCGGCCGTCTCGTCCTTGAGCGCGCATGAAGCGCACGGGCTCGCCGGCGCCGCGCGCCGACTCGCAGCGCCTTCTCGTGGCGCGACGGCGTTGTGGCGGATGACGGCGTTGGCGGCGTCCAGGATCGGCCGCGTCGAGCGGTAGTTGGTCTGCGAGCCGCACGCACCTTGGCGCCGGGGAAGTCGCGCGTGGAAGCCGAGGATCTTCCGGATGTCGGCGCCGCGCCAGCCGTAGATCGACTGGTCGTCGTCGCCCACCACGCAGACGTTGCGGTGCTCGCCGCCGATCGAGCCGCACGATCTCGTACTGCGGGTGGTTCGTGTCCTGGTACTCGTCGACCAGCACGTAGCGGTAGCGCCTCGCGGTAGTGCTCGCGCACCGGCTCGTGCTCGCGCAGCAGGCGCACCGTCTCGAGCAGCAGGTCGTCGAAGTCGAGCGACGCGCGTGCGCGCGAGGAACTCGCGATAGCGCTGCCAGACCGAGCCCACGAGCTGGTCGCGGCCGCCCGTCCGCCGTTCGGCCAGGAACGCCTCCGGCGTCTCCATGCGGTTCTTGGCGAGCGAGATCCGGGCCAGCACCGCGGACGGGTGCATCGTCGTCTCGTGCACGCGCAGCTCGCGCATCGCCGACTTCACGGCGGCGAGCTGGTCGGAGGCGTCGCAGATCGTGAAGCTGGCGCGGCGAGGCCGAGCACGTGGCCGTGCTCGCGCAGCGACCTGCGCGCAGAAGGCGTGGAACGTGCCGACCGTGACCTCGCGCGCGCGCTCGCCGGCGAGCGCCGTCACGCGCTCGCGCATCTCGCCCGCGGCCTTGTTCGTGAAGGTGACGGCCAGGATGCGCGGACGGATCGACGCCGCGCGCCGAGCAGGTGCGCGATGCGCGTCGTGATCACGCGCGTCTTGCCGGTGCCGGCGCCGGCCAGCACGAGCAGCGGGCCCTCGGTCGTGAGCACGGCCTCGCGCTGCGCGGGATTCAGGCCGGCGACGATGGCGGCGGTCTCGGGTGCGGGGCGGCGCGCGGCGGGCGCAGCAGTGCTCGTGGAGGATCGGGCCAAGGAGCGTCTTTTATATCAGGAGTTCTCGGTCGGGAAGCCGGCCGCCACCCAGGCCGACGTCCCGCCGACGACGTTGTAGATCGGACTCTGCCAGCCTTCGCTCTGGAGCAGGCTGCCGGCGACGCTCGAGCGGTAGCCGCTCGCGCAGATGATGGCGAGCGGCCGCGCGCGGTCGAGCGATCTCGACTCGAGCCGGAGCCGGTCGAGCGGGATGTTGAGCGAGCCCGGCACGTGGCCGCCGATGTGCTCGCCCGGCCGCCGCACGTCCAGCACCTGGAGCGGCGGGGCGCCGGGTGCGAGCTGCGCCTTGAGCTCGTCGACCGGCCATTGCGGCAGCGTCGCGAGCGCGCGGCCCGCGTCGAACCACGCCTCGATGCCGCCCGCGAGATAGCCCGTCACGTTCTCGAGCCCCACGCGCGCCAGGCGCAGCGCGGCCTCGGCGGCGCCGCCCTCGTCCTCCGCCACGATCACGATCGGCTCGCCTGGGATCGACGAGCGACCCCGCCCACGAGGCGAACTGCCCGCCGAGCCCGATGCTCCAGGAGCCCGGCACGTGGCCCGCGCCGAAGGCGGCCGCCGTGCGCACGTCGAGGAGCTGCGCGCCGGCGCGCTGGCGCTCCTCCACCTCGGCCGGCGTGAGCGCGGGCGGCAGCGGACGGCCGGCGAGCGGCGGCGCGCCTTCGCGGTTGATCGCCACGTCCTTGGCGAAGTACTGCGGCAGCTCCGGCAGGTCGGCGGTGGCGAGCTTGACGAAGTCCCGCTTCGACATCGGCTGCAGCGCGTAGTTCGTGCGCCGCTCGTGCCCGATCGTGGAGCTCGTCTCCTTCGAGATGTTGCGGCCGCAGAGCGAGCCGGCGCCGTGCGCCGGGTAGACCGCGGTCGCGTCTGCGAGCTTCAGCAGCTTGTCGTGGAGCGAGTCGTAGAGCATCGACGCCATCTGCTCGGCGGTGAAGCCCGCGGATCCGGCGAGATCGGGGCGTCCCACGTCGCCGATGAAGAGGGTGTCGCCGGTGAGCACGAGCGGCGGCTCGTTCGGCGCCTCGGCGTCGCTCACCAGCACCGACAGGCTCTCGGGTGTGTGGCCCGGCGTTTCCAGGAAGCGCAGCGTGACGCGGCCGACGCGGAGCTCGTCGCCTTCGCGCACCGCGCGGTGGGGGAGCGAGACCAGAGCGCGCGCTCCGAACACCACCTCGGCGCCCGCCCGCTCCGCGAGCTCGCGGTGGCCGCTCACGAAGTCGGCGTGCAGGTGGGTCTCGACCACGTAGCGGATGCGCAGGCCGTTCGCCTGCGCCTCCTCCAGGTACTCGTCGACGTCGCGGCGCGGGTCGACGACGACCGCCTCGCCCTCGGACCCGATCATGTAGGAGGCCTGGGCCAGGCACCCCAGGTAGAACTGCTTGAAGTACATCGGCTCCCAAAGAATCGCACACATCGCGCGCGTCGGCATATCCTTCGCCATGCTCTTCGCCAGCACCGAGCTCGCGGCGCGCATCGAGCGCGCGGAGGCCCGCCTGATGGGGGACGCCGCCCGCGCGGCCCTGCGGCGCCGGCAGGGCGCGGGTTGCTTCGAGCTGCCGATCGGCGGCGGCGTGGCGACCTTCACGGCGCCCGGATCGCCGCTCAACAAGGTGGCCGGCGCCGGCTTCGCCGGCCCGCTCGACCCGGCCGAGCTCGACGCCGTCGAGCGCGCGTTCGCCGAGCGCGGCGTGCCCGTGCAGTTCGAGCTGTCGTGCCTCGCCGACCCGAAGATCGCCGCCCTGCTGACGCGCCGCGGCTACGCGCTCGTCAACTTCGAGAACGTGCTGGGCCGCCCGCTGCCGGTCGAGCCGCAGGCGCGCCCGGAGGGCATCGAGATCGAGGAAAGCGGCGACGGCGAGCGCGACGCCTGGCTCGACCTGGTGGTGACCGGCTTCGCGAGCCCCGACGTGCAGGGCGTTGCGTCCTACGAGTCCTTCCCGCGCGACGAGCTCGAGCGAGTGATGGACGACATGGCCGAGGCCGAGGGCTTCGTTCGCTACCTCGCGCGCCGCGATGGAGCGCCGGCAGGAGGCGCCAGCCAGCGGATCTTCGACCGGGTCGCGCAGCTCTGCGGAGCCGCCACGCTGCCGGAGCACAGGCGCCACGGCGTCCAGAGCGCGCTGCTCCAGGCACGGCTCGAGATCGCGAGCCGCGCGGGCTGCGACATCGCGGTCGTGACGACCCAGCCGGGCTCGAAGTCGCAAGAGAACGTACACAAGCGCGGCTTCGAGCTGCTCTACACGCGCGCGATCCTCGTGCGCGAGGCGTGAGCAGCGGCCCGACGCGTCCGGGCGCTCAGGGGGGCGTGAGCTCGAACGACACGTCGAGCTCGAAGGAGCGTCCTGCCGCAGTCGGCTCGACCACGAGCTCGTAGCCGCGCTGGTCCTGCCTGCCCTGCTCGATCGAGCCGGGCTGGCCGGGCGCCGTCAGGAGGGTCGGGCCGCTCCGGAGCCGGGCGCCGCGCGGGCTCGCGACGCGGCCGTCGAGCTTCGTGCCTGAGGCGTCGAGAGCAAAGCGAGCGCCGCTCACGCTGAAGGGCCGATCCGCGTGGAGAAACCACTCGAGCGACCGCGGCTCGCTCGTCTCGATCCGGTCACGCACGCGGAAGCTCGCGGGAGCCTCGAACGAGAGCTCGCGACGGAAGCGGGAGACCTTCGCGGCGGGCGGGTAGACGGCCGCGAGCTCGGCCGCGATCCGCGCGGACGTCGGCCCGAGCGCGGCCTCCTCGAGGCGGATCCCGCCGAGGGCCGCGCGGTCCATGCCTTCCCACGCGTCGTGCTCCCGCTCGAGGCCCTGGCCGAAGCCTCCCACCACGACGGTGTTGTGGTGCCTCGCCATCGGCCGGCCGGCGTAGCCGGTGTCGCCCACGATCAGGCGCTCGCCCGACCACACGATGAAGCTCCCCGCGTCGGGATGCGAGTGCCCCGTGCTCTGGCGCCACTCCGGGACGGAGGCGAGCAGCCGCGCCGAGCGGTGTCCTTCGGGCGGGCCCGCCTTGAAGGCGAACGCGAGCGCGTCCTTCTCCCAGGACGTGCGGGAGAACACCGACACCCGAGTCGACGAAGACGTGGTGGAGCGGCAGCTGGCTGATCGGCGCGGCCGCGAGCTCCGGATCGCGCCACAAGAGGGTCCAGTGCTCCTCGAGGCTCGTGTGGCCGAAGCCGCGGCACCGCTCCGCGATCGCCTGCGTCTCGGGATCGCGCAGGCGCGCCGCGACGCCGTAGAGCAGGTTCGCATTGCTCTGCAGGGTGCCGCCCGGGTACACGCGCGCCGACTCCTCGCCGCGCCGCTCGCGCGTGAGCGAGCCTTCCCAGGCGTCGCCGAAGTCGAAAGCGTCCTGCCCGTTCGGGGCGAGCACGTGCGCGACGTACGTCTTCCACTTTCTGTAGGGCCCGAGCTCGAACAGGCTCTCGCCGGTCGCGTGGAGCCACGCGTCCGCGAAATGCACGAGCCACGGCGCCGAGAAGATCCAGTACTCGATGCCCTCGTAGTAGTAGCCATCCGGCGACAGCAGCTGGTTCGCGCGGTGGTGGTGGGCGTAGGCGGTCGCGGCCCAGCGTTCGGCTTCCTTCGACTCGCCCATGAGGGCGAGCGCGGCGATGCCGAGGCCGGCCGTCGGGATGAAGTTGTGGTTCTGGGTGAACTCGAAGCGCTGTCGCTTCGGGCCGGGCGTGAAGTGATCGTTGACGAGCGCGGCGTGCCGCTCGAGCGAGGTGCGAATCGTCGCGCGCTCCTCGGCGGAGAGCTCGTGGTAGAGCAGGTCGTACGCCCAGCCGATCGCGTAGAGCAGGTGTCCGGCCGCGAGGTCGACGTTGGGCTTGTTGTAGCTGTAGCCCCACGGCTCGTAGGCGGCGGCCGCCAGCGTCCACTTCTTCGCGGCCGCGAGCAGATCGGGCCGGCGCTCGACCGCCCAGGCGAGGCTCACGCCGGCGACCGCATGCGCCACGTTGTTCTGCGAGCGCCGCGCCTGCGGCCCGGGCGGCGGGGGCGGCTCGCCCGCGAGCGCGGGCAGCGACGCGAGCACTCGCTGCCATTCCTCGCGATGCGTCGTGCGCGCGCGCGCGCGCAGCTCGTCGAGCCCGGCCGCCGTGACGAAGACGCGCGGGTGCACGGAGGCGAGCTCCGGCTTCAAGCGAACCGGGCGCGCCAGCAGCGCGCCGAAGGGCGGGATGGCGTCGCTCGGCGCCGAAACCGCCGGGCCGTCGAAGGGGCCGACGACGATGGCGAGGAGAACGAGGGCGATCATCCGCCAGCGCGGGTGGCGGATCGCCTTCATCGCATCAGCATCCCGCCGTTGACCTCGATCGTCTCGCCTGCGAGATAGCTGGAGTCGGGGCCCGCCAGGAACGCGATCACGCGCCCGACCTCTTCGGGCGTCCCGGCGCGGCCCGCGGGGATCGTCTTCTCGGCGGCCTCGAACGCGGGGCGGGCGGTGTACTTGTCGTGGAACGCCGTCTCGCCGATCAGGCCGGGCGAGACGCAGTTGACGCGCACGCCCTTGGGGGCGAGCTCCTTCGCGAGCGCCTTGCTGAGCGAGATGATCCCGCCCTTCGCGGCCGCGTACGCGAGCGCGCCCGGCCCGCCGCCGTTGTGGGCCGCGAGCGAGGAGACGTTGACGATCGCGCCGCTCTTGCGCGCGATCATCGCCGGCGCCGCGGCCTGCGTCACGTAGAGCACGCTCGAGAGGTTGAGGTCGAGCACCTGGCGCCAGAGCGCCTCGGACATCTCGAGCAGCGGCTTGCGCTCGATCAGGTCGCCGGCGTTGTTGACGAGCGCGTCGACCCTCGCGAAGCGCTCGAGCGCCTTCGCGACCAGCGCGCCCGCCTCGTCGCGGCGGGTGAGGTCGAAGCCGAACACGGCCGCCTGGCGCCCGAGCGCCTCGATCCGCGCGGCCGTCTCGCGCGCTCCCGCCTCGTTCCGGTGAAAGTGGACGGCCACGTCGGCCCCGCGCCGCGCCAGCTCGAGCGCGGCCGCGCGCCCGATCCCGCCGCCCGCTCCCGTCACCAGCGCCACCGTGCCCGAAAGCTCCCCGCTCATGCTCGTGCTCTCCTCATGGAACGTGCCGCGCCACGACCGGCGCCGCGAAGGCGGGGGACGTGACGAGCGCCGCCGCGCCGCGCAGGCGCGGCAGCGACTGGGGTGGAACGATCACGACCTCGGCGTGGCCGCGGCTGGGCGCGAGCGTGCGCTCGTCGAGCGCTTTGCGCAGCGCGCCCTCCAGCAGGTCCCAGGCGAGCGTGATCTCCCCGCTCAGGTAGATGCGCCACGGGTCGACCGCGTTCACGACGCCCGCCAGTCCGGCGCCCAGGAAGCGCGCGGTGGCGCGGAGCGCCGAGAGTGCTGCGGCGTCGCCCTGTCGGGCGCGCGAGATCACGTCCTCGACGCTGAGCGCGGCGATCTCCTCCGGGATCGGATTGCCGGGCTCGAGCTCGCGCCCGAGGTAGCGCGAGATCGTGGCGAGGTTCGAGACGTGCGCCTCCCAGCAGCCGGAGGCGCCGCAGGCGCAGCGCGGCCCGTCGAGCGCGAGCGGCATGTGTCCGAACTCCCCGCCGGCGTTGTGCTGCCCTCGCAGCAGCAGGCCGTTCGTCACCACGCCGACGCCGAGCCCGTCGGCCACGTTGACGAAGACGAGGTCGCCGGTCGTGGTGGACTCGCTGCGCACGGTCCAGGCCTGCGCCAGCGCACAGGCCTTGCCGGAGTTCTCGATCACCACCGGGAGCCCGAGCCGGGCGGAGAGCGGCCCCTGGAACGGCACGTCGTGCCAGCGCAGCCGCGGCGCGAAGAGCACCCGCGTGCCCGTGGGGTCGACCATGCCCGGCACCACGACGCCCACGCCCTCGCAGCGGCCGACCTCGGGGTGCCGCTTCAGCGTGTCCTGGACGCGCGCCGCGAGATCCGCGATCGCGCGCTCGGGATCCCGCTCGGTGGGGAAGCTCGTCATGCCGACGAGCGGGTTGCCGACGATGTCCGTCACCATCAGGAACGAGCGCGTCGGCCGCAGGTCGACGGCGACCACGCAGCGCTGCCGCGCGTCGAGATAGAGGAACTGGGGCTTGCGGCCGCGCGGCGCCTCGCCCTTGGCGCCCTCGAAGACGCGGCCCTCGGCGATCAGGTCGTTGACCAGCAGCGTCACGGCGCCGCGGCCGGTGCCCATCAGGCGCGCCAGGTCCGCCCGTGAGATCGGCTGGCGCGTCCGGATCAGGTTGAGCGCGATCTGCCGGTTGATCTCGCGCGACGTTCCGCGCCGCGCCACGGGGACGGAGCCTTTGCCGCTCCGACCCCTAATTTGCTCCATATCGGAACTAATCTAGGCACCCGCTCCCATCGTGTCAATGCGTTTTGGGCTCAAATCTGTGAACGCAACTCTTGACATCGGGTGCGAACGGCCTATATTGCTCCGATATAGAACAAAAGCTGGCGGCCGGGCTGCGGCCCACGTGCCACGAGCGCCTCGGAGGAGAACCGATGAATCCCACCACAAGGATGGCAGGCCGCCTTCAGGACGTGCTTCGCGCGACACTCGTCGTACTAGGCGCGTGGCTCCTGGCGAGCCCCGCGCAGGCGCAGTCACCGACCGGGACCATCCTCGGCCACGTCAAGGACACGACCGGAGCCGTCGTGCCAGCGGCGACCGTGACGGCCACTCACCTCGGCACCCAGTATGCGCGCACGACCACCACCGACGCCGAGGGGCAGTACGCGCTGCGCCTGCTGCCGGTCGGCCCGTACAAGGTCGACATCAGCCTGACCGGCTTCAAGAGCTTCTCGCAGACCGGGATCCTGATCGAGGTGGGCCGCAACGCGCGCGTCGACGCGACGCTCGAGACCGGCGGGATCGAGGAAGTGGTCTCGGTGGCCGCCGACGCGACGCTCGTCGAGACGAGCGTGTCGTCGCTCTCGCGCACGGTCGGCCAGAACGAGGTCTTGAACCTGCCGCTCGTCAACCGCGACCTCTACCAGCTGCTGAGCCTCACCGGCGGCGTCAGCAGCAACGACGCCTCGAACTCGCTCGGCGGTCCCGAGCAGCTCACCACGATCAACGGCTCCGGCCGTGCGCAGGTCGGCAGCGTCAACTTCCTGCTCGACGGCGGCAACAACACCGCGGGCCTGCGGGGGACCGGCAACCCGGCGCCGAACCCCGAGGCGGTGCAGGAGTTCCGCGTCATCACGAACAGCTACGCCGCCGAGTACGGCCGCTACCAGGCGGGCGTCGTCGACGTCGTCACGAAGTCGGGCACAAACCAGTTCCACGGCGCAGTCTACGAGTACTACCGGAACGAGAGCCTGAACGCGACGCGCTGGGCGCCGCCCGGCGTCACCGGCACCAAGGACCCGCTCAGCCGCAACCAGTTCGGCGGCGCGTTCGGCGGCCCGCTGCAGAAGGACCGCACCTTCTTCTTCGTCAGCTACTCGGGCTTGCGCCAGGAGGAGACGTACTACCGGAACACCGCCGTCGTTCCGACCGCGCTCGAGCGCGCGGGGGACTTCTCGCAGTCGGCGAGCAAGCCGCGCGATCCCTCGACGGGCCAGCCGTTCCCCGGCGGCGTCATTCCGGCGGCGCGCTTCGATCCGGCGGCGCTCACGATCCAGGAGCGCTACGTGCCGGTCTCGAACCTGCCCAACAACTTCTACGAGGTGAGCCGTCCGGACCCGCTGAGCTGGGACGAGGCGAGCCTCAAGCTGGACCACCACCTGAGCCAGAGCCACATCCTCGCGCTCAGCTACTTCTACCAGAAGGGCACGGACACGCAGCCGCTCTCGCTCACCGGCAACATCCCGTGGGTCGACCGCGACTTCAAGTGGACGCAGCACAACGTGAACCTGAGCGACACCTGGACCGTGAACCCCTCGACCATCAATCAGCTCCGTGCCACCTACGTGCGGCAGTTCGGCGGCCGCGTCAACAACCCGACGACCTCGCTCGGCGATCTGAACTCGAACTTCACGGTCCAGGGTGACCCGACGCTGCCGCGGCTCACGGTCTCCGGCTACTTCACCGGCCAGACCTCGATCGCCGGCCCCGACGCCGGCAGCGACTACTTCGGCCTGCGCGACGTGCTCAGCTCAGACGCGCGGCAACCACTCGTTCAAGTTCGGCGCCGAGGCGTCGTACGAGAAGATCGTGCACGACACGCTGCTCGACAACTACGGCGTCTTCGCGTTCAACGGCAGCAAGACCGGCAACGCCTACGCCGACTTCATGCTCGGCCTGCCCAGCACGATGACGCAGGACGCGCCGATCCGGAAGACCGACAAGGGCTGGTTCGTGAGCCTGTTCGCGCAGGACGACTTCCGGATCCACCCGCGCGTGACGCTCAACCTGGGGCTGCGCTACGACGTCCAGTTCCCGTTCACGGATCCCGACGACCGCAAGCTCGCGTACGTCCCGGGCCGCAAGTCCACGGTCTCGCCGACGGCTCCCGAAGGCCTGCTGTTCCCCGGCGACGAGGGGATCCCGCGCGGGATCGCCTCGACCGACTGGAACAACCTGGCCCCGCGCGTCGGCGTGGTCTGGGACCCGAAGGGCGACGGCCGGATGGCGGTGCGCGCGGCCTTCGGCGTCTTCTACGGCGCGACGACCGGCAACGAGTGGAACACCACGGCCGACAACCAGCCGTTCACGCTGCGCCAGCCGTTCCCGCAGGTCTTCACGCTCTCCGACCCGTACCGCAACACGCCGGGCGGCAACCCGTTCCCGTTCAGCTACAACCCGGCGAGCCCGCGCTTCGCGCTGCCCGCCCAGGTGTTCGGACCCGCGCTCGACTTCGTGTGGCCGTACACCTACCAGATGAACCTGTCGGTCCAGAAGGAGCTGTTCCGCGACTACAGCCTGAGCGTCTCCTACGTCGGTGCGCTCGGGCGCAAGCTGCCGGCCAGCCTCGACCAGAACTACCCGGTCTTCGGGCCCGGCGCGACGGCCGCGAACGTCAACGCACGGCGGCCGTACCAGCCGGGCACGATCGGCCAGGCGCGCGTGCTCGAGTCGATCTTCGCTTCCGACTACCACGGCCTGCAGCTCTCGGCGGAGAAGCGCGGCGCC
Organism: uncultured Acidobacteriota bacterium; assembly: GCA_963744315.1. GTDB lineage: Bacteria > Acidobacteriota > Vicinamibacteria > Fen-336 > Fen-336 > DATBSL01. Next base: position 42,455 of record CAVUTB010000018.1, read on the forward strand.
CACCTCTCGGCCAAGGCCTACTACACCTTCAGCAAGGCGATGGAGGACGTCGACTACCAGGGCGGCGGGCTGCCGGCGGTGCAGAACTCGCTCCGGCCCGAGCTCGAGCGGGCGCGCACGTCCTTCGACCGCACGCACGTGTTCGTGCTGTCCGGCATCTGGCGCACGGACTACGTCAAGGGCGGCAGCTCGCTCGCCAAGGCGCTGCTCAACGGCTGGACGCTATCGGCGATCGTCACGCTGCAGAGCGGACAGCCGCTCACGATCAGCTCGGGCCAGGACCGCAACCTCGACGGCCTCACGACCGACCGCGCCGACATCACCGGCGACCCGGTGCTCGACAGCGGCCGCCCGCGCGACGAGCTGATCGAGGCCTGGTTCGACGTCAGCGCCTTCGCCCAGCCGGCGACCGGCGCCGACGGCACGGCCGGCCGCAACATCCTCGACGGGCCCGGCTACCGCAACGTCGACCTCGGCCTCTTCCGGGACATCGGGCTCGGCAGCCGCTTCCTGCTGCAGCTGCGCGCCGAAGCCACGAACGCGTTCAACATCGTCAACCTGTCGAACCCCGGCACGGGCCTGAACGCTCCCGCGACCTTCGGCAAGATCCGCAGCGCGCGCGACATGCGTCGCATCCAGCTGGGGGCGCGGCTCTCCTTCTAGGAGCGGCCGGGAAGCCGGGGAGCGCCGCGCGTGCGGCCGCTCCCCGGCCGCAGCGGGTACGATCGGCGGCATGGCCCAGGAGCGTCCGGCGATCGCCGACGCAGTCGTCGCCGAGCTCGAGGCGCTCGGCGCGCCCCGCCAGCGCGTGCGCGCCTCAGCGGTCAAGCTGATGCTGGCCGAGACCGCCGAGAAGCCTTTCAGCGACAAGGCGTGGGTGTTCGAGCTCAAGTACGACGGCTACCGCGTGCTCGCCGCGCGCGAGCAGGCTCTGCCGCGCCTCGTCTACCGCAAGGGCAGCGACGCGACGCCGATCTACCCGGAGATCGCCCGTGCGCTCGAGGCGCTCCCCTCCGCGGAGCTCGTGATCGACGGGGAAGTCGTGGTGCTCGACGAAGCGGGCCGTCCGAGCTTCCAACGGCTGCAGCGGCGCGCGCAACAGCGCCGCGCCCCCGACGTCCAGCGCTCCGCGCGCGAGCTGCCGGCGACGCTCTGCGCCTTCGACCTGCTGGCGTTCGAGGGCTTCGATCTGCGCCCGCTGCGGCTCGTCGACCGCAAGCGCCTGCTGCAGATGCTCCTGCCTCGCGACGGGCCCCTGCGCTACGTCGATCACGTCCCCGAGCTGGGCGAGGCTTTCTACGAGGAGGTGGGCCGGGTGGATCTCGAGGGCCTGATCGCCAAGCGCGCCGACTCGCCGTACCGGCCCGGCCGCTCTGCGCACTGGCTGAAGCTGCGCACGAAGCGGAGCTCCGACTTCGTCGTCGTCGGCTTCACGGAGCCTGCCGGCGGCCGCACCGGCTTCGGCGCGCTGCACGTCGGGGCGTTCGAGAACGGCAGCCTCCTCTACTGCGGGCGCGCGGGCAGCGGCTTCGACGAGGCGCTGCTCGTCAGCCTGCGCGCGCTCCTCGACGGTCTGCGGCGCCCGGCGCCGGCCTGCGCCGGCCCCCTGCCGAGCGGCGGGGAGCACGTCTGGGTCGAGCCCCAGCTCGTCGTCGAGGTGCGCTACCTGACGTGGACGGCCGAGGGCCTGCTGCGCCAGCCCGTGTTCCTGCGGCTTCGCGACGACAAGCCGCTCGAGGAGTGCGTCGTGCCCGCGGACCGCGCCCGAGAGGGAGAGCGACCGGCCGGTCAGCTGAGGCCGACGACCACGATCTCGACGTTGCGCTCGCGCGCGTCGGCCGGCTTCCACTGCACCAGGATCGGGCTCTGGTAGGTGCCGCGCACGAGCCGCGCCCGGCCGCTCGCGTCGTCGTGGGCGGCGAGGAAGGTCACCCGCCGCGAGCGCAGCAGCCGCTGCGCGGGCACCGCCATCAGCTTGGCGACGGCGCGCTCGAGCACCGAGTGGTCCCAGCGCAGCGCCTCCATCAGCGAGTTGAGCAGGCGCGGGAAGTCGTACTTGGCGTAGTTGAGCGTCTTGGTCGGGATCGCCAAGGGGTCGTCGATCATGTGCCGCCCGCGCTGCGCCGCGAACTTGAGCGGGTCCTTCAGCACCTCGACGAGGTCGTGGCGCATCAGCATCGTCTCGTACTCGTTCACCGTGAGCCCGACGTTGCGCTCGCTCGCGCCGAGCGAGATGTCGACCCGTCCCTTCTCCAGCCCCGAGGCGGCGAGCAGCTCGTTGATCCGCTCGACGAGCCCGAGCCGCGGGTCGCCCAGGTTGACCGAGTCGATCGGGTGGCGGGACACGGGCACCCGGAACGAGGCGCGTGCCACCACCCGCTCCTGGTCGTAGGCGACGATCGTCGTCTGGCGCTCGCGCCGCGCCGCGCCGTTCGTGCCGTCGAGGTCGATGAAGTAGACGGGGGCCGCGGGCTGGTTGCGGTAGGTGACGCAGTTGCGCATGCCCGAGCCGATGAAGGTCAGGTGCGAGTCGGCGTTCCTGGGCTCGGTCTCCTTCTGCTCGTCGCTGAGCTCGCTCCTGAGCTCCATCTGGTCGTGGCTGTAGCCGCCGTCGGGCGGGAACAGCGCGTGCCAGGCGTCGAAGAACTGCGCGAGGCGCCCGTGATGGTGGTGCATGCGGCCGGCGAGGCTCTGGTCCAGGTAGCCCGCGGTCGTGTGCAGCGAGCAGTAGAGCGTGCGGCTGTAGCGGCTCAGGAGGTCGCCGGCCTCGGAGCGGATCCGCTCGTTGACGTCGATCGCCTCGAAGCGCCGGCTGGGGTTCAGGACGAGGCGAATCTCCGCGGGTGTCGTGGTCATGCGTCGCAGTCGCTGATTGTGACACCGCAGTGCGGCCGGGACCAAGGCGGGTGGGCCGCAAAATCGGGATAGTATCGATCGAGCCGTTTGGCCCGGAAGGAGACTAAAGCCATGCTGCGCGAGGTGCTCGTCGGGCTCGCCGCGGCCGCGGCGCTCGCCGCGCCCGCTTCCGCCCAAACCGTCGACGAGCTGATCGCCAAGGCCAACGAGGCGCGCGGCGGCCTCGCCAAGATCAAGGCCGTCCAGTCGGTGCGCATGACCGGGCGAATGACGAGGGGCCCGGAGTCGAAGCGCCGATCACGCTCGAGATGAAGCGCCCGCGCAACACGCGGATGGAGTTCACGGTCCAGGGGCAGACCGGCGTGCAGGCGTACGACGGCAAGCAGGCCTGGGGCATCTCGCCCTTGGGAAACCGCAAGCCCGAGGCGCTGCCGGACGAGATGGCGCGGGACATCGACGCGCAGGCCGACCTCGACGGTCCGCTCGTCGACTACAAGGCCAAGGGGCACCAGGTCGAGCTCGTCGGCAAGGAGACGGTCGACGGGACGGAGGCGTGGAAGCTGAAGCTCTCGCCCAAGGGCGGCGAGGCGCAGTACGTCTTCCTCGACGCCTCTTCGTTCCTCGAGATCCGCAACGAGGCGCATCGCCTCGTGCGCGGCCAGGAGATGGACATCGTCAGCACCTTCTCCGACTTCAAGGAAGCGGGCGGCGTCGTCTGGCCGCACAAGATCCAGGCCGGTTCCAAGGGACGGACGGAAAAGCAGGTCCTGAGCTTCGACAAGATCGAGGTCAACCCTCCGATCGAGGACGCCCGCTTCAAGATGCCGTCCCGATGACGGTCCGCATCTTCATCACTGGCGGAACCTTCGACAAGAGCTACGACGAGATCACGGGCAAGCTCGACTTCGAGGACACCCACATCCAGGAGATGCTGCAGCTCGGGCGCTGCCGCCTGCCGGTGGAGATCCGCACGCTGATGATGGTGGACAGCCTCGAGATGACCGACGCCGACCGCCAGCTGATCCTGAGAGCTGCACGAGCGCCGCCGAGGAGCGCATCGTCGTCACGCACGGGACCGACACCATGACCGACACCGCGCGCGTGCTGGGCGAGGCGGGGCTCGCGAAGACGATCGTGCTGACGGGCGCGATGGTGCCCTACGCCTTCGGCAGCTCGGACGGGCTCTTCAACCTCGGCAGCGCGCTGTCCTTCGCCCAGGCGCTGCCGCCGGGGGTCTACGTCGCGATGAACGGCCGCTGCTTCGCCTGGGACGACGTCGTGAAGAACCGCGCGCTCGGGCATCTTCGAGCCGCGGCGCGGCTAGGCGATCGGCCGCTTGACAAGCGGGACTACAATCCGGGCCTTCGACGAAGGGGGGCTCATGTCACAGCGGGTGACGGTGGCGGTAGTGATGGGCGTGCTGGTGGCAGGGGTGCTCGAAGGGGGCTCGCCGCTCGGGTCGTACCAGGCGGCCCGCCAGGTGCTCGACGCCGGCATCAAGGCCGCGGGCGGCCTCGAGGCGCTCCGCGAGATCAAGGACGTCTCGCGCGAGGCGACCGGCACGGCCTACGCGCAGGGCCAGAGCCTGCAGCCGGACGAGCCGCTGCTGGCGCGCGCGATCGAGCTCCAGCTGTTCCAGGACTTCGCGGGCGGCAGGAGCGCGACGCTCTTCGACGAGACGGGCGCCGGCGTCCTCCCCACCAAGACGCGCACGGTGGCGATCGAGAACGGCTTCTCCTACAACCTGATGAGCAAGGTCTCGACACCGATGACGGCCGGGGCGCTCACGGCCTCGCGCGACGGCCTGCGCCGCGATCCCGTCGTGCTGCTGCTGACGGCGCTCGACCGCGCCGAGACGCTGCGCTGCCTGGGCGACGACACGATCGACGGCAAGCGCCACCAGCTCGTGACGTTCTCGACGGCCGACGGCGCGCAGGTGGCGCTCGCCTTCGACGCCGCCACCGGGCCTGCTCTCGCGCGTGCAGACGCTCGCCGACAACGCCGTGCTCGGCGACGCGCTCACCGAGACGCTGCTGTCCGACTACCGGGAGGCCGCCGTCGGCGCGAAGCGCGTCAAGCTGCCGAACCGCGTGGTGACCCGCGTCGCCGGCGAGACCACCCAGGAGCTGAAGTTCGGCAAGGTCGTCGTGAACGGCGGCCCCGCGAGCGGGCTGCTCGACCCGCCGAGCGACGCCGAGACGGTGCCGGCGGCGCCGCCGGCGCGGCGGCGTCACGCTCACCAAGCTGGGCGACGACGCCTACTTCGCGACCGGCGGCTCGCACCACAGCCTGTTCGTGGTCTTCGGCGACCACGTGGTCGTGCTCGAGGCGCCGCTCAACGAGGAGCGCTCGCTCGCGGTGCTCGCGAAGATCGAGGAGACGGCGCCCGGCAAGCCGGTGCGCTACGTGGTGCCGACCCACTACCACTTCGACCACTCCGGCGGCCTGCGCACCTACATCGCCAAGGGCGTCACGATCGTGACGACGCCCGGCAACAAGGCCTTCATCGAGCGGCTGGCGAAGGCGCCGCACACGATCCGGCCCGACAGCCTGTCGCGCCAGCCGAAGGCGCCCGTGATCGAGACCTTCACCGGCAAGCGCGTGTTCGACGACGGCGCGCGCACGCTCGAGGCTGCGCGACATCGGGCCGAACCCGCACGTCGCCGAGGCGGTGATCGCCTACCTGCCGAAGGAGAAGGCGGTGTTCGTGTCGGACCTCTTCACGATTCCGCCGCAGGGGCCGTTCCCGCCGGCGAGCCCGGCGCTCGCGGACTTCGCCGACAAGATCCAGAAGCAGGGGCTCGCCGTCGAGACGATCGCTCCCGGCCACGGCCGGCTCGGCACGCTCGCGGATCTGACGGCGGCGCTGGCGGTGAAGCCTCCCTCGAACTAGCGAACGACCGCTACTCGCTCCGCAGCGCGCGGATGGGATCGACGCGCGCGGCCGCGAGCGCCGGCACCAGGTTGGCGGCGCGGCCACCAGGAGCAGGATCGCCGCCGCCAGGGCGTACGCGAGCGGGTCGAGCGGGCTCACGCCGTAGAGCAGTGCCCCGAACACGCGGCCCACGAGGGCGGAGAGCAGCGCTCCGAGGCCCACTCCGACCATGGCGAGCCGCGCGCCGTGCCGGAGCACGAGGCGCACGAGGTCGCCCGCTCCGCGCCCAGGGCCGTGCGCACGCCCAGCTCGCGCGTCCGCCGGCTCACCGAGTAGGCGATCACGCCGTAGAGGCCGACCGCAGCGAGCAGCAGCGCGAGCGAGCCGAACGCGCCGAGCAGCGCCGCGCCGATGCGCGTCGGCGCCAGCGTCGTGGCCGCGACCTCGCTGGCGGAGGCGTCCTCGGTGAACACGATGGCCGGCTCGAGCCGAAGCACCGCCGCGCGCAGGGCGGCGAGCGCCACGCTCGCGGGCTGGACCGTGCGGACGACGAGCGAGAGCCGGCGCGAACGCGCAGCGGGGAGGTGAAGGTAGGGCGTGCTCGGCTCGCCCACCGACCGCACCTTGTGGTCGCGGGCGACACCCACCACGACGTGCGGCTCGTGGTCGAAACCGGAGGTGTGGATGGGCTGCCCGAGGGCGCTCCGTCCGGGCCAGTACTTGCGGGCGAAGGCCTCGTTGACGACCGCGACCTTCGCCTCGCGCTCGACCTCGTCCTCCGAGAACGCGCGGCCCTCCACGAGCGGTACGCCCACGGTCCTGAAGTAGTCGGGTCCCACTCCCACGGCGTCGATCGGAGTGGGCTCGTCCTGCGGCTGGTGGTGGCCGCGGATGCGGAGGCCCTCCATGTTGACGTCGGGGGCGAGCGGCAGCCGCGAGGCGACGGTCACGGCGCTCACTCCCGGCACGGCCTGGAGCTCTGCGACCACGCGCTTGCGGAACGCCAGCGCGCCCGCCTCGTCGTAGCCGTTCATCTGCAGGTCGAACGAGAGCGAGGCGAGCGGTGCGGGGTCGAAGCCGAGCTCGGTGCCCTGCGCACGCTGGAGGCCGCGCACGAGCAGCGCCCCCGCGACCAGCAGCACCAGCGAGAGGGCGAGCTGCGCGACGACGAGAGCGTCGCGTAGCGTGACGCGCCGGCTCAGCGAGCCCGCGCCCGCTGTGTCGGCCTTGAGCGACGGGACGAGCGCGAGCGAGGAGCCGTCCAGGCGGGGAGCAGGCCGAACAGCATGGTCGTGGCGAGCGACACGAGCGCCGCGAACGCCAGCACCGTCCCGTCCGGCCGCAGGTCGAACGCCACCGGCACGGGCGGCGAGATGGTGCCGACGCCGGCGAGCAGGCGGGTCGCCCCGAATGCCACCAGCACGCCGAGGACGCCGCCGAGCGCCGCGAGCGCGAGGCTCTCGCTCAGCAGCTGGCGCACGAGCCGCGCGCGGCTGGCGCCGACGGCGGCGCGCACCGCGAGCTCGCGCGTCCGCGCGGCGCCGCGCGCGAGCAGCATGTTGGCGACGTTCGCGCACGCGATCACGAGCACGAGCCCGACCGCGGCGAGCAGCACCGCGCTCGCCGCCTTCACGTAGCCGTCCAGCATGGGGTGGAAACGGATGCCTGCCGCGGGCAGCACGCTGCCCCGCGTCTTGTCGTTGGTGGCCGGGTAGTCCTTGGCGAGGCGGCCGAAGCGTCTCCACCTCGGCTTGCGCTTCCTTCGCGCTGCGGCCCGGAGCGAGCCGTCCCTTCAGGAAGAGCCAGCGGTTGCCTCGCTGTTGGAGTCGCGTGGCGCCGGGGTCGTTGTCGGTCGTGGACTGCACGGCGGCGGAGCTGAAGCGCTCGACCATCGTGGCCGGCACCCAGAAGTCGGGCGGAAGCCCCGGGACGACTCCCGTGAAGCCTCGAGGCGCTATGCCCACGACCTGGTAGGCAAGGCCACTGAGCTGCAGCGTCTGGCCGACGATTTCGGTCCGGCCGCCGAAGCGCCGCTGCCAAAGCCCGTGGCTCAGCACCAGCACGGGGTGCTGTCCCTCGCCGACGTTCTCCTCCGGCAGGAAGCCGCGGCCCGGCGCGGGGCGGATGCCGAGCACGTCGAAGTAGTTCGCGCTCACGGCCTCGCCGGTCGCGAGCACGGGCTCGCCGCCGCTCGACAGGATTCCGCGGACGAACGCGTGCGCCGCCACGCCCGTGAAGACGGAGGTCCCCTCGACGATCGAGAGATAGTCCGGGTAGGAGCTCGTGAAGTGCGGCAGCTCGGCGCCCGCGCTCGAGTAGATCTCGACCAGCCGATCGGGATCCGCCACGGGTGTGCCGCGGAACAGCACGGCGTTGACGACGCTGAACAGCGTCGTGTTGAGGCCGATGCCGAGGGCCAGCGACAGCACGGCGACCACGGTGAATCCCGGCCGGCGCACGAGCAGGCGGACGCCGTGGCCCAGGTCGTTCAGGAACGCGTCCATCGTCTCCTCCTCAGCTCGCGCAAACGGCCAGGAAGCGCTCGATCGCCGGCCAGCCGAGCGGCTGGCCCTCCTCGTGCTTGAAGAACACGAAGGCCTGCTGCCAGGGCTGGGAGCGGATCCTAGAGGCCCAGGGCTCGAGCGCCGCGGCGTCGTAGTCCATGCGGCGCAGGCGCAGGTAGCCCCAGTCGGCGGTGGGGACGATCGGCGCGCCCTCGGCGCCCGACTCCTCGGTGTCGGCGCAGACGAGCGCGGCGTTGCGCGCGCGCAGCGCCTCGTACACCTCCTCGTCCCGCCAGCTCTCGTGGCGGAACTCGAACGCGCAGCGCTGCGCGGGAGGCACGAGCTCCAGGAAGGCCCGCAGCCGCTCGGTGTCCTTCTTCAGGAAGGGCGGGGTCTGGAACAGGATCGGGCCGAGCTTGTCGCCGAGCGCCGCACCCGTGTCGAGCATGTAGTCGACCGTCTCCTTCGACTCGGGCGCGAGCCGCTGGCGGTGGGTGATGCGCTGCGAGGCCTTCAGCACGAACACGAAGCCGGCGGGCACCTGCTCGGCCCAGCGCTCGAGCGTCTGGCGCTCGGGCAGCTTGTAGAAGGTGTTGTTGATCTCGACGGTCGAGAAGCGCCCGGCGTAGTAGCCCAGCATCAGCGCCGGCTTGAACTTCTCGGGATAGAACGAGCCGCGCCATTCCTTGTAGGCGTAGCCGCTCGTGCCGACGCGAATGTCCATGGCCGCCGTCCTGAGGGGGAACCGAAGTCTCGATCCTAGGCGAGGGGGCGGGCGCGCCACAACCGGGGCTCGTCTCGCGGGGCGCGGCTCGCGCTCGGCTATGATCCGGGGCATGTCCCTCCCCCGAGCCCGGCGAGCCGCGCGCGCGCTCGGCGCCGGGCTGCTGCCGCTGCTCCTCGCGGCGGCCGTTGCGCAGGGCTGGCGACCTCGACGAGCTCAAGGCGCGCGGGAGCCTGCGCGTGCTGGTCGCCGCGGACGAGGACCCGGTGTGGTTCTCGCAGCGCAGCTCGGCCGCGCCGGGCTTCGAGCGCGAGGTGCTCGAGGGCTTCGCGCGCCTGCACAAGCTGCGCTTCGAGATCGTCCCCGTGCCGCGCTGGGACGAGGCGATTCCGATGCTGCTGCGGCAGGCCGGCGACGTGCTGGGCGGCATCAGCAACACGCCGGAGCGGCGCCAGAAGGTCGACTTCACGATCGAGCTGCTTCCGGCGCGCAGCATCGTCGTGACGCACCGGCCCAAGCCCCCGATCCGCTCGCTCGCCCAGCTGCGCTCCGCTCGCGTCGCGATCGTGCCGAGCACGGTGTGGGCGGAGGCGCTCGAGAAGACGGGCGTTCCCGCCTCGCGCACGCTGCGCGTGGCCGACATCCCGGAGGCGATCGAGGCGATCCGCGTGGGCCACGCCGACGCGACGGTGAGCGGCGTCGTCGACTTCTTCCTCCAGCGCCGGCTGCACCCCGAGATCGAGGCGGGTCTCGCGCTGGGCGAGCCGATGAGCAGCGCCTGGGCCGTGCGCAAGTCGACGCCCGAGCTGCGTCAAGCGCTCGACAGCTACCTCGCCCAGCTCCGCAAGGGCCCGAACTGGAGCCGGCTGCTGGTGCAGTACTTCGGCGACGACGCGCCCGCGATCATCGGAAGAGAGCCGGTGAAGTAGCCGCGCGTCCCGTTTACCTCGCGATCGCCGCGAGCGCGGCGGCGAGCGAGGCGCGCACCGCGTCGGGAGCGGCGCCGCCCGGCGAGCGACTTGGCCTTCACGGCCTCGAGCGGATCGAAGAGCTGGTCGAGCCGCGCGGCGACGGCCGGCGACAACTCCGCGAGCTCGTCGGCCGCGACCGCTTTCAGCGAGCGTCCGCTCTTCTGCGCCCGCGCGACGAGGCTGCCGACGACGCCGTGCGCCTTGCGGAACGGCATTCCCTCGCGCGCCAGCGCCACCGCCAGCCCGGCCGCCATCATCTCCTCGCGCGCCGCCGCCTGGCGCATGACGTCGCGCTCGAGTGCTATGCCGGCGATCACCCCGGTCATCACGGCGACCGAGCCCGTCGCGGTGTCGACGGCGTCGAAGACGGCCTCCTTGTCCTCCTGCAGGTCCTTCTGGTAGCCGGCCGGCAGGCCCTTGAGCAGCACCAGGAGCCGCAGCAGCGCGCCGTCGACGCGCGCGGCCTTGCCGCGCACGAGCTCGAGCGCGTCGGGGTTCTTCTTCTGCGGCATCAGCGACGAGCCGGTGGTGAACGCCTCCGGCAGCCGCACGAAGCCGTACTCGGGCCCCGCGAAGTGGATCAGGTCCTCGGAGAGCCGCGCGAGGTGGGTCTGGAGCTGGGCGCAGCCGGAGACCAGCTCGACCGCGAAATCGCGGTCCATCACGGCGTCGAGCGCGGCGGGGGAGATGGCCGCGAAACCCGAGGTCCTTCGCCATCGCCTCGCGGTCGAGCGGGAGCGACGTGCCGGCGAGCGCGCCCGAGCCGAGCGGCATCACGTCGACGCGCACGCGAGCGTCGAGCAGGCGCTCGCGGTCGCGCACCAGGCCCCAGGCGTGCGCCGCGGCCCAGAAGCCGAAGGTGATCGGCTCCGCCGCGCGCGTGTGGGTGTAGCCAGGCATCACCGCGTCGGCGCCGGAGCGGCCCTGCTCGACGAGCGCCCCCACCAGCCGGGCGATGCCGGCCGAGAGCGCGTCGATCGCGCTCTTCGAGAACAGCCGCAGCGCCGTCACCGTCTGCTCGTTGCGGCTGCGGCCCAGGTGGGCCTGCCCCGCGAGCTCCCCGACGATCTCGCCGAGGCGCTCCTCGACGAAGCTGTGGACGTCCTCGACGTCGGCTTCGATGTACTTCGGGTCGGCCGCGAGCCTGGCCGCGATCTCGTCGAGGCCGCGCCTCGAGCGCCTCCGCCTCGTCCGGCTGGATCGCGCCGCAGCGGCCGAGCGCGCGCACCCACGCGCGCGAGGCCGGCGAGCTCCTCGCGCACCAGCCGCCGGTCGAACGGGAAGGAGCGGTTGAACTCCCAGAAGACCGCGTCGGGCGACGCCTCGGAGTTCCCGCCCCAGAGCTTCATCTCGTCCTCGCCTCCGCAGCGCGGTATAGCTCCAGCACCCACGCCGGCGGATCCGGCTCGCTCTCCAGTTGCAGCGGCAATCCCTTGGCGACTCGGAAGCGGTAGAGATAGGACGGGCCGCGCCGGCCCACCCAATCGTCGGGCGTATGCCACGCCGCGTCGGCGAGCGCGGCCTCCAGGGGAACGAACCGGTAGCCGCGCGCCTCGAGCCGCGTCAGCGCGTCGTCGAGCGCCTCGACGTTCAGGCGGTTCGCGTGGATCAGCAGCACCTGCGGGATCTCCCGCCCGAACGTGTCCCGCGCCAGGCCTTCCATCTGGGTCGTGACGGCGAGCGTGTAGTCGACGTACGCGGCGCGCAGCCGCGCGGCCTCCGCGGCGTCGTTCCGCTCCACCGCGCCCTGGCGCGCGCTCTCGAACATGTAGTCGGCGTTCTCGATGCTGAAGGGCGCGACCCTGTAGCCGTGCTCGGCCAGGAAGCGCTCGAAGCCGTCGCGCACCTCGCGCGTCGGGCCCGTGTGCGTGAAAGGGTGCCGGAACCAGGCGGGCTTGCGGCCGCGCGCGGCCAGCAGCTCCCGCGTCGCGACCTCGCCCCGCAGCACGTCCTGCTGGTACTGCGCGAGCGGCGTCGTCTGCAGGTCCGGGTGGCTGTACGTGTGGTTGCCGAGGTCGTGCCCGGCCTCGAGCCACGCGCGGAGCAGCGCGATCCGACGCGGCACGCTCGGCCTTGGGCTCGAGCTTGACCTCGTTGACGAACGCGACCGCCACCACCGCGTGCCGCCGCAGCGCGGAGAGCAGGCCGTCCGTGATCCGGCCCATCTCGGCCAGGTCGCTCGACGGCGTCGCGGGCAGGTCGTCGATCGTCACCGCGAGCGTTCGCACCGGCGGTGGCGCAGCGGCCGGGGTCTGGCCCGCGAGCAGGCTAGCCGCGAGGCCGAGCGCCAGGAGCGCCACGGCCCGCGCGCGCTCAGCTGCGGTAGTGGGCATTGATGTCCACGTAGCCGTGTGAGAGGTCCGAGGTCCAGATCCAGCCGCTCGCCTGGCCCTCGGCGAGGCGGATGCGCAGCCGCACCGGATCCTCCTGCATGGCGGCCGCCGCCTGCGTCTCGACGTAGTCGCGCGCGGCTCCCGCCTCGGCGACGTGCACGTCCCCGATCCAGAGCGAGACCCCCGAGATGTCGAGCGGCACTCCCGCTCGCCCGACCGCCGCCAGCACGCGGCCCCAGTTCGGGTCGCCGCCGTGGAGCGCGGTCTTGACGAGCGGGGACTCGGCCACGGTGCGCGCGATGCGGTCGGCCTCGTCGCTGGTTCGCGCGCCCTCGACGCGCACCTCGGCGACGCGCGTCACGCCCTCGCCGTCGCGCACCAGCTGCCGGGCGAGCTCGCGGGACACCTCCGTGAGCGCGTGGCAGAGCGCGTCGTAGCCCGCGCCCTCGCCCGTGATCTCGGGGGCGCCCGCGGCGCCGCTCGCGAGCGCCACCGCGCAGTCGTTCGTCGAGGTGTCGCCGTCGACCGTGATGCGGTTGAGGCTCTCGCCCACCGCGCTCACCAGCGCGCGGCGCAGCAGCGCGGGCGCGACCGTCGCGTCGGTCGTGAAGAACGCCAGCATCGTCGCGAGGTTCGGAGCGATCATGCCCGCGCCCTTGGCCATCCCGCCGACCTGGCAGCTCACGCCGCCCCACTCGAAGCGGGCCGCGACCAGCTTCGGGCCGGGTGTCGGTGGTCATGATCGCGCGGGCGGCATCCGCGCCCGCCCTCGCGCGACAGCGTGGCGCGCGGCCTCGGCTACGCCGGCGCGCACCTTGTCCATCGGCAGCCGCACCCCGATGACGCCGGTCGACGCCACGACCACCTCCGCGGGCTTGCAGCCGACGGCGCTCGCGGCGAGCGCCGCCATCTCGCGGGCGTCGGCGAGCCCCGCGTCGCCCGTGCCGGCGTTCGCGCAGCCGGCGTTGATCACGATCGCGCGCGCGCGTCCGCCCAGCAGGTGCTCGCGCGAGACCAGCACCGGCGCCGCCTTCGCCAGGTTGGCGGTGAAGATGCCGGCCGCGGCGCAGGGCCCGTCGCCGGCGACGAGCGCGAGGTCGAGGCGTCCGAACTTGATCCCGGCGGCGACGCCCGCGGCGCGGAAGCCGAGTGGGGCGGTGACGCTCACTTGCGCCGTCGCTTGCGGGCGGCCGCGGGCCGGCGCTGCACCGGCCGCGTCACCTCGACCGCCTTCACGTCCACCGGCACGCGGTTGCGCGTCAGCGCGCGGACGCGCTCGGGCAGGCCGAAGAGCTTGATGAAGCCCTCGGCGTCCTGGTGGTCGTAGGCCATGCCCTCGCCGAAGGTCGCCAGGTCCTGCCGGTAGAGGCTGCGCGGCGAGCGGCGCCCGACGGCCTCGGCGCTGCCCTTGTAGAGGCGCACGCGCACCTCGCCGGTCATCTCCTTCTCGGTCTCGTCGACGAAGCCCGCGAGCGCCTCGCGCAGCGTCGAGAACCAGAGCCCGTCGTAGATCAGCTGCGCGTAGCGCACCGAGACCGACTGCTTGAAGTGCAGCGTGTCGCGGTCGAGCACCAGCCGCTCGAGCTCGCGGTGCGCGATGTGGAGCACCGTGCCGGCCGGGGTCTCGTAGACGCCGCGCGACTTGATCCCGACCAGCCGGTTCTCGACGAGGTCGAGCCGGCCGACGCCGTGGGCGCCCGCGATCTCGTTGAGCGTCTCGATCATCTTCACCGGGCCCGAGCCGCCGGCCGTCGAGCCTCACCGGCACGCCGCGTCTCGAAGCCGATCGTCACCAAGCGCGGCTTCGCGGGGGCATCGAGCGGGTCGACGGTGAGCTTGAACATGCCCTTCTGCGGGGCGTCCCACGACGTCCTCGAGGTTGCCGCCCTCGTGCGAGAGGTGCCAGAGATTGCCGTCGCGGCTGAAGAGGTCCTTCTTGGTCTGGTCGACCGGCACGCCGTGCCTGCGGGCGTACGCGAGCGCGTCCTCCCGCGAGCGGATGTTCCACTCGCGCCAGGGAGCGATCACGGTCATGTGCGGCGCGAAGGCGGCGAAGGTGACCTCGAAGCGGACCTGGTCGTTGCCCTTGCCGGTCGCGCCGTGGGCGAGCGCGTCGGCGCCTTCGCGGATCGCGGCCTGGACCTGGTGGTAGGCGATGAGCGGACGCGCGAGCGACGTGCCGAGCAGGTAGCGGTCCTCGTAGACGGCTCCCGCCGCGAGCGCCTTGAAGCAGTAGTCGCGCACGAACTCGTCGCGCAGGTCCTCGACGATGCACTTGCTGGCGCCGGTCGCGATCGCCTTCTTGCGCACCGCCTCGAGGTCGTCGCCCTGGCCGACGTCGCCGCAGTACCCGATGACCTCGGCGCCGTCGTAGTTCTCCTTGATCCACGGAATGATGATCGAGGTGTCGAGGCCGCCCGAGTAGGCCAGCACGACCTTCTTGACGTTGCGCTTCATCGTGCTCTCCTTGAGGGGTCAGGTCTTGAACTCGCGCATTCTGGAATCCGTGACATTCAAGGTCCCGATCGCTAGCGAGGCGCTGCGGCTCGAGCGCCCGCCCTGCTTCAGCACCTCGTCGAGCGCCGCCAGGAGCTTCTGATGTCGCCGCGCTTGACGACGAGCGGCGGCAGCAGCCGCAGCACCTTGTCGCCGGCCTTGGTCGCGAGGATGCCCTTCTCGCGCAGCGCCCTTCACGACGGGCGCCGGCTTCGCCGCGCGAACTCGACGCCGAGCATGAGCCCGAGCCCGCGCACTTCGGCGATCTTGTCCTTGTGCGCCCGCGCCAGCTTCTTGAGGCCGCGCATCAGGTAGAGGCCGCGCGCTTCGCGACGTCGTCCAGGAAGCCTCGGGCGTCAGCTGGTCGAGCACCGCGAGCGACGGCGGCCGCGCCACCGGGTTGCCGCCGAACGTGGTGCCGTGGTCGCCGACCTGGAGCGCCGGCGCCAGCGACTCCTCGCGCAGCAGCGCGCGCCCATCGGCAGCCCGCCGCCGAGCGGCTTGGCGAGCGTCAGGATGTCGGGCGTGACGCCCGCGTGCTGGTAGGCGAACAGCTTGCCCGGTGCGCCCGAGGCCGCACTGGATCTCGTCGAAGACCAGGAGCGCGCCGCGCTCGCCGGCAGATCGCGCTCGAGCGCCTTGCAGGAACTCGGGCGTCGCCGGGCGGACGCCGCCCTCGCCCTGCACCGGCTCGAGGATCACGGCGGCGGTCTTCTGCGGACACGGCCGCGGCCACGCGCGGCGAGATCGCCGCGCGGCACGAAGCGCACGCCGGGGACGAGCGGCTCGAAGGGCTCGCGGTACTTCGCGGTCCAGGTCAGCGAGAGCGCGCCCATCGTGCGGCCGTGGAAGGAGCTCTCGAACGCGACGAGCTCGGTGCGCCCCTGCTCCTTGCCGATGCGGCGCGCGAACTTGATCGCGGCCTCGATGGCCTCGGTGCCCGAGTTCGTGAAGAACACCTTCGAGGGGAACGCGAGCCGCACCAGCCGCTCGGCGAGGGCACTCGCGGGCTCGGTGTGGTACAGGTTGCTGCGTGTGCATCAGCGTCTCGGCCTGCTTCTTGATGGCCGCGACGATCTTCTTGTCGCCGTAGCCGAGGCCGTTCACGCCGATGCCGGCCGCGAAGTCGAGCTAGCTCGCGACCGTCCTTGTCCCAGAGTCGCGCGCCCTTGCCCTTCACCAGGGTGAGGTCGCGTTCGTAGACGGAAGAAGAGCCGTCGTCACCGTTTCACCTCGCTCACCGCCTCCGCGACGATGCGCGTGCCGGGGAAGCTGCCGCCAGCAGCCGCGCCTTGCCCGCGATCACCACCTCCGGGATCCCCGCCGCGGCGGCCGTCGAGCGCCACGCGGACCTTGAGCGCCATGCCCCCCGCGATCGTGCCGTCGTCGATCCTGAGCCGCGCCTCCCCGGCCGCGAGCCGCTCGGCCGTGCGCTCTCCGATCCGCACGCCGTCCACGTCGGAGAGATAGACGAGCGGTCACGGCTCCGACCGCCCGCGCGATGCCGAGCGCGGCCTCGTCGGCGTTCACGTTCACGGCCTCGCCGAGCGGGCCGCTCGACGACCGGCGAGACCACGGGCAGCGAGGCCCGCGTTCCACAGCGCGTCGAGCAGCGCGCGGATCCACGCGCTCGGGCAGTGCCGACCCGGCCCGAGCTCCGGCTCGAGCCGCGCGCGGATGAGGCCGCGCGTCGCGCCCGGAGATGCCGACGGCGGGCACGCCGGCGCGGTCAGCCCGGCCGCGAGCTGCTTGTTCGAGGCTCCCGGAAAGCACCATCTCCACGACCTCCATCGCTTCGGGCGACGTCTCGCGGCGGCCGTCCACGAAGCGCGACTCGATCCGCAGCTCCTTCAGCAGCCGCTCGATGCGCGCGGCCGCCGCCGTGCACCAGCACGACCTGGCCCGTCGGCTGCTCCGCACTTCCTCGGCGAGCGGCGCGACAGGCCCGGGATCCTCGAGCGCCGGCCCGCCGACCTTGTAGACGCGAACGCTCACGCGCGGGCTCGGCGGCGCGCGGCTTCGAAGGCCGTCGGCAGGCCCTCGGCCTCGGGCCAGCCGATCGCCAGGTTCAGGTTCTGGATCGCCTGGCCCGCGGCGCCCTTCACCAGGTTGTCGAGCGCCGAGAAGACGACCACGCGCCCGGGCGCGGCGTCGTGCACGGAGATGCGGCAGTCGTTCGTCTCCACGACGTCGCTGAGCCGCGGCGGCTGCGTCCACCACGTGCACGAACGCGGAGCCGGCGTAGGCGCCTCGCAGCGCTCGCTTCAGCTCGTCGGTGCCGCGCGTCGGCTCGAGGTAGAGCGCCGTCAGGATGCCGCGCTTCACGGGCAGCAGGTGCGGGCAGAAGGTGAGCTCGACGGATTGGCCGGTCCGCGTCCTGCGAGCACAGCTCTCGATCTCGCCGACGTGCCGGTGGCTGCGTCCGGGCGAGTAGGCCGAGAAGTCGTCGGCCACCTCGCAGAAGAGCAGGTCCTCGCGCAGCGACCGGCCGGCGCCGGTCGCGCCGCTCTTGGCGTCGGCGACGATGCCCGCGGGCTCGACGAGCCCCTCGCGCAGCAGCGGAACGAGCGGCAGCAGCACCGACGTCGCGTAGCAGCCCGGGTTCGAGACGAGCTTCGCGCCGTGCAGCTCCTCGCGGTAGAGCTCGGACAGCCCGAAGACCGCCTTGCCGAGCAGCTCGGGCGCCGGGTGCTCGTGCCCGTACCACTGCTTGTACGCCTCCGCGGTGGGCAGGCGCAGGTCGCCCGAGAGGTCGACGATCGACCGCCTCGGGTCGCGCCTCGCGCAGCTGCGCCGCGTACTTCGCGGAGACGCCGTGCGGCAGCGAGAGCAGGTAGGCGTCGGCCGCCTGCTCGAGGCCCTTCTCGTGCGGGAGGTGGCCCTTGCCGCTGCCGGTCGTGAACGCGACCGTCGCGCGCGGGTGGCGGCGCAGCAGCCGCACCAGCTCCCGCCCCGCGTAGCCCGTCGCCCCGAAGACACCCACGCGCACGCTCAAGCGCCTCGTCCCTCCTCAAAAGAAAAAACCCGCCGGGAACCGCCCGGCGGGTTGCCGCGAGCCCGAGACGTCTCGGCCGCTAGGCCGGGTCCTGGGTCTCCGCCCGCCGGGCACACGGGCCTCGCCTGACGCGGGCCTCCGGTCGCACGGCGGGCACTGCCGACATCACAACCCGAATCATAGAGCCGCGGCCCCGCGTGTCAAGGGCTCGCGTGGGAAGCTCGGCCCGAGGCGGCGACGGTGCGTGCGCTAGGATGGATTCGGAAGGGGACCTCAATGTCCGACTACCGCAGCCTGCCGCTCACCGATCTTTCCGAGGACGAGCGCGAGTTCCGCGACGTCGTGCGCGAGTTCGCGGAGGAGCAGATCCGGCCGCTGGTGCGGCAGATGGACGAGGAGTCGTGCATCCCGCGCGAGCTGATCGACGCCTGCTTCGAGCTCGGGCTGATGGGGATCGAGATTCCCGAGGACGCACGGCGGCTGCGGGGGCGACGTTCTTCATGGCGACGATCGCGATCGAGGAGCTGGCGCGCGTCGACGCCGTCGGTCGCGGTGCTGGTCGACGTGCAGAACACGCTCGTCAACAACGCGCTGCTGCGTTGGGGCAACGAGGCGCAGAAGGCGAAGTACTTCCCGCGGCTGGCGTCGAAGTGGGTGGGCGCCTACGCGCTGAGCGAGGCGGGCTCGGGCTCGGACGCCTTCGCGCTCGCGTGCCGCGCCGAGGACAAGGGCGACCACTACGCGCTCACCGGGCGCAAGCTCTGGATCACGAACGCCGCCGAGGCGGAGCTGTTCATCGTGATGGCGACGCTCGATCCCGGCCAAGGGCTACAAGGGCATCACGAGCTTCCTGGTCGAGAGGTCGTTCCCGGGCTTCAGCGTCGGCAAGCAGGAGGACAAGCTCGGCATCCGCGCCTCCTCGACCTGCGAGCTGATCCTCGAGGGCTGCCGCGTGCCGAAGGAGAACGTGCTCGGCGAGCCCGGCAAGGGCTACAAGATCGCGATCGAGACGCTCAACGAGGGCCGCATCGGGATCGGCGCGCAGATGGCGGGCCTGGCCGCAGGGCGCGTTCGAGCTGGCGCTTGAAGTACGCGCAGGAGCGCCAGCAGTTCGGCAAGCCGATCGCCGAGTTCCAGGCGGTGCAGTTCGAGCTCGCGGAGATGGCGACGCAGATCGAGGCGGCGCGGCTGCTGACCTACAACGCGGCGCGCCTGCGCGACCTGCGGCGCGCCGTTCGTGAAGGAGTCGGCGATGGCGAAGCTCTACGCCTCGCGCGCGGCCGAGCGCGTCACGTCGAAGGCGATCGAGATCCACGGCGGCTACGGCTTCTCCCGCGAGTACCCGGTCGAGAAGTACTTCCGGGACCAGAAGGTGGGCCAGATCTACGAGGGCACCACCAACATGCAGCTGCTGGTGATCGCCAAGCAGCTGCTCGGGAAGCTGTAACGGACAACGGACGAACAGAAACGGGCCGCTGCGAGGACGGCCCTGGCCAGATCTGATCTGAAGAGAGCTATTCCTGGGACGGGGCTCTCTTCAGATCAGGGCGTGCGTCAGACCAGGGGTTGATCCGCCGTGAAGTTGAACTTGAAGACCTTCTTGAAGCCGGGCAGGACCTCGACTTCGCGCTCGTAGTAGAGCTGGATCTGGCGCGAGTTGGGCGTGGTGGTGATCGCGAAGCTCTCGGGGCCGATCCACGGCGAGAGGCGCCGCTTCACCACCTCGGTCATCAACATCTCTTTGATCGTCTCGTCCCCCTTGCGCGCCTTGTACGGGGGAGTCCGGCAGATCTCGTTCACCTTGTCGATGAAGTCGTAGTGGTCGTAGTAGACGGGCACGACGTGCCATGCCGCCAGGCCTCCGGCCAGCAGCACCACCAGGAGGATGATGCCTCCCAGCTTGCCTTCGCCCCGCTCGCTCTTGCGTCCCATGCTCACCCTCCGGGCCGCCTTTCGAGGCGGCCTGCACGGCCGCGTTCTAACGGATCACGTGGAAGAAGCGCTTCCAGCGCGTACGGCCGAAAGCGGACAGCGTGTCCCAGACCCACTCGACGATGCCCGTCCTGTGGTACTCCTCGCGCGTCGCTTCGTAGGACCAGTAGACGAGCAGCGCCCGTCCCTTGACCTGGTCGATCGGCAGGAAGCCCCAGAAGCGGCTGTCGCGGCTGTTGTCGCGGTTGTCGCCCAGCACGAGCAGCTGCCCGGCGGGCACCAGCTGCGGACCCCAGGCGTCGCGGATCGACTCGCCGCCGTGGGTGTACTCGGGATCATCGGGCCGCAGCGGGCGCGTCGATGAAGTGCGCGTAGGGCTCGTCGAGCGGCTTGCCGTCGACGAAGACCTGCTTGTTCCGGATCTCGATCGTCTCGCCCGGCAGGCCGATCACGCGCTTGATGAAATCGCGCGTGGGATCCTCCGGGAACTTGAAGACGACCACGTGGCCACGTTCGATCGGCCGCTTTCCGAAGAGGGTGTTCTCGAGCGGCCCGAACGACGGCGAGTAGACCAGCTTGTTGACCAGCAAGTGGTCGCCGATCATGAGGTTGGGCTCCATCGAGCCCGTCGGGATCTTGAAGGCCTGGACCGCGAAGGTCCGGATGAAGAGCGCGAGGATCACGGCCACCACGATCGACTCCAGGTACTCGCGGAAGACCGACTTCTTGAAGGGACGCGTCGGCTCGGGCGCGGGCCTGCTGCTCATCCAGCCGATTCTAGCCGATCCTCCGGCCAGGAGAGACGTGACGCGGTCGAGCCCGGTGCCCGGGCTGTCACCGGCCCGGTCGGGCGCCCTAGTGGCCGCCGAGCTGGCCGAGCAGCGAGCCGATCGTGCTGTCGAGCGTGTTGCCCTGCGGCACCTGGCCCTGCGGCGTCATCTGGTTGACGAGCTCGGGCAGGATCGAGGCGAGCACGGAGCTGGCGTCGCCCTTCCCGATGCCCGCCTGGCGCGCGAACTGGCCGAGGACGTCCGGGCCGAGCACGTTCGCGAGCGCGCCCGGGTCGACGGGCTTGTTCGGGCCGCCGGCTCACCCACGACGCCATCACGTCGCCCAGCCCGCCCTTGTTGAAGGCGCCGATCACGTCGGCCAGACCGCCGCCGCCGCCCACCGACGTGTCTTTCGGGTTGAGCATCGAGAGCGCGGCCGCGATGATCTGCGGGTTCTTCATCACGAGGTCCGCGATCGAGCCGAGACCGGAGGCCTGAGAGCCTCCTCGCGCAGGTCCGCCCAGGGCAGCGCCACCCGCCTGCTTCAGGATTTCGTCGAGAAGACCCATGCCACACCTCCTGCGCGCCGCTCGAGTCTTCCCCAAGCCCAGTCGTTCGGCGTCAGGGAAGCGTGGTCCCGATCGCCGCCCATCGCAACCTGTCTAAACTGACAGGTTGCGATGAGCGGGTACGAAACGGTTGTGAGGTCGACTACAGCGACGACAGGAACGTGAGCACCTTCCTCCGATCGCTGGAGCTCAGCCTGTTGAACGCATCGCGCGCCGAAGCACCCTGGTTGCCGTGGCGAGCGATCGCGTCCTCGACGCTGAGGCTGAGGTTGTCGTGCATGAACCGGCCGCGCGCCCGCAAGCCCCAGAGCGCGGTGGTCTTGATCTTGTTCCGCGTCGAGGGGCCGCCGTTCTGCACGATGCCGTCGCCGGTACCCAGGTCGTGGAGCGCGAAGTCGCTGAACGGGTGGATGATCTTGTTGCCGAGCGCGTTGGCGACCTTGAGCGCGCCGCCGTTGATGCTGGTCCCCGGGGGCGCGGTCACGATGGTGCGCGTGTGGCACACCGCGCAGCCGATGGCGTCGAAGAGCTGGCTACCCCTCTGGGCATCCGCGCTATTCGCGATGGCCGTGTCCACCGGCGGCGCCTTGGTCGAGCGCATGAACAGCGCGAAGAGCGCGACGTCCACACCTTCGTCGTCCAGTCCCGGAACTGGATCGGGCACCACGACGCCGTTCGCAGTGGGCTCGACGGTCTGCATCGGGCTGGTGATGCCCATCTCGTTCACGTAGGCGTCCGCGGAGAACGAGAGCAGGCTCGCCTGCTGGTCCTTGTGCCCGAAGCGGCCGGTCCGGTTCTGCCCGGGCTGTTCCAGGACGGGAACGCTGACGAGCTGGCCACGCTGCGCCGACGGCTGGGCGTTCACGATGGCCACCAGGGTGTTGCTGTCGATCGCCTCGACGAACCCGTCGCCGAGCACGCTGATCGTGTTGCGGAGGGCGGTCACGTTGGCCTTGGATGGGTTCACGCGCTCCTGGAACCTGATGTGCGTATCGAGCGTCCGCGAGTGGATGAGGGATCCTCCCGGATGGTCCGTGAATACTCCGTTCTGGAACAGGCCCGCTCGCGACTCGGTGATCTGGCTGGTGGCGCCGAGGATCGGGTTGGCGATGTGGCATTCGCCGCAGCCGGCCGCGTTGAAGATCGGCCCCAGCCCGTCTGACGCGGTTTCGGGGCCCGTGAACTCCTCTACGGCGGCTTCCATGTTGCACTCGCCCGGGGGGATGGCCGGCGACAGGCTCGACACTCTCGCGAGCTGGGCTTGGCGTGCGCAGAACTCCGCGAGGAACCCGTTGTCCTCGCCGTCGAACCCGGTGGGGGCTTCGGTGGGTTGCGGACTCGTTACGCTCTGCACGGATTGGGTCTGCACGGACTGAGTCAATGCCTCGGGGAGGGCGAGCGCCATCACCGCGCACACGAATACTAGGAGACGGAGGGAGCGTCTCATTGACAGTCTCCGACCCGGAGATCGGGAGGTCCCTTCCCGGAGATGGGAGGGTCCCCTTCCCGGGCTATTTGAAGTTGTGGGGTTCACCCCTCAGAACCGCGGGGTCAGGACAAGGTGGCTGTGGGCTCTGGACTACGGAAGATGACGCAAAAATAGGTGCCGGCGCGTCAAAAAACCGTGACGCCAGTCACAAAGCACGAAAATGGCCTGTCACACACCCGTCACACAGCGGCCGGTCGCGTTAGTCGTCGACGCGCAGCACCGCCAGGAAGGCCTCCTGGGGGATGTCCACGGTGCCGACCCGCTTCATCCGCTTCTTGCCTTCCTTCTGCTTCTCGAGCAGCTTGCGCTTGCGCGAGATGTCGCCGCCGTAGCACTTGGCGATCACGTTCTTGCGCAGCGGCTTCACCGTCTCGCGGGCGATCACGCGCGAGCCGATCGCGGCCTGGATCGCCACCTCGAACATCTGGCGCGGGATCATCTTGCGCATCTTCTCGACGAGCGACTTGCCGCGCACGTAGGCCGTCTCGCGGTGCACGATCAGCGACAGCGCGTCGACCGGGTCGCCGTTCACCAGCACGTCGAGCTTGACGAGCGGCGAGACCCAGTGGCCGGTGAACTCGTAGTCGAGCGAGGCGTAGCCCTTCGAGACCGACTTCAGCTTGTCGTAGAAGTCGAGCAGGATCTCCGCGAGCGGAAGCTCGTACTGGATCATCACGCGCGTCGGCGTGATGTACTGGAGGCCCTTCTGGATCCCGCGCTTGTCCTGGCACAGCTTCAGGATCCCGCCCACGAACTCGTCGCCGGTCAGGATCGTCGCCGTGATGATCGGCTCCTCGATCGCCTCGATCCGCCCCGGGTCGGGCAGCCGCGCCGGCGAGTCGATCTCGACCACCTGGCCGTCCGTCTGCAGCACGCGGTAGCGCACCGAGGGGGCCGTCGCGAGAAGCTCGAGCTTGAACTCGCGCTCGAGCCGCTCCTGGACGATCTCCATGTGCAGCAGGCCCAGGAAGCCGCAGCGGAAGCCGAAGCCGAGCGCCGCCGAGGTCTCGGGCTCGTAGAAGAACGAGGAGTCGTTGAGCCGCAGCTTCTCGAGCGCGTCGCGCAGCTCGGCGTACTGGTCGGCGTCCACCGGGTAGAGCCCGGCGAACACCATCGGCTTGATCTCCTTGAAGCCCGGCAGCGGCTCGGCGGCCGGCTTCTTCTCGTCGGTCAGCGTGTCGCCGATCGCGACGTCCGAGACCGTCTTGATGCCGGCGACCACGAAGCCGACCTCGCCCGCGCCGAGCGAGTCGACCGGCAGCGGCTTGGGGGTGAAGACGCCGAGCTGCTCGACCTCGTAGCTGCCGCCCGTCGCCATCAGGCGGACCTTCATGCCCGGCTCGAGCCGGCCGTCGACGACGTGCACCAGCACGACGACGCCGCGGTACTGGTCGAACCAGGAGTCGAAGACCAGGCCGCGAACGGCCCGTCGGGATCGCCCTTGGGCGGCGGCACCCGCGCGACGATCGCCTCGAGGATCTCCTCGATGCCGATCCCCATCTTGGCGGAGGCCAGGATCGAGCCCGAGGCGTCGATCCCGATCACCTGCTCGATCTGCTCCTTCGCGCGCTCGGGCTCGGCGCCGGGCAGATCGACCTTGTTGAGCACCGGGATGATCTCGAGCCCGGCGTCCGCCGCGAGGTGGGCGTTGGCGAGCGTCTGCGCTTCGACGCCCTGGCTCGCGTCGACGACCAGGAGCGCCCCCTGGCAGGCGGCGAGCGAGCGCGAGACCTCGTAGGCGAAGTCCACGTGGCCGGGCGTGTCGATCAGGTTGAGCACGTAGTCCTGGCCGTCCTTCGCCTCGTACTCGAGCCTGACCGAGTGCTGCTTGATCGTGATCCCGCGCTCGCGCTCGAGGTCCATCGAGTCGAGGAACTGCTCGGTCATCTCCCGCTTGCTGAGCGCCCCCGTCCGCTCCATCAGGCGGTCGGAGAGCGTCGTCTTGCCGTGGTCGATGTGCGCGATGATCGAGAAGTTGCGGATGTTCTGCTGCATGCAGGCGTCGGCGGGAGCCTTCAGGCTCCGGCCAAACGCCTATTCTAGCCTGAGCCCAGTGCCCGCCCCGGGGATCAGGCCTCGGGCTCGCTCTCTGGCCGCGGGATCACGACCGTGTCGAGCCGCGGGCTTCCGAAGAAGAGCCCGCGGCCCCGCTCGTCGAGCCGGTAGCGCCCGTCGAGGCGCAGCAGGCGGTCGAAGAGCACCGGCAGCAGGCGTTCCGAGTCGGCCTTGAGCCGCTCGGCGTCCGCACAGGCGACGATCACCCCCAGCTTGCCGTTCAAGACGGCCAGCAGGAACTCCTCTTCCCCGAAGTCCGAGAACAGGTCGTCGATGGCTTCGCCGCTCTCGAGCGCCCGCGGCAGCCGCAGCAGCGCTTCGGCCTGCGACTGCAGAAGCCGGCGCAGCGCCCCTTCGCCCTCGTTCGTCTCGGCCGGGCTCGTGGCGACGACCGTCTTCGCGTCGAAGACGGCGGCGTAGCGCGATTCGCCCAGCTCGCGCAGCGCGTCGAGCATCTCGGAGACGTCCTTTCGCAGTCGGGACGAGGACTCGAACATGAGGGAGGAGCGCGCTCGAAGGACTCACGACGACTATAGCGTGCACGCGGGCCGGGGAGCTTACTGGTTGAAACAGAACAGTTTCGGTGGTAGAAACCATTGCCCGGAGTCCGCGGGCCGGAGAAGGGAATGCTGAGGAAGATCCTCGCCGTCGACGACTCTGCGCTGATCCACCAGATGTACAAGCTTTTCCTCTCCCGCTACAAGAACTGCAAGCTCGTGAGCGCGATGAACGGGCTCGAGGCTCTCGACAAGCTCGGGCAGGAAGAGGGCATCGACCTCATCCTGCTGGACATCAACATGCCCGTGATGAACGGGCTCGAGTTCCTCCAACGCGTCCAGAAAGAGAACGCGTACAAGGACATCCCGGTCATCATCATCTCCACCGAGGGCAAGGAGGAGGACACGATCCGCGGCCTCAAGATGGGTGCCCGCGGCTACGTGAAGAAGCCCTTCCAGGCCTCCGAGCTGCACAGCCTGATCGAGAAGATCACCGGTCCGTGAGGCCCGGAAGAGCGCCCGGCTCCCGCTGATGGAGTTCGAGGTCTCCGACGAGCTGGTTTCGATCTACCTCGAGGACGCCCGCGAGCAGCTCGCCATCCTCGACGACGTCCTGCTGCGGCTGGAGCGCGACGGGGCGAAGCCGGAGGTCGTGAACTCGGTGCTCGGGCCGCTGCACACGCTCAAGGGCAACAGCGGCATGATCGGCCTCGTCGCGATCAAGGACTACGTGCACCGGCTCGAGGAGGTGTTCGGCCGCGCGCGCGACGGCGCGCTCGCGCTCGACGGCGGGGCGCTCGACCGCCTGTTCGAGGGCGCGACCGCGCTCCGCGAGGCCGTCGAGGCGGCCTGCGGCCCGGCCCGCGAGACTCCCGACCTGGCCCCGGCGCAAGCGGCGCTCTCGGCCCTGCTCGAGCGGCAGGCGCCCTCCGCCCGGCCGGCGGCCGGCAAGGCCGAGGCAGCCGCGGCTGCGGCCGACGGCGCCGCCGCGGGCCAGGCGCGCTCGTCGATGGTCCGCGTCGACTTCGCGAAGCTCGACCACCTGCTGAACCTGGTGGGTGAGCTGATCGTCAACCGCACCAAGCTCGACGAGCTGGCGCGCCGGCTCGCCGTCGAGGCGCCCGCGGCCGGGGCCGCGCTCGTCGAGGCAGTGCACCAGGTCGGCGTCGTCTCGTCCCAGCTCCAGGAGACGATCATGGACGTGCGGATGCTGCCGATCCGCCACGTCTTCGAGCGCTTCCCGCGGCTCGTGCGCGACCTCGCGCGCCAGCAGGGCAAGCAGATCGAGCTGGTGCTGCAGGGCGAGGAGACGCGCGTCGACAAGGCCGTGATCGACGAGCTCGGGGAGCCGCTCGTGCACATGATCCGCAACGCTGTCGATCACGGCATCGAGCCGCCGGCCACGCGGCGCGCGCGCGGCAAGTCGGAGACCGGCACGCTGCTGCTCTCGGCTGCGCAGGAGTCGAACCAGGTCGTCATCACGATGATCGACGACGGCGGCGGGATCGACGCCGCCTCGGTGCGGCGCAAGGCGATCGAGCGCGGCCTGCTGTCGCCCGACGAGGCGCTCAGCGACCGCGAGGCGATCCAGCTGATCTTCACCGAGGGCTTCTCGACCGCGAGCAGCGTGACCGACGTCTCCGGGCGCGGCGTCGGGCTCGACGTGGTGGTGAAGAGCATGGAGCGGCTCAACGCTCTGATCGAGGCCGAGACGATCCCCGGCGCGGGCACCAAGTTCACGCTGCAGCTGCCGCTCACGCTCGCGATCATCACCGTGCTGATGGTGGACGTGGGCGACGAGGTCTACGCGCTGCCCTCGGGCGCCGTGGTCGAGAGCCTGCGCTACCCGAAGCGCGACCTCGTGCGCATGAACGGCCGCGACACGCTGCGCGTGCGCGACCGCATCGTGCCGTTCGTGCACCTCGCCGAGCTGTTCGGGCGCAGCGCCGCCGCGGGCGACGACGCCTACGCGGTGATCATCGGCCGCGGCGACAAGCGGCTCGGGCTGAGCGTCGACCGCCTGCGCGGGCAGCAGGACGTGGTGATCAAGGCGCTCGACGCCGTGGTCTCGAGCGCGCAGGTCGGCATCGCCGGCGCCACGATCCTGGGCGACGGGCGCGTGGTGCTGATCCTCGACGTGGCGACACTCTTCGAGGGCCGGCGCGGGCGCGCCCAGCGCAGCCGCGTGGCGGCGGAGGCCTGACGGGGCATGTACGAGCAGTACTGGGGCCTGCGCGAGAAGCCGTTCCGCAAGACGCCGGACCCGCGCTACCTGTTCCTGAACGACACCTACGAGGAGGCGCTCGAGCGGCTGCGCTTCGCGGTCGAGGAGATGGAGCTGGCGCTGCTCACCGGCGAGGTCGGCTCGGGCAAGACGCTGCTGACGCGCGCGCTCGTCGACAAGCTCGGCGAGCGCTACGAGATCGGGATGATCCTGAACCCGCGGCTGTCGCCGCGGCAGTTCCTTCGCACCACGGCGGCCGAGCTGGGCGTCAAGCAGCCGCGCTTCCACGCGAGCGACCTGCTCGACCAGATCCACTCGCGCCTGCTCGAGCTCGACGAGGCCGGACGCGCCGCGCTCCTGATCGTCGACGAGGCGCACCTGATCCCGGCCAAGCCCACCTTCGAGGAGATCCGCCTGCTCACGAACTTCCAGCTCGACGACCGCAACCTGATCGCGATCGTGCTGGTCGGGCAGCCGGAGCTGCGCGAAAGGCTGCGCCACCGCACCTACCGTGCGCTGACGCAGCGCATCGGCGTGGCCTTCGACCTGGTGCCGCTTCAGCCCGAGGACACGCGCGCCTACTTCGCGCACCGGCTGCAGGTGGCGGGCGCGGAGCGCCCGCTCTTCAGCGCTGACGCGATCGAGCGCCTGCACGAGGCGGCGGCGGGCATCCCGCGCGTGCTGAACCAGCTGGCGACGCAGTCGCTGCTCGAGGGCATGGCACGCGGGGCGAAGCAGGTGGACGCGGCGATCGTCGCGAGCGTCGCGTCCGAGCGCGACTTGAGCGCTCCCGTCGGGGCGCGGGGATAGCGAAGCATGGGTCGAATGGCCGACGCGCGAAAGCGGGCGAGACAGAAGGGCGGCGGCGAGCCGCCTCCCGCTTCCGCGGCAGCGCCGGAAGAGAAGGCACCCGACGTCGAGCCGGCGCCCGCCGAGGAGGCGCTCCCGGACGACACGGTGTTTCCGGTCGACGAGTCGGAAGTCGCTGCCGAGGGCGGCGAGCGCATCGCACTTCCCGCTTCGGGGCTGGCGGAGGACATCCTGAGCCGCTTCGAGGCGGGCGAGGAGCCGCTGGCGAGCCCCGTCTCGCTTCCGGCTTCGGGGCTGGCCGAGGAGATCCTGGCGCAGGTGGAGGCGGCGGCGCCTTCGGAGACCGCTGGCGGCGCGCACAGCCTGTCGTTCTTCGCGGCACCGGCGCAGCAGCCGCGGGCCGCCGCCGAGGCCACCGAGCACCTCGCGACCTTCTTCCTCGCCGGGGAGGAGTACGGCGTCGAGGTGCGGCAGGTGCAGGAGATCCGCCGCGTCACCGAGATCACGAGCGTGCCGCGCGCCCCCGAGTTCATCCGCGGCGTGATCAACCTGCGCGGCCGCATCCTGCCCGTGCTCGACCTGCGGCGAAGGCTCGCGCTCGGCGAGGTGGCGATGGACCGCGCCGCGCGGATCGTGGTGGTGCGGATCAAGGAGCGCCTGCTCGGCCTGCTGGTCGACGGCGCCTCGCAGGTGCTGAAGGTCAAGGTCTCGCAGATCGAGCCGCCGCCCGAGGAGGTCTTGCAGCAGGGCGGCGACTACATCCGCGGCGTCGCCAAGCTCGACGACCGCCTCATCATCCTCGTCGACCTCGAGCGGCTGCTCGCGCACGAGCTGGCCGCCGCTTCGGGCGCGGCCCCGGGCGCGCGCGCCGTCGAGGTCAAGGACGGGGTCTCGCAGGAGTGATCAGGATGGCCCTCAACACCAAGTCGATCCGCACCAAGATGCTCGGGTTGCTCGCGGGCATAGCACTCGCGGTGGCGGTCACCTCCGTCGTCTACGACCTGTTCGCCGGCGAGGCCGTGATCCACGACCAGATCGTCAAGCGCGGGCGCTACGTGGCGAGCAACCTCGCCTTCAACGCCAAGTACGGCGTGCTGACGGAGGACAAGCCGCTGCTCACGCAGTTCCTCGAAGGCGCCGTGAACGCGGGCGGCACCGGCGAGGCCTCCGACGTGGTGGGCGCGATGATCCGCGACGCCAAGGGCGAGACCCTCGCGCAGATCGGCAAGGCGATCCGCGACCTGCCCAAGGACCCGGCCGCGAAGCTCGAGGAGCGCGACGCCACCACGAGCGACGGCGACACGGTGCTGCTGTTCCGCGCGCCCGTCACGACCTCGGGCAGCGGCGGCGGGCTCGGCGAGGAGCTCGCGGCCGCGACCCCGGGCGCCGCCGAGGCCGTGAAGGGCGGCGTCGAGGTGGCGATCAGCCAGCGCGCGCTGCGCGCCGTACAGCGCCGGCGCCTGATCGAGGCGCTCCTGCTGGGCCTGGTGCTGGTGGGCCTGGGATCGGCGGTCGGCTGGGCGCTCGCCGGGCGCTGGCTGCGGCCGCTGCAGGAGATGGCCGAGGCCTCCGAGCAGGTCGCGAAGGGCGACCTGGTGGTCAAGATCGACGCGCAGGGCGAGGACGAGGTGGGGACGCTCGGCCGCAGCCTGAACGCGATGGTCGCGAACCTGCGCAAGGTGGTCGACAACATCCAGGAGGCCTCGGTGCAGGTGGCCTCCTCCTCGGGCCAGATCTCGGCGAACGCCAAGCTCATCATGCAGGGCGCGTCGGGCCAGGCGCAGGCGGCCGAGGAGACCTCGACCTCGATGGAGGAGATGGCCGCCTCGATCCAGACCGTGGCCGGCAGCTCGCAGGGCCTCGCGAGCTACGTCGAGGAGACCTCGAGCTCGATCACGGAGATGGGCGCGTCGATCGAGGAGGTGGCGCGCTCGGGCGGGACACTCGCGCAGACGGTGACCGAGGCGTCCGCCACCATCGAGCAGATGACCGTCTCGATCGACCAGATGGCGCGCGATCTCGAGAGCCTGGCCGGCACCGTGAGCGAGACGACCAGCACGGTCGAGGAGATGGCCTCGTTCATCGCCTCGGTCGCCCAGAACGCCGAGTCGCTCAGCGATGCCGCATCGCGCACCACCAGCACCGTCTCGGGCGTCGCCAGCGCCGTCACCGACGTGGCCAAGATCGCCGCGGAGGCCGACCGCATCAGCGCGCGCGCCTCGGAGGACGCGCGCACCGGCGGCGAGGCGGTCGGGCGCACCGTCGACGGCATGAAGGCGATCTCCGAGAACATGGAGAACACCGCGCGCGTGATCGCGGGCCTCGGCAAGCGCTCGCAGGAGATCGGGCGCATCCTCGAGGTGATCGAGGAGATCGCCGACCAGACCAACCTGCTCGCGCTCAACGCCGCGATCGAGGCCGCGCGCGCGGGCGAGGCGGGGCGCGGCTTCGCCGTGGTGGCCGACGAGGTGCGCAAGCTCGCCGAGCGCTCGGTCGAGGCGGCCAAGGAGATCGGCGAGGTCGTGCGCCAGGTGCAGCAGGAGACCACCGACGCGGTCGAGGTGGCCCGCTCGGGCGCCAGCGAGGCGAAGCAGGGCATAGCGCTCGCCGACAAGGCCGGCGCCGCGCTCCGCAACATCATCGAGTCGGTCTCGCGCTCGAGCGAGCTGATGGGAAGGATCGCCGACGCGACCGGCAAGCAGTCCCAGGCCTCGAGCGAGGTGCTCGACACGGTCGGCCGCATGAACGCGGCCACCTCGCAGGTGACGCAGGCGGTGAAGGAGCAGGCCGAGCGCTCCAAGCAGATCCGCGCCGCGATGGAGAACATCAAGAAGGTGATGGCGCAGGCCGCCTACTCGACGCGCGAGCAGGCCGCCGGCGGGCGCCAGGTGCGCCTCGCGGTCGAGAACATCAACCGCATCGCCTCGCAGGTGGGGCTGGCGACGCGCGAGCAGGCCGAGGGCAGCCGCCAGATCATCAACGCCGTCGAGAAGATGAACGACATGACGCAGCAGGTCTCGCACGCGACCGCCGAGCAGAAGAAGGGCGGCGAGCTGGTGGTGAAGGCGATGGAGAACATCTCCGAGATCGCGCGCGACAACCTGGCGACGGTCCAGGAGATGTCGAAGGCGACCGCCAACCTCGCCCAGCAGGCCGAGAACCTGGCGCGGCTCGTGTCGGTCTTCAAAGTGCAGTAGTGGCCCTGGACGCCGCCGCCGCCCTCGAGATCCTCCGTCACGGCGAGGAGCACGCGCGGCGCCGCGTGGTCGCGGAGCTCGCGGGCTCGGAGCGCCGCGAGGCGATCGCTCCGCTGCTGGTCGCGGTGGGCGACGAGAGCTGGGCCGTGCGCCAGGCCGCGGTCGAAGGGCTCGCGCGCCTGACGCCCGACGCGCTGCTGCCGACGCTCGAGGCGGCGCTTCGCGACGGCGACGACGCGGGCTCGCGCAACGCGGCGATGGAGATCTACGTCCGGCTGGGCGAAAGCGCGGTGCAGCCGCTGCTCACGCTCGCCACCGACTCCGACGAGGAAGTCCGCCTCTTCGCCTGCGTGATGCTCGGCTCGATCAAGAACGAGGCCGCGGTGCCCGGCCTGGTGGCGGCGCTCGCCGATCCCGACACGAACGTGCGCCACGCCGCGGCCACGAGCCTGGGCCAGATCGGCTCGCAGGCCGCCGTGCCGCGGCTCGTCGAGGCGCTGCGGGGCGAGCCGTGGCTCCAGTACCCGGCGCTGCACGCGCTCGGCGAGATCGCCGATCCGCGCGCGGCCCCCGCGCTCGTCGCGCTGCTCGACGACGATCTCCTGCGCGGCCCCGCGCTCGACGCGCTCGCGCGGCTCGCCGGGCGCGACGCGCTGCCGCGGATCGTGCGCCACCTGCTCGACCCCGACCCGGGGCTCCGCAACTCGGCGATCCGCGCCGTGGTCGAGATCGAGCAGCGCGCCACCGCCTCGGGCGAGAGCCTCGACCCCGCGGTGCAGGCCACGCTGAAGCGCGAGGAGCTCGTCACCCACCTGGTGTCGATGCTGGCCGACGAGGACCCGCGCAACCGGCGCACCGCGGCGGTGACGCTCGGCTGGCTGCGCGAAGGCCGCGCGACCGCGCCGCTCCTGGAGCTGCTCGCGGACGCTGCCGTGCGCGAGTTCGCGAGCCACGCGCTGGTGTCGATCGGCTTCCAGGACCGGGGGCTCTGGCAGCGCGGCCTCGCGCACGCGGACGACGCCGTCCGGCTCGGGACGCTGCGCTGCCTGGCCTGGATAGCACCTGCCGAGGGCACGGCGCTCGCCGCGCCGCTCATCCACGACCCCTCGGCCGAGGTGCGCGCGGAAGCCGCGGCGGCGATCGGGCAGCTGGGCGACGAGGACGCGCCGATGCTGCTGTTCGAGCTGCTCGGCGACGAGAGCGAGCTGATCCAGGAGAGCGCGATGCAGGGCCTGGCGCGCATGAGCCCGGCGCGCGTGCTGCCGCTGCTGCTGCAGGCGCTCGCGAGCGGCGACGCCGACTGCGCGCGTCCGGGCCGCCCAGACGCTCGGGCTGCTGCAGGATCCGGCGGCCCAGCCCGCGCTGGTCAAGGCGAGCCGCGACGAGCGCGAGGCGGTGCGCGCGGCCGCGGTCCAGGCGCTCGGGGAGCTGGGCGGGCCCGAGACGCTCGAGGTGCTGCGCGGCTCGCTCGCGGACGCGAGCTCGCTGGTGCGGCAGCAGGCCGTGCTGGCGCTCGGGCGGCTGCGCGAGCCCGAGTCGGCGCCGCTGCTGCTGCCGCTCGTCCCGCCGAGGACCCGCGCCTGCGCTTCGCCGCCGTGCGCGCGCTCGGCCAGATCCGCAGCCCGATCGCGATCCCGCGGCTCCTGCCGCTGCTCGGCGAGGCGCGCAAGGAGCTGCGCTTCGCCGCGGTCGAGGCGCTCGGCCAGATCAGGGCGCCCGAGGCCGTGGCGCCGCTGGTGGCGGCGCTGCGCGAGCCGGACCGCAACCTGCGCCGCGCCGCCGCGGAGGGCCTCGGCGAGATCGCCGACCCGCGCTCGGCGCCGGACCTGCTGGTGGCGCTGGAAGACGAGCACTGGAGCGTGCGCTCGGCCGCGGCCACGGCGCTCGGGAAGGTGGCGAGCCCGAAAGCGACGCTCGCGCTGGTGGCGCTGCGCCGACGACTCCGACGATACCGTGCGCCGCGCCGCCGTGCTGGCGCTCGGCGAGCTGCGGGACCCGCGCGCGGCGCCGCGGCTCGTCGAAGCACTCTCCGATCCTGCGCCTGCAGGCGGCCGCGCGCGAGTCGCTGCGCAAGCTCGGTCCGCAGGTGCTGGCGGAGATGGAGCAGGCGATGAGGCGCGGCGCCGTCTCCGCCGACGCCCGCAAGCTGCTGGTGGACCTGGCGGGCCGCTTCGAGGACCCGGCGGCGCGGCGGCTGCTGCTGCTCGGGCTCGAGGACGAGAGCCCCGCGGTGCGCGCCGAGGCGGCGGCGGCGCTCGGCGACGGCGGCTTCCGCGAGGCGCTGCGGCCGCTCGTGGACAGGAAGGCGAGCGACCCGTCGCCCGAGGTGCGCCAGGCCGCGGCGACCGCCCTGCGCAAGCTGCAACCGCGGTGAAATACCGCCACAGCGACCACGACACCGAGCTCAGCGAGGAGGAGTTCCGCCTGCTGCGCGACTTCGTGCACGAGCGCTTCGGCCTCTACTACGACGAGTCGCAGCGCGCGACGCTCCGCGCGCGGCTCGCGCCGCGCCTCGACCTGCTGGGGCTCGCGACCTACGAGGACTACCACCGCTACCTGCGCTTCGCGCCCGAGCGCGAGCAGGAGCAGCAGCGGATGGTGAGCCACCTGACGAACAACGAGACCTACTTCTTCCGCGAGCAGCCGCAGCTCGACGTGTTCGCCGGCCACGTGCTGCGCGCGCTCAAGGATCGCAAGACCAAGCTGGGCGAGAAGCGGCTCTCCGTGATCAGCGCGGGCTGCTCCACCGGCGAGGAGCCGCTCACGCTCGCGATGATCCTGTTCGACAGCGGCCAGTTCTTCTGGGGCTGGGACCTCCGGGTGACCGGGCTCGACGTGGACGACGCCGCGCTCGAGAAGGCGCGCCGCGCCGTCTACCACCAGGGGTCGCTGCGCGCGGTCACGCCGACGCTGCTCGAACGGCACTTCACCAAGGACGGCACCGGCGTGCGCGTCAAGGAGTCGGCGCGCCGCAGCGTGAGCTTCAAGCGCGGCAACCTTCTCGAGGCCGCGAGCTACGAGGAGCTGCGGCCGCTCGACGTCGTCTTCTGCCGCAACGTGCTCATCTACTTCTCGGACGGGGCGGTGCAACGCGCGGTGAGCCTGTTCCACCAGGTGCTGGCGCCCGGGGGCTACCTGTTCCTCGGCCACGCCGAGTCGCTCGCGCGCGTCTCGAGCGCCTTCGTCCCGATCCGTTTCCAGGGAGCGATCGTGTACCAGAAGCCCGAAGAGGCCGCGTCGTGAGCGACAGGATCCGCGTGCTGGTGGTCGACGACTCGGCGTTCGTGCGCAAGGCCGTCGGGCGCATGCTCGCCACGGCCGACGACATCGAGGTGGTGGGCTTCGCGCGCGACGGCGAGGAGGGCCTGGCGCTCGCGCGCGAGCTGCGGCCGGACGTGGTGACGCTCGACGTCCGCATGCCGAAGCTCGGCGGGCTCGAGACGCTCGAGCGGCTGATGGCCGAGCAGCCGGTTCCGGTGCTGCTGATGTCGACGCTCACGCAGGAGGGCGCCGAGACGACGCTGCGCGGGCTCGAGCTCGGCGCGATGGAGTTCGTCGACAAGTCCTCGGTCGAGCCGATGAGCATGCTGAGCCTGGCGGAGGAGCTGATCTCGAAGATCCGCGCGCTCGGCGGGGCGCGCGTGCGCTCGCGCCCGCGGACGCAGCCCAAGGGCGAGGCGGCGGCCGGCCGCGCCGCGGCGCAGTGCGTGACGATCGCGGCCTCGACCGGCGGGCCCTCGGCGCTGCAGGCGGTCGTCTCCGCGCTGCCCGCGGCCTTCCCCGCGGCGGTCGTGATCGTGCAGCACATCCCGCGCGGCTTCACGCGCTCGCTCGCGGAGCGACTCGACGCCCGCAGCGCCATCCCCGTGCGCGAGGCGCGCCACGGCGACGCCGTCGAGCAGGGCCGGGTGCTGCTGGCTCCCGCGGGCATCCACACGCGCCTGGTGCGCTCACGCGCGGGAGTCGAGGTCTCGCTCGAGGAGGAGCCGAGCGAGGCGCTGCACCGGCCGTCGGCGGACGTGCTGATGTCCTCGGCTGCCGAGGTCTACGGCGCGCTCGCGGTGGGCGTGGTGCTCACCGGGATGGGCTCGGACGGCACGGAAGGCCTGCGCGCGATCAGGCAACGGGGCGGCCTCACGCTCGCCGAAGCCGAGGAGACCTGCGTCATCTTCGGGATGCCCAAGGCGGCGATCGAGGCGGGCGTGATCGAGCGCACCCTGCCGCTCGACCGCATCGCCGCCGAGATCCTGGGCGCGGTATAGTCCTCCCCGGAGACTGGAAGACCCTTTGGCTCTGCAAGGCAACCTGGAGGATCTGCCGCTCCTCGACATCATCCAGATCGTCTCCTTCAGCAAGAAGACCGGCTACCTCCACGTGCGGATGGAGGGCGGCGACGGAGCGATCGTGTTCCGCGAGGGGCTCGTGGTTTCCGCGTTCACGGCGAACTCGCCGGCAGCCGACCCGCGCCTGGCGACGCTCGCGCCCGGGGCCAGGGACACGGCCGTCAGGCGCAGGCTCGGCTTCGCGCTGGACGAGCTCGCGCGCCTGCGCGAGGGTGCCTTCGGATTCGAGCTGACCGACGCGGTTCCCGATACCGTCGGCAAGCGCGACATCCGCCTGGAGACGCTCGTCGGCGGCATCAACCCGCAGGAGATGCTGCTCGCGCTGGCGCAGGGGATGGACGACGACCGCGCCCAGTCGGCGGCGGCCGTGGAGGCCTCGTTCGCGACGCCTGCCGAGGGCATGGTCGCCGCGGAGCTCGCCGCGCTCGTGCCGCCCGTGGTGCCGTCCGAAGCCGTGCGCACGGCGCTCGCCGCGCCGCCTTCGGCTCCCGCCGAACCTCCCGCGCCGCCGGCGCCAGCGCCCGAGGAGTTCGACGCGGCGCCGGCGCCTCGCTACGCGTCGGACACGCGTCCGCTTCCGAAGCTGCCGCGCCCGGAGCCGCCCGAGAAGGCGCCCGAAGAGGCGCCGCCGCCAGCCGCGCCTCCGCCGACGCGGCGCGAAGCCTCAGGCCGCCGAGCCTCCCGTCGCGGAAGCGCCCGCCGCGGAGCTGCCGCGCGCGGCGCGCACCATCCTGCTGGTCGACGACGAGCAGGACGTGCGCGAGGTGCTGGCCCGCCACTTCGGCGCGGCCGGCTTCGAGATCGTCGAGGGCGGGGATCCCGAGGAGGCCGCCAAGCTCGCGGCGCGCCTGCGCACCGAGGACAAGCTCTTCGTGCTGGTGACCGACCTCGGCATGCCGGCCTCGGGCGGGGCGTCGTTCCAGGGCGGCTTCGAGGTGGTGAAGCGGCTCTGGAAGATGAACCTGCGCCCGCCCGTGCTGATGATGACGGAGAGCCTCAACCAGTCGCTGCGGCTGCGCGCGCGCCAGATGGGGGTCCAGTCCTTCGTCTTCAAGCCGACGCTCAGCAAGCTCAACGCGCGCCAGTTCGAGGCCGACCTGCAGGCCTTCGCGGGCAAGCTGGTGCGCGACCTGCTGCCGCAGCTCGCCGAGATCGCCGTGCTCAAGCAGCCGCAGGCCCGGCCGGCGCGCAAGCCGGAAGCGCGCGCCGCCGAGGCCGCACCCGTGGCGGAAGGCGCCGCCCGGCCCTTCGAGTTCCTCAAGCGCAGGCTCGTCGAGCTGCGCGAGGGCGGCGACGCCAACGAGATCGCGACGCTGGTGATGAAGGTGGCGCGCGAGTTCTTCGAGCGCGCGCTCCTGTTCCTGGTCAAGAACGAGGAGGCGCGCGGCCTCGGCGGCTTCGGGCTGGCGCCGCGCGAGGAAACCCTCAACCTGCTGGCGCGCCAGCTCACGATCCCGCTCGGCGAGCCGTCGCTCTTCCGCCAGGTGGCGCACGAGCGCAGGGCGTTCAACGGGCCGCCACCCGCCGACCGCTGGCTCGGCCACGTGCTCGGCCGCATCGGCCGCTTCCAGTCGCACGGGATCGCGCTCTTGCCGCTGGTGGCGCACCGCGAGACGATCGCGATCGTGTTCGGCGACAATCCCGAGAGCGGCCGCGAGCCGGGGAACCTGGAGCCGCTCGAGGTGTTCGTGCAGCAGGCCGGGATCGCGCTCGAGAACGTGTTCCTGCAGAAGAAGCTGCAGGCGGCCGAAGACAAGGACAGGGCGTCTCTGAGATAGAATCCCCGGGCGAGGTCCAGATGTCGCAAGACGAGCTGTCCCGCAAGGGCCAGGACATCCTGCAGATCGTCGGCAAGGCCAAGGAGTTCACCGAGGAGCTGCTCAAGGAGAACGAGCGGCTGCGCTTCAAGATCGCCTCGCTCGAGGCCTCGGGCGGGGCGCAGAAGGCCGACGAGCGCGTGAAGTCGCTCGACAGCCGCGTGCGCGAGCTCGAGAACAAGCTGGCCGAGCTCGACGCGCGCTACCGCAAGGTCGAGGAGGAGAACAAGGAGTTCGCCGACCGCTACATCGAGATCGAGGAGCAGAACAACAACCTGGCCAACCTGTACGTGGCCTCGTACCAGCTCCACTCGACGCTCGACTTCCGCGAGGTGGTGCGCATCGTCCAGGAGATCGTGATCAACCTGATCGGCGCCGAGGTCTTCCACGTCCTGATGGTGAGCGAGAAGACCGGCCAGCTCGAGATCGAGGCCTCCGAGGGCCAGACCCCCGGCCGCACGACGATCCCGGTGGGCGACGGCATCATCGGCAAGGCCGCGCAGTCCGGCGAGAACTTCTTCGCGGAGTCCGTGGCGCGGCGCGATCCGTCTCCGTTCGAGGAGCCGCTCGCGGTGATCCCGCTCAAGATCAAGGACTCGACGATCGGGCTCATCTCGATCAACAAGCTGCTGGTCCAGAAGACGCAGTTCACCTCGATGGACTACGAGCTGTTCACGCTGCTCGCCGGCCACGCCGCGACCGCCATCTTCTCCGCCAAGCTCTACTCGACCTCGGCCCGCAAGCTCACGACGCTCCAGGGCTTCCTGGACATGCTCAAGCAGAAGCAGAGCTGAAGCCGTCCCGGGCGCCCCGCCGCGCCGCAGTGCAAAAGCCTGTAACCGCGCCCCGCGATTCCAAAGGCGCCGCGCGAGGCTTCTGCCTATAATCTCAGTCGGAGGTCCCCCCCGTATGTCCCAACCGCGAACCCTCGGCGAGCTGAGGGTGTCGAAGGACCGGAGCGAGCGCGTTTCCGTCAGGGAGGAGATGCGCCGCAACCTGCTCCGCAAGCTGCAGACGAAGGGGCCGGTGTTCCCCGGGATCGTCGGCTACGACGACTCGGTGATCCCGCAGATCACGAACGCCGTGCTCTCGAAGCACAACATGATCCTGCTCGGCCTGCGCGGCCAGGCCAAGAGCCGCATCCTGCGCAGCCTCACCGGCCTGCTCGACCCGCTCGTCCCGGTGGTCGCGGGCTGCGAGATCAACGACCATCCCGAGGCGCCTCTGTGTCGGCGCTGCCGCGACCTGATCGCCGCGCATGGAGACGAGGCGCCCGTCGGCTGGCTGCGCCCGGAGCAGCGCTACGTGGAGAAGCTCGCCACGCCGGACGTGACGATCGCGGACATCATCGGCGACGTCGACCCGATCCGCGCGGCGCGCGGCGGCTTCGATCTCGCGAGCGAGCTGACGATGCACTACGGGCTCTTGCCCCGCGCGCACCGCGGCATCTTCGCGCTCAACGAGCTGCCCGACCTCGCGGCACGCATCCAGGTGGGCTTGTTCAACATCCTCCAGGAGGGCGACGTCCAGATCAAGGGCTACCCGGTGCGGCTGCCGATCGACGTCTCGATGGTGTTCACCGCGAACCCCGAGGACTACACGGCGCGCGGCAAGATCATCACGCCGCTCAAGGACCGCATCGGCAGCGAGGTGCGCACGCACTACCCGACGACGCTCGAGCACGGCGTCGCGATCACCTCGCAGGAGGCGTGGACCAGCCGCGGCACGGGCCTGCTGATCCCGCGCTGGGTGCGCGAGGTGGTGGAGGCGGTGGCCTTCGCGGCGCGCCGCGAGAAGAAGATCGATCGCAGGAGCGGCGTCTCGCAGCGGCTGCCGATCAGCGCGCTCGAGAACGCGGTGAGCAACGCCGAGCGCCGCGCGCTCGTCTCGGGCGAGGACCAGGTGGTGCCGCGGGTATCCGACATCTACGCGTCGCTGCCGTCGCTCACCGGCAAGTTCGAGCTCGAGTACGAGGGCGAGCTGGTGGGCGCCGAGAACGTGGCGCGCGAGCTGATCCGCGAGGCGGTCGGCGAGGTGTTCTCGACCTACCTGGGCGCCGCCGACCTGAAGCAGGTGGTGCGCTTCTTCGAGGAGGGCGGGACGCTCAGGATCCGCGAGGGCTCGCCGTCGGCCGACGTGCTGGCGCAGCTGCGTCGGGTGCCGGACGTGCTCGAGAACCTGGGCCCGCTCGGGGTCGAGCCCGGCGCCACGCTCTCGCTGCAGGCGGCGGCGGGCGAGTTCGTGCTGGAAGGGCTCTGGGCCCAGAAGAAGATCGGCCGCAGCGACGACCGCGGCTTCGTGGCGCCCGAGCGGCGCCCCGAGCTCGAGGTCGACATGGAGCGGCTCGAGCGCCTGCGCCGGCTCAAGAAGCAGGTGAACTGAGGCCGCGATGGCCGTCGTCCGCTACCACCGCTACACCGGCGAGCTGTGGGACGAGCTCGACCTGGACGCGCTCGTCGACGAGCTCTCCGACTTCTTCCTGCAGAGCGGCTTCGGCGAGGAGGCGACGGAGTTCGACGAGGACGCGCTGCAGGCGCTCCACGACGCGATCCTCGACGCGATGCTGAAGCGCGGGCTGCTCTCGCCCGAGGACCTCGAGAAGGTGATGGCGGACCAGGACGCGCTCGACGAGCTGCTGCAGAAGACGGTCGAGCGGCTGATGCGCGAAGGCTACCTGCGCGCGAGCGAGGCGCAGCCGTTCCACGACCCGACCGGCGGCGGCGACGGCCGGCCGGGGCCGCCGGTGCGCTTCGAGCTGACCGAGAAGACGGTCGACTTCCTCGGCTATCGCGCGCTGCGCGACCTGCTCGGCTCGATCGGCAAGTCCTCGTTCGGGCGCCACGACACGCGCGACCTCGCGACGGGCGTCGAGGCCTCCGGCCCCTCGAAGGGCTGGGAGTTCGGGGACACCATGAACCTCGACGTCTCGGCGACGCTGCTCTCGGCCGTCGCGCGCGAGGGCCTGAAGCTGCCGCTCGCGGTCGACTACCAGGACCTGCACGTGCGGCAGTCCGAGTACCAGTCCTCCTGCGCGACGGTGGTGATGCTCGACTGCTCGCACAGCATGATCCTGTACGGCGAGGACCGCTTCACGCCGGCGAAGAAGGTCGCGCTCGCGCTCTCGCACCTGCTGCGCACGCAGTACCCGGGCGACAGCCTGCACCTGGTGCTGTTCCACGACTCGGCCGAGGAGATCCCGCTCTCGCGGCTGGCCCAGGTGCGCGTCGGGCCGCACTACACGAACACGCGCGAGGGCCTGCGGCTCGCGCAGCGGATCCTGGCGCGCGAGCGCAAGGACATGAAGCAGATCGTGATGATCACCGACGGCAAGCCCTCCGCGCTCAGCGAAGCCGACGGGCGCATCTACCGCAACCCCTTCGGCCTCGACCCGCGCGTGGTGGCGCTCACGCTCAAGGAAGTCGCGAGCTGCCGCCGCCAGGGCATCCTGGTCAACACCTTCATGCTGGCGCGCGACCACGAGCTCGTCGCGTTCGTGAAGAAGGTGACGGAGATGTGCCGCGGCAAGGCCTACTTCACGACACCGTGGAGCCTGGGCCAGTACGTCCTGATGGACTACCTGAACAAGAAGGTGCGGAAGCTCCACTAGCGGGGGCCGCTAGCGGGGGGCTCGGGGGGCGCTCAGCGCCCCCGAATACCAGTCCAGAACGTCCGTTGGCCTCTTAGTTCGTCGTTGCTTTCCTTGTTTGTTTCGCCGTGTCCTTGCCGTTGGATCCCTTGTTTGTCCCGGTCCGGCGAAGGTGCTACAAGGTGCCTGGGGAAGAGACCGTGGCCGAGGCCGAACCGCCGCAGGTGCTCCTGGTCGAAGACAATCCCGATCACGAGGAGCTGATCCGCCGGGCGTTTGCCGAGCGGCAGCCGAGGGTCGCGCTCGCCGTCGCGCGCCACGGCGAGGAAGCGCTCGACTACCTGCACCGCCGCGGCAACTACCAGGACCCGCGCACGAGCCCACGGCCGCGCCTGATCCTGCTCGACCTGCGGCTGCCGCGCGTCGACGGGCTCGAGGTGCTGGGCGAGATCAAGTCGACGCCCTCGCTGCGCTCGATGCCGGTGGTGGTGCTCACCACCTCCGACTCCGAGCACGACGTGCAGCGCGCCTACGCGCAGCACGCGAACAGCTACCTGGTGAAGCCGGCCGAGTTCTCGCGCATCCGCGAGCTGATCGACCGCGTCGAGGGCTACTGGCTCGACGTCAACCGGCTGCCGGGCGACGGCTCGCGCCCTGAGACTGGGGTCAGGTCTTGAAATAGCGCATTGCACCCGGACAATGCGTCAATTCAAGACCTGACCCCTACTCACTTTCCGGCGATCGGACCGCCGGGCACGTTCGCGGCACGGTCGAGGCCGTGGCCCGCGGGGAACAAGCCCGGCAGCGAGACGGGCAGGCGCCCGCCGATCGGAGCCTCGCCCAGGAGAGCGCGCACCGCGGCCGCCTCGGGCGCGTCGCCGATCTCGTAGGTGACGAGGATCGCCGGCAGCTTCGCGCCCAGCTCTCCCACGTAGGGACTGCCGAGCGCGACGGTGACGAGCGGGCGGCGCGCGTCGTCGCGCGCGAGCGCCTCGAGCAGCGACTGCTGCCCGGGCGACAGGC
Source organism: uncultured Acidobacteriota bacterium (assembly GCA_963744315.1). Lineage (GTDB taxonomy): Bacteria > Acidobacteriota > Vicinamibacteria > Fen-336 > Fen-336 > DATBSL01. Next base: position 84,521 of record CAVUTB010000018.1, read on the forward strand.
CCAGCTTGCCGTTCGGGTCGGAGGCGCGCGTGAAGGTCGCGGCCACGATCGCGTCCACGCCCTTCGCCATCGCGCGCAGCAGGTCCAGCTCGGAGGCCGTGGTGCGGTCCGTCACCTCGACCGCGGTCAGCCCCGGCAGCCGCTTGCGCAGCTCCGGGATCAGCACGCGGCCGGGCGCGGCCTCGCGCCAGCCGTTGGCGGAATCCACCACCGACAGCAGCAGCACGCGCGCCTTCTGCGGCAGCGCCAGCGGCACCTGGCCGCGCTCGTCCTTGAGCAGCGTGATCGCGCGCGAGGCGATCTCGACGGCGACCGCCTCGTGCGCGCGCCCGCCCACGCTCGCCGGCACCGCCTCGACGTCCACGACGCGGGAGCGCTGGAGCCCGAGCCGCGCCTTCGCCCGCAGGATGCGCTCGACGGAGCGGTCGAGCGCGTCCTTCGCGATCTCGCCGCGCTCGACCGCCTGCCTGATCCCGCGCAGCGCGGCCTCGGGGTCGGGCGAGTCGAGCACCACGTCGGCTCCCGCCTCGACCGCGAGCGCCGCCGCCTCCGCGGGAGTGAAGCGCTTGCTGATCGCGTGCATCGACATCGAGTCGGTGAAGATGATTCCCTCGAAGCCCAGCTCCTCGCGCAGCAGGCCGGTGAGGATCGGGCGGCTGAGCGTCGCCGGCCGTCCCTCGGTCGGATCGAGCGCGGGCAGCCGGATGTGCGAGGACATCACGGCGTCGATGCCCGCGGCGATCGCCGCCCGGAACGGCACGAGCTCCACGGCGTCGAGCCGAGCGCGCGGGTGCTCGACCACCGCGAGGTCGAGGTGGGTGTCGGTCGCCGTGTCGCCGTGGCCGGGGAAGTGCTTGGCGGTCGCGAGCATGCCGCCTTGCTGGATCCCGCGCATGTACGCCGTCGCCATGCGCGCCACCAGCTCGGGGTCCTCGCCGAACGAGCGGATGTTGATCACCGGGTTCTGCGGGTTCACGTTCACGTCGACCACGGGGTAGTAGTCCACGTGGACGCCGAGCGCGCGTCCCTCGCTCGCGCCGACGCGGCCCGCGCGCTCCGCGAGTGCTGTGTCGCGCGTCGCGCCGAGCGCCATCGCGCGCGGCATGCGCGTCGCGCCCTCCACGATGTAGCCGGCCCCGCCCTCGAAGTCCGCCGTGAACAGCAGCGGCAGCGCCGAGGCCCGCTGCAGCCGGTTGAGCAGCGTCGCGATCGCGAGCGCGTCGCCCTTGATCGCCCGTCCCCCGGCGAGGCCGTAGACGGGATTGAGCAGCGCCGGCGGCAGCGCCTCGCCGCCGCCGAAGACGTGGAAGCCGCCCACGCGGCCCTCGCGTACGAGCCGCTCCAGCTTCTCCGAGGCCTCGCTGTCGATCGGCGTGTAGACGCCGTTCAGGCCCGGGACCACGAGCTGCCCGACCTTCTCGTCGAGCGTCATCCGGGCGAGCGTCTTCTTGACCCAGGCCGCGGCCTGCTTGTCGCTCGGATTCGGATCTCGCGCGACGGCCGCGGACGCGAGCAGGGCCAGCAGCAGGGCGGGCGGCAGCCGTCGGAGCATCAGCGGATTCTACTCACGCGCCTGCGCGGCCTCGAACTCGAGCGTGCCGAAGCAGCGGGGCAGGTGGAAGTTGCGCTCGTCGAGCGGAGACCACGAGGCCCAGTGCGGGTGCGAGGTCTCGTCGCCGCACTTGTAGAGGTTGCCGCGCCAGCGCTGTCCGCCGAGCGGCCCCAGCGGGCCCAGGTAGCGCTCGACGATCGCGAGCGGGATGAAGAAGGCGAGCTGCCAGTCGACGGGCTTCGCGAGCTCGGGCTCGACGCGCGACGGCAGCGAGGAGCGCACCTGGACCAGGCGGCCGTCGTCGGGCCGCAGGCGCTTGGCGGCCATCAGCTCTCCGCCCACGCGCCGCGGATCGGTCACGTGGCTCGCGAGCAGCGCGCCGCCGGCATTCATCTCGAAGTTCAGGTAGCCACCGGCCGGCCGCGGCTCGAGGAAGATCTCGACGCAGCTGTCCTCGTAGACGGGATCACCGAAGCGCCGGTGCCGCGAGCGCACGTAGCGGTCCTCGACGCGGAAGATGCCGGCGATGCCGTCGCCGGTGTGCAGCAGCCGCGCGCGCGTCCGCGGGCGGTGCGCGCTGCCCTCGGGCCGGAAGTGGGCGAGCTCGAGCGTCTCGGCGCCGGCCCAGGACGCGGCATCCCACTCGTCCTCGAGCCGCGGCCGTTCGCGCGCGGCGCGGACGAGCGCGCGCATCAACCGAAGTAGCTGGGCAGGCGCGCACCGCCCTGGGCTTCGGCGAGTGCTATGCGCACGGCGCCCATCGCAGGCTCGACCTCGAGCCGCTTCACCTGGCCGCGCGGCGCCGTCGCCGGCAGCCGGCGCTTCAGCTCCTCGGCCAGCCACGGCACGCCGGTGAAGACGCCGCCGGCGAGCACGAACTGCACCGGCTCCTCCTGCATGTGCAGCCGCTCGACCACCGAGCGCGCCGCGCGCACGAGCTCGTGGGCCGCCTGCTCCAGGATCTGGGTTCCCACCTCGTCGCCCTCGTCGCGCGCCTGCTGCACCAGGCGGGCGGTCTGCGCGAGCGCGTGGTGGGGGAGCTGGCGGTCGTAGACCTCGGGGATGAGGTCCTGCGGCTTCGACACCGCGAAGTGGTTGAGCAGGCGCGCGGTGAGCGAAGTGGCCGGGCCGCGCCCGTCCGCGGCGCGCGCCACGGCGCGCAGCGCCCGGCGCCCGATCCAGTAGCCGCTGCCCTCGTCGCCCAGGATGTGGCCCCAGCCGCCGGCGCGCGCGGCGCGATCGGCGCTGCGGCCGAAGGCGATCGAGCCCGTTCCGCAGATGATCACGACGCCCGAGGCGTCGCCGACTCCGGCCACGAGCGCGACCAGCGCGTCGTTCACGACCAGCGTGCGCGAGCGCGCGCCGATCCGGCGCATGATGTCGGCGACCAGCGTCTTCTCGTCGTCGCGGTCGGCGCCCGCCATGCCGAGGCAGATCGCGCCCACGTCCAGGTTCCGCTTCCCGAGCGCCTGATCCATCACCGTGTGCAGGACCTTCTCGACCGCGAGCTCGCCTTCGGCCTTCAGGTTTGCGCCCCCGGCACGCCCCTCGCCGAGCACCTTGCCTTCGCCGTCGGCCAGGTAGCCGATCGTCTTGGTGCCGCCGGCGTCGATGCCCAGGACGTGCATGAGAGCTCCGCAGGCATCTTATCCGACGCCGGCTTTGTGTCCCTCTCGGACTCGCTGACGGCGCTCTACGGCCGTGGGATACTCGACTCGACGCCGGAGGCGAGATGGTCGAGTCCGATCGCACGGAGAGGCGGCACGAGCGGCAGGCGCCTTCGCACACGGTGCAGGTCACCGCCGAGTTCGAGGGAGCGCTCGCCCTCGGCGAGGCGATCGACCTCTCCGCCGGCGGCGCCCGCCTGCTGCTCCAGTCGCGCGAGCTCGCGGTCGGCGACGAGGTGATCCTCTGGCTGAGCTTCGCGCGCCCGCGCCAGCCGGTGCCCGCGACCGGGCGTGTCGTCTGGGCCGGCGGCGGCTGGGACGAGCCGCTCTACGGCCTCGAATGGACCCACCAGGGACCCCAGCGCTCGTGGATCGGCTGGGCGGCGACGGCGTAGCGCTTCCTTGCTGATCCTGCGCTGGGCCCTCATCGCGGCCCTCGTGTTCTGGGCGTTCCGCCGGCGCTCGCTCACGACGTGGATCCTGGTGTCGATGGTCGTGGGCGCCGAGGTGGGCTACGACTGGCCCGGGGTCGCGGTCTCGCTCCGTCTGCTGAGCCAGATCTTCATCCGGATGATCAAGACGATCATCGCGCCGCTCATCTTCGCGACGCTGGTCGTGGGCATCGCCGGACATCCGAACCTGCGCCACGTGGGCCGCATGGGCCTGAAGGCGCTCGTCTACTTCGAGGTCGTCACGACGCTCGCGCTCTTCATCGGCCTCGCCGCGATCAACCTGTCGCAGGCCGGCGCGGGGCTCCACGCGCCCGAGGCGATGCAGCCCTCGGGCACGCGCCCGCCGCCGCAGTCGCTCGCCGACGTGGTGCTGAGCGCGTTCCCCGAGAACGTGGCGAAGGCAGTGGCGGAAGGCCACGTGCTGCAGATCGTCGTCTTCAGCCTGCTCTTCGCGGTGGCGCTCTCGCTCATCGCCGAGGAGAAGCGCCGGCCGCTGCTCGCGTTCTGCGAGTCGCTCGCCGCCGCGATGTTCAAGTTCACCAACCTCGTGATGCTGTTCGCCCCGATCGGCGTGGGCGCCGCGATTGCCTACACGGTGGGGCACATGGGCATCGGCGTGCTGGTCAACCTCGCCAAGGTGCTCGTGACCCTGTACGTGGCGCTGCTGGCGTTCCTGCTGCTGGTGCTGCTGCCGGTCGCGCTCGTCGCCCGCGTGCCGCTCAAGCGCTTCGCGAAGGCGATCGCCGAGCCCGTGTCGATCGCCTTCGCCACCACCAGCTCGGAAGCGGCGCTGCCGCTCGCGATGGAGCGCATGGAGCAGCTCGGCGTTCCGCGGCAGACCGTGGCGTTCGTGATGCCGCTCGGCTACAGCTTCAACCTCGACGGCTCGACGCTCTACCTCGCGCTGGCGTCGGTCTTCGTGGCGCAGGCGGCGGGCATCCCGCTCACGTTTCCACAGCAGCTCGCGATCGTGTTGACGCTGATGATCACCAGCAAGGGCGTCGCGGGCGTGCCGCGGGCGGTGCTCGTGATCCTGATGGGCACGGCGACGTCCTTCGGCCTGCCCGAATGGCCGATCCTCGGTCCTGCTGGGCATCGACGAGCTGATGGACATGGCGCGCACGTCCGTCAACGTGATCGGCAACTGCCTGGCGACCGTCGTGATCTCCCGCTGGGAGGGCGACTTCGCGCCGGACGGCACGGATCAGGGATCCGCAGTGTCTTCCTAGCCGAGAGCCTCGCGGGCTTCGGCCAGGAAACGGCGGACCTTCTCCTTCGGGTCGCCGGCGCCCAGGGTTTCGAGCGGAGCGTAGCCGCGGTAGCCGGAGCTCTTCAGGATGCCGAAGACCCGCCGCAGGTCGGTCTTCTCCTCGCGGTTGTGGCGATAGAGGAGCTCCTTGATCTGCCAGGTGCAGGCGTACGGCGCCAGGCGAGCCACTTCTTCGTACGGGTCGGCGGTGCGCAGGCTGCCGATGTCGACGTTCAGGCCGAACCACGGCGAGCCGACGCGCTCGCGGAGCGCGAGCACCTCGTCCGCCGTCTTGAGCAGCTCGTCGTGGTTCTGGTAGACGATCATCACTCCGCGCCGCTCGCCCGCGGCGGCGCACTCGCGGAAGGCCTCCGCCACCCAGCCCGTCATCTGCTCGCGGCTCGGGCCCTTGGCCTCGGCGCGGCCATCGAAGACGCGCAGAACCGGCGCGCCGAGCTTCGCAGCCACCTCGATCCAGCGCTTCACGTGCGCGACGTCGGCCGCGCGCTTGTCGGCCTCCGGCTGCGTGAAGTCGTTGCGGACGCCCGTGCCGCTCACCCCGAGGCCGTTCAGGAACGCGCGCCGCTTGATCGCGTGGAGGTAGTCGTCGGTCGGGACCGCGGGATGGCCGGGGAAGTAGTACCCGGTCGGATCGACCGCGTCGAAGCCCAGCTCCGCGCAATAGTCGATCGCCTGCTCGAGCGACATCGCCCCGCTGCGCAGCGGAGCGTTGAACGAGTAGAGGTTGCAGCTCAGCTTGATCTTCGGCGAGCGGGCCGCGGCGGGCGGCGGCGCGCCTTGCAGCCGCGGCAGCGCCAGCGCGACGGGGGCGGCGAGCAGGGCGACGAAGTCGCGCCTTGTCGTGTCGGCCAAGAGCGTCTCCTGGCCGCCGAGTCTACTCCGGCGCGACGCTGCGCGGCGTGCTTCTCGCGGACCAGAGCGCGAGGAGCACGACGATCACGTTCGCGACGATGACGGGAGCCGCGTTGAGCGCGATGCCGTAGGCGAGCCACATCGTCGCCGCCGCCGCCTGGATCAGCCGGAGCGTCCGCGGGTCGCGGCAGAAGTACGAGACCGCGAAGGTCGCGGTCGCGGCCCAGCCGACGAGGTCGGGGCCGCTCACGCCGGCGCCCCGGGCGTCTCGCGGATCGTCACGAAGTCGGTCGTCACCTTGTCCCACTCCTGGATCTGCAGGCCGTGGCGCTCGAAGAGCCCACGCACCGCGAGCGCATCGTAACCGACGATGTCCTCGAGCACGGGCACGAGCACGCTCAGCGCGTCGTCCGACAGGATCGAGCGCCGCGCGATCGGCGCGATGTACGGGTTCTCCGAGACGGCGATCGTGTAGCCGTCGAGCCGGTTGACGTGGAGCATCACGTGCACGTCGGAGCTGCCGTCGCCGACGTAGACCACGTGGTCGTGGCTCACCTGCAGCTGCTCCTGCAGCTCCGAGAGCGTCGCCACCTTGCCGTAGCCGGCGCACACGCGCTCGACCCTGCGGATCTCACCGGTCGCGGGGTCGTAGTCGAGGCGCGTGGCGCGGATCCGCTCCGGAGGCACGAGACCCGCGAGTGCTGCCTGCACCACCTCCTCGGGAGCGGCGGAGACGACGTAGAACGAGAAGCGGTGGCCGTCGATGCCACGCTCCAGGATCTCCACCAGCCGCCCGATGTTCGGCTTCAGGCGGATGCGGCGGCCCACCTCGACGAGGTGCTCGCGCCGCACCTTGCGGTACTCCGGATCGTGGAGCAGCAGGTAGGCGAGCTCGCCGCCCTGCTGGACGAGGTTGATGCGGGCGAGGCCCTTCACCTTCTCCTCGAAGCCGTGGGCGCCGAGCAGCTCGCCGAGCACGATGCCGGAGTCGTTGAAGCTCAGCGTCTGGTCGAAGTCGCTCGCGAGCAGGTACTCCTTCTGGCCCCCGCGACGGGTCATCACGGCCTCCTTTTCCTCGACTCCAAGGTACGCCCAGTTCAGGCATGAGTCCAGTCGATAGAACTGATATCAGCAATCGACTACATTAATGAGCCAGCCATGCGACTGAGCCGCCAGGAGAAGGCGGATTCGCGCGCGGGCGCGACAGCCCGGCCGGCATCGGCTAACCTCCGCACTTCATGCCTCCCGCGTACGGAGTGGGCGAAGAGCGCCTGACCCACATCACCTGCCACAGGGCCTCGTCCCGCATCGTGGTCGACGGCGATCTCGCCAAGCCCGCCTGGCGTGACGCAGAGCGCTCGCCGCGCTTCGTCGACATGGTGTCCGGCGAGCCCGCGCTCTACGACACGCGCGTCGCCTGCCAGTGGGACGACGAGCGCTTCTACGTCGCGTACTGGATCGAGGAGCCGCAGGTGCGCGCGACACTCACCGAGCGCGACAGCTTCATCTGGAACGACAACGACGTCGAGATCTTCGTGGCCGGCGACGACTGCTACTACGAGCTCGAGATCAACGCCTTCGGCACCGTGTACGAGGCGTTCTTCGTGTGGCAGGACGCGCTCGTGCGCGGCAGCCGCTTCGAGAAGGCCGGCCTCGACCCGATGAGCCGCAAGGTCGACCTGCTCGCCGGCTTCCAGGACGCGAGCCGCTACGGCAGGCACCCGCGCGGCCGCCGCTTCGCCTTCCTCGACTTCGACCTCGCCGGGCTCGAGACCGCCGTGCGCGTCGACGGCCGGATCAACGACCCGGCGACGACGGACCGCGGCTGGACGGTGGAGATGGCGCTGCCGTGGCAGAGCCTGGCGCTTCCTGTTCGACGGCCGCACGCTGCCGCCCTCGGAGGGCGAGACGCTGCGCTGCGACTTCTCACGCTTCGAGGCGGTGCGCGTCCACGGCAAGCCGCTCCCGGAGAACCCGGGCTGGAGCCTCAACCCGCACGGCGTCTACGATTCGCACATCCCGGAGAGCTTCAGCGTCGTCCACTTCGCGGAGAAGCTGGCCGGTTAGAAGGAGGGCTCAGGCGAGCGCGCGGAAGAGCCGTTCCTTGAAACGCGCGATGTCGATCTGCCACACGACCGTGGCGTTCGGCGGGCCGGAGATCGCGGCCTCGGGCCAGCCGGTCGCGTCGCCGAGCTTTCGGGGAACCACGTCGAGCGAGTCGACGACCGTCATGCCGCGCGTCAGCGGGCTCTCGCACTCGATCTCGACCGCGTGGCGGCTGGTGCGCGTCGCGATGCCGGGCTCGAGCGCCACGGCCATCGCGACCGGGTCGGGCAGGCCGATGCCGGGGTCGTGGAACAGCCGTCGATTCGCCTCGAGTGCCGTCTTGTTGCAGTCGATCGTGAAGTGGGCGAGCGGGGTGTCGATCGTGCGGCAGCGCGCGATGTCGGCGTCGTCGAGGTTGGCCGGGCCGCGGCAGAGCTCCCAGCCCACCATCTCGATCGGCAGCCCCGATCGGAAGACGATGCGAGCCGCCTCGGGGTCGCACCAGATGTTGTACTCGGCCGCGGGCGTGACGTTTCCGACCGTGCACGGCCGCGCCGCCCATCACGACGCAGCGGCTCACCTGCGAGGCGATCCCGGGCGCCTTCTGCAGCGCGAGCGCCACGTTCGTGAGCGGGCCGAGCGTCACCAGCACGAGGCCCGGCCGCGCGCGGATGCGCTCGACGATCACGTCGGGTCCGTAGCCCTTCGCCGGCGCCGTCTTCGGCGGCGGGTAGCCCTGATCGCCGAGGCCGTCCTGGCCGTGGAAGAAGCTCGCGTCGATCGGCAGCCGCGTGAGCGGCTTCGCCGCGCCCTCGTAGACGGGCACCGACGCTCCGCAGAGCTCCACGGTGTAACGCGCGTTGCGGCTACCCTGGGCGAGCGCGACGTTGCCGGCCACGGCGGTGATCGCGACCACCTCGAACGCCGGATCCTTGAGCGCCAGGATCAGCGCGACCGCGTCGTCCGAGGCCGTGTCGGTGTCGATCAGCAGCGGCGTGGGCATGGCGGGTCTCGGCGCGGCACATCCTACGACGGAAGCACAAGATCGTTGACACCAAGCTCGAACGCCGACTAATCTCGCAGCCAGGTTTCACGCGCGCAATCAACAGTTTGGAGACACCGGACGGGACGCCGGAAGGAGACCTCCTGATGAAAACGACCCTTCGCGCTGCAAGCCTCGCCGGCCTGGTGCTCGCGCTCGCGGCGTCCGCTCACGCGCAGCGCACGACCGGCAGCATCGCGGGCACGGTCAAGGACACCACCGGCGCCGCGCTGCCGGGCGTCACGGTCTGGGTGAGCGGCCCGAACATCGTCGGCACGCAGACCGCGCGTGACCAACGAGCAGCGGCTATCTACCGCTTCGCTCAACCTGCCGCCCGGCGAGTACCAGGTCGCGCTACACGCTGACGGGCTTCAAGAGCATCACCGGCGCGGCGTGCGCGTGAGCGTCGGCGGCACGCATCGAGGAGAACGCGACCCTCGAGGTGAGCCAGCTCGCGGAGAACGGTCGAGGTGGTGGGCGAAGCCCCGGTCGTGGACACCACCTCCAACGAGGTGGGCACCAACTACGACCGCGAGTGGGTCGACAACGCGCCGCTGCGCCGCAACAGCTTCTTCGACCTGGTGGCGGCCGCGCCCGGCTCGCTCGCAGGGCGGCGACTCCAACAACACCTCGCGCACGATGGTCTACGGCTCCTCCTACGACGAGAACTCGTTCCAGGTGGACGGCGTCGACATCACGGACAACTTCTTCAACGAGGCGCTCGGCCGAGCCCAACACGGACGCGATCGAGGAGGTCGAGATCCTCTCGCTGGGCGCGCCCGCCGAGTACGGCAACCTGACCGGGCGCCGTCTACAACATCGTGACCCGGCAGGGCACGAACGAGTTCCACGGCGACGTCGGCTTCTACTGCCAGCGCGACGGCCTGACCTCGCAACAACACGGAGGGCATCACGCAACCCCGACGGCAGCTTCCTGGACGCCTGCCCGGACGGCGACGGCCGCTGCCCCTGGACGCGCGACAAGTACACCGACTTCAGCGCCCAGCTCGGCGGGCCCGATCATCAAGGACAAGCTCTGGTTCTTCGCCTCCTACGCGAACCAGCGCGACTACTACTGGGACGTGGGCGTGGACAACACCAACGACGCTGACGGCGGTCCGCGGCCGCACCGATCGCTACTTCGGCAAGCTGAACTGGCAGATCAACCCCAAGCACAAGCTGGTCGGCACCTTCCACCTGGACGACAAGGACGGACGACTTCGGCCTGGCGGCCAACTCGGCGCCCGAGACGGCGGTCACGCGCTCCGCAGAAGACGCCCACGCCCGGCCTCGGCTACACGGGCGTCCTGTCCGACAGGACGGTCGTGGAGGTCCGCTACTCGGGCTTCTACGGCGACGTGAAGCAGCGGCCCACCGATCCCGGCCAGCCCCGCGACCTGAACCGCTACTACGACATCGACACCGGCTTCATCTCCGGCGGCCACTACTACTGGTACGACCTCGGCCCCGAAGCGCACGACGGTCACCGCCAAGGTCTCGCACCTGGCGGACAATTTCCTCGGCGCGAGCCACGACTTCCGCTTCGGCGTCCAGTACAGCGACGCCTAGGCCGGCGGCGCTCGTCGGCTACAACGACCTGATCTACACCTACAGCCAGAGCTACTCCCGACTACGGCTACGGCATCGCCTACACGCCCTTCAGCTACAGCGGCGACACCCGCGCCGTCGGCGTGTTCCTCGACGACACCGTGCGGGTGAACGACCGGCTGTCGCTCAACCTCGGCCTGCGCTACGACTACCAGAAGGCCTTCTCGGCCGAGCACGGACCAGCTGGACGAGAACGGCAACCCGACCGGCACCACGTTCCCGCAGACCGACTACTTCACCTGGAACACCATCTCGCCGCGGCTCGGGCTTCAACTGGAAGCTGACCGGCGACGGCAAGACCGTCCTCAAGGGCCACTACGGCCGCTACTACCGCGCGGTCGCGACCGGCGAGTACGCCAACAAGATCGGCCCCAGCATCACGCCCATCTTCGTCGGGCCCCTACGACATCCCGAGCCGGACAGCTTCGGGGACCTCACGCTGTCCCGCTCGAACGAGAACCTGGGCTGTCGACCCGGACTACGAGAGCCCGTACACGGACCAGTTCATCGCTGAGCCTGGAGCGCGAGCTGGCGCGGGGCCTGGGCGCCCAGCTCAACTACGTCAACAAGCGCGGGCGACGGTTCGCCGGCTGGCAGGACATCGCCGGCGAGTACACGCGGGTGCCCTACGTGGACGACGACGCTCGCGGACGCCGACGGGGCGCACGCATCGAGCTCTTCCAGCTCGCAGAGCGACCCCGAGCAGCGGCAGTTCCGGATCACGAACCCGGACGATCATGAACTCCGACATCAACGCGGTGAGCCTCGCGCTCTTCAAGCGCATGACGGACAAGTGGCAGATGACGGCCTCCGCGACCTGGATGCGCGCCGAGGGCACGCTGCAGGAAGGCCAGGGCGGCGCGGGCGAGGCGGGCTCCGGGGTCGGCATCATCCAGCGCGGCGGGCTGCAGTTCCGCCAGTTCGGCCAGAACCCGAACAGCCTACGTGAACGTGGACGGGCGGCTGAAGAGCGACGTCGAGTGGCAGTTCAAGGTCCAGGCCGTGCTACCAGCTGCCGGCCGGGTTCCTGGTCTCCGCGAACTTCACGCAACCGCGACGGCGCGCACCTCGTGCGGCGCACGCGCGCGCTGCGCGACTATCACGCACGTCCCCGAGAACACGCCGATCCTGCTCCAGCCGCGCGGCGAGAACGGGCGCCTGGAGGACGTCACGATCCTCGACATCCGGCTGCAGAAGGACTTCCGCCTGGGCGAGAAGGTGCGTCTGGCCCTGATCGGCGACGCCTTCAACCTGCTCAACAGCGACACCACCGAGGGTGTCATGACCTCGCTCGTGGAGTCCTAGTCGTACCTGTACCCGCTCTCGCCGGTGAACCCGCGCCGCTTCATGCTGGGGGCGAAGCTCAAGTTCTGACGCACTCCGGGGAACGCGCCCGTCGAGCGCGCGTTCCTCGGAGATCTGACGTCCCGCCAACCCAGAATCGACCCTGATGCGCCGAGCCCTCCTCGCCGCCGTGGTCGTGCTGGCGCTGGCAACCGCTGCCGTTCTCGGGCTGCGCCGCTCGGGTGTGGCCCCGAGCTGGCTCGGCGGCGGAGCGCCCAACCTCCTCGTCGTGACGCTCGACACGATACGGGCCGACCACGTCGGCAGCTATGGTTACGCCGCCGCGCGCACGCCCCGGCTGGACGGGCTCGCTGCCCGCGGACTGCGCTTCGAGCGCGCGGCGACGGTCGTGCCGCTCACGCTGCCGGCCCACTCCTCGCTCTTCACCGGGACCTTCCCGGCGCGCCACGGCGTGCGTGACAACGGCGGCTACTACCTGGCCGCCGAGCAGACGACGCTCGCCGAGGCGCTCTCGGCCCGCGGCTACCGGACGGGCGGGTTCGTGTCCGCCTTCGTGCTCGACTCGCGCTGGGGGATCGACCAGGGCTTCGCGCGCTACTTCGACGACTTCGACCTGAGCCGCTACGAGCAGCAGGCCGGCATGGACGCGATCCAGCGGCCCGGCAACGAGACGGTGGACGAGGCGCTGCGCTGGCTCGGGCAGGACCAGCGGCAGCCGTTCTTCCTCTGGGTCCACCTCTACGACCCGCACACGCCCTACGCCGCGCCGCGGGACTACGCGGCGCAGTTCCCGCGCACGCTCGCGGGCGCCTACGACGCCGAGATCGCGTACGCCGACGCGCAGCTCGGACGCATCCTGGATGCGCTGGAGAGCGACGGCCGCCTCGGCCGCACGGTGATCGCCGTGCTCGGGGACCACGGCGAGATGCTGGGCGAGCACGGCGAGCTGACGCACGGCTTCTTCGTCTACGACGCCGCGGTGCGCATCCCGGCGGTGGTCGTCGCGCCGGGCCTCGCGCCTCGCGTCGTCAAGGACCAGGTGCGGATCGTGGACGTGATGCCGACGCTGCTCGAGCTGCTGAAGCTCCAGGTGCCGTCCTCGGTCCAGGGGACGAGCCTGCTGCCGCTCGCGCGCGGCGAGCGGCTCAACCTGCAGGCGCTCTCGGAGAGCTGGTTCCCGCGCTTCCACTACGGCTGGAGCGAGCTCGTCGCGATCCAGGACGAGCGCTTCAAGCTGATCCGCGCTCCGCGCTCCGAGCTCTACGACCTCGAGCGCGACCCTCCCGAGCTCGCGGACCTCGCCGCCTCCGACGCGCCGCGGGCCGAGACGATGCAGCGGGCGCTCGAGCGGATGCTCGCCGCGGTGGGAGGCGCCGGCAAGCCGAAGCCGCCCGAGACCGTGGACTCCGAGACGGCCGAGCGGCTGCAGGCGCTCGGCTACGTCGGCGGCTCGGTGAGCGCGCGCCACCTCGAGGACCGGCCGCGTGGCGACCCGAAGGACAAGATCGAGCTCTACAACCTGCTGAAGCAGGCGAGCACCGCCTCGGCGGGCGGGCGCTACGACGAGGCGATCGCGAAGGCGCGCCAGGCCCTTGTTGCCGACCCCGAGATCCTCGAAGGGCACATGCTGCTCGGGAACTTCCTCGAGCGGGCCGAGCGCCACGACGAGGCGATCGCCGCCTACAAGAAGGCGCTCGCGCTCGACCCGGAGCACCAGGAGTCGCTCTTCCGGCTCGCGCTCGCGTACAAGGAGCAGGGGCGGCTGGCGGACGCCCGCACGGGTTTCGAGCGCGCGCGCACGCTCGACCCGCGGAACGGCCGCGTGCTGTGGCAGCTCGCCGACCTCGAGATGCGCGAGCGGCGCTTCGACGCGGCCGCCGTGATCCTGAAGGACGCGCTCGAGCGGGAGGTCGATCGCGAGCGCTTCCTGCTCAAGCTCGCGGAGTGCGAGCTGGAGCTGAAGCAGCTCGACGCGGCCGAGAAGGCGCTGCGCGAGGCGATCGCGAAGCAGCCCACGCTCGAGACCGCCCACTTCAACCTCGGCCTGGTGCACGAGGAGCGCGGCCTTCACGAGCAGGCGATCGCCGAGTACGAGCAGGAGCTCGCCACCCACGCCGGCGCGTACCGGGCCGCCTTCAACCTCGCGCAGCTGCTGCAGCGGTCGGGCCGCACGCGCGAGGCGCTCGAGCGCTTCCGGCAGGTGGCGAGCCTCGCGCCCGAGTTCGCGATCGGCCGGCTGTACCTCGCGAAGGCGCTGCTCGACGGCTCGGACCTCGAGGGCGCGGCGCGCGAGGCGAAGGCGGGGCTCGCGCTCGGTCCCGAGCCGGCGCTCGCCCCGCTGGGCCACTACGTGCTCGCCGACGTCTACAACCGGCAGGGCCGCTCCGCAGAAGCGCGCGCGCAGCAGCAGGCGGGCGACCGGATCGCGCGGGGCTTGCAGACCCCCCGCTAGCGCGTCTCGGCCAGCCGCTCGCGGGCGGGAGCGAAGCGCGGCTCGATCGCGAGGGACTTCTCGAAGAACGGCCGCGCGTCCGCGGCGCGGCCCTGGCGCAGCAGGATGAGTCCCAGGTTGTAGGCGTAGCGGTGGTTCCGGTCGTCGAGCCGGACGGCCTCGCGGAAGGCGCGCTCGGCCTCGGCCAGCCGCTTTTCGCCGCCGAGCGTCATGCCGTACGAGTTCCAGTAGGCGGCGACCGAGCGTGTCGAGCTCCACCGCTTCCTGCTGCCGGCCGAGCGCCTGCTCCACGTCGCCCAGCTCGCGCAGCAGCTCGCCGAGCTCCGCGCGCAGCCGGGCGTCGCGCGGCGCGAGCGGAAGCGCGGCCTCGTAGGCGCGGCGCGCCTCCTCGCGGCGGCCGAGCGTGCGCAGCAGCCGAGCCTCGCGCGCTCGCAGCGAAGCGTCGGTCGGCGCGGCCGCCTGCCCGCTGCGGAGCCGCTGCAGCGCACCCTCGTGGTCGCCCGCGTGCAGCCGGGACTCGGCGGCACCCGCCCAGGCCGAGGCGTGGGCAGGAACACGGTGCGCCGCATCGTCGAAGTGGCGGCCCGCCTCGGCGTACTTCCCTTGCGCGGCGAGGGCCCGCGCGAGGTAGTAGTGGACCTCGAAGCTCTCGACGCCGCGTGCGATCACCTGCCGCAGCTTGCGGACGGAGGCCGCGTTGTCCTGGGCGTGGAAGGCGAGCAGCGCCTCGCGGATCAGGCTGTTGACGACACGGAACTCGCCGATCTTGTCCTTGGGGTCCGCGCCCGGCGTCGCCGTCTCGGCCGCGCCGCCCGCGCCGACGTAGCCCAGCGCGCCGAGCCGTTCGACGACCTCGTCCGAGGGACGCGGGCCGCCCTGCGGCCGGCTGTTGCGCTCGCGCTCCAGCTCCTTCGCGAGGGCACCGCGCATCGCGTCGACCTGCTGCGGCCGCTCGCGCGCGAGGTCGCGCCGCTCGCCGGGGTCCTCGCGCAGGTCGTAGAGCTCGGGGCGAGGCGCCTGCACGTACTTGAAGCGCCCCTCGCGGATCACGCGCAGGTCGCTCCAGCCGAATTGCAAGAGCGGCACGAGCGTCTCGGCGTAGGTGGTGGCCTCCTCCGGCTCGGGAGCACCCCGAAGCGCCGCGGCCAGGCTCCGGCCCGCGAGCGCGCCCTTGGACGGGGGCAACCCGGCGAGCTCGAGCACGGTCGGGAAGAGATCGACGAGCCGTACCGTGCGCTCGAGTCGGCGCCCCTTCGGGATCCCCGGCGCGCGCACCAGGAACGGCACGTGCAGCGTCGTCTGGTAGACGAAGAAGCCGTGCAGGCTCTCCTCGTGCTCGCCGAGCCCTTCGCCGTGGTCGGACAGCGACGACCAGCGCCGTGTCGTCGCCGAGCCCGAGCGAGCCGAGCGCGTCCTCGAAGCGGCCGACGAGCTCGTCGGTCCACGCCACCTCGCCGTCGTAGGGACGCCCTGCGTAGCGGGATGCGTAGGGCTCGGGCGGCTCGTAGGGGTCGTGCGGCTCGTAGAGGTGAAGCCAGAGGAAGACTCGCCGGCCCGCCTGGCCGCGGAGCCAGGCGACGGCCTCCGCGATCGTGGTCTCGCCCCGCTTCTGGACGCTGTTCAGGAACTGCGCGTCGCCGCTCGCGCCCTCGAAGCGATCGGCGTAGACGTCGAAGCCGCGGTCGAGGCCCGACTGCGAGTCGAGCACGACCGACGAGACGAAGGCGCCGGTCGCGAACCCGCCTGCGCGGAACAGCTCGGCCAGCAGCGGCACCTGCGGCACGAGCGCGGGCGAGACGTTGTCGCGGATGCCGTGCTGCGTCGGCAGCAGGCCGGTGAAGATCGAGACGTGGGACGGACGCGTGAGCGGCACGTGGGCTGAAGCCTCGACGGCGAGCGCCCCCGCGGCCGCGACGCGGTCGAGCCGGGGGGTCGCCACGTCGCGCGCCCCGTAGCAGCCGAGCCGGTCGGCGCGCAGCGTGTCGATCGTCACGACCACGACATGACGGGCGACGCTCGCCGGGGCGGGCGGGCGCTGGCACGCGACGAGGCCCGCCAGCGTAACGGCCGGTGCCTAGCGGCAGGAGCCGCTGCCGCCTCAGGAGCGGCACCCGGGCTAGGCCCTCTCGAATACGGTCGCGACGCCCTGGCCGAAGCCGATGCACATCGTGGCGACGCCCGGTCGCCTTGCTCTTCGCCTTCATCTGGTGGAGCAGCGTCGTCATGATGCGCGCGCCGGAGCAGCCGAGCGGGTGGCCGAGGGCGATCGCGCCACCGTTCAGGTTCACCTTCTCGTCGAGCGCGCCCAGCAGGTCGAGGTCCTTCAGCACCGGCAGCGACTGCGCCGCGAAGGCCTCGTTGAGCTCGTAGAGCTCGACGTCGCTCGTCTTCATCTTGACCCGCTCGAGAGCCTTCCGGACGGCGGGCACCGGGCCGTAGCCCATGATCGACGGGTCGACGCCGACGGCCGACATCGAGACGACCCTGGCGAGCGGCTGCTTGCCGAGCGCCTTCGCCTTCTCGGCCGACATCACGAGCAGTCCCGCGGCCCCGTCGGAGACGGCCGAGGCGTTTCCCGCCGTGATCGTCCCGCCTTTCGGGTCGAACGCCGGCCTCAAGCCCGCGAGCGCCTCGAGTGTGGTGTCGGGCCGGATCACCTCGTCCGTGTCGCAGCACCGGAGGGCGCCCTTCTCGTCGTGCCCCTGGACGGGCACGATCTCGTCCTTGAAGGCGCCGGAGAGCGTCGCCTGGTGGGCGCGCTGGTGCGAGCGCAGCGCGAACTCGTCCTGCTGCCGGCGCGTGATGCCGTGGATCCGCGCCAGGTACTCGGCCGTGAGGCCCATCGCACCCGCCGCCTTGGCGGTGCGCTTGCCGCCCTGCGGATCGATGTCGAGCCCGTGCGTCATCGGCAGGTGGCCCATGTGCTCGACGCCGCCCACCAGGAACACGTCGCCGTAGCCGGCGAGGATCGACGTGACGGCGCCGTGGAGCGCCGTCATCGACGAGCCGCACAGGCGGTTCACCGTCTGGGCGCCGACCTCCTTCGGGATCGGCGTCATCAGCTGGGCGAAGCGCGCCACGTTGAAGGCCTGCTCGAGCGTCTGCTGCACGCAGCCCCAGATCACGTCCTCGATCTCCCTGGGGTCGAGCTCGGGGTTGCGGCGCAGGAGCGCGTTCATCACCTCGGCGGAGAGCTTCTCCGCGCGCACGCTCCGGAACATCCCGCCCTTCGAGCGCCCCATCGGCGTGCGAACGGCGTCGACGACGACTGCTTCCCTCATGGCCTCACTCCGAATGGAAGCCCCGGCCGGACGCGGCCAGGGCGGTGAGCTGCTGCGTCGGGGCGTAGAGCGGGCCTTTGGCGCGGTGCCGCTCGGCGGCCGCGACGAGCGCCGCGGGCGTCTCGGCGTCGGCCCAGCGGAAGATCCCGCCGCGGAACGGCGGGAAGCCGAGGCCGTAGAGCATCGCCATGTCCACCTCGACCGGCGTCGCGACGATGCCTTCCTCGAGCACGCGCGAGGACTCGAGCAGCATCGGCAGCATCAGGCGCTCCACGATCTCCTCGTCCTTCGGCTCGGCCTTTCCGCTCGCGAGCGCCGCGACGATCGCCTTCGCCTCGGGGTCGCTCTGCTTGCTCGGCGGCCCCTTCTTCTCCGGCTTCCAGGCGTAGAAGCCCTTGCCGTTCTTCTGCCCGAGCCGCGAGGCCGCGACCATCGCCTCGGTCGCGCTCTGGCCCTCGTGGCGCATGCGGTCCGGGTAGGCCTCGGCCAGCACCTTGTCGGCGTGGACGCAGGTGTCGATCCCCACGACGTCGATCAGGAGCGCCGGGCCCATCGGCCAGCCCCACTTCTCCATCACCTCGTCGATCCGCTCGTACGAGGCGCCGTCCCGGAGCAGCAGCTCGAAGCCGGCGAAGTACGGGAAGAGGACGCGGTTCACCAGGAAGCCGCCGCAATCCTTGACCACGATCGGCGTCTTGCCGAGCGCCTGCGCGTAGCCCACGGTCGTCGCGATCGCGGCGTCGCCCGACTTCTCGCCGCGGATCACCTCGACGAGCGGCATCCGCGGCACCGGGTTGAAGAAGTGCATCCCGCAGAAGCTCTCGGGTCGCTTGAGCGCGCTCGCGAGCCGTGTGACCGAGATCGTGGACGTGTTGGTGGCGAGAACGGCGTGCTCCGGAAGCAGCGCCTCGACCTCGGCCAGCACCTTCTTCTTGACCGCCTCGTTCTCCACCACGGCCTCGACCACGAAGTCGACCACCCCGAAGTCGCCGAACGACAGCGTCGGCGTGATGCCCGCGAGCACCTGCGCCATCCGGCCGGTGGTGAGCTTGCCGCGCTCGACCTGCTTCTCGAGCAGCTTGGTCGCCTCGGCGACGCCCGCCTCGAGGGATTTCGGCGCGATGTCCTTCATCAGCACCGGCACGCCGCGGGAGGCCGACTGGTACGCGATGCCGCCGCCCATGATTCCGGCGCCGAGCACCGCGGCGCGCGTGACCGGGCGCGCGGCCTTGGCGTGCTTCTTCGCGATGCGCTTCACGGCCTGGTCGCCGAGGAACACACTCACGAGCGCGTGAGCTGCGCTCGTCTTCGCGATCCGCGCGAACCCCGCCGCCTCGATCGCGAGCGCCTCGTCGCGGCCCTTGCCGGCCCCCTTCTCGATCACCTCGATCGCCGCGAGCGGGGCGGGGTAGTTCGGGCCGGCCTTTGCTCTCACGAAGGCCTTCGACGTCGTGAACACCATCCCCGCCTCGACCGTGTCGAGCGTCAGCGCGGCCTTCTTCTCGGCGCGGCGGGCCTTCCAGTCGAGCTTGCCGTCCGCGGCGTCGTGCAGCATGGCGAGCGCCGCCTCGCGCAGGTCGGAAGGCGCCACCACCGCGTCCACGGCCCCCGCTTTCAGCGCATCCGCGGCGGACCACTGCTCGCCGCCGGCGATCCACTCGATCGCGGTGTCGGCCCCGCACAGGCGCGAGAGCCGCACGGTCCCGCCCCAGCCCGGGAAGAGGCCGAGCTTCGACTCGGGCAGGCCGACGGCAGCCGTTTGCGCGATCGCGCGGTAGCTCGCCGCCAGACACAGCTCGAAGCCGCCGCCCACGGCGATGCCGTTGACCACGGCGACCGAGGGCGCTTCCAGGTCCTCGAGGCCGGAGAAGACGGCGTGCGTCCCGAGGATCCAGCTCGTGAGCTCGGCCTCGCTCTTCTCGAAGTGGGCCAGGAACTCGGTGATGTCGGCGCCCACGCAGAAGACGTCCTTGCCGCTCGTCAGCAGGACTCCGCGCAGGCCCTTCTGCGAGCGCAAGTCCGCCACGGCGGCCTCGAGCGAGGCGAGCGCCGCGGCGTTGAGCTTGTTGACCGACTCGCCCGGCAGGTCGAACCGCAGCTCGGCCAGACCGTTCGGCAGCGGCAGCACCTGGAAGGGCTGACCGACGTCGCTCATGAAGGCTCCTCGGAGGATCGAAAGGAAGCTCTGCGAATTCATTCTAGACGGAAGGGGTCGGGTCTTGAATCAGCGCATCGCCGTCGCAAATGCGTCAATCCAAGACCTGACCCCGCATTCTCCTTGACAGGGCCTCGTTCGCTGCCTACCTTCTGGAAGCTGTGAGAAGGAACGTGCGCCTTTATCGAGCGAACGCGACGCGGGCCGCGAGCCCACACGCGCCACGGGTCTGGTCCGGGCCAAAGAGCCGGGACTTGAACCGCGTGTGTGAGCTCGGCGTGTCCGGCGGGGAGGGGACGTCACCCTAGGCCTGAAACGAGGCAGTCGTTCGCTTCGAGGCCTTCCGGGGTGACCCCCGGAAGGCCTTTTGCTTTCTGGCCTCCGGGTGGGGAGGGTGCGTTCGGGACGGAATCGAGAGAGGATTGGGGAGCCGTGATGACCGACCTGAAGCCGGGCTGGAAGACGCTGACGGGGACGCCGATCGGTGACGTCGTGGACTTCGTGCGCGAGCAGTCGCGCGACGGCCAGATCGTCCACCTCGGGACCGACTCGCTCCAGCTCGCGCGCCACACGCGCTTCGTCACCGTCGTCGCGATCCTGACGCCGGGCCGCGGCGGCCGTGCGATCTGGACGCGCTCGACGAGCCCGCGGATCCGCTCGCTGCGGGAGCGGCTGCTGCGCGAGGTGTGGCTGTCGGTCGAGCTGGGTCTGCGGCTCGACTCGGTCATCCCGGGCGAGCTGCACGTCCACATCGACGCCAACCCGATCGCGCGGCACCGCAGCAGCGCGTACGTGCAGGAATTGGTGGGCCTGGTCGTGAGCCAGGGGTTCCGGGCCGTCATCAAGCCCGAAGCCTGGGCGGCGAGCCGCGCCGCGGATCGTCTCGTCCGCGTCGCGTAACCGCGTCCGTCCCCCACGAACGAAGCCGATAGGCTCCCGGGCCGGCGGCTCGCCTCGCCTCACTCCGTGATCGGCGAGGCGTGTTCCGCGCACGGGTTCTGACGAAGGGAGGGTGTCGGCACACCCATGGCCACGAGAAGTGGAACGGGTAGCTAGCTCAGTGGGTAGAGCGCCGAGCGGATAACTCGGAGGTCGCAGGTTCGAATCCTGCGGTTTCGTCGTTGACGTAAGGCCGTACCGGTTCTCGGGAGCGGGCGTCCACTCGCCGGCCCGGGTCCCGCGCCCGTCGAGGGCGGGGCCCTGGCGAGCGCGGAAGACGTCCTGCGACGCGCGACGCAGCCGGTCCCGATGTCCCGCTGGTCCGCACGACGGTGGGACGGAAGGCCCGGACGCCCGCGGGTCCCACGTCCGAGGCGTGGCGGGAGGCCGTTCCGCCCCGAGGGCCGTCTTCGTGCGAGTCGTTCGAGTCTTCGAAATGAGAGGAGGTCGTCGTCATGCTGCGCCGTTTCAAGGTCCGTGAGCACGAGCGAGGGCTCCTGTTCCGGGACCGTGTGTTCCAGGACGTGCTGGGGCCGGGGGTCCACTTCTTCCTCGACCCGCTCTTCAAGCTGGCGTGCGAGATCGTGCCGGTGCGTTCGCCGTGGCTGGTCCACGGCGACCTGGACGTGATCGTGCGCTCGGGAGCGCTGCGCCGCGAGGCGCAGGTGCTCGACCTGAAGTCCCACGAGCGGGCGATCGTCTGGGTCGACGGCCGACTCGAGGCCGTGCTGAAGCCGGGGCTCCACGCGCTGTGGACGGTGTTCCGCCACGTCAAGGTGGAGCTCGTCGACGCGCGCGGGGCGCTCTTCGAGCACGAGCAGCTCGCGACGATCCTCGGGCTGCCGGGCTCGGCGCTGCAGCTGGAGACCGTGACGGTCGAGCCGGGCCACGCCGGCCTGCTCTTCCGCAACGGCCGCCACGAGGCGACGCTCGGCCCGGGCCTGTACGCGCTCTGGAAGGGCGTCGCCCGCGCCAAGGTCGAGGTCGTCGAGCTGCGCGAGCAGACGGCCGACGTCGCCGGGCAGGAGATCATGACCGCCGACAAGGTCACGCTGCGCCTCAACGCGGTCGTGACCTTCAAGGTGGCGGATCCGCTGCGCGTCGTCTCGGCCGCCCCGGACTACCGCCAGGCTCTCTACCGCGAGGCGCAGCTGGCGCTGCGCGCCGTCGTCGGGGCGCGCACGCTCGAGGCGCTGCTCGGAGAGAAGGAGGCGGTGGCCCGCGAGCTCGACGGCGCGCTGCGGACGCGCGCGGCCGAGCTCGGTGTCGTGGTCGTCTCGCTCGGGATCCGCGACGTGATCCTGCCGGGCGAGATGAAGGAGCTCATGAACCGCGTCATCGAGGCGCAGAAGGCGGCCGAGGCCGCGCTCGTCACGCGCCGCGAGGAGACGGCGGCCATGCGCTCGCAGGCGAACACGGCGCGGCTGTTCGAGCAGAACCCGACGCTCATGCGGCTGCGTGAGCTCGAGACGCTCGAGAAGGTGGCCGAGAAGGGCCGCCTGTCGGTCGTGGTCGGCGAGGGCGGCCTCGCCGGCCGGATCGTGAAGATGGTGTAGCCGGTGGCCGGGGGCGCTCGCCGCCCCCGGCCGTTTTGGAGCCCTCGCGCGTGGCCGAATTCACGACTCCACGCAAAGCGGGCTCGAGCCCCGCACGCAAAAGGCCGCCTTTGCAGTGACTTGCAGGCTCCAGCCGCGCGGCATGACTGTTGTATATCGATCCCGTCGGGAGGGCGCGATCAGCGCGTCAGTCTCGACATGGGGAGCACGACACAGGAACGATGCGGTCGTGTACGGAACGCCGGATCCGTCCCGCTACTCCGGCCGAGCCGGGGACCCAGCCCGCCCTCGACTCCCAGGCCTTCCGTCGGGCTGACGGCCATCGCCGACGGCACCCGGATCGGAAAGTACGAGGTCGTGAAGCTCCTCGGGCGGGGCGGCATGGGCGCCGTGTATCGGGCGTTCGATCCCGTGCTCGAGCGCGAGGTCGCGCTCAAGGTGATGCTGCCCGAGGCGGCGGGGGACCCGGAGCACAAGCAGCGCTTCGAGCGCGAGGCCCGCGCCGTCGCGCGCTTGAGCCACCCCGCCGTCGTGACCGTCTTCGACCTCGGGTACCACACCGACGGCTCGCCCTACATCGTGATGGAGCTGCTGCGGGGGCTCGACCTCTACGGGCGGCTCAAGCAGGAGCCGGCGCTCTCGCTCGCCGAGAAGACGTCGATCGTCGCCCAGGTGCTGGACGGCCTCGGCCACGCGCACAAGGCGGGGATCGTCCACCGCGACATCAAGCCGGCGAACGTGTTCCTGACCGAGGACGGCTCGGCGCGGATCATGGACTTCGGCATCGCGTTCTGGACCTCCACGGGTGCGACGAGCCGGACCGTGCTCGGCACGGCCGGCTACATGTCGCCCGAGCAGGTCCACGGCGAGCGCGTGGACGGCCGCAGCGATCTCTTCAGCGTCGGCACGCTGCTCTGCGAGCTGGTGACCGGGCGGCGTCCGTTCGACGGTGAGACGCCGATGGCGACCTTCTACAAGATCGCCATGGGCCACTCCACGATCGAGATGCCGGCGGGCCCGGAGTACGCCGGCTTCCTGCCGATCCTGCAGCGTGCGCTCGCGACCAAGCTCGAGGAGCGCTACGCGACCGCGGCGGAGTTCGCGGCGGCGCTGCGCGCCAGCGCGATCAGCGGAGCCGCCGTGCCCCAGGTGGTGACCGCCAGCGACTCGGCGCCCAGCCGTCGCGCCGAAGGCGGCCAAGGCGGAGGCGGTACCCGAGGCCCCGCAGACGCCGGCCCCGCGTGCCGATCCGAGCCAGCTGCTGAAGCTGCTGCGCGAGGCCTACGTGGGCGGCAAGTCGGGCCACCTCCACCTGGCGGTGGACGGCGGGCGCAAGAGCCTCCGCATCCGGCAGGGCCAGATCGTCCACGGCACGAGCGACACGGACGGGCGAGCACATGGGCGACGTGCTCGTGCGCTACGGCCTGCTGAGCCAGGCCGACCTCGAACGGGCCGTGGCGATCGTGCTCAAGGAGCGCAAGCGTCTCGGCGTCGTGCTCGTCGAGCTCGGCCTGCTGGAGCGCGACCGCGTCGAGGAGGCGATCGGCCTCCACGCGCGCGAGATCCTGTTCAACGCGCTCGGCCGGCCGGGGCTCAGCTGCGTGTTCGAGGAGCTCTCGGACTCGTTGGTCGAGACCGACGCCGTCTGCCCGTACTCGACCGGGCAGCTGATCCTGGAGGCGACGCGCCGGATCCTCGACCCCGAGATGGTGCGGACGGTGCTGGGCGACCTCGGCCGCGTGCTGGTGCTCTCGTCCGACCCGGCGCTGCGGGCCCAGAAGATCACGCTCACGCCGGCGGACGGCTTCGTGCTCTCGCGCATCGACGGCAGCTCGAGCGCCCGCGACGTGATGGCGCTCGTTCCGCTGCCGTCGGACGACGTCGAGCGCAGCCTCTTCGGCCTGCTGTGCACGGGCATCGTGGACTATCGCCGGGAGACGACCTCGGCGGCCCGGGCCGCGGCGCGCCGCCGCAAGCCCGCGACGGATGCGGGGAGCACGCCGATGCCGGCCGCCGCCACGAGCGCCACGCCGACGCCGTCGCACGAGCGCCACGCCGACGCCTCGCAGGCGACACCTCCGCCCTTCACGCCCGCGCCCCCCGCGCCAACGCCGCGCCCGGAGCGCAACGTCGAGGAGCTGCGCGCGCTGATCCTGAGCCTGCACGACCGGCTGAGGCTCGATCACTTCGAGGTGCTCGGGCTCGAGCGCTCGGCGACGGAGGCCGAGATCCGCGAGACCTACGCCGGCTACGCGCGCATCCTCCACCCCGACGCGTGCCTCGATCCGGCCCTCGACGACCTTCGCGAGAAGCGCGAGGCCGTCTTCATCCGTCTGTCGGCGGCGCACGAGACGCTCCGCCACCCGGATTCGCGCGCGAGCTACGAGCGCGCCTTCGAGCCTTCGAAGCTGCGCTTCCCCAGACCCGCGCCGCCACGTCCGGAGCCGAAGCCGACGGTGCCGCCGCCACCGCAGCCGCCGCCTCCTCCGCCCGCTGCGGCCAGCCCGGCGCCCGTCCCGCAGCCGGCGCCGGCACCGGCGCCGGAGCCGGAGCGGCCCACCTTCGATCCGAGGCTCCTGCCGGAGTCCATCCTGGCCACGGCCGACGAGCTGTTCAGGCAGGCGGCCTACTGGGAGGCGATCCAACAGCTCGAGCCGATGATCCCGCGCGCGACCGGAGAAACGCGCGAGAGCGCGCAGCTGCTGCTGGCGCAGGCCTACCTCAAGAACCCGAAGTGGACGCGGCGCGCCGAAGGGGTGCTGCAGGCGCTGCTGGCGAAGAACCCCCGGCACGTGCCGGCCCACCTCCAGCTCGCGGAGATCTATCGCGCCTCGGGGCTCCTGTCGCGGGCTCGGGCTGCGTACGAGAAGGTGCTCGAGATCGAACCCGACCACGTGCCAGGCCAGCAAGGCGCTCGACTTCCTGGATTCGAAGGCGAAGGAGCCGCGGCAGTCGGGCCTGGCGTCGCTCTTCCGCCGCCGCTGAGCTCGGGCCGCCGCGCGCCTACGGCTTCTTGGCGTCCTCGGGCGGATCCGAGACCGGGACGTCCAGCACGACCTTCCAGCTTCCCTCGCTCTGCTTCTGCCAGACGACCACGTAGTGGCCCTTCTCCGTCGCGGCCTTCTTCTTGGCGTCGCTGAGCGTCATCGAGTAGGTGCCGGTCTCGTAGGCGATGTCGCCCGAGCGCGCGACCACGACCTTGTCGGCCGCGAACGAGAGCGCGAAGTTCGCATCCTTCATCATGCCGCCGATCGCCTCCCGGATCGCCGCCTTGCCGCTGGGATCGGGCAGGTTCGGCAGCATCACGGTGGCGTCCTCGGCGTAGAAGGAGGTGAACTTCTCCGGGTCCTTCGCCGCGGCGGCGGCGGCCCAGTCCTTGACGGCCGCGTGGATCGCCGCCTCGTCCTGCGGGCGCGTGTCGGGTGGCGGCGTGGGCAAGGGCGGCGCCGGCTTCTCCTGCATGCAGGCGACGAGCGTCAGGAGCAGGACGACCAGTCCGGATCGGCCGTGACGGAGCATGGATTCCTCCTCGGGTGGAACGCGCAAACTTGCTCCCGAAGGGCGTGCCTGTCAACCGGGAGAAGAACGTCAGCGCGAGCGCTTTCGGGAGCGCTTTGGCTTCCGCTCTGCGCGCGGCCCCGTCCAGCTCGGCGAAGACCTCGGCCGCGAGGTGGAAGGCCGAGTTCGCGGCGGGCAGCCCGCAGTAGACGGCCATCTGCAGCAGGACTTCCTTGATCTCCTCGCGGCTGACGCCGTTTCGCAGCGCGGCCCGAAGGTGCAGCCCCAGCTCCTCGCTGCGGCCGAGCGCCACCATCGCCGCGAGCGTGATCAGGCTGCGCGTGCGTCTCGGCAGCCCGGGGCGCGTCCAGATCTCGCCCCAGGCGTAGCGGGTGAGCAGGTCCTGGAACTCGCGGTTGAAGGAGCTGCGCCCGCGCAGGGTCTGCTCGACGTAGGCTTCACCCAGGACAGCGCGGCGCACCGCGAGCCCTCGTCGCGACCGCAGGCGCTCGTCCACGTCAGTGGGCTCGCTCGCCGGTCAGGAACCCGACGAGCTCCAGGTTGAAGGCGGCCGTGGCCTCGAGGTTGGACAGGTGCGCGGCCGGGAGCTCGACGTAGCGGGCCCCCGCGATGGCGCTCGCGAGCGCCTGGCCGTCCGCGGGCGGTGTCGCCGGATCGTGGCGGCCCGCGATCACCAGGGTGGGGGACCGGATCGCCCCGAGATCCGCGCGCTCGTCCGCATCGCGCAGCGCCGCGCAGGCTGCCGCGTAGCCGTGCGCCGGGGTTCTCTCGATGAGCCTTCGCACTCCCGCGACCACCTCGGGCGCCGCCCGGCGAAACTCGGGCGTGAACCAGCGCTCGAGGATGGAAGCCGAGACGCTCCTCATGCCGCCCTCGCTCACGCTCTTGATGCGCGCGTTCCAGCTCTCGGCGGTGCCGATGCGCGCGCCCGTGTTGCTCAGCACGAGCTTGTCGATCCGCGAGGCGGCGTGGGCGCCCAGCCAGATCCCGATCAGGCCGCCCATCGACAGGCCGCAGAAATGGGCGCGCGCCACGCCGAGGACGTCGAGCAGGCCCAGCACGTCGTTGGCGAGCATCGCGAGCGTCCACGGCTCGGCGGCGAGCGAGGTGCCACCGTGGCCGCGCGTGTCGTAGCGCAGCACGCGAAAGCTCCGGGCGAGCACCTTCTCCTGCGGATCCCACATCGTGTGGTCCGCGCCGAGCGAGTGGGACAGCACGACGACCGGCGCCAGCGCCGGACCCGAGAGCTCGTAGAGCACCTTCAGGCCGGAGACCTCGGCCACCGACCTCGTCACGAAGGGGTCTCCTCGGGCGCCCTCGCGCGCACCGCCGCGTGGCGCGCCAGCACGCGCTCGACCAGCGCGTCGGCGGCGCCGATGTAGCGGCGCGGATCGAACAGGCGCTCGAGCTCCTCGGGGGTGACGTGCCGCCCGACCGTCGGGGTCGTCGGCGAGCACCTCGCGCAGATGCCGCCCGTCGGCCTGCGCCCGGCGGCACGCCGCCTCCAGCAGCCTTTGCGCTGCGGCGCGCCCGGCCTTCTCCGCGACCGCCATCTGGACGGCCTCCGCGAACACGAGCCCGTGCGTCGCCTCGAGGTTCGCGGCCATGCGCGCCGGGTCGACGCGCAGCCCCGCCATCGTCTCGGTCAGGTGATGGAGCGCGCCGGCGGTGAGCCCGACGAGCTCGGGCAGCGTCTCCCACTCGGCGTGCCAGCCGCCGAGCCCGCGCTCGTCCTCCTGGATCATGGCGCCCAGCATCGTCGCGACGAGGCCGGGAGCGCGCGCGGCGGCCGCGAGGACGACCGCGGCGGAGACCGGGTTCTGCTTGTGCGGCATCGTCGAGGATCCGCCGCGTCCCTCCGCGACGGGCTCGGAGAGCTCCGCCACCTCCGTCTGGCTGTGCAGCGCGACGTCGCGCGCGATCTTGCCGAGCGAGCCGGCGAGCAGGCCGAAGGTCGTCGCCACCTCCGCGATGCGGTCGCGGTGGGAGTGCCAGGCGATGTCGGGGAGCGGGAGCCTGAGGTCGTCGGCGAGCGCCGTGGCCACCTCGCCGCTCCTGGGGCCGAGCGCGGCGAGCGTCCCCACGGCGCCGCCGAGCTGGAGCACGAGGGCGCGGCGCCGCAGCTCGTCGAACCGCTCGCGGTGGCGCAGGATCGCGTCCAGCCAGCCCGCGGCCTTCAGGCCGAAGGTCGTGGGCACGGCGTGCTGCATCCAGGTGCGGCCGGCGATCGGCGTCGCCCGGTGCTCGCTCGCGAGGGCCGCGAGCGCGTCCGCCAGCCGGTCGAGCTCGCCCTCGATCACGTCGAGAGCCGCGCGCAGCTGCAGCACCAGGCCGGTGTCGATCGCGTCCTGGCTGGTCGCGCCCCAGTGGACGAAGCGGGCCGCCTCCGCGTCCTGCTCGCGCACGTGCGCCGTGAGCTGCCGGATCAGCGGGATCACGAGATTGCCGGCGTTGGCCGCTTCGCGGGCGAGCGCCGGCACGTCGAATCGGTGAACGGCGCAGGCGGACTCGATCATCGAAGCGGCGGAAGCGGGGATGACGCCCGCCTGCGCTTCGGCGCGCGCGAGCGCGGCTTCGAAGTCGAGCATCGCCTGCAGGCTCGCCCGATCCGAAAAGCTTTCCTGGACGTCGTCCCAGCGGAACAGCGGCCCGAGCAGGCTCAAGGGCACCTCAGCAGTCGAAGAATACAGTCTCTCCGGCTCCTTGCAGTACGAGGTTCCACTCGAGCGATCCGTCGGGCCGCTTCGCGGCCACCAGGCTCGACCGGCGCGCGGCCGGGGCGAGGCCGAGAACGTGGTCGGTCGCATTGGCGGGCTCGTCCGGGAAGTACAGGCGCGTGACGAGCCGCTTCATCAAGCCTCGCGCGAAGACCGAGACGGCGATGTGCGGGGCCTGCATCCCGCCGCGTGGGCCGGGCACCGGTCCCGGCTTGACGGTCGTGAACTGGAAGCGGCCGGTCGCGTCGGTGCCGACGCGACCGTAGCCCCGGAACGCTGGGTCGACGGGCTTCGTCTGGGTGTCCTCGGGGTGGGCGTAGCGGCCGTCGGGGTTCGCCTGCCAGAGCTCGAGCACGGCGTCGGGCACGCCCTGGCCGTCGCCGTCCAGGATCCGCCCGCTCACGCCGACGCGCTCGCCGCGCACGCCGCCGGGCGCGAGATCGTCGCGCAGCAGCCAGTCGAGCCCGATCGAGTAGAACGGCCCGACGGTCTGGGAGGTCGTGGCGACGAGCCCGCGTCCGGCCTCCATCGGCGTCGCGTCACGGCCGCTCAGGATCATGTCGAAGCGGTAGCCGAGCGCGTGTCCGGGCAGCGTCGTGTCCCAGTCGAACTCGGAGACCAGCCGGCCGCGGGCCGTCTCGTCGGCCGTGCAGTTGAAGATCGGGTCGGCGGCGAGCAGCGGATCGCCGGGGAAGTACATCTGGGTGACGAGGCGCGTGGCGAAGGCGGGGCCGAACACCGAGAAGTGGATGTGCGCCGGCCGCCACGCGTTGTCGTGGTTGCCCCACGGATAGGCGCCGGGGCGGATCGTGACGACGCGGTAGCGGCCCTCGTCGTCGGTCAGGATGCGGCCGGCGCCGCTGAAGTTCGGGTCGAGCGGAGCATCGTGCTGGTCGACGGCGTGGAGGTAGCGGCCCGCCGCGTTCGCCTGCCAGACCTCGACGAGCGTGCGCGGCAGCACCTTGCCGTCCTCGTCGAGCACGCGTCCGGCCACGACGATGCGCTCGCCCAGCGGGGGCTGGGCGTGCTGGCGCGTGAGGTCGCAGGCGCGGATCTCCCGGACCTCGCTCTCGAACGACGGGCCCGTCACCTCGGTGAGCCCGTGCGGGAGCGGCACGAGCGGCTGCGCCGGCGCGCGCTTGACGGACGACTTGTAGGGCGGGTGCAGGTACTCGGGCTGCGTGCCTGGACGCGGGCGCCGGTAGCCCGAGACGTCGCTCAGAATCTCACCCGAAGCCCGATCTGCATCTGGAACGGATTGAAGAGAGCCCGCGGCGTCAGGAAGCCGAGCAGCGGGTTGGGCGTCGCGTTCGGGTCGTCGCTGCCGAAGTTGGTGTTCAGGTCCTTGACGTTCTCGCGGTTGAAGAGGTTGAAGGCGTCGACGCTCAGCTCCGCGCGGACGCGCTCGCCGAGCGGGAACTCGCGCGCCACGCGCACGTCCACGGTCGCGTAGGACGGCCCGACGATGCGTGTTGCGGCCCAGCAGCCCGGTGCGGTCGGAGTTCGGGTTGCCGTCGCCGTTGGCGTCGCTGCCCGCGTACTGCGTGAAGCGCCGCCCGCCCTCCGCGGAGACCAGGAAGCTGAACTTGAAGTCCTTCAGCACCGGCACGTCGCCCGGCAGCTGGCTCAGGAACGACAGCGTGAAGCGGTGCGGCACGTGCTGGCGCGAGTAGGCGTCCTCGGCGGCGCCGTCGGGGCTCTGCCAGAGGTCGGCCAGGTTCGCGACCGAGTCGCTGCGCGAGCGCGTGCGCGAGTAGGTGTAGCTCGCGTGGAAGCCGATCCGCCCGCTGAAGCGCTTCTCGAGCTCGAGCGTCCCGCCGTGGTAGGTCGAGAAGCCCTGGTTGGTCGTGACGAAGAAGTCGCCGAGCGCGGGGTCGCGGCGGCCGCCGGCGAAGCTCGGCTTGCCCGAGGCGGTCGTCCCGGTCTGGACGGCGTTGAGGTTGGCGCCGTGGATCGGCACCTCGCGCGCCCCGACGTAGAGGTAGCTCGCCGAGACGGCGAGCCCGCTGCCGAGCTCCTGCGAGAGCTGGACGCTCGCCTGGTGCGCGTACGGGTTCTTCATGTTGCCGTCCATATTGTCCGCGAGACCGGCGCCGGTCGCGGCCGGGACGACTCCCAGGGTCAGGAAGGCGAGCGCCGCCGGCGGGGCCGCGGGCCCCGCGACGGTGTTCTGGAAGAAGAGCCCGTGGACCGGCGCTACGCCGGGGAAGAGCGAGTCGGCGCTCGCGAGGTCGCCGCGCGCGGACCACTGGCTGGCCGTGAGCAGCTGGCCGACGCTGCTCGCGAGACGGTCGGTGAAGAGCCCGTAGCCGGCGCGGATCACGCCGCGCGGGCTGTAGGCGTACGCCGCGCCCACGCGCGCCTGGATGTTGTTCGTGTCCTTCGAGAGGATGAAGGGCTCCGGGTAGCTCTCGACGTCGTAGCGCAGCCCGTAGGTGAGGGTCAGCTTCGGCGTGGCTTTCCACTGGTCCTGCGCGAAGACGCCGAAGAGCGAGTGGCTCTCGTCGAAGCGCGCGTCGTCCTGCCACTGGGACGGGACGGCCTGCGACCACGAAGTGTCGTACAGCGGGCGGACGGGATCGTCCTTGAGCGTCGGCCACCAGAAGACGACCGGAGTGAAGCTGGCGTACGCGGTCAGGTTCGGAAAGATGATGCGCGCCGGGAAGAACAGGTTCCAGACCGCCTCGTCCTGGATCCGGTTGTAGTCGAGCCCGAGCTTGAACTGGTGGTTGCCGCGCGTCCAGAGCAGGCTGTCCGTGAGCTGCAGGCGCCGCTCGCGGTAGTGGTCCATGTCGGACGTGGTCTTGCCCATGATGATGAGGTTCGAGATCTCGAGCGCCGGCTCGTTGACGGTCGCGTCGAAGTCGTAGCTGCGCTCCGCCCACTGGACGCGCGCCTCGTTGACGAGGCGCGGTGAGATCACCGACACCAGGTTCGCGACGACGGCCTGGTCGCGCACCTGGTTGTCGCGTGCCGCGCTCGACGCCGGCGAGGCGCGGCCGCCGCCGCCCGGGAAGTTGAGCGCATCCGAGTTCAGGTAGTTGTAGCGCACCGAGAGCCGGTTGTCGGTCGTCAGCTGGTGGTCGAGCTTGACCAGGAACTGGTCGTAGTCGTTGGTCTTCACCTGGTCGAGCGTCTCGGGCCGCAGGCCGAAGCGGCTGCGCACGCTGTTGAGCGTCGCGATGTTGTCGATGATCACCTGCGAGAAGCCGTTCGACTCCTCGCGCCGCTGCCCCTCGTAGTTCAGGAAGTAGAAGTGCGGTCCTTGACGAACGCCCCGCCGAGCGTCGCGCCGTACTGGTGCTGGCGGAGCACGTCGGACTCCGGCTGGACCAGCGGCGAGCGCGCGGCGAGCGCGTCGTTCATCCCGAAGTAGTAGCCGGAGCCGTGCGTGTCGTTCTGTCCCGACTTCGTGACGATGTTGACGAAGCCGCCGAGCGCGCGGCCGTACTCCGCGAGGTAGGTGCTGTTCAGGATCCGGAACTCCTTCGCCGCCTCCTGCGAAGGCGTCGCCCGCGGCAGGCCGGTGAAGGTCTGGACGTTGTCGGCGCCGTCCACCTGGATGAGCGTGTTGAGCTCGGACTGCCCGCCGAACGAGAGGCGCGGCGCGGCCGCGACGCCGACGCCGGTGTCGGGCTCCTTGAAGGCTCCGCCGCCGATGTTCTCGCGGCCGATCGCGACGCCGCTCGACAGCTTCACGAAGTCCACGAAATTGCGGCCGATGTTGGGCAGCCCCTCGATCTCGCTCGTGCCGACCACGCGCGACAGCTCGGCCTTGGAGCTCTCGACGAGCGAATCCTGGTTGACGACCGTGACTTCCTCGCTCATCTGGCCCACGCTCATGGTGACGTCGGCGACGCCGAAGCCGCCGACGCTCAGCACGACGCCGCTCCGCACCACGGTCTTGAACCCCGAGGCTTCGACGCGCAGCTCGTAGCCGCCGGGCTCGAGGTTGGCGAGGCTGTAGCGGCCGGCGGCGTCCGTCGTGTCACGGCGGGTGACGCCGGTCGCGGGATTGCGCGCGCTGACCGTGGCGCCCGTCAACACGGCGCCCGACTCGTCGCGCACGACTCCCGTGAGCGTGCTGGTGGCCGTCTGGGCCGAGGCGACTCCCGCCGCCAGCGTCCAGCAGAGGGTGAGGGCCGTCGCCGCGTGAGTCGATCGGAGCGCCATTGCAGCCTCCTAGCACTTGCCCAGGGCGGGAACTCTCGCCGAAGTTACCGCCACGCCGTCGAGGCTGTCAACCCGAATATCGTTTGACTGGTGCGATAATCGACCAGTACTGCGGAAGAAGGCGCCGGCCCGGCGGGCGAGCGACCCGGACTACATGCTGTCGCTGGCGCGCGGGCTCCAGGTGATCCGCGCCTTCGGCCGCGAGCGGCCGGTGCTCGGGGTCGCCGAGGTGGCGCGGCTCAGCGCGATGTCGCGCGCCGCCGCCCGCCGCTGCCTGCACACGCTGGGCGTGCTCGGCTACGTCGCGGGAGAAGGCGGGCGCTACGCGCTCGCCCCTCGCGTGCTGGCGCTCGGCCACGCGTACCTGGGCTCGGCGCCGGTCGCGCAGGCCGCCCAGCCCGTCCTCGAGCGCGTGGCGGAGCGCCTGCACGAGTCGTGCTCGCTCGCGGTGCTCGACGCCGACGAGATCGTCTACGTGGCGCGCGCGGCCACGCGCCGCATCATGGCGGTGGGCCTCGCCGTGGGCAGCCGCCTGCCGGCCTACTGCACCTCGATGGGCCGCGTGCTGCTGGCGTTCGCGAGCGACGCCGAGCGCTCGGCCTATCTGCGCCGCGTCAAGCCCGTGCGGCACACGCCCCACACCACGGTCGGCCGGCGCGCGCTCGCCGCCGAGCTCTCGCGCGTGCGCTCGGCCGGCTACGCCATCGTCGACCAGGAGCTGGAGCTGGGCTTGCGCTCGATGGCGGTCGCCCGTGCGGCGGCCGGACCAGGCCGTGGTCGCGGCGATGAACGTGGGCGTGCACGCCGCGCGCGTCGAGAGCGAGACGATGCGGCGCGAGTATCTGCCGGTGCTGCTGGAGGCGGCCGAGGAGGTGGGGCTCGCCCTCGCGCACCGGCTGTCCTAGGTGCGCCGAGCCCCCGAGTACTTGGCTTTATCATCTCCCTCGATGCCGGCACCCTATCGCGCCGACCAGGTGGGCAGCTTCCTGCGGCCGGGCGAGCTGCTCGCGGCGCGCAGCTCGATGGCCGCCGAGCCGGAGAAGCTGCGGGCGCTCGAGGATCGCCACGTGCTGCGCGTGATCGAGAAGCAGAAGGAGCTCGGCTTCGAGGTCTTCACCGACGGCGAGCTGCGGCGCCGGAACTTCATGAGCGACTTCACGGACGCGGTGGAGGGGTTCGACCTCGGCGACGCGGTCGCCCGCTCGTGGCAGGCCGACGTCGCCAAGGCCGCAGCCACCAGCAAGGTGGCCGGCATCGTGACGGGCAAGCTGCGCGCCGTGCGGCGGCTGACCGGCCACGAGCTGCCGTTCCTGAAGGCCCACAGCCCCGGCCCGATCAAGGTCACGCTGCCGAGCGCCACGCAGTTTCCTGCGATCTCCTGGAAGCGCGGGATCACGGATGCCGTCTATCCGGACCAGCTGGCGCTGCTCGCCGACATCGTCGCGATCCTGAAGGCCGAGCTCGCCGCGATAGCCGCGGAAGGTGCCAGCTACATCCAGATCGACGCGCCGCGCTACAGCTACTTCATCGACCCCAAGTGGCGCGAGTGGATCGAGACGGAGATGCGCATCGCGCCGGACACGCTGCTCGACGCTTCGATAGAGGCCGACAACGCCTGCCTCGAGGCCGCGCGGCGCCCGGGCGTCACGCTGGCGATGCACCTGTGCCGCGGCAACAACCGCAGCCACTGGTACGCCGAGGGCGGCTACGACGGGATCGCCGAGCGGCTCTTCTCCCGGATGGCGGTGGACCGCTTCCTGCTCGAGTACGACGACGCGCGCTCGGGCAGCTTCGAGCCGCTGCGCTTCGTGCCGAAGGGCAAGGCCGTCGTGCTCGGCCTCGTGAGCAGCAAGCTGCCGCAGCTCGAGGATCCCGACCAGCTCGCGCGCCGCATCGACGAGGCCGCCCGTCACGTGCCGCTCGAGAACCTCGCCTTGAGCCCGCAGTGCGGCTTCGCCTCCACCATGGAAGGCAACCTGCTCACCGAGGACGAGCAGTGGGCGAAGCTGCGGCTCGTGGTCGAGACGGCGCGGCGCGTCTGGAGCTGAGCCGGGGGCGGATCAGGTGACGCGGACGCAGGTCGGCATCGTCGGTGGCGGCCCGGCAGGCCTGCTGCTGTCGCACCTGCTCCATCGGGAGGGCATCGAGTCGGTCGTGCTCGAGGCGCGCAGCCGCGAGCACGTGATCCACCGCGTGCGCGCCGGCGTCCTGGAGCAGGCGACCGTCGAGCTCTTGACCGAGACCGGCCTCGGCGAGCGGCTCGCGCGCGAGGGGCTGGTCCACCACGGCATCGAGCTGCGCTGGGGCGGCGTCTCGCACCGCATCCCGCTCACGGAGCTGACGGGGCGCTCGATCTGGATCTACGGCCAGCAGGAGGTGGTCAAGGACCTGATCGACGCACGCGTCGCGGCGAACGGCTGCGTGCTCTTCGAGGTGGAGGGCGTGAGCCTCGCCGGCATCGACGGCTCGAGCCCGACGCTCCGCTACCGGCACGCGGGCGACGCCTGCGAGCTCGTCTGCGACTTCGTCGCCGGCTGCGACGGCTTCCACGGCGTCTCGCGCGACGCGATCCCGAAGCAGGCGCTGCGCCTGTTCCAGCGCGACTACCCGTTCGCGTGGCTCGGCGTGCTCGCGGACGTCGCGCCCTCGCACCGAGGAGCTGATCTACGCGTCGCACGAGCGCGGCTTCGCGCTCCACAGCCTGCGCTCGCCCAGCATCAGCCGGCTCTACCTGCAGGTCGAGCCCGACGACCGAGGTCGCCGACTGGCCCGACGAGCGCGTGTGGCAGGAGCTGCGGCTGCGGCTGGCCAAGGGACGGCTTCACGCTGCGCGACGGTCCCGTGCTCGAGAAGAGCGTCGCCACCATGCGCAGCTTCGTGGTCGAGCCGATGCAGCACGGCCGGCTGTTCCTCGCGGGCGACGCCGCCCACATCGTGCCGGCCACCGGCGCCAAGGGGCTGAACCTGGCCGTGCACGACGTGCGGATCCTCGCGCGGGCGCTCGCGCGCTACTACCGGACGGGCTCGACGCGTCTACTCGACGAGTACTCGGCCGTGTGCCTGAAGCGCGCCTGGCGCGTGCAGGACTTCTCGTCGTGGATGAGCACGATGCTGCACCGGCTGCCCGGCAGCGACGGCTTCTTCGGCCGCCTGCAGCAGGCGCAGCGCGAGTACGTCAGCCGCTCGGAGGCCGGCGCCCGCGCGCTCGCCGAGAACTACGTCGGCCTGCCGCACGAGCTCGACTGAGCCGAGCTCGTGCCGGCGCTAGCCCGGCGCCAGGCCGAGCAGGCGTGCCGCGTTCTCCTTCAGGATCAGCGGCCGCACCTCGTCCTTGACGGCGAGCGTCTCGAAGTCCGCGAGCCAGCGGTCGGGCGTGAGGAGCGGATAGTCCGATCCGAACAGCACCTTGCGCTTGAGCAGCGTGTTCGCGTACTGCACGAGCGTCGGCGAGAAGTACTTCGGCGACCAGCCCGAGAGGTCGATGTGGACCTGCGGCTTGTGCAGGCAGATCGAGATCGCCTCGTCCTGCCAGGGGAAGGACGGGTGCGCCAGGATGATCGGCAGGTCGGGAAAGTCGACCGCGACGTCGTCGATCGGCATCGGGTCGCCGTACTTGAGGCGCACGCCGCCCCCGCCGCGCATGCCGGAGCCGATCCCGCTGTGCCCGGTGTGGAAGATCACCGGCAGCCGCGCCTCGGCGAACACCTCGTAGAGCGGATACGCGAGGCGATCGTTCGGGACGAACTGCTGGAGCGGCGGGTGCAGCTTGAGCCCGCGCACGCCGCCCCTCGCGAGGAGCCGGCGGGCCTCGTCGACCGCCGCCGTGCCGCGCGTCGGATCCAGGCTCACGAAGGCGAGCGCCACGTCCGGCGTTCTCGGCCGCGAAGTCGAGCACGGCGTCGTTCGTCACCTGCGGGCGCCCGCTCAGCCGCTCGTCCACGGTGAACACGACGCAGGCCATCCGCCGCGAGCGGTAGTACTCGGCGACCTTGTCCCAGTCGGGGTCGGCGTCGCTTCCGAAGTACTTGCGCGGCCGCCTCGTCGGTCGCGCCGCGGTCGCCGGGGGCGTGCAGGTGCACGTGGACGTCGATCGCCGCCAGGCGGGAGACGTCGAGTGCCTGGCCCATCGGCCGCGGCTCGCTCACGCGCCTGCCTCGAGGACGATCACGTGGGCAGCGGCGCGGGCGGCGTAGAGCCCCTCGACCCAGCGCCGCGCGGTTCTCGAGCACCGCCTTCTGGTTGACCGAGCCCTTGTCGGTGAGCTCGCCGGCGTCGAGCGAGGGCGGCTGGTCGAGCAGGACGGCGCGCGCGACGAGAGTCGTGCTGCCGGTGCTCTCGCCCGCGACCGCCTGCAGGATCTGGCGGAACCTCGAGAGCACGCGCGGATCGTCGAAGAGCGTCCGCGCCGGGGCCGCGGCCTCGAGCTCGGGGCACAGTCCGCGGCACAGCGCGCGGTTCGGAAACACGAGCGCCGACACGAACGCCCGATCGTGGCCCGCGATCACGACATCCTGTACGTAGCCCGCCCCATGCGCCAGGATCCGCGCGCGCAGCGCGCCGACGTGGACCCACGTTCCCGTCGAGAGCTTGAAGTCCTCGGCGAGCCGGCCGTCGAAGACGAGCCCCTTCGCGGGGTCGCCCGCGTCGACGCAGCGCATCGCGTCGCCCAGCCGGTAGAAGCCCTCCGCGTCGAAGGCCGCCTTCGTGAGCGCGTCGTCCCCGAAGTAGCCCGGAGTGACGTTCGGGCCGCGCACGCGGGCCTCGAGCTTCTCGGCCACGGGAGCCAGCTTGAGCTCGAGGCCCGGGACGGGAAAGCCCAGGAAGCCGGCCCAGGCGCCGGCGCGGGCGGTGCAGAGCGCGAAGGGCGCGGTCTCGGTGGCGCCCATGCCCGTCACCCAGAGCAGCTCCTCGCCGCAGCTCTCGACCGCCAATCCCTGGAGCTCGTCGAAAACCCGCTGCGTCAGGCCGGCCGCGGCGTAGAAGAACAGCTTGAGCTTCGCGAAGAAGCGCTCGCGCAGCACCGGGTCCGCGCGCAGGTGCGGCAGCAGCATCTCGTAGGTGCGCGGCACGGTGAAGTGCGCCGTGGCGGACACCTCGCGCAGGTTCCGGACCGTGGCGTCGAAGAGGCCGGGCAGCGGACGGCCTTCGTCGATGTAGAGCGTGCCGCCGTGGTGGAGCACGATGCCGAAGTTGTGGTTGCCGCCAGCCGTGTGGTTCCAGGGCAGCCAGTCGCAGAGCACGGGCGGCTCCTCGGCCAGGAACGGGAACACGGCCTCGAGCATGGCCTGATTGGAGCAGAGCATCCGCTGCGTGTTGACGACGCCCTTCGGCCGGCCGGTCGAGCCCGAGGTGTAGAGGATCTTCGCGATCGTGTCGGGGCCGACCCTCGCGCGAGCCTCGTCGACGGCGGCGGTGACCTCGGTCTCGGCGAGCGCCGCGAACGGGGTCGCTCGCATCCCCTCGGGCGCCGACACCGACGTGACGAGCTCCGCGCCCGCCGGCAGCACGGCGGCGAGCGCCCGCTCGAAGTCCCGGCCCTCTGCCGCGAACACGAGCCCCGGGCTCAGGCGGCCCACGATCTGGCGCAGCGTGGCGTGGTCGCGCGCCTGCAGCGAGTAGGCCGTCGCGAGCGGGGCGTACGGCACTCCGCAGTGCATCGCCGCGAGCGCGAGCAGCGCGTGCTCGATGCTGTTCCCCGAGAGGATCACGAGCGGCCGCTCGGCCGAGAGCCGCCGCTCGAGGAGCGCTGCCGCGATCCGCCGCACGGCTGCGAGCGCCTCGGCGTACGTGAGCGTGCGCCAGCCAAAGGCGGCGTCGCGCTGCGCCAGGAAAGCGCGATCGCCGGCGCGCTCGGCCCAGTGCTCGAGCCGTTCGGTGATCCGCCTCGGGTAGGGCCCGAGCGTGTGCCGCGACTGCAGGTAGAGGACGCCGTCCGAGCCTCGGCGCACGGCGGTGTCGGCTGCCGCGACGTTCACCGGCCGCACGCGCCGCGCGGTCGCGGGCGCGTTCGAGCTCACGGCCGCGCCTCCGCCGCCTCGAGCCTCCGGTCGTGCTCGCGGAAGCTCGAGCCCTCGCGTGCGAGGCGCGCGAGGAGCGGCGCCGGCTCGAAGCGCGGGCCGTGATCGCGCTGGAGCGCCAGCAGCCGCTCGTGGATCCTGCCGAGCCCGACGCTGTCGGCGTAGTAGAGCGGACCGCCGCGGAAGGCGGGGAAGCCGTAGCCGGTCAGGTAGATGACGTCGATGTCCGCGGCACGCTGGGCGACGCCCTCGCCCAGCACGCGCGCGCCTTCGTTCACGAGCGCGTAGATCGTCCGCTCGAGGATCTCCTCGCGGGAGATCGCGCCGTCGCTCGATGCGGTTCGCGCGGGCGACCGACTCCACGAGCGCCGTCACCTCGGGATCCGGGATCGGCTTGCGATCCTCTCCGTAGCGGTACCAGCCCTTGCGGACCTTCTGACCCAGACGGCCCAGCTCGACCAGCAGGTCGGCGACGAGGGGCTTGCGCCCGTCCTCGCCCTCGAACTGGCGCAGCTCCTTGCGGACGCGCCAGGCGACGTCGAGCCCGCCCATGTCGTCGACCGCGAAGATCCCCATCGCCATGCCGAAGTCCGTGAGCACCTGGTCCACCTGCTCCGGCGAGGCGCCTTCCTCGGCCAGGAACTGCGCCTCGTACATGTACGGGAACATGATGCGGTTGCCGACGAAGCCCGGCGCGTTGCGCACGACCACGCCCACCTTGGAGAGGCGCTTCGCGAACTGGAGCGCAGCCGCGACGACGCCTTGGCCCGTGGCCACGCCGCGCACGATCTCGACGAGCCGCATCACGTGGGCCGGGCTGAAGAAATGCAGGCCGATCGACCGACTCGGGCACTCCCGAGACCGCGCCGAGCTGGTCGATGTCGAGCGTCGAGGTGTTGCTGGCCAGGATGGCGCCGGGCCGCGCCTGACGCCCGATCTCGCCGAACACCTCCTTCTTGATCGTCATGTTCTCGTACACCGCCTCGATCACGAGGTCGGCCGACGCGCAGCCGTCGTAGCCCGAGACGCTCCGGATCCGCGCGAAGCGCTCCGCGGCCGCGGCGGCCGTCAGGCGTCCGCGATCCACCGACGACTGGTAGCTGCGCTGGATGGTGGAGAAGCCGCGCGTGAGCGCCTCCGTGCTGCCGTCGCTCAGGCTCACGCGCAGGCCGGCGTTGGCGCAGGCCATCGCGATCGACGCGCCCATCGTGCCCGCCCCCAGGATCGCCACCTGCTCGATCGCGGCCGGCGTTCCGTTTCCCGCGAGTCCCGGCAGCTTGGCGGCGCTCCGCTCGGCCAGGAACCCGTGCAGCATGGCGCCGGGCCTGCTCGGACCGCACGCAGCCGAGCGCCAGCGCGCGCTCGTGACGGCAGCCCTCGTCGAAGGGGAGCGTCGCCGCGGCCGCGATCGCCTGGATCGCCGCGAGCGGCGCGGTCTGATGGGCGCGCGTCTTGCGCGCCTGCTCGCGAGCCGCGGCGAAGAGCGGCTCGTTCGACGCGGCGTCGCCGAGCTTCTCGGTCCGCTCGCGGGTCCGCGGGTGGGGCGCGCCGCGCCGTGCCGCGTCGCGGGCGAAGGCGACCGCGCTCTCGATGACGTCGCCGTCGAGGACGGCGTCCACGAGCCCGGCGCGGCAGGCGTCCTCCGCCCCGATCGGCTTGCCGCCCACCACCATCTCGAGCGCTTTCGCGACGCCGACGAGGCGAGTCAGCCGTTGCGTTCCCTCCGCGCCCGGAATGATGCCGAGGTTCACCTCGGGCAGGCCCAGGCGCGCCTCGGGATCGGCCAGGCGATAGTGCCCGGCCATCGCCAGCTCGAGGCCGCCGCCGAGCGCCGTGCCGTTGAGCGCGATCACGATCGGCTTGCGCGAAGTCCTCGACGAGCTGCAGCAGCCCGTGGAAGTCGGGCGGCTCGACGGCGTGGTCGAGGACCGCCGCCTCGAGCTCGCGGATGTCGGCGCCGGCCGCGAACGTCCGCCCGCTGCCCGTGATCACGACCGCGCGCAGCTCCGGATCCGTTCCCAGGCGGCCGAGGGCCGAGGCGAGCGCGCTCCGCACCGGCTCCGCGAGCGCGTTCACGGGCGGGTGGTCGATGCGGACGACGGCGACGTCGCCCCGGCGCTCGAGCTGGACGAGCTCAGGCGAGCCCATGGCCACCGTGCATCAGCGCGTAGTCCCTGCGGTAGGGGCGCCACGTCGCGAAGAAGAGGATCGCCGAGACGAGCGACGCCGTGCCGACGGTCAGCGCGAGCGACCAGCCGACCATCTGCCCGCTCCGGAACACGTAGTCGTTCAGCAGTCCCGGCAGCGCGGGGCCGAGGATCAGGCCGCCGAGGTTCAGCGTGAAGACCTGCAGCGCCCCGATCTGGCCGCGCACCTGGTTCGGCAGGATCAGCTGCAGCGAGGCGTAGACGCTGCCGATCGGCATGGCGAGGAAGAAGAAGGCGGGGCCCAGCAGCGCGAGCTGCATCTCGAGCGCGCGGCATCGACAAGGACAGCGTGAAGAAGGCGCCGGCGCAGAGCGTCGCCAGCACGCCGACCCGCAGCGGCGCTTCGGCGATCCCGCGGCGCTGCCAGTAGTCCGCGAGCCGCCCGCCGCTGTAGGACCCGAGCGAGGCCGGTGGCGAGAGAGATGACGCCGAGCGTCACGCCGGCCTGGCGGAGCGACCAGCCGTGCACGCCGCACGAAGTAGGTCGGCAGCCACGCCTGCTGGGCGTAGTTGCAGAGCGCCTGGGCCGCGAAGCCGAAGCAGATCCCGGCCACCGAGGCGAGCCGCAGCTTCACCTCGCGCGCGACGTCCGCGAGGCGGAGCCGCGCCGGCTCGCCGCCCGTGGTGCGCAGCAGGTCCTTTCGCGGCGGCTCGCGGATCGTGAGGGCCAGGAGCGCCACCAGCAGGCCCGGCAGCCCGACGATCAGGAACGTGAGCCGCCAGGAGCCGACGGCGCCGATGATGAGCCCGCCCAGGATCAGGGCCAGCCCGGAGCCGAAGAAGATGCCCATCGAGAAGATGCTGAGCGCGGTCGCCAGCCGCCCCTTGGGGAAGTAGTCCGAGAGCAGCGAGAAGGCGGACGGCGAGAGCGTCGCTTCGCCGATCCCCACGCCCATCCTCGCGAGGAACAGCGTGGCGAAGCTGCGCGCTCCCGCGCAGAGCGTGGTCATCAGGCTCCAGCAGAAGATGCCCGCGGCCACCAGGTTGCGCCGGTTCTTGGTGTCGGCGATGCGGCCCATCGGAATCCCGAGCAGCGTGTAGAAGACGCCGAACGCCAGCCCCTGCAGCAGGCCGATCTGGGTGTCGCTGATCCCGAGCTCGAGCTTGATCGGCGTCACCAGCAGGCCGAGGATCTGGCGGTCGATGAACGACAGCGTGTTGCACGCCATCAGGACGATGGCGACGTACCAGGCGTGGCGCAGCTCGCGGTCGGCTTCGACGCTTGTTTCCATGCTGCCGGGTCGCGCCGCAAAGCCGGCGCTCGGCCCGGCATCATAGACGATGGGCGATCTTGTCGGCCATGCGCACCAGCTCGGCGAGCGAGTGGGCGCCCATCTTCTGCATCACGCGGGAGCGGTGCACCTTGACGGTCTTCTCGGTGGTGCCGAGCCGGGCGCCCACCTGCTTGTTGAGCAGGCCCGTGACGATCAGGCCGAACACGTCGCGCTCGCGCGGAGTGAGCGTGCCGAGCCGCTCCTGCAGCTGCGCGCGCTCGGCGCGCTGGATGCGGCGCTCGCCGTCCTGCTCGAGGCCCCGCGCCACGGCGGCGAGCAGCGTCTCGTCCGAGACCGGCTTCTCCAGGAAGTCGACGGCCCCGCTCTTCATCGCCTGCACGCCGCTCTGCACGTCGGCGCGGCCGCTGATGAAGACGAGCGACAGCTCGATGCCGCGCTCGAGCAGCAGCTCCTGGAGGTCGAGCCCGCTCAGGCCGGGCATCTTCAGGTCGACGACCAGGCAGGCGGGGAGATCGTCGAGCTCGACGCCGATCAGGAAATCCTCGGCCGTGCCGAACGCGGTCGTCTGATATCCCGCGTTGCGCAGGACGCGCGTGAGCGCGCGTCGCACGCCGGCATCGTCGTCGACGAGGTAGACACGCGTGCCCGGCTGAGCCAAGTCTCTTCCCCGACCCCATACTAGCACCGGGCTCGCCCGTGAACGGATCGCGGACGCCCGCAGGACAGAACGCTCAGGACCTGAACGCGCCAGTCGACGCAAGGGCGGCTAAGTCCTGTTACGGCGCCCTGGCGTGGGCTGGCCTCGCCTCGACGAGCGGCAGGGTGAAGGTGAAGCGCGCGCCGCGTTCCCGGTCCGCGTCGACCGTGATCGTGCCGCCGTGCGCCCCGAGAATCGACCGTGCGATCGAGAGGCCCATGCCCATGCCCTTGGCCTTGGTCGTGAAGAAGGGCTTGAAGATCTCGTGCCGGACGGGCGTGGGCAGCCCCGGCCCCGTGTCTTCGACGGACACCCGCGCCATTCCGCCCGGAGCCCGCTCGGTGCGGATCCCGATCCGGCGGTCGCCGTCGGTCTCGGCCAGCGCCTCGAGCGCGTTCACCACCAGGTTGAGCAGCACCTGCTGCAGCTGGACGCGGTCTCCGCGGGTGGTGAGCGACTCCTCCGTCAGCTCCGAGCGCATGCTGACCCCGCGCAGCATCACGTCGTTGCCGAGCAGGCGCAGGACGCCGCGCACGAGCGCGTTCACGTCGAGCTCCTCCTGCGTGCCCTCGCCCTTGCGGAGCAGCTCGCGCAGCCCCCGGATCACCTCGCCGGCGCGCCGGTCCTCGTCGATGATGTCGGTGATGATCTCCTGGACCTCGCGGCGGCCGTCGGCGGTGGCCGGCGCGGCCAGGATCTTCCGCGCCGTCTGGGCGTTCGCCAGG
Organism: uncultured Acidobacteriota bacterium; assembly: GCA_963744315.1. GTDB lineage: Bacteria > Acidobacteriota > Vicinamibacteria > Fen-336 > Fen-336 > DATBSL01. The sequence continues at coordinate 127,988 of CAVUTB010000018.1, forward strand.
ATCGCCGCGAGCGGCTGGTTGAGCTCGTGGGCGATCGAGGTCGTCATCTCGCCGATCGTCGACACCCGCAGGTAGTGGGCGAGCTCCTGCCGGCTCTTGTCGGCCTCCGCTTCCGCGTCCCGGCGCTCGGTGATGTCCGTGTGGGACACGACGGCGCCGCCCTCCGGCCGGTCGAGCGGCACGGCCGTCATGTGGAACCAGCGCTCGCCGTCCGGGCCGGGGCAGCCGTAGTCCTGGCCGAAGCTCGGAAGGCCGCGCTCGAGCACGCCCTGGATGCCGACGGACGCCTCGCGCGCGAGCTCGTCGCCGCTCTCGGCCGCGCGGCGGCAGACGTCGAGATAGCTCTCGCCGGGGCCCACGATGCTCGCGGCCGGCGAGTGCAGGCGGCCGAAGCGCGTCCAGCTCTCGTTGACCGCGATGATGCGGCCGTCGCGGTCGAGCACGGCCACCAGGCTGGTGAGCGACGACAGCACGGCCGACTTCATGCTCTCGCTGGCGCGCAGCGCGTCCTCGGCGAGCATGCGCGCGAGCGCCCCGGCCAGGACGTCGGCCACGAGCCGGCTGTTCGCCACCACCGGCTCCGGCCAGCTGCGGTGCGTCGTGGTCGAGACGAGCGCCAGGCCGCCGAGCACCTCGCCGCCTGCCACGAGCGGCAGCGCCAGCAGCGACCGCGCGCCCATGCGCCGTAAGCGCTCCCGCTCCTCCGGCCGCGTCGGCAGCGCCTCGACGTCCGAGCTGACGATCGGCAGCTGGCTCATGATGCGTTCGGCGCACCATCCGAAGGACTCCCGCCCGACGCGCGAGGGTGCGCGGCTCGCGCTCGGTCCGTGCCAGGCCACCGGCTCGAACGCCCGGCCCTGGCGCGTGAGCAGCCAGAGCCCGCACGCGTCGAGCTCGAAGAACCTCGCGAGCCGCTCGAGCGAGGCCTGGAACTCGAAATGCATCTTGTGGCTCGGCAGGTGGACGAACGCCCCCGAGAGCTGGGAGAGCAGCTCCTCGAAGCGAAGCCGCTGCCGCAGCGTGTCGGCGATCTGAGCGCGCTCCTTCATCAGCGCGCTCACGAACAGCAGCGGCACGCCTACCACGATCAGGAACACCTGCAGCGCCATCACGCGCTGCTCGGCCGGAAGGTCGGTGAGCGGCGAGCGGCCCGACAGCGCGGTGCCGATCGCCAGCAGCGCCGTGACCAGCAGCGAGAGGCTTGCGCCGAACGGCCCGAAGCGGACCGCCGCGACGATGATGAGCGGCATCAGGAACGGCAGCGCCGTGTAGGGCCCCCCCGGCAGGAACGGATGCGCGCGCTGGGAGTCGCTGAAGACCATCCAGCCCACGGTCACGAGCGCCAACGCCAAGAGCGTCGCCTCGAGACGCTTGCGGCGCGTGGAGGCCCGCAGCCACTGGGGCCACTGGCGCACGAGCAGGACGGCGGACGGCACCAGCGTCAGCTGGCTGAGGCTGTTCGACAGCAGGCGCCGGACGCAGACGAGGCCGTAGGGGTCGCCCTGGAAGTAGTTCACCGCCGCCGCGTCGGGAAACGTCGAGACGAGCGGCCCGAGCACGACGGCGCCGCCGACGAAGGCGAGCGCCCGCTGCAGGCTGTCGAAGCGGTTCGGGTCGTCGCTCCACGCGCGCACGAGGCCCGCGGCCACGACCGCCTCCAGGCAGTTGGTCCCGAAGAGGGTGACGACGAAGGCCGGCGCGAATCCCGCTTGCGCCAGGGCGAGCCAGTGCGCCGGAAACGCAGCAGCGAGGCAGAGCCACCAGCGCGTGGGAGGCGTCAGCAGCAGCGCTGCCGTCAGGAGCGAGTTGGGCGGCCAGATCACGGAGGTGACGGCCGGAGGAAAACGCAGCACGGACCCGATCTGCGCACCCAGGTAGTAGGTGGCCGCCACCGCCAGGGCCAGCAGCGCGCCCCGGGCGAGCGGCGAGCGCGTGTGGAGCGCGATCCCGGATCGGCCTTCCGCACTGCGCCTCAGGCATCTCGGATACAGGCCGGTGGTTTCCTGGCTCCCGACCGTGCCGAATAGTAGCGCATAGGACGTTGGTCCAATACCCAACCGGCTCGACAAGTGAGAGGTTACGTCCGAGAGCGCGCATGACTCGCGGGACCGTCTTTCTCGTCGACGACGACGCTTCGGTCCGCAAGGCCCTGCAGCGCCTGATCCGGGCCGCGGGGTACGACGTCGAGTCGTTCGCGGACGCGGCGGGCTACCTGGCGTCCCCCGTGCCCTCGCTGCCCGCCTGCATCGTGCTCGACATCCGGATGCCGGCGATGAGCGGCTTCGAGCTGCAGAGCGCCATCGCCGGCACGCCGCGCTCGCTGCCCGTCGTCTTCATCACCGGCCACGGCGACGAGGCCGTGCGCAGCCAGGCGCTCGAGGCCGGCGCCGTGGACGTGCTGTTCAAGCCCATCGACGAGGAGGAGCTGGTGTCGGCCATCGAGAAGGCGCTCGAGACGCGCCACTAGGGAGGCCCGGTGCGCCTTCGCCTGCTCCTGGTCCTGACGCTGCTGGAGGCGGCCGTCGTGCCGTCGGCCGACGTGAGGGCGCAGCCCGCCAAGGATGCCGATCGAGAGCAGTTCCTGCTGGAGGCGCAAGTGGTGCGCGCGCGTCAGGCGCCCGGCGGCATCACGGGCTCGCGGCGGGCGACGCTGCGCCGGGGCGGCGTGACGCACGACGCCGACATCCAGGTGATCGACGAGTCGAGCCCGGAGCGGACGCTCGCGTCGACGACCGAGCTCGACTTCCGGGACAGCTGGCGCAACAACGTGGCGGCCTACCGCCTCGACCGCCTGCTCGGCCTCGGCATGGTCCCGGTGACGGTGATCCGCGACTACGACGCCAGGCGCGGTGCGTTCACCTGGTGGCTCGACAACCGGCTCATGACCGAGAAGGAGCGCCACGAGACGCGCCAGGAGGCTCCGGACGTGGAGGCGTGGAACCGACAGGTGCACGTGGTGCGGATCTTCGACCAGCTCATCTTCAACTTCGATCGCAACCTCGGCAACCTGCTGATCGACAAGAGCTGGCAGCTCTGGATGATCGACCACACGCGCGCCTTCAAGGTCTTCAAGGACCTCCGGGACCAGAAACAGCTTCCGGAGAATTGCCCGCGCCGGCTGCTGGCGGCGCTGCGCAGGCTCGACGAGCCGACGCTCAAGATGCGCGCGGGCGGCCTGCTGAGCATGGGCCAGATCGAGGGATTGCTCGGACGCCGCGACCGCATCGTCGCCCACTACGACCGCCTGATCGCCGCGCACGGCGAGGCGGCGGTGCTCTACGACCTGCCCGTGCGGCGCTGAGGCTCGCCGCCTCGGGCGCCCGGAAAGCAGTCCGGCCGGGACTTCGAAGCCCCGGCCGGACCAGCGGTCAGGAGAGTCTCAGAAGCGGAAGACGATGCCGCCCGAGAACTCGAACTGGTTCGAGTACTGCGAGTCGCCGACGACGTAGCAGCCCCAGTACGGATCGCACCACCAGCCTTCGGCGTCGGACTTGATGTAGGTGGGCGTCCAGCGTACGGCGAGGTTCAGGCCGACCTTGGGGGCGGGATAGAGCTTCACGCCGAGCGCCCAGGTGGTGGAGAACTGGGTCGCACTCCCGGTCTCGCCGGCGATGTTCCCGACACTGAAGGGCACTTTGCCATAGCTCGTCGCCCCGGCGCCGCCCAGGAAGTAGGGCCGCGCCTTGGCATCGGGGTCGCCGAAGTGGTAGGCGATGAACCCGTGGTAGTTGTTGACGCTCATGTCGCCGATCTCGCGCTCCTGCGTCCCGCCGACCGTGAGCGTGCTCTTCTGCTGGCCGAAGAGGAACCCGATCTCCAGGTTCGGATTCACGAAGAACCCTGCCTGGAGGTTGTACGAGAACGAATCCTTGGGCTCGATCGAGTTGTAGACGTTTCCGTCGCCGGCGATGACGCCGTCGAACGTCACGCCGTCGCTGAGCGTCCACCCGGCGCTGCCGCCGATCTCGATGCGCGGGTCCTGTGCCTGGGCCGGCGCCGCCGCCAGAAGCCCCACGCTGGCACACACACACGCGACCTGACGAATCACCGCTCGAGTCATTACTTCCCCCTGTTCGGATCCCCCATCAAACACAATACGGCATCTCTTACTTGATTCATACGACCGTGCTCCCATCGTACGCAGGGGCGGGCCGAGCCGATATGGGACCAAGGTCCAATAGCTCGAAGGCGGGAGCTCGCAGGAACCTGCGATAGGAGCCGAGGCCGTGCCTCGAGGCGGAGACCCGTAGCCATCTTCCGTCGCGCGTTCCTGGGGGCGGCGGCCCTGCCCTCTCGGCGCCAAGGTCTTCGGAGCGCCCGGCAAGCTGCCGATCGCGGCGTTCGGTGCCACGGGCGTCCAGGTGCCGCTGCTCGCCTGCGGCTGCGGCAGCCGTCCTGGCCTACAAGGACGACGACGAGGCGGTGGGCGTGCTGTCGCGCGCGATCGACCTCGGCTTCAGCTACGTCGACACCGCGAACAACTACGGCAACGGCAAGAGCGAGGAGCGCGTGGGCCGGCTCACGCCGCGCCGCGGCGAGGTCATCCGCCGACCAAGCTCGCCGCGCTGGCCAAGGCGAAGCTGCCAGCTCGAGGCGAGCTTCTGCGACCGGTCGACGTTCCAGCGCGGTGCCGAACTGATGCGACAGGCGCTGTGCTGAAGGTCGTGCACGGGCCGCGCAGGACTTCAAGGCTGCCGGCACTCGACCTCGGGAACGATCGCAGGCGGCCCTGGAGCGCGACTTCGGCTGCAGTGGCGCGAACGTGCGGCGCGCGCATGAAGCTCGACGCAAGATGGGCCGCAAGCCCGGCCAGATGGCGATTCAAGCTGGCGCTCGCGCTCGTGGAGGCCGTCCAGTCGAACGGCGGCGCCGAGGCCGCTCAGCTGCTGGCGACCGCCCTCGAGTAGGGAGCCTCCACCCCCATCCCCGGGGGCAAGCGCCGTAAGACCAAAGGCCAATAGACACGCCCGCCGGCCGTGTGAAGGATTGCAGGCGTGAGGCCCCGCGTCGTGCTGGCCGATTCGCAGGCCGTGCTCGCGGAGGCGCTCGCGTGCCTGCTCGAGCCGGACTTCGACGTGGCCGGCGTCGTCACCGACGGGATCGAGCTGGTGAAGCAGGCGACGCGCCTGTCGCCCGCGCTCGTAGTGACGGACGTGTCGTTGCCGCGCCTGGGCGGCCTCGCGGCTGCGGGCCGCGTGCTTCAAGCGCGGCCCGGCACGCGCGTGGTGTTGCTGACCGCCTGTGAAGACCTCCAGGTGGCCGCCCAGGCGTTCGAGCTGGGAGCGGCAGGCTATGTGCTGCGGAGCACCGGCGCCCGCGAGTTCCTGCGGGCCCTCAGGACGGTCCTGCGCGGCGGGCGCTGGCTGTCGGTCGCTCTCGCCGGGGGCGATCCCGACGCGCTCGAGCCCCAGCCTCCCGCGCTCGAGCCTCTCGGGCGCCTCAGCCCGCGCAAGCGCGAGGTCGTGCGGCTGCTCGCCGAGGGGCATTCCATGAAGCAGGCAGCGGCGGTCCTGGGCATCAGCACCCGGACTGTGGCCTACCATAAGTACCAGGCGATGGAGGCGCTGGCCGTGCGCTCGTCCGCACAGCTCGTACGCTTCGCGGTCGAAAGCCGGCTGATCGGAGCGGGCGTCTAGCGCCTCTTACCGAGGCTAGAGCCGTGAAGAAGCTGCGCGGCATCCAACGCAGCGTGGACCGCCACTGGGTGGGCAACGGCTTCCCGGTGCGGACGCTCTTCGCCTACCCGAACGAGGGGGAGCTGCTGAGCCCCTTCCTGCTGCTCGACTACGCCGGGCCCACCGAGTTCACGCCCACGACCGAGCGGCGGGGCGTCGGACCTCACCCGCACCGCGGGTTCGAGACCGTCACGATCGTGTATGCCGGCGAGGTCGAGCACCGCGACTCGTCGGGCGGCGGCGGCCGCATCGGCGAGGGCGACGTGCAATGGATGACGGCCGCCTCGGGAATCGTGCACGAGGAGTTCCACGGGCGCGAGTACGCGACGCGAGGCGGACCCTTCGAGATGGTCCAGCTCTGGGTCAACCTGCCGCGCAAGGACAAGATGGCGCCTCCCGGGTACCAGGCGATCACGGACAGCCGGATTCCATCCGTGCCGCTGCCCGGCGGGCTCGGCACGGCACGCGTGATCGCGGGGGAGCTCGCCGGCGCGAAAGGCCCCGCCCGCACCTTCACGCCGCTGCACGTCGTCGACCTCAAGCTGCACGGCACGAAGCGGGAGCAGATCGCCGTGCCGGACGGCTGGACGACGGCCGTCGTGGTGCTGCGTGGCTCGCTGCGGGTGGAGGGCTCGGACCCGATCGAGGAAGCGGAAATCGGGCTGTTCGACCGCGAGGGCGCGGACATCGCGATCGACGAGGCGAGCGAAGCGCGCGCGCTGCTGCTCGCGGGGGAGCCGATCCACGAGCCGATCGTCGGGATGGGCCCGTTCGTGATGAACAGCCCCGGTGAGATCCGCCAGGCGATGATCGACTTCGAGAGCGGTCGGATGGGACGGCTGTAGAGGCAGGCCCAGGCCGCCGAGAGGGTCCTTGGCGAGGGATCCGATAATGGGAAGCGCCGCCAAGTCCGAACCGCGGTACGATCCCCGGCGAGGCAGGTCACGCCTCGAAGGAGGAGCCACGTGAGCATCTCCCGCCGCGCGTTCCTGGGGACAGCGGCCCTCGCTCCGCTCGGTGCCAAAGTCTTCGCCGCCGTGGGGAAGCTCCCGACGCGCGCCTTCGGCAAGACGGGCGTCAAGGTGCCGATCCTCGCCTTCGGCTGCGGCAGCCGCTACCTCGCCTACAAGGACGACGACGAGGCGGTGGGCGTACTGTCCCGAGCCATCGACCTCGGCTACACCTACCTCGACACCGCCAACAACTACGGGAACGGGAAGAGCGAAGAGCGCGTCGGACGGCTGATGGCCAGCCGTCGCGGCGAGGTCTTCCTGCAGACCAAGATCGCCGCGCGCAAGGGCGACGAGGCGCAGCGCCAGATCGAAGCCAGCCTGAAGCGCCTGCAGACCGACAGGCTCGACGTGCTCCACATTCACAGCCTGACGAGCATGGATGACCTGGCCGCGATCGAGGCGGCGGACGGCGTGCTCAAGGTCGTCCAGCAGGCGAAGGAGCAGAAGATCGCGCGCTTCATCGGCATCACCGGCCACGCGAACCCGGCGGCGATGCAGGCCGCCCTCGAGCGGCACGATTTCGACTGCGTGCAGATGGCGCTGAACGCCGCCCGCGCCCGCATGGAGTTCGACGACAAGGGGCCGAACCCGGTCCCGATGGCGGATGCGAGCTACGAGACGCTCGCGCTGCCGGTGGCGGTCCGCAAGAAGATGGGCATCATAGCGATGAAGGTGTTCGGCCAGGATCGGCTGCTGGACAAGAACGCCCCCGACAAGCTGATGTATTACGCGCTGTCGCTCCCGGTCAGCCTCGGCCACCGTGGGGATGCCGAAGCCCGACCTGCTCGAGAAGAACGTCGCGCTCGCGCGCTCGTTCGCCCCGCTCGCGCCGGGAGAGATGCAGTCGCTCCGCGCCGCCGTCGGCGAAGCGAAGGGAAGGGAGCTCGCGCAGTTCTTCGCACACCACCAGGACGCGTAGCCGCACGCGGAGGCCCTGGTCGACGCGGCCGGAACCAACTACGGGATGCTGCGGATGCAGGACGCCATGAAGCGGCTGAAGCACGTCGAGAGCATCGCGCCTCCGCGCAACTGATTCACGGATTCGAGGAAGGAGCCGCGCCGGCGAGAACCCGCGCGCAGGTCTCGAGCAGGGCGTCCACGCCGAGCAGCTTGTCGTGGCGCGCCCGCACCAGCGGCGAGTCGAGGAAGCCGTGGCGAATCTCGGCGGTCATCAGGACCACCGGGACGTCGATGCCCTCGGCCTCGACCCGCTCCAGGAACTCGCTGCCGTCCATGACCGGCATCCGCAGGTCGAGCAGGACCAGGTCGGGTCGGCGCCGCCGGACCTCCGCGAGGGCCTGCTCGCCGTCGGCGGCGACGACGAGGTCGTAGGTGCGGGACAGGACCCGTTCCAGCATGTGCCGGATCGAAGCGTCGTCGTCGACGGCGAGCACTCTCTTCCTGATGTCGGTCGGCTTGCTGTTGTCCATCCGGGTTGTCGTCCATCCTCCGTCGCGCCGCCAAGGATAGGCCAGGCCGGCCTAGGACCAAAGTCCAATCGACGCTGCCGGACCGGGCTTGTAGAGTTCGCGTGGCGGAGCCTGTCGGGACGCCTGCCCCAAGGAGAAATCCAGATCATGCCGAGAATGCAGCGAACGTCCCTCGTCCTTGCCGCGGCACTCGTGTCGGCCACGGCGGCCGCGCAGACCACGGACCCGCTGGCGTCGTGGAACGACGGGCCGGCGAAGCAGGCGATCGTCAAGTTCGTGGCGGAGGTGACGAGCGAGGGCGCCGCGTTCGTGGAGCCGGCCCAGCGAATCGCGGTCTTCGACAACGACGGCACGCTCTGGTCCGAGCAGCCGATCTACTTCCAGCTCGCCTTCGCGCTCGACCGGGTGAAGGCGATGGCGCCCAAGCACCCCGAGTGGAAGACGCAGGAGCCCTACAAGACGCTGCTCGCCGGAGACGTGAAGGGCGCGCTCGCGCAGGGCGAGAAGGCGATGCTCGGGATCCTGGCCGCGACGCACAGCGGCATGACGACCGAGGAGTTCGCCTCGAGCGTCGAGGCCTGGGCGGCGAGCGCCAAGCACCCGAAGAGCGGTCGGCTCTACACCGAGATGGTCTACCAGCCCATGCTCGAGCTGCTCCGCTACCTGCGGGGGAAGGGCTTCAAGACCTTCATCGTCTCCGGCGGCGGTGTCGAGTTCATGCGCGCCTGGGCCGAGAAGGCCTACGGCATCCCGCCGGAGCAGGTGGTGGGAAGCAGCGGCGTCACGAGGTTCGAGCTGCGGCCGAACGGTCCCGTGCTGCTGAAAGAAGCCAAGATGGAGTTCGTCGACGACGGGCCGGGCAAGCCGGTCGGCATCAACCGCTTCATCGGGCGGCGTCCGATCCTGGCGTTCGGCAACTCCGACGGCGACCACCAGATGCTGCAGTGGACCGCGGCCGGATCGGGGCGTCGCTTGCTCGGGCTCGTGCACCATACCGACGCCGAGCGCGAGTGGGCCTACGACCGGCAGTCGCACATCGGCAAGCTCGACAAGGCGCTCGACGAGGCGCTGCAGCGGGACTGGGCGGTCGTCGACATGAAGAAGGACTGGAAGCGCATCTATCCTTTCGAGAAATAGCAGGGTCGGGGCCGTTCCGGCCACGTCGCCGACCTCGACATCCAGCCACCGGATGCGCTACACCTGACAGGGAGGCCCATGAGCGCACGCGACCGGATCCTCGACTTGAAGCAGCGGATGGCCCGCTCGATCATCGGCCAGGAGGCGATCATCGAGCGCCTGCTGATCGGGCTGCTCGCCAACGGCAACCTGCTGGTGGAGGGGCTGCCGGGCCTCGCGAAGACGCGGGCCGTGAAGAGCCTCGCCAGGAACCTCGAGGCCGGCCTCTCGCGCATCCAGTTCACGCCCGACCTGCTGCCCTCCGACATCACCGGCACCGAGGTCTACCACCAGAACGGCGGCAAGTCCGAGTTCCGCTTCGAGCCGGGCCCGATCTTCAACAACCTGATCCTGGCCGACGAGATCAACCGCGCGCCTGCGAAGGTGCAGGCGGCGCTGCTCGAGGCGATGGAAGAGCGGCAGGTCACCGTGGCCGGAACGACGCACGCGCTGCCGCCGCTCTTCCTGGTGATGGCCACGCAGAACCCGATCGAGCAGGAGGGCACGTATCCGCTGCCCGAGGCGCAGCTCGACCGCTTCCTGATGCACGTGCGGATCGGCTATCCCGACGAGAAGGCGGAAGGCGAGATCGTCCGCCTCGTGCGCAGCGAGGAGGAGCAGCCCGCGGCGGGGCCCGGCGCGGCCCAGGCGCAGGCGCCCGTGCCACAGCAGGCGGTGCTCGACGCCCGCCGCGAGATCCACCAGGTGCAGGTGGCCCAGGCCGTCGAGAAGTACGTCGTCGACCTGGTCTTCGCCACCCGCTATCCCGAGCGCTACAGCCAGGACCTGCGCAAGTGGATCCAGATCGGCGCCAGCCCGCGCGGCGGCCTGGCGCTCGACAAGTGCTCGCGCGCCTACGCGTGGCTCGAGGGCCGCGACCACGTGACGCCCGACGACGTGCGCGCGGTCGTGCACGACTGCCTGCGCCACCGCGTCTCGCTGAGCTACGAGGCGAGCGCGTCCGGCCTCGACGCGCAGAAGGTGGTGAGCGAGATCGTCAAGCTCGTCGCGGTGGCTTGATGGGCCCGAGAGCGGCCGTCTGCCTGCTGCTCGTGGCGACTCTCGCGGCCTGCAAGCCGGAGGGCGACCAAGGCGCGCGCTCGTCGTCGGCCCGGCGCCACGCCGGCCGCTGCCGCGGCCGCCGAGCCGGCCCGCCTCGTGGGGCAGTGGAAGCGCACCGACTCCGATTACGTGATCGCCATCGACGAGGCGACTCCCGACGGCAAGCTCGCCGCCCGCTACCTGAACCCGCAGCCGATCCACGTCTCGAGGGCGCAATGGCTGAAGAGCGGCGCGCGGCTCCAGCTGATGGTCGAGATGCAGGACCGCGGCTATCCCGGCAGCAACTACGAGCTCGACTACGACGCTGCGCACGACACGCTCTTCGGCACGTACCACCACCTGGGGCTCAACCAGGACTTCCAGGTTTCCTTCTACCGGCTGAAGCCGGGCGACGGCGGAGCCGCGCGGTGAGCTCGGGCGCGCCCCCGCTGGCCGCGACGGACGTCGAGGTCCCGGGGGTCTACACGAGCCTCGACGCGCTCACGCGGCTGCAGTACCGCGCGCGGCGCTTCAGCTTCCGCGCGCGGCAGCCGCTCCGGAGCCTGCTGTCCGGCCGGCACGCCGCGCGCGTGCGCGGGCGCGGCCTCGACTTCGAGGAGGTGCGCGCCTATCTGCCGGGGGACGACGTGCGCGCGATCGACTGGCGCGTCACCGCCCGCACCGGCCAGCCGCACACGCGCGTCTACAACGAGGAGAAGGACCGGCCTGCGCTCGTGGTGGTGGACCAGCGCCTCGCGATGTTCTACGGAACGCGGCTGTCGCTGAAGTCGGTGACGGCGGCCGAGGCCGCGGCGCTCGCCGCCTGGCGCGTCTTCCGCTCGGGCGACCGCGTCGGCGCGGTGGTGTTCGACGACCGTGGGCTCGAGGCGCTGCGGCCGCACCGCAGCCGCGGCCAGGTGCTGCGCATCCTGCAGGCGATCGTCCGCAAGAACCGCGCGCTGCGCGCCGACAGCGACGTCGCTCCGGCTCCCGGGATGCTGAACCAGGCGCTCGAGCGGGCGCTGCGGCTCGTCGACCACGACCACGCGGTGCTCGTCGCGAGCGACTTCGACGGCGCGGACGCCGACACGCGGCGGCTGGCGAGCGCGCTCTCTCAGCACAACGACGTGATCGTGATGCTGGTGCTCGACCCCTCGTCGAAGGACCTGCCGGAGCGCGGACGCGCGGTCGTGAGCGGCGGCGAGCTGCAGCTTCAGCTCGAGCTGGGCCGGCCGCGGGAACGCGAGGCGCTGCTGTCCGTGGCGAGCGCGCGCATCAAGCCCGTCCTGGGCTGGACGCGGGAGCTCGGCATTCCCGTGCTGCCGCTCTCGACGGCCGAGGACGCGGTCGCGCAGATCGCCCGCCTGCTCGGCGCCGGTCTTCCGCGGCGGGTCTGACGAGCGTGCAGCCCGAGACACCCGCGCCCGCTCCCGCCCCGAGCGCCACGCCGCTCGCGCCGGTCGAGGGATTGCGCGACATCGCGATGCCCGCCCCGGTGCCGGTGCTGCCGCCCGCGCCGGGCTGGTACCTGGTCGGCCTGGTCCTGCTGGCTGCCGCCTTCTGGGGCTACCGTCGGCATCAGCGCGCCCGGGCCGCGAGCCGCTACCGCCGCGAGGCGCTCGCGGAGCTCGAGGGCATCGTCGAGGCGCTCCAGCACCCGGGCGGCCGCCACGAGCTCGCGGCCCGGCTGCCGCCGCTCCTCAAGCGCGTCGCGCTCCACGTCGAGCCGCGCGCGGCGGTCGCCGCGCTCACGGGACCCGCGTGGCTCGCCGAGCTCGACCGCCTCTACCGCGGCCACGAATGGAGCAAGGGTCCGGGCCGGATCCTCCCGAAGCTCACCTACGGGTCGGCGGCCGCGCTCTCGAGCATCCCACGCGCCGACATCGACGCCCTCGTGCGCCTGAGCCGCGACTTCATCGGGCGCCACCACGCCGCCGCGAGCCCGACCCCAGCACCCGCGCCGGCGCCGCGCGGAACGAAGGCCGCATGAGCCCGCTGCTCGAGCGCGCCGCGAAGCGCGCTGTCGTGGCCGGTCGGCGCGTCGACGCTGGAGCTCGGCGCGCCGTGGGCGCTGCGTCCTGCTCGCCGTCCCCGTGCTCGCATTCCGGCTGCTGCCGCCCTACAAGCAGCGCCAGCCCGCGCTGCGCGTGCCCTTCTTCGGGCAGGTCGCCGCGGGCCTCGGGCGCAAGCCCGAGCCCGGAGCGGTCGTGCTGTCGAAGGCGCTCCTGCAGTGGCTCGTGGCGCCCGTCGTGTTCGTCCTGCTGGTCGGCGCGGCCGCCAGGCCCGAGCTCGTGCTGCCGCCGCTGCAGAAGACCGAGTCGGTGCGCGACCTGCTGCTGGCGGTCGACATCTCGGAGTCGATGCAGACGCCCGACTTCGTCGACCCGCACGGCAAGCGGATCCAGCGGCTGGACGCGGTGAAGCTCGTGCTCGCGGACTTCGTCGCGCGCCGCGCGGGCGACCGCATCGGCCTCGTCGTCTTCGGCGACGGCGCGCACCTGCAGGCGCCCTTCACGCTCGACCACGAGCTCGACCGCCGGCTGCTGGGCGAGGTGCGCGTGGGGATGGCGGGCCCGCGCACGATGATCGGCGACGCCCTCGGCCTCGCGATCAAGCTCTTCGACGAGAGCCGCGCGAAGCAGAAGGTCGTGGTGCTGCTGACCGACGGCAACGACACCGGCAGCAAGGTGCCGCCGCGCAAGGCGGCCGAGATCGCGAAGTCGCACGGGATCACGATCCACACCGTCGGCATCGGGGATCCGAGGACGCGGGGCGCCGACCTCGTGGACTCGGGAACGCTCGCGGCGATCGCCGAGGCGACGGGCGGCGCGACCTTCATGGCGCTCGACCAGAAGGAGCTCGAGGGCATCTACCGCAAGCTCGACGAGATCGAGAAGGTGGACCTGAAGACGGCGAGCTACCGGCCGCGCCGGCCGCTCTTCTACTGGCCGCTCGGCGCGGCGGTCGCGCTACTGCTCGCGTTCTACCTGCTGATGGCGGGCACGCGCGCTTTCGCGGAGGCGCGCGCGTGAGCCCCGTCCTCTCGCCGAGCGCGTTCCACTTCCTGCGCCCGGAGTGGCTCTGGCTCGCGCTGCCGGCGGCGCTGGTCGTCTTCCTGCTGCAGCGCCGCGAGGATCCGGTCCGGCCGTTCCGGGGCGTCGTGGCGCCTCACCTGCTGCCACACCTGCTGGTGGGCATCCGCCGCGGCTTCTCCGTCCAGCCGGTCCACCTGCTGGCCGTGTTCCTCGCCGCCGCGACGCTCGCGCTCGCGGGTCCGACCTGGCAGCGCGAGGCTCCGCCTTTCGCGCAGGACAAGGCCGCGCTGGTGATCGCGCTCGACCTCTCGCGCGGCATGGACGCGATCGACGTCCAGCCGACGCGGCTCGAGCGCGCCAAGCAGAAGCTGCGCGACCTGCTGGCGCTGCGCGAAGGAGCGCGCAGCGGGCTCGTCGTGTACGCCGGCACCGCGCACACGGTGCTGCCGCTCACGGAGGACCGGAAGATCCTCGAGACCTACCTGGAGGCGCTCGCCACGGGCCTGATGCCCGTGCCCGGCAAGGACGAGCCGGGCGCGCTCGCGCTCGCCGAGTCGCTGCTGGCGAAGGAGACCGTGCCCGGGACGATCCTGTTCGTGACCGACGGCGTCGCGAAGGCGCAGGTGGCCGCGCTCGCGGCGCAGAGGCGCGCGAGCCGGAACCAGCTGGTGGTGCTGGGCATCGGCACCAGCGAGGGCGGGCCGATCCGCGAGGGCAAGGGATTCGCGAGCGAGGGCGGCCGCCGCGTGGTGGCGAAGCTGGATCGCGAGGGCCTGTTGGCGCTCGGCCGCGAGACGGGCGCGCTCGTCGCGACCGTGACGCTCGACGACCGCGACGTCGCGCGCATCCAGAAGGGCATCGAGACGTACATCGAGTCGGCGAAAGGAGAAGACGCAGGCGCGCGCTACCGCGACTTCGGATGGTACGCGGCGCCGATCCTGGCGCTCGCGGCCGGGCTCTGGTTCCGGCGCGGCTTCACGCTGCGCTGGGCGGCCATCTTCGCCTGCTGCTGGCTCTGGCCCGGCCGCCTCGGAAGCTGCGGACTTTCATTTCGCCGACCTCTGGGCCACGCGCGACCAGCAGGGCCGATACCACTTCGAGCGCGGCGAGTTCGGGCGCGCGGCCGAGCTGTTCCGGGATCCGATGTGGAAGGGCACGGCCTGCTACCGCGCCGGCGACTATGCGTGCGCCGTGGATGCGTTCGCGCGCGTGGACTCGCCCGAGGCCTGGTACGACCTCGGCAACGCCTACGCCCGCCAGGGCGAGCTGAAGCTGGCGCTTCTGGCCTACGACAAGGCGCTCGCCGGGCGCCCGGGCTTTGCCGACGCGAAGGCGAACCGCGACCTCGTCGCGAGCCGGATTCCGAAGCCGAAGCGAGACGACGACGAGGAGGGCGAGGCGGATCCCAACCAGAAGCCGGACGAGGTCAAGTTCGACGACGAGGGCAAGAAGGGCAAACGGGGCGAGGTCGAGCTGAAGCACCTCACCGACGAGCAGATCGACCAGATCTGGCTCCGCGGCGTGCAGACGTCGCCCGCCGACTTCCTGCGCCAGAAGTTCGCCGTGCAGGCGTCGCAGGCCCGCCGCGCCGCCGAGCGCAAGCCGAAGCCGGCTGCACCGGCGGAGCCCGGAGCCACGCCGTGAGGCGACGGCGCGTCGGCGCGGCGCTCGCGTGCCTGGCCGTGCCGGCGCTCGCGTCGGCCGCGCCGAAGCCCTTCGCCTGGACCAACGTGCACCCGCGCTCGGTCACGGTGGGCCAGCCGGTCACGCTGACGGTCGACGTCTACGTGCCGTCGTTCTTCACGGGCGCGCCGCGCTTCCCCCAGCTCGAGGTGAAGGACGCGGTGGTCGTCTTCATCGACGAGGGGACGAACCTGGACCAGCGCGTGGGCCAGCAGGACTACGCCGGCCAGCGCCGCAGCTACAAGATCTACCCGCAGCGCGAGGGCGAGTTCGTGGTCCCGGACTTCGCGGTGAAGGTGAGCTTCACGGGAGAGGACGGACCCACGCGGGTGCCGGCGCCCGCCAAAGGCGGCAGCTTCCAGGCGACCATCCCCGCGGGGGCGCGCGGTGTCGATCACTTCCTGGCCACCAGCTCGTTGGAGCTCCAGGCCGACACCGACCGTCCGCTCGCGGGGCTGCGAGCGGGCGACTCGTTCACGCGCACGATCACCATGACGGCGGCCGACGCGTTCGCGATGATGCTGCCGCCGCTCGCCTTCGCGCCGGTCGCCGGTCTCGCGGTCTACCCGGCGCAGCCGAAGGTCGCTGACACCAGCGGGGGCGAGCGCGGCGAGGCCCGCGTGGCCGAGCGCCGTGAGTCGGTGACCTACGTCCTGCAGAAGCCCGGATCCTACCGGCTGCCCGCGGCCGAGATCGCCTGGTGGGACACGAGGGCGCAGACGCTCCGGCGCGCCACGGTGCCGGAGCTCGAGTTCACCGTCGAGGCGGGGCCCGAGGCCCAGGCCGAGATCCCGCTGCCCGAGGATCCCGGGCAGCCGCGAGCCGCGCCCGACTCGTGGCGGCCGCTGCGGGAGGCGCTGCGGCGCTTCGGGCCCGCGGCGCTCGTCGCTCTCGTCGTGGCGGGAGTGATCCTGCGCCTGCTGCGCGCGCCGCTTCGCGCGCTGGGCGCGCGCCGCACGGCGCGCCGTCGCGCGCGTGAGGAGGCGCCGGCCGCGTATCTCGCGCGGGTCGCGGAGGCCGCGCGCTCCGGCCGGCCGAAGGAGCTGCTCGCCGCGACTTATCGCTGGCTCGACCGGCGGCCGCGCACGGCGCCGGAGGCGGCGCGGCTCGACCGCTTCGTGCAGCAGAGCGGCGACGCCGAGCTGCCCGAGGTATCGGCGGCGCTCGTCGACGCGGCGCTCGAGGCGGAGGAGGTCTCGGACGTCGAATCGTCGGAGCGCTTCGCGCGCGCTCTCGCGCGCAGCGGCGGAGCGGACGGCGCCCGCCGCAGCGCCTGCGCCCGGCTCGCTCGGGCCCCTCAACCCGTCGTGAGTGGGGGCACGCTCAGCGCTTTCCGACGGCCTCCTTCGCCTGCCGGCGCTCCTGCCCGATCCGCGTCATGAGCTGGTACGCCAGGTAGTACTTGTAGATGTTGCTGACGTAGGTGACGGTCTCGCGTCCGATGCGCTTGGCCGCGATCAGCTCGACGTTGTTGAACCAGCGGTCGGGATCGAGCCCCGAAGCCTTCGCCTCCCGGCGCAGGCTCGCGACCTTGCCCGGCCCCGCGTTGTAGGACGCGAAGGCGAACAGCTGGCGGTTGACGGGGGTGATCGCGGTGTCCTGGTAGAAGTTGTCGATCACCCAGCGGTTGTACTTGATCCCCGCGTGGATGTTGCTCTCGAGCTTGTCGATGTCCGGGATGTTCACGGCCTTGTCGCGTGCCGTGGTCGGCATGACCTGCATCACTCCGATCGCGCCCACGCGGCTGCGCTTCTGCTGGTCGAGCCCCGACTCCTGGTAACCCTGGGCGATCATCAGCAGCGCGTCGAGCTCGTAGCGCTGGCCGTACTTCTTGAAGAGATCGACCATCGAGAGGAAGCGCTTGCGGTCCTCGTCGCTCCTCGCGTTCTTCACCCACTTCGTGGTCTTGAGGTACTTGTTCACCAGCACGTTGCCCGCGAGCGAGCCCGCCTTGTGGGTCCGCACGAAGGCGTTCACCGCCTCCGCGAGCTTCGGGCTGTTCTTGCGGAAGGCCCAGGCGATCGAGCCGGGCGGGCTCGCGATGCCTTCGTGCTTCTTCAGGTTGGGAAACACCTCCAGATAGAGGTCGGCCATGAAGCTGTCCACGACCGTCGCGGGGACGAGGCCGGCGTTCACCATCTCGAGGATGTCGCCATCCTCGAGCACTTCGTCGGCGGCGTCGATCTGGACCGGGGCCTTGCCTTCCTTGGCGAAGCGGGCGTTCAACATCTTGAGGTGCTCCGCATAGCTGCTCGAGGGGCGCACGTAGAGCTGCTTGCCCGAAAGCTCGTCGATGCTGCCGATTTCGGGAGCGGCCGGGCCGGTGACCAGCACCTCGCGAACGTCCTCCGCGAACGGCTTCGAGAAGTCCACCCGCTTCAGACGCTCGGGCGTGACGGTGAGGGCGGCCGCGGCGATGTCGCCCTGGCCGGCCACGAGCCGCGGCAGCAGCTCGTCGCGCGGGACCGGGATCACGACGACGTGGAGCGCGACGACCTTGTTGCCGAGCTTCTTGTTGAGGTCCTGCTCGAACTGCTTCACGGCATCGTAGGTGATCCCGACCTCGCGCCCGCGATCCACGAAATAGAGGACCGGGTTCTGGACCGTCAGCACGCGAATCAGGCGCCGCTTGAGCATCCCGTCCAGGTCGCCCTTGAACGGCTCGATCAGGGGAGCGAGTCCCTCCGGCAGCGGCGTGGCTTCGGGAGCCGGCTCCAGGCTGTCGTCCGCCGCTTGCGTGGTTGCGGCCGGCTCCGGCGAAGCGGCGGCCGTCGCGGGCGAGGCCGTCGCCGCAGCCTGATCGGCGGACGGCTCGCGGCGGCCGCAGGCCGCAGCCGAGGCCAGGATCAGGACGAGCAAGCCGGAGAGTCGGGCCAGGTGTCGCATGGTCCTCGAAGTGTCTCTCCAAGACCTTTCCCCGACGCGTCCGCGATGTCAAATCGAATTAGAATCAGGGGGAACCCCCGAAAGGCCATTCGCGGATGCTCACGCTCGGGCTGGCGCTCGTCGTGCTGGGATTGTTCGGCTTGGTCCTGCGCGGCGTGCGTCGTCTCTGGCCCGACTCGATCACCCGCCCGCGCATCGTCCTGCTCCAGGTCGCGCTCGTGGCCGCCTGGGTCTTCGGCGGCAACCTGCTCGCCGAGATCTGGGAGCGCAGCGCCCACGACGCCTGGAGGGCCGTCGACCCCGCAGCTGTCGCCGCCGCGAAGACGAGAGACGCGGCGCCCAATCCCGCGGGCCTCGAGCTCGTCAAGCTCGCCGCGCTGCTCGGGATCCGCATCGGCCCGCCCGACGGCACGAAGGTCCCCGAGCCTGATCCGCTCGGCGAGGTCGGCCTCGCCGGGCTCTTCGCCTACCTGGACGGCGCCTTCAAGCAGCCCGACGACCAACTCGGGCGAGCTCCCGCGGAGCTGCGTGCGTGGCTGGTCCTGCAAGACGTGCCCGCGAGAGCCGTCGAGAAGCACCTGCTCGCGGCCGGCCGCGTCGAATGGGGTTCCCGCGGCAGGGACGACGCCCTGCCCTACTCGCCACCCGAGCTCGCGCGGCTCCACGCCGTGCTGACGGCCGGCGCGCTCGAGCGGATCCGGGCCGGCGACCAATCGGGCGCTTCGAGCGCGCTCGAAGCGGCGGCGGCGCTCGCCGCCTCGCTCCGCGAGCGCAGCGAGACCCTCTCACGCCTGGTCGCCGTCACGCTCGACCGCCGGCTGCTGGGCGCGCTGCGAATGCTCGACCCGATTCCGGCCGGCTGGGCGCAAAAGCTCGCCGAGATCGAGGCGCAGACGCGGCCCGCGGGCGCCCTCGCGGGCGAGACGCTCGAGCTGCTCGCGCACGTGCGCAAGCCGGACACCACGCTGCGCGGGCTCATCCTCGAGATGGACGTCGGGCCGCCCCTGGGGGAGAGCCATCGTTCCTGGCTCAGCGAGAGGATCCTGTCGCTCTGTGGCCTCGGTGTTCCCGTCGAGCGCCTCGCCGAGGCGATCGCCTCGGAGAAGCAGCAGACGCTGACGCCGTTCTTCCGGTACGTCCAGGGACCGCTCGAGCGCCCCTACATGCGGCTCGCGGTTGCCGACTACGCAACGGTCCAGGTGCGGACGGCCTCCGCGGTGGCGAACGGCGACTCCTGCGGGCCGATGCCGCTCGCGGCACCGAAGCAGGGCGCCGCCTGGAGCGCGCTCGCGGAGACCGGCGAGCCGTTCGTTCCGCGCCTCGGGCGCACGGCCGCGATCCTTCGCGCCGAGCTCGAGCTCACGCGTCTCGTCGAGCGCGCGCGCTCGCTGCGCGCGCAGTCCCGGCGGCTCGCGTGGCCGAAAGAGCTGCCCGGTGCGGAATCGCAGGCCTGCCCGGGACGCCGCTTCGTCGCGCAGCTCGTCGATGGCCAGGCCGAGATCCGTCTCGAGCCCGAGGCCTTCTCCAGCCACGAAGCGACGGTCTCTTTCCGGATGCTCGGCCGATGAGGAGGCTCCGCTGGCCGATCGTCTTCGCCGGGATCCTGGCCGGCACGCTCGTCGCCCTGGCACTCGAGCAGCTGCACGAGAACGAGCTCGACCGCGTCAACGGCCTGGTCAGGGTCGCGGAGCACAAGCTGCGCGACCTGGGCTCCGTCAGGCTCCCGGTCGACGCCTACGAGAAGGACCGCGCCCGCTTCGAGGCGCAGCAGCGCTTCATCGACGAAGAGCGCGCGCGCCAGCGCTGCCCGGGGGTCGTGCTGGCCGCGCTCGATCTCGAGCGGCGCGACGCGCCGGTCGAGGCGGTCGTGCTCGACGGAACGACGCTCGCCCTCGTCGGCCGCGCGGAGTCGGAGGCCGACGTGGAGGCACTCGCGACGGGCCTGCGCGGAGCGGCGTGGGCGCGCACGGTGCGCGCCGGCAGCGCGCGCGGTGCCGTGCGCGGGCTGCGCTTCGGCCTGCTCGCGACAGTCGAGCCGCCGGCCTGCCCGGAAGCCGGGAGCCCCGCGCCGCCGGCCATGGCGGGGCGCTGAGCCGTGCGCGGCCTGCTGCTGTTCCTGTTCGGTGCGGCGCTTCCGCTCGCCGGCTACCTCGTCTTCCTCTATCCGGAGCGCGCCCAGGCTCGCAAGGCCGCCGAGGAACGGCTCGAGGCGCGCCAGAAGGAGGCGCAGGCGCTCGAGCAGGTCGCCGGCCGCCTGCCCGAGTTCAAGCGCGAGCAGCAGGAGCTGCAGGAGCGGCTGATCCAGCTGGAGCAGATCCGGCCGCAGGGCCGCGAGAGCGCGCCGCTCGTGGACGAGCTGCGCGGGCTCGCCACGGACGAAGGGCTCGCGCGCGTCTCGGTCGAGGAGGTCGCGGCGGGCGCCGAGAGCGACACGCTGCCGATCCGGCTCCGCGCGGAGGGCAGCCAGCCGGAGCTGGTCGCGCTGCTCGGCCGCCTGAGCCGGACCACGCGCCTGCTGCGCCTCGAGCGCGTCGAGCTCGAGCGGCAGGACAAGGGACGCTACGCGCTCGCGCTCCGGCTCTGCGCGTTCCGCGACAAGCCGTCTTTGTGAGCGTCTACTTCAGGCTCACCAGGTAGTCGGCGATCGCGCGCACGTCGGGCTCGGGCAGCTGCGCGAGGTTCGACTGGATCTGGCCCATGCCCCCGCTCGAGAGGTCCTCGTAGCCGAGCTCTTCGCCGTTCTGCAGCGCGAGCACGAGGTCGGCCGCGTCCTTGTACTTCTTGCGCTCGACCAGCCCGCGCAGGCTCGGCACCTTTCCTTCGCCGCCCGGGTGCGGTCCGCCGGCCATGTAGCGGCCGAGGTCCTCGACCATCAGCAGGCTCTTGGGCGTGTGGCACTCGCCGCAGTGCCCCGGGGCGTTCACCAGGTAGGCGCCGCGCTTCCAGGAGTCGCTGCCTTCGGCCGCGGGAGCATAGGGCTCCCGCGCGAACGCGAGCCGCTTCCACAGCCCGACGCCGCGGCGCGCGACGGGCAAGCAGCGGCAGCGAGTGGCGGGGAGCGACGGATTTCACCGCCGGCAGGCTCATCAGGTAGGCGCGCAGGTCGAGCAGGTCGCTCGTCCGCATCGCCCGGTAGGCCATGTAGGGGAAGGCGGGGAAGTAGTGGCGTCCTTCGGGCGAGAGCCCGCGCGTCATCGCGTTCACGAAGTCGGCAGCGCTCCAGCGGCCGAGGCCGGTCTCCGCGTCGGGCGTCAGGTTCTGCGGGTAGAAGACGCCGATCGGCGTCTTGAACGGCGCGCCGCCGGACGGCAGCGACGCCTGAGCCGCGCCCTGCGGCGGCTTGTGGCAGGCGAAGCAGCTGCCCGCGTGGAACACGACCTCGCCGTTGGCGAGGTCCGGCGTGTGCGCGGGAATCGCCGACGCGGGCAGCGGATCGGGACGCGAGAGCCCCCAGAAGGCGAGAGCGGCGACCGCCAGGACGAAGGCGATCGCCGCTTGGGCCTCTGCGGGACGGCAGCTTCACTGCTTGGGCAGGCGGTACTTGTCGTGGCAGCCCTTGCAGCTTCCGCCGAGCGTCTTCATCGCGGGCACGAAGGCCGCTTCCTCGGTCACGGCGGCCATCGCCGTCGCCGCGGCCTGGGCGTCCTTCATCGCCTGGTCGAAGCCAGCGCGGTCGCTCCAGATCTCGGGCTTGGCGCGCGAGTCGCCGCCGCCGCTGCCCTCGGGGAAGAGCCCGTGGGCCTCCTTCAGCTTCTCCAGGATGGTGGTGGCGTTCTTCTTGACCACGGCTGCGTCGAACGGGGCTTCCTTCACCGCGATCGCGCGCAGCGGCTTGAAGGACTCCTGGACCGTCTCCATCGCTTCGTGGCGCTGGTGTGCCGGGTTGTCAGCCGCCAGCCCCGCGCCCCACGCCCCGGCCAGAACAATCGAGAAGCCGGCGGCGAACGCCAGCGTACGCTTCGAGAGACTCACATGCTCCTCCTGGGAAACCGCTCTCGCCGATTCTAGCCTAGAGGGCCGGCCTCGGGCCCCGTCCGAGCGCAAGCCCTAGCTGCTCGCCGGCGCCTGCCACAGCCGGCTGACCACGCGCACGAGCGCTACGCCCGCGACCACGAACACGGTGAGGCACGCGAGTGCCGCCCCGCCGCGGCCATAGAGGACGTTGCCGACCGTGAACAGCGCCGACCAGATGGTGGCGCATCCCGCCACCCAGCCGAGCAGCGCGAGCGGGATGTTGTCGCCGGCCGTGCGCGCCGGGTCGTCGCCGAGCCCCGCCTGCTCGCGGACGGCCGTCCAGCCCGGGCCGAACGGCCGGACCTTCTTGTAGAACTCGACGAGGACCTTGCGGTCCGTCTCGGGCCCGAGGTACGCCGTCGCGACCCAGCTGAGCGTCGTGACCGCGATCGTGACGACGAGTGCTATGTGGGTGCTGAAGTGCACGCCGTTCTTCGCCAGCACCAGCAGCGCCAGCGAGACGAGGAACGAGCTCGCCATCGCCACCACCTCGCACCAGGCGTTCACCCGCCACCAGAACCAGCGCACCAGGTAGAGCAGCCCCGTGCCCGCGCCGATCTGCAGGATCACGTCGAAGGCGTCCTTGGCCGTGTCGAGCAGGTAGACCGTGGCCGACGAGAGCACGAACAGGAGAATCGTGGCGAGGCGGCCCACCATCACGTAGTGCTTCTCGGAGGCGTCCTTCTTGATGAAGCGCTGGTAGAAGTCGTGGACCAGGTAGGACGCGCCCCAATTGAGGTGGGTGAGGATCGTCGAGGAGTTCGCGGCGACGAGCCCGCCCACCATCAGGCCCACGAAGCCCACCGGCAGGAACTTGAGCATCGCGGGGAACGCGATGTCGTGGCCGAGCAGGCTCGGGTCGAGGTTGGGGAAGGCGTTCTGGATGTCCGACAGCTGCGGGTAGACCAGGATCGAGCAGAGTGCCGTCAGGATCCACGGCCAGGGCCGCAGCACGTAGTGGGCGACGTTGAAGAACAGCACGGCGCCGAGCGCGTCCTTCTCGGACTTGGACGCGAGCATGCGCTGAGCGATGTAGCTGCCGCCGCCGGGCTCGGCGCCCGGGTACCACACCGCCCACCACTGGACCGCGATCGGCATGATGAAGATCGCCACCGCCAGGTCCCAGTTGCTCCCGAAGTCCGGCAGCACGTTCAGGTAGTTGATGCCGCCGGGGCCCGGTGTCGCGGAGAGCTTGCTGACGAGCGCGGACAGCCCGCCCACCTGCGGTGCCTGGAGCGCGAAGTAGGCGGCCGCGATCACCGCGGTCATCTTGATGAAGAACTGGATCATGTCGATCACCAGCACGCCCCAGAGTCCGGAGTGCGCGGCGAAGGCGACGTTCAGCAGCCCGACGAACAAGAGCGTCTGCCAGCGCTCGAGGCCGAACAGGATGCCCGCGATCTTGCAGGCCGCCAGGTTGACGGTGGCCATGATCATGCAGTTGAAGAGCAGGCCCAGGTACACCGCCCGGAACCCGCGCACGACGCTCGCCGCCTTGCCCGAGTAGCGGATCTCGTAGAACTCGAGGTCGGTCATGACCCCGGAGCGCCGCCAGAGGCGCGCGTAGAAGAAGACCGTCGCGACTCCGGTCAGCACGAACGCCCACCACACCCAGTTCCCGGCGACGCCCTGGCGCCGCACGATGTCGGTCACCAGGTTGGGCGTGTCGCTCGAGAAGGTGGTGGCGACCATCGACAGGCCCGCGAGCCACCACGGCACCGAGCGGCCCGAGGCGAAGAACTCCGCCGTGCTCTTGCCGGACCGCTTTCCGAAGAACAGCGCGGGCGCGAAGCAGATGGCGACCGACGCGAGGGCGATCACCCAGTCCAGGGCTTGGAGCTGCATGGAGCGAATGTCTACTCTTTCGGCGGCGCGGGCACAAGGCCCGCCGCCGTCGCGCACGGCGTCAGTGGTCGCCTTTGGGCTCGCGCGGCACGAACTCCGCGAGCACGGTCTTCGTCAGCACCGCCGGCGGCAGCAGGCCCTGCGCCAGCAGGAAGTCGTGGTAGCGCTTGCGGTCGAAGCTCTTGCCGAGCGCCAGCTCCACGCGCGACTTGAGCTCCATCCAGCGCAGGTAGCCGTAGAAGTAGGACGTCGCCTGGCCCGGCGAGCGGAACGTGTAGCGCTCCACCTCCTGGCGCGCCATCGGCTCCGAGAGCACCACCTCGTCCATCAGGAAGCGCACGGCCTGCTCGGGCTTCATGAGGCCGAGCTGCAGCTCGGGGTCCAGGAAGGCGCGCGCGGCCCGCATCATCCGGTGCTGCAGGCCGATCAGCTGGCCGTCGAGCGGCATGTACGGCTTCATCTCCGCCTCGGCGTAGAGCGCCCAGCCCTCGACGTTGACGCTGTTGAAGGCGAACACGGCGCGCGCGAGCGACACGCCCTTCTCGACGAGCGCGGCGAACTGCAGCTCGTGGCCCGGCCGCACCTCGTGCGCCGTCAGCGTCCAGGACGAGGCGTCGAACGTGAAGTCGTCGAAGCCCTGCATCGCGCCGGAGGCGGCGCCGGCGGTCGGTACGCGCAGCGGCAGCACGAACTCGCCCATCTCGCCCTTGTTCCCGATCAGGCGCGGCGGCCGCATGTTGGGAGCGGGCGTCTGGCGCGCTCTCGGCCTCGCTCGCGACGCGGATGCGCGCCGCGCGCTCCGGCAGGCTGATGATCCCCTCGCGGCGGATGATCGCCTCCATCTGCTCGAGGCGCGCCTGGTAGTGGGGGAGGATCGCGTCGCCCACGATCTGCTGCTTCTTGAGCTCGCGGATCACGTCGCGGTAGTCGGTGACGGCGAGGCCCTTCTCGCGCGCGACGAGCGGCGCGAGCGTCTTCATCTCGTTGCGGATCTCCATGAAGGCGATGCGCGCGCGCTCGACGAGCTGCGTCGCGGGGATGTCGACGCCCACCTGCTTCAGCCGGTACGCGTAGATTTCCTCGGGCAGCCGGAAGTCCTCGCGGCTGCGCGGCAGCACCTCGGCCTTCAGGAAGTCGTTGTACGCCGCCACCTGAGCCTTGAGCCGTGCGTGCGCCTCCTCCCAGCCGGCGACCTGGAACTTCTGGAACAGCTGCGCGATGCCGTCGACGTAGAAGGCGCTGTTGCCGATGTTCTTCTCGACGGCGGCCTTCACCGGGCCCTGCAGCCCGGCGACACCGAGCCGCTCGCGGATGCGGTCGCGCGCGAGCTCGAGCACCGGCACGTAGCCCGGCTCGAGCCCGGTGTAGCGCTTGAGGCGCGCGAGCGCGGCCGGGCGCCGCTCCGCGGCCACCTGCTCGTCGAGCAGCCCGCGGATCCCGAAGAAGACCACCTGCACCGCGTCGAAGTAGGGGACCTGCAGCTTGTAGGTGAGGTCGTTGCCGGTGATGTTGTCGCGCGCGGAGTCGACGAGGATCTCGAGGTCCTGGCGCACCGTGGGATCGCTCTCGGCCGCGAGCCGCTTCTCGAGGTCCGCGAGCGCGGCCTTGAGCTCCTGCTGGACGCGCTCCTGGCGGCGCGGCTTGAGGTCGAGGATCTCCTTGTCGAGGCCCTCGACTCCGAACTGGCTCGCGCCCTCCGGGCCGAAGCGGGCGAGCACGTCGACGAGAACCTTCGCGTGGGCGTCGCTCTTCGCGACCCAGGCGGGCCGCGCGGGACGCCTCCGGCACCGGCGGGGGGCGGGGTGAGGCCGGCGACCAGGAGCGCCAGCGTCGAGACGGCGAATCGGGACCAGGGCTTCATGAAAGGACCTCGCTCGAGGGGAAGTTCGAGAGCCGCAACGGGGCGCGATTGTACGACCGACGGAGTGGGAGCGTGCGGGTTTCAGGGAATTGGACGCCTTGACGCTCGGGCCAGTGGGAAATGAAGATGGCGGGCCGTTCGGCGACGGCCTGAACAGGACGAGGGGAGACATGCAGACCACCAGAGCTTCCGCCTTCGCCGCCACCGTGCTCGGAGCCTTCACGCTTGACGGCGTCGCTCGCTGCCCAGCAGGGGGCGAAGCCGGAGGAGAGCAAGAAGGAAGACAAGAAGGACGAGAAGAAGTGGGACGTCAACGCGCCGCCCGGCGAGGCGGCGACGGTCTCGATCGACACGCGCACCGGCACCTGGATGAGCGTGGACGTGAGCCCCGACGGCAAGCACGCTCGTGTTCGACCTGCTCGGCGACCTGTACACGCTGCCGATCGAAGGCGGCGAGGCGAAGCGCGCTGACCCATTCGATCGCCTGGGAGATGCAGGCGCGCTTCTCGCCCGACGGCAAGCGGATCGCCTACATGAGCGACGCGGCCGGCGGCGACAACGTCTGGGTGATGGACGCCGACGGCAGCGAACGCGCGCGAGGTGACGCAAGGAGGAATTCCGCCTCGTCAACAACCCGGTCTGGCACCCGAACGGCGAGTACATCGCCGCGCGCAAGCACTTCACCGGCACCCGCAGCCTGGGCTCCGGCGAGATCTGGCTCTACCACGCGGAGCGGCGGCAAGGGCGTGCAGCTCAACGAGAAGCCGAACTGGCAGAAGGACCTCGGCGAGCCGGCCTTCTCGCCCGACGGCCGCTACGTCTACTTCTCGCAGGACACCACCCCGGGCCGCGTCTTCCAGTACAACAAGAACTCGAACGGCGAGATCTACACGATCTACCGGCTCGACCTCGAAGGACGGGACGCATCGAGCCGTTCGTCAGCGGCCCCGGCGGCGCGGTGCGCCCGGTGCCGTCGCCGGACGGCAAGTAGCTCGCCTTCGTGCGCCGCGTGCGCGGCCAGAGCGACGCTGTTCCTGAAGGACCTCGGCCAGCGGCGAGGAGCGGCCCGTCTGGGACGGGCTCGAGCGCGACCTGCAGGAAGCGTGGGCGATCCACGGCGTCTATCCGGCGCTTCGGCTGGATGCCGGACAGCCGCGAGGTCGTGGTCTGGGCGCAAGGGCAAGCTCTGGCGCGTCGACCGTCGCCACCGGCAAGGCACAGGAGATCCCGTTCCACGTGAAGGACACGCGCGAGGTGCGCAAGGCGGTGCGCTTCCAGACGGCCGTGGCGCCGGACCGCTTCGACGTGCAGGCAGCTGCGCTGGGTCACGGTCGCGCCCGACGGAAGCCGGGTCGTCTACTCGGCGCTCGGCCACCTGTACGTGAGGGACCTGCCCTACGGGAGCGCCGCGGCGCCTGACCAAGGCCGGACGACCACTTCGAGCTCTACCCGAGCTTCTCGCGCGACGGCCAGCGCGTCGTCTTCGTCACCTGGAACGACGACAGCGCGGGCAGCGTGCGCACGCTCGAGCTGCGCAGCCGGCAAGGAGACCGTGCTGACGAAGACGGGCCGGCAAGTACCTCGAGCCGCGCTTCTCACCCGACGGCCAGCACCGTCGTCTACACGCGCTCGCGCGGGTCGCTACCTGATCTCGCCGTGGCACGGCCGCGAGACCGGGCGTGTACCGCGTGGCCGCCGACGGCAGCGGCGAGCCGGCGCGCGTGACGCGACGACGGCGGCGCGCCGCAGTTCGGCGCGACGAGCGACCGCGTCTACGTGACGCGCGCAGGCGACCAAGGACGAGGTCGACTTGAGCGCCACGCTGGTCAGCATGAACCTCGACGGCAACGAGGAGCGCGAGGTCGCCAAGGGCGAGGTCGTGACCGAGTTCGCGGTCTCGCCCGACGGCGACTGGCTCGCCTTCGTCGAGGGCTACCAGGCCTTCGTCGCGCCGCTGCCGCGGACCGGCAAGCGCGTCGACCTCGGGCCGAAGGCCGAGTCGCTGCCGCTGCGCCAGCTCGACGTCGCACGCCGGCGAGTACCTGCACTGGTCCGGCGACAGCCGCAAGATCCACTTCTCGCTCGGCGACCAGCTGTTCACCGCGCGGGCTCGAGGACAGCTTCGGCTTCGTCGCCGGGCGCGCCGCGCCGAGCTGCCGAAGCCGCGCCGAGCACGGGCAGAAGATCGGCTTCAGCGCGGAAGCGGACAAGCCGCGCGCGAGCTGGGCGCTCACGCGGCGCGCGCATCGTCACGATGCGCGGCGACGAGGTGATCGACGACGGCGTCGTCGTCGTGCGCGACAACCGCATCGCGGCCATCGGCCGGCGCGGCGA
The DNA here is from genome assembly GCA_963744315.1 of uncultured Acidobacteriota bacterium. Classification (GTDB taxonomy): domain Bacteria; phylum Acidobacteriota; class Vicinamibacteria; order Fen-336; family Fen-336; genus DATBSL01. Next base: position 155,981 of record CAVUTB010000018.1, read on the forward strand.
GCGTCGAGGTCGCCCGCCGGCGCCACGACGCGTCGACGTGGCGGGCAAGACGATCATGCCGGGCCTGGTCGACGCGCACTGGCACGGCGCGATGGGCGAGGACGAGATGATCCCGCAGCAGAGCTGGGTCGACTACGCGTCGCTCGCCTTCGGCGTCACGACGCTCCACGACCCGTCGAACGACACCAGCGAGATCTTCACGCACACCGAGCTGCAGCGCGCCGGCCAGCTGGTCGCGCCCGCGCATCTACTCGACCGGCACGATCCTGTACGGCGCCAAGGGCTCCTACACCGCGAAGGTCGACAGCCTGGACGACGCGCTCACGCACCTGACGCGCCTGAAGGCGGCGGGCGCGATCTCCGTGAAGAGCTACAACCAGCCGCGCCGCGAGCAGCGCCAGCAGATCCTGGAAGCGGCGCGCCAGACGCAGCATGCTGGTGGTGCCCGAGGGCGGCTCGCTGTTCCAGCTCAACATGACCATGGTGGTGGACGGCCACACCGGCGTCGAGCACTCGCTGCCGGTGCGCGAACGTCTACGACGACGTCAAGCAGCTCTGGTCGCAGACCGACGTCGGCTACACGCCGACGCTGGGCGTGGCCTACGGCGGCCTCGACGGCGAGCACTACTTCTACGGCGACGCACCGACGTCTGGAAGCACCCGATCCTGTCGCGCTACGTGCCGCGGCCGCTGCTCGAGGCGCGCAGCGTGCGCCGCGAGACGGCGCCCGAAGAGGACTTCAACGTCGTCAGCGTGGCGCGCACCGCGAACGAGCTGCAGCAGGCCGGCGTGAAGGTCAACATCGGCGCGCACGGCCAGCGCGAAGGGCTCGGCGGCGCACTGGGAGATGTGGATGCTGGTGAAGGGCGGCATGACGCCGCATCGAGGCGATCCGCGCGGCGACCCTGAACGGCGCGCGCTACCTGGGGCTGGACAAGGACATCGGCTCGCTCGAGGCCGGCAAGCTGGCCGACCTGGTGGTGATCGACGGCGACGTGGTGCCAGGACATCCGCAACTCCGACCGCATCACGCACGTGGTGCTGAACGGGCGGCTGTACGACACCGCGACCATGAACGAGGTCGGGCGCGACGCCGCGCCCGCGCAAGCCGTTCTTCTTCGAGCGCGCCGCTTCGGGCTACGTCCCGCTCGCGACCGGCACGGAAGCGTCCGCCCGCGGCGGCTGCGAGCATTGAGCGGTCAGCCGGCACCGCCCGTGGCGCTCGCCGCCTGCAGCGCCACCCCCTGTGCCGCGAGCGACTCCACGAGCCGCTGGTGGAAGCCGGCGTCGAGCAGATAGGCGCGCCGGCCGTCCTCGACGGTCGGCGCGGCCAGGCCCCGTGCCGTGAGCACCAGGCAGAGCTGCCGCTCGCCCGGGCTCAGCGAAGCCTCGTCCACGCACGCAGCGCCCTGCGGCCCCGGCGCGGCCTTGCGCAAGAGGCCGCGCACGAACACCTGCTCGTCGACGGCGTCGAGCGCGGCCGCGGCGGAGATCCAGCGCAGCTCCGGCGCGCCGAAGAAGAACGGGCCGGAGGCGTACGCCAGCAGGAAGACGATCACGTCGATGAAGGTGGCGAGCGTCAACGCGAGCACGTGGCGGCTGGACGGAGCCGTGAAGAGCTCGCTGAAGGCGAGCATCAGGTCCTCCTGGCCCGAGGCCGCGCGGTCCACGTAAGTCGGAGTAGGCCGGAAGCGCCGGCACGTCGACCTCGGCGTGCAGCGTGTCCTTCACCTCGCCCCAGGGAACGGCATCCCACGCGGCGCGGAATGCGCGCAGCTGCTCCTCGCTGGACTCGAGCGGCTTGAGGCCCGACCGCACTCTCGCGAGCGCGGCCTGGGACTCCCGTAGCCGGGCGAGCGTCTGGCGCGCGAGCGCCGCGTGGCGATCGAAGGCGGTGTAGCGCAGGCCGGCGCCCTGGCCCTCGGGATAGGCGGCGCCGTAGCTCTCGGCCTCGTGCGCCACGGCCTCGCGCACGCGCGAGAGCCACGGGTCCCGGTCCTGCGGCGCGCGAGATGAAGCCGTGCTGCTTCTCGGCCGCCGTCATCTCCTCGAGCGCGAGCACGTGCTTCTCGCCCTCGGCGATCGCCGCGGTGAGCTGCGCCTCGCCGCGGCTCGCCACGGCCTGCAGCGCGTCGAAGAGCCGCCGCTGGACCTCCGCCGGCCGCTCGCGGCTCGCGAACCAGGTGTGGAGGCTCACGTAGGAGAAGGCGATCGACACCAGGGCGGTCACGACGTAGACGGCGACCAGCAGACCGCGGCGCCCCTCGCTGACTCCCACCAGCCAGGCCACCAGCACCAGCGCCGACTGCACCCCCAGCGAGGCGAGGAAGGCGAACCAGGGCGCGAGGTAGAGCGCCATGCCTTGCTGCGTCGTGTACCAGGAGACGAGCGACAAGAGCGCGCTCGACACGAAGAGCGCCCCGACGAGCGGCCGGCCGAGCGCAGCGGCGCCGCCTCTCGACGCCCGGAACTGGCGGCATCCTGACCTCCTGCGAGCCGCTACGCTCGGGCCCCCGTCACGGTTCGGAAAACGCGCTAGCCGGCCTCGGGCACCGGCGTCCCGACGGCCTGCGGCTTGATCTCGTTGCGGCACGCGGGGCAGAAGGCCCAGTCCGGCTTCAGCGGATAGCGGCAGGCGGAGCAGATCGCCGAGGACAGGTCGCGCCCGCAGTGCGGGCAGAAGGCCCCGCCGTTCACTTCGCGCGCGCAGCCGGGGCAGGTGAGCCGCTTCAGCTCCTCCGGGCGAGCGATCAGGTAGACCACGAAACCGACGAGCGACGAGATCACGGTCAGGAAGGCGAAGAGCGGCGCCCGGCGCACGCCGCGCTCGCGCGCGTCGACGTAGACCCAGGTCGGGAGCAGCACCCAGAGGGCCGCGATCGAGGCCACCATCAGGCTGGCTGAAACGGTGAACACCGCCTCGAGCGGCTCGGAGCGCCGGTAGTAGCTGTCGTGCACCGGCGACCGCTTGAGGTAGAGGCTGCCGAGGGCCGTGCCATCGGCCCGCTTCAGCGGAGTCGACAGCACGAACGAGCGCTCGGGCTCCCAGCGGTTGTAGCGGAAGCGCCGCCCGCGCTCGACGAGCTCCACGACGCGGCCCTCCGCGAGCTGCGGCTTGCCGTCCACCATCAGCTCGGGGCTGATCTCGTCGCTGTCGTCGACGAGGCTCATCAGGAACGTCAGGCGGTCGAGAAAGACACCCTCCTTGAGCCGGGGAGTGACCTCGCTGTCGTAGACCGCGTTCACCTTGTTGAAGGCCGCCTGCGGCACCCCGAACTGGAAGTCGCCCTTCGTGTCCATCGCCCACACGTAGAAGGGCCCGCTCGCCTGCTCCTCGAAGTAGTGCGACTCGATCTCGCTCAGCAGCGTCGGGTCGACCGGGAGCTTGTCGATGCGCCCGGCGAGCTCGGCGAGATAGGCGCGGGCCTTCTCGATCCGCTGCTGCTTCGCCGCGCTCCTGCGAGTCCTCGAAGCGGCGGCGGTCGCTCCAGTCGACGCGCAGGCAGACCAGGCGCCACGATCGCGGCGATCACCAGCACGGCGCCCGCGCCGAGGGCGAGCTTGGAGATGAGCTTCTTCTTCGCCTGCATCACGACCTCCCGTGAGATTCCAGGATCAGCACCGGCGCGAGCGCGAGCGTGATCAGCGCGCCGAGCACGACGAGCCCGAGCGCCGCCAGCGATAGGCCCAGCAGCTCGCCCGACAAGGGGCCGACGGAGGCGCCGGACACGATCTGGAGCGCGCTCAGCCGCTCGCCTCCGGAGCGGATCGCCCACACGCCCGCCAGCATCGCCGCGGCGCAGGGGCCCGCGGCGATCGCCCACTCGGCGCTGCGCCGGCGCACGGGGCGAAGCGGGGCCACCCGCGCCAGCACGCGCTCGAGCCCGTCCCGGGGCGGCGCGTCGTCCGGCCCCGGGGCGAGCTCGCGCTCGAGGCGCCGCAGCTCGGAAACGAACCCGGAGCACTGCGCGCACCCGCGCAGGTGCTCCTCGAGCGGCGCGCGCTCGCCGGGCGTGGCTTCGTCGAAGTGGAGCTCGAGCAGGGCGTCGGGCGCAGGGTGCCTCACGGCGCTCCTCCCGCCCCGCGCGCGTCGCCCCGTGCCAGACGGCGCTTGAGCGCCTGCGTCGCGCGGTGGAAGCGCGCCTTCAGCGTCCCCTGCGGACAGCCCGTCACCTCGGCGATCTCGGCGAACGACAGCTCGCGCGTGCAGCGCAGCACCACCACCTCGCGCAGGTGGTCGGGCAGCTCGAGCAGCGCGGCGGCGAGGGCGCCCGCCTGGCGTTGTCCGTCGAGCCGGGCCGCGAGCGGCGGCTCGCCGCCCGTCGTGTCCGGCAGGTCGAGCTCCGTTTCGTCGAGCGAGACGTGCCGCGTCCGGTAGCGCTTGCGCGCGAGCTCGCTGCGCGCCGTGTTGAGCGCGATCGCGAAGATCCAGGACCGCACCGCGCCGCGGGCGGAGTCGTGGCTGCGCGGCGGCGAGCCAGACGCGCGTGAACGCCTCCTGCAGCCACTCCTCGGCGAGCGCGCGCTGCCCGCCGAGGCGCAGCAGCACCGCGAACACCGGCCGCTCGTAACGGCGGTAGAGCAGCGCGAAGGCGTCCCGGTCCCCCCGCGCCACGCGCTCGACGAGCGCGTCGTCGGAGGCCGAGGCGAGCGCCGCGAGCGCGGGGGACCGCGAGGGCTCGCCCGCGGTCGCGTCGTAGATTCGCAGGCCCGGCAGCGGAAACGGCAGGGCGGCGGAGGAGCTCAAGGGTTTCGGCCTCGCGGGCGGCCGAGCGGGCCGCTTCAGCTAGTAGTACCGGTCGAGGGGGCTTCGGGTTTCATCGAGGACGGGAGGACGAAGTCGAAAGACAGAACGGACCGAAGGGGGAAGGAGACATAAGTCCGAACGACTTCAACGAACTAAGGGCAAGGCGGGAGAAACGGACCAAGGAGGCCAGGACTCTCTGGACTGAGCCATCGGGGGGCTTAGCGCCCCCCGTGCCCCCGCTCGCGTCAATCCGGCAATTCCTGCTGTTTCGGCTCGGGGAGGAAGAAGCTCGCGGCGAAGCCGACCACGTACACCACGAGGCCCACGAGCGCCGCCGCGGCGGCGAGCTTCTGCGCCGGCGAGCCCGGCATCAGCTCCACCAGCGACGTGGTCGCAAGCGCGGCGGACGTGCCGATCATCCGGCCGCCCACGTTCGCCGCGAAGCCTTCGCCGGTCCCGCGCAGGTGCGTCGGATAGACGCGCGGCAGGTAGTTCCCCCAGAAGCTGAACTGCGCCGACGGTCAGAAGCCCGCACAGGAAGATGCCCCACTGGACTGCCGACACGCTCGAGCTCGCCGCGAGCGCGAACACGAGCGGCAGCACGACGAGGCCGGGGACCTGGAAGAGGCGCAGCAGCTTGCGCCGCGAGACCACGTACGCCGCCAGGAGCGCGAGCAGCACGCGACCCATCAGAGCCGCCGACCTCCTGGAACGCCTGCACCGAGCTCACGACCTTCTCCTGCGCCGGCCGCGCGAAGGCTCGCGACCTCGGCGAGGCCGGGAACGATGCCCGGCATCTGCTGGATCGCGCCGAACGCGGCGCCGTAGCTGCACGCGAACATGATCGTCGTCACGATCGTCGTGCGGCTGCAGCTCGCCCTGCGAAGATCGCGCCGAGGCTCGGCCGCTTGAGCGTGCCCGCCGCGCTTCTTCGCGCGCCAGGCCGGCGACTCGGGCAGGAACGGCCGGATCACGATCAGCGGCAGCGCCGGGATCACGCCCGACACGAGCGCGTAGCGCCAGGCCTGGTGGCCGCCGTGGATCGCCGGCAGCGAGTCCGCGTAGTGGACCGCGAGGTAGTAGGCGCCCGTGACCATGAGCCCGCCGACCGAGGAGAAGGCCTGCGTCCAGCCGAGCACCGCCTCGCGCCGGCGCGGGTCGGGGAAGAGCTCGGCGAGCCAGGCGACCGCGGCCACGAACTCGACCGACACGCCGACGAAGGTCGTGCAGCGGAAGAAGAGCAGCATCTCGGCCGAGGTCGCGAAGCCGGCGGCGAGCGCCGAGAAGGCGTAGAGCAGGATGCTCCACACCAGAACGCGCCTGCGGCCGAAGACGTCGGTCAGGTAGCCGCCGAGCAGGCCGAAGGCGCCGCCGGCGAGCGCCGGCACCCAGAACAGCCAGCCGCGCCAGGTGAGCAGCTCGGGGCTGCCCGGCGGCACTCCGAGCAGCTCCAGCATCGCGGGCCGCGCGATGAGCGGCAGCATCAGCAGCTCGTAGATGTCGAAGGCGAAGCCGAGGGCTGCGACGAAGCAGATCAGCCACTCGGTGCGAGTGAGAGGCGGCGCGCCGGAGGAAGAGGGCATGAGGCGGTATTGTGTGCCAGCTTTACAATTCCCGAAATGGCGCCGCGTCGGTCACCCTGGCCGTACCTGGCGCACCTGCCGTTCGTCGCCTGGACGTTCGCCGGTCCGCTCTTCTTCGGCCTGGTGCCGTACTTCCGCGACGTCGCGTACTACTACTACCCGAACGAGGTCTTCCTCGAGCGCAGCTTTCGCGAGGGCGTCTGGCCGCTCTGGAACCCGACCTCGGACGCCGGCGCGCCGTTCCTGACGACGGACGTCGCGGAGCTGGTGCTGGTCCGCGCGACCTCCGCGCTCGGTGCCCTGCGCTTCGGACCGCCACTCCACCAGCTGGTCGCGATGTGCGGCGCGTCGTTCCTCGCGGCCGTGCTCGGCGCGGGAGCCTGGGGAATCTGGGTCGCGGGGCTCGCCTACGGCCTCTCGGGCTACTTTCTCTCGACCGTCAACCTGATGCAGCTCAACCACGCCGCGGCCTGGGCGCCGTGGCTGATCGCCGCCGCGCTGCGGCTGTGGTCGTCGCCCAGCCCGCGAAACGTCGCCTTCGCCGCGCTCGCCGCGGCGCATTCTGGTTTCCACCCTGGGCGCCGAGATCGTGCTGCAGACGGCGCTCGCGACGCTCGTGCTGCTGCCCTCGCGTCCCGACCGCCGCAAGCTCGGAGCGGCGAGCGCCGCGGCGGTCCTCGCGCTGCTGCTGGCGATGCCGGCGCTCCTGGGTGTCCGGAGCCTCGTCGCAGGCACGTCGCGCGGCGCGGGCTTCGCGCCCGAGGTCGGCTTCTCCTTCTCGCTGCCGAAGGCGCTGCTGCTCGACGGCGTGCTGCCGCGGGCGTTCGGCGACGTCCACACGTTCTCCGAGCGCGGCTACTGGGGCCAGCCGTTCTTCCCGGACGGCTTTCCGTACCTGCTGAGCCTCTACTGCGGGCCGGCGCTCCTGTGGCTGGCGCTGCGCGCTCCGCGCTCGTCCGAGACCTGGAAGCTGCTGGCGCTCGCGGCGCTCGGCGTGCTGCTGGCGCTCGGCGATCACGGCCCGCTCGGCTGGCTGCTCGCGCCGCTCGTACGCCACTTCCGCGCCCCGGTGAAGCTGCTGTTCCTCACGAACCTCGCGCTCGCGCTGCTCGCCGCGCGCGGCCTCGACCGTGCGCGCCGCGACACTCTGCGCCCCGCGTGGCTCGCGCTCGCCACGGGCTCGCTGCTCGTCGCCCTGGCGCTGGCCGTCCGCGTGCGGCCCGAGCTGCCCGGCCAGCTGATCGGCGCGCTCGTCCCCGAGATCCTGCTCCCGCGCGCGGCCGCCGTGGTCGCGACCACGTGGCCTGCGAGCCTCGCGGCTGCCGGAGGGCTCCTGCTCGGCGCGGCGCTCGCGGCCCGCTCGCGGACGTTCGCGCCGCTCGCCGGCCTGCTCGTCGCGCTCGACCTGCTGATCGCGAACGGCAGCGTGAACCTCGCGACGGACCCCGGGTTCTACGGCTTGCGGCCCCAGGTGAGCGAGCTCCTGCGAGAGGTCCGCACGCACGACGACGCGCGCCTCTTCGCGTACGGCGCCGCCGGCATTCGCGACCTGCGCTGGGCTCCCGAGGTCGTGGAGCGCAACCGCGACGTCCCGCTCTACGCGGTCGACCGCCAGGCGCTCGTGCCCCGCAGCCAGGTGCTCGACGGGCTCGACGCGGCCTTCGACGAGGACCGCGCCGGCTGGGCGCCCGCGGGCTCGACGCTCGAGCCGGGTGAGCGCACGCCAGCCCACTTCGCCCGCCACTACGCGCGCCTGCGCCTGGCGGCGGTCCGCTACGTGCTGTCGTTCCGCCCGCTGCCCGACGAGCTCGTGAGCGCTCGCGGCGAGGCGACGCTGCCCGAGGTGCTCGAGCCGCTCCGCCTCTACGAGCTCCGGGACCCCCTTCCGCGCGCCTTCACCGTCGCGCGCTTCGGGGTGGAGCGCGACCCGCAGCGGCTCGCGGCGCGGCTCGAGGCGCCCGGGCACGATCCGCGCGCCGCCGTGTTGCTCTCGGAGGACCCGCCGGCCGCACTCGCACCGCTCGCCGCGGGGACGGGCGAGAGCGCGGGCGAGGCGAGCGTCGAGCGCGTGAGCGCGCACGAGCTGCGCGTGCGGGCCGGTGGCGGCTGGGGCTTCGTGGTGGTGAGCGAGGGCTATCACCGCGACTGGCAGGCCTCCGCGAGCGACGGCGCGCGGCCGCTGCTCCGCGCCAACGGCCGCTACTGGGCGATCCCGACGCGAGGCGGCGGCGAGACGATCACGGTCCGCTACCGGCCGTCCTGGCGGGCACCCGCGCTCGCGGCGCTCGCGCTCGGCGCCCTCGGCGTGCTCGCTCTCGCGGCGTGGCCGGCCCGCCGCGGCACGCGCGGCGAGCCCGCGGCCTGAGGCCCTGGCGATGGCCCGCAAGCGAGCGCTCGAAGAGACGCTGCAGGCGCTGCGCCGCGTGCGCGAGGAGCCGGGGACCGAAGCCTCACGGACCGAGCTGCGGCGCGTGCTGACGAGCGAGGGAGCGCACGCCGTCGCGCGTGCGGCGTCGCTCGTCGCGGAGCTCGAGCTCGAGCCGCTCGTGCCCGAGCTGGTGGCGGCGTTCCCGCGCTTCTTCGCGGACCTGCCGAAGAGCGATCCGGGCTGCAGCGCCAAGACGGCGATCGTCGAGGCTCTGCGCCGCCTCGGCCAGGACCAGGGAGAGCTCTACCGTCGCGCCGCCCGCCACGTGCAGATGGAGCCCGTGTTCGGCGGACGCGTCGACACCGCGGTCGACCTGCGCGGCGCCGCGGCGCTCGCGCTCGCGGAGACCGGCGGCCGCGACGTGCTGGCGCTGCTCGCGGAGCTCCTGGCCGACCCGGAGCCGCCCGTGCGGATCTCGGCGGCGCGCGCCGTCGCGGGCCACGGAAGCGGCGCGGGTGCGCCGCTGCTGCGCCTGCGAGCGCTCGTCCCCGAGAATGAGCCGCGCGTCGTCTCCGAGTGCCTGCTCGCGCTGCTGCGTCTCGATGCGCGAGGCGAGCGAGCCTTCGTGGAGACGTTCCTCGAAAAGCCGGACGAGCTCGCCGAAGCCGCGGCCCTGGCCCTCGGCGAGTCGCGGCTGCCCGAGGCGTTCGACTGCGCTGCGCGCGTGGCTGCCGGAGGCCGCGCGCCGGGGCCTCTCGCGCACGGCGCTCCTCGCGGTCGCCTCGCTCCGGCGCGACGAGGCCGTGGACTGGCTCCTGGCGGTCGTGCGCGACGAGCCGCCGGCGCTGGCGCGCGAAGCCCTCCAGGCGCTCGGCTCGCTCGGCGGCGAGCCGCTCGGCGAGCGGGCGCGCGAGGCCGCCGCGGCGCGGCCGGAGCTGAAGGCCGCGCTGGCCAGGGCGTTCGCGCGGACGCGCTAACATCTCGCCATGTCCGAGCTCGCGCTGCGGGCGTTCATGACGCTCTTCGTGGTGATCGACCCGGTCGGCATGGCGCCCGTGTTCCTGGGCCTGGTGGGGGAGCGCTCGCGCGCGGAGCAGAAGCGCATCGCGCGCAAGGCGGTGACCGTCGCCGGCGTCGTGCTCCTCGGCTTCGCGACGCTCGGCGACTTCGTGCTCGACAAGCTCGGGATCAGCATCGACGCCTTCCGCATCGCGGGCGGGGTGCTGCTGTTCCGCATTTCGGTCGGCATGGTGCTCGCGGCCCCGCACCAGCGCGAGACGGAGGAGGAAGAGGAGGAGGCGCGCTCGCGCGAGGACGTGAGCGTCTTCCCGCTCGCGATCCCGCTGATCGCCGGACCGGGAGCGATGGCGAGCCTGCTGATCCTGATCGGCCAGGCGGGCACCGACGTCCACAAGCTCGGCGTCGTGTTCGCGATGACGGCGCTCGTGCTCGGCCTCACCTGGCTCGCGCTGCGGCTCTCGGGGCAGCTCGGGCGCGTGCTGCGGCGCACCGGCGCGAACGTGGTCACGCGCGTGCTGGGCGTGCTGCTCGCCGCGCTCGCGGTCCAGTACGTCGCCGACGGGATCCGGGGCCTCCTGAGGACGGGCTAGAGCCCGCCCGCGAGCGAGCAGAACGGCTCGAGCCCGAGGTAGTCGGGATCCGGCTCGCCGATCGGCGGGCCGGGCGGGATCGCCGGGGACGACGGCAGCGAGGCGGTGGCCGCCGGCCGCGCGAGGAAGCGCCGGATGTCCTGCAGCAGAAGCTTCTCGTGCGCGGCGCCGAGGCGCGCGGCCGCGGCGGTGTCCGCCGTCTGAGCGCGCCGCTCGAGCGCGTCCGTCGCGAGCGCGCGCACCTGCGGCATGCGGGCGCTCGCCGCCAGGCTCATGAGCCGCTCCGCCACCACGCGCTCGACCGCGCGCGCGATCTCCGCCTCGTAGGCGGACGAGGTGGCCGCCTGCGCGGTGGCCGCGACCAGCCGGTCCAGCACGTCGTCGAGCCCCGGCAGCGACGGGTCGAGCGCCTTCTGCTCCACGAGCCGCGCCGCGCGCTCGGGGTCGAGGAGCTGCGAGACGGTGTGGTCGGCCGCCACCACGGCGGGCGACACCGCGTCGAACACCGCACCGGTGTAGCGCGGGAAGAGCTCGCGGTGCGGCGGATAGCCCGACGGGCGCGGGGGGATCGCCGCGAGCACGGAGTCGGGGAGCCGCAGCTCCGCGGGAGCGAGCGTCAGCAGCAGCGCGTCGAGCGCCGCCTTCTGCTCCGCGGCCGAGGCGGGCCGCGTCGGCTTGCGCCCGTCGCCGCGCAGCGCGTAGACGTAGTGCTGGCCGCCGAGCACCGAGGCCGCCGCCTCGACCTGGTAGCGATGGTGCAGGTAGAGCGGCACCAGCGTCTCCTCGATCGTGGCCATCGGGCGGCCCGCGCGGATCGCGTTCTCGCCGAAGCGGCGCAGCGCCGCGCGGCGCACCTCGAGCATCCGCACCAGCTCGGCCGCGGCGTCGGTGCCGTTCGACCACCAGTCGGCGCGCGGGTGGCTCTCGATGTCCTGGTTCGTCAGGAAGCGCACGTCGCGCTTCCAGGCTTCGTCGAGGATCGCGGCGAGTGCCTTGCCCTCGTCGGCGCCCGGCGCGGCCTGCAGGTAGCCCCACGCGATCGCGGCCTTGTCCCACTCGCCGATCCCGCGCGCGTAGACGCTCGAGGCGTCGAGCGTGCCGTCGCCCTTCAGGGTGACGAGCGGGTGCGGGTAGTCCATCACCGAGATGCGGCCGAGATCGCTGTCGTAGTAGTTGTGCGAGAGCCCGAGCGTGTGGCCGACCTCGTGCGCGGAGAGCTGCTCGAGCCGCGCGAGCGCCCACTCCGCGAGCTGCGGCGGGTTCTCGTCGCCCCTGGCGTACGGCGTCAGCAGCCCTTCGGCGATCAGGTAGTCCTGGCGCACGCGCAGCGAGCCGAGCGTGACGACGCCCTTGATGATCTCGCCGGTGCGCGGATCGTAGGCCGCGCCGCCGGTGCTCCAGCCGCGCGTCGAGCGGTGCACCCAGTTGATCACGTTGTAGCGCGCGTCGAGCGGGCTCACGTCGGCCGGCCGCAGCTCCACGCGGAAGGCGTCCTTGAAGCCCGCGGCCTCGAACGCCTGGCTCCACCAGCGCGCGCCCTCGAGGAGAGCGGAGCGGATCGGCTCGGGCGTTCCGGGATCGAGGTAGTAGACGATCGGCTTCTTGACCGCGCTCAGCTTCGCCTGCGGGTCGGTCTTCTCGAGCCGGTGGCGCAGGATCAGGCGGCGCGCGAGCGGCTCCTCGAGGCGGGCGGAGCGCTCCTGGTAGCCGATCGCGATGTAGCCGGCGCGCGGATCGTCGAAGCGCGGCCGGAAGCCCGCGTCCGGCAGCTCGACGAACGAGTGGTGGACGCGCAGGCTCGCGGCCTCCGCGCTCGCGGCCACGTCGCCCACGCCCTCGAAGTAGCGGCCGCCGCCGAAGTCGGCCCCCGGCCCCGGCGCGGCACCGCCCTGCGGCGGTCCGGACGGCTGCTGCAGCACGTACGTCAGCTCGACCTCGATCTCGGTGTTCTTGGGGAAGTTGAGAGTGCCGGCGCGGTAGACGCTGCTGCGCTTCTCGTCGAGCTTGTAGCTGCCGGGCCGCAGGCGCGGCGCGAGATTCAGGTTGTCGCGCAGCAGCCACTCGGTCGCGTCGAGGAGCGCGCGGCCGTTGGATTCGGCCGCGACCGTGAAGCCCCACAGCACCGAGCGCGCGAAAGCGTCGCGCACCGCTCGCACCTCGTCGGGATTCGTCGAGCTGGCGCGGAAGTCGTAGTTCGGCTGGACCATCAGCACCCGCGGGCCGACGCGCTCGAACATCACGATGCGCGAGCCGGCGAGCGCGCCGCGGTCCATGCCGATGTCGTTCGAGCCGAGGCCGGACGCGAAGCCGTTCGAGTGCAGCAGCTCGACGCCGAAGCGGCCGACCTCCAGATAGAGCTTGCCCTCGGCCTCGTCCCAGTAGAGCGGCAGCAAGCCGTCGAGCCTCTGCATCGAGGCCGTCTTCGTCTCGATCGACGGGAGGGCGGTCCTGGCCGGCGCGGCCGCCGGCTGGGCCGCGACCGACGTGGCCAGCGCGGCGACCAGGACGAGCGCTGAGGCGAGGGGGCTCGCGAGACGAAGTGGGCTCATCGATTCCTCCGAGGAGGGCGGGAGTCTATCGCGAAGTGTGTCGGAGAGGAGAGCTAGAACGTATACCCGAACCCGAACTTGAGGTTCGGGCTGTCGAAGGCGCCGACCTTCGCTTCCACGAAGAAGCCGCCGTGATGGGCGACTCCCAGCATGAAGTTGAGCCCGGCCTGGGTGTCGGAGCCGCTGTCGTAGTCGTAGATGTTGAGGGCCGGTCCGCCCCCTACGTAGAGACGCCAGCTGCTCTTCGACGGGAACCAGTACGCGAGCTCCGCATTCAGCGCGATCAGCGTGACGTCGTCGCCGACTCCGACCTCGATGTTCGGCCGGAACCAGAGGCTCTTCACGAGAGGCCCGGCGTCGACGTGCGCCCCGAAGTAGAACTGGTCGGGGTCCACGCTCATGCCGGTGCGAACGCCGAATCCGCCCTGTGCGCGCGCCGGCTCGGCGGCGAGCAGTAGAGCGGCGGCGGCGCAGGCCGCCACGACGAGGCTGGGTCTCATGCTCTTTCGAGCGTAGCGCCTTAGTCTCTTTCGGGCGAGTGACAGCGCCCACACTGCGCGCCGGCCGGGGCGTGCGTCAGCGAGGCTCGCTCGGCGTGATGCGCAGGTCGACGGTCGTGCCCAGGCGCAGCGGCACCGGCTCGGCGAACGCGACCTTCACGGCCAGCACGCGCGCGTCGGTGGGGCGGCTCGGATCCTGCGGCTTGATGCGGCGGAGCGTCACGGAGTCGGGCACCTCTTCGATCGTGCCGCGCCAGGAGCGTCCCGGATAGCCGTCGGCGGTGATCTTCACAATGGCGCCCAGGGCGACGCCGCCCGCGTCGGCCTCGTGCGCCTCGCCCTCGACGCGCAGCCGCTCCAGGTCCGCGACCGTGAAGGTGTCGTCGCCGGTCTCGACCATCTGGCCGGCGTCGACCGCGCGCGCCACCAGCGTGCCCGTGATCGGCGCGGCGATCCGGCTCTTCGCCACGAGCGCTTCGTAGCGCGCGACCGACGCGCGCGCCGTCTCGACGCGGGCGCGAGAGGTCTCGAAGTCGCGCGTCGCCTCGTCGAGGTCGTGCACGGCCAGGATGCGCTCCTGCTGGAGCTTCTGGCGGCGCGCGAGGGTCGACTCGGACAGCCGCACCTCGGCCTCGGCCTCCACCACGCGCGCGCGCGCCTCCGCGAGCTCCGCACGCAGCTCGTCCGAGTCGATCTCGGCGAGCAGCTGGCCCTTGCGCACCAGATCGCCCTCCTGCACGAGCACGCGCACGAGGCGGCCGGCGCGCTCGGCGCCAACGCGCACCTCGGCTCCCGGATACGCGACCACGCGGCCCTCCGCCGCGATCCCGCTCGGCGCTCCCGTCGGCAGCGTCGCGATCGTGACCTGCGGTCCCGTCTGGACCGCGCGCGCCTGGAGCACCGTCGCTCCCACCAGCGCCCCCCCTGCCATGAGACCCAGCACCACCTGCGCCCGTCGCGTCATCGCCCTACCGCTCCCTTCCCCCCGGCTCACGCCGCTTCCTGCTCGGCTCCGTCCGTCACCAGCTGTCCGTCGCGAATCCCCACGACGCGATCGGCGATCCGCCGCACGTTCGGGTCGTGCGTCACGACCAGCACACCTCGCCCCTCGCTCTTCGCCAGCTGCCGGAACAGGTCGAGGATCTGGCCGCCGACGGCGGTGTCCAGATTGGCCGTCGGCTCGTCGGCCAGCAGCACCGGCGGCGAGCCCGCGAGCGCGCGCGCGATCGCCACGCGCTGCTTCTGCCCGCCCGACAGGTCGCGCGGCAGGAAGCCCGCGCGCTCGGCGAGTCCGACCCGCTCGAGCACGCGCTTCGCCTCGTCGTGGGCGGCGCGGCCGCGGGTCCCGCGCACGTTCAGCGAGTACTCGACGTTCTCGAGCGCCGTGAGCGCCGGGAACAGGTTGTACTGCTGGAAGACGAACCCGATCGAACGGCGCCTGACCTCGCGGAGCGCCGCGGCGTCCGCCGCGCCGACGCGCCGTCCCGCCACCTCGAGCTCGCCCGAGCTGGGCGTCAGGATGCAGCCCATGATCGAGAGCAGCGTCGTCTTGCCGGAGCCCGAGGGGCCCTCGAGCGCCACCACCTCGCCCTTGGCCACGTCCATCGTGATCCCCTTGAGCACGTGGACGCGCTGGCGGCCCTCGTCGAAGACCTTGGTCACGTCGCGGACGGCCAGCACCTTCTCGTTCATGGCGACTCCTAGGTCCGGAACACCAGCGCCGGATCGATGCTCGCGACGCGCCGGAAGCTGAAGAGCGCAGAGCCCAGGCACATCAGCACCGTTCCCGCGAAGACCACGGCGCTGAAGCCGGGGGTGAGCAGCACGTTCAGGTGGATCGCCGCCATCAGCGGCCGCGCCAGGTACGAGAAGAGCGCGCCGAGCGCGAAGCCCAGGAAGGCCGCGACCAGCGCCTGCTCGCCGAGGATGCGGTAGATGTCGAGGTTCGAGCCGCCGATCGCCTTGACCGTGCCGAACTCCTTGATGTGCTCGACGGCCGAGGTGTAGAGCGTCTGCGCCACGATCACGATCCCGACCAGGACGCCCAGGAACACCGTGACGCCCATGCTCATGCCGAGGCCGGTCGAGCGCACCCAGTAGTTCCGCGACTGCAGCGCCCACTCGTCGCGCGTCAGCACGTCGTTGTAGGGCAGCCGCCGCCGGAGCTCGGCCTGCACGCCGCGCGCGTCGGCGCCGGGCGCGAGCTTCACGAGCACGTAGGTGGTGTTGCCGCGCAGCGTCTGCTGCAGCTCCTGCGCGTTCCGGTAGTCCATGAACACGATCGGCGTCGTCGTGAAGGACGCGGCCTCCTGCGTCGTGCCCACGATGCGGAAGCGGCGGCCGAGGATCTCGCGCTGCTCGCCGACGGCGAAGGCGCCGTAGCGCAGCGCCGCCGAGCGGTCCATCAGCAGGCTGTAGCCGCGCCGCAGGTCCTCGGGCGCGCCCTCCGGCACGCTCCAGGGCAGCCGCCACGCCGAGAAGTCCTCGAGCGCGTAGACGAGCGCGCCCTCGAGCGCCCCGTTCGGCAGCTGGATGTTCATGAACGACACGATCAGGTTGTCGGCGCGCTCGACGCCCGCCACGCTGCGCGCGCGCAGCACCGCCGTCTCCGGGAAGGTGCGCGCGAAGTCGACGTTCGGCGTGTTGTGCGACGTGATCCAGAGGTCGGCGCCCGCGTTCCGGATCGTCACCGTCGACTTGTCGAGCAGGCCCATGAAGAGGCCCACCTGGACGAGCACCAGCGTGACGGCGAAGGCCACGCCCGCGACCGTGATCACGAAGCGGAGCCTGTCGTGGAGCAGGTTCTTGCGGGCGAGCGAGACCATGGCTCTAGGCCTGCTCCGGGTCGGCGATGAGCCCGCGAATCCCGTTCTCGATCACCTGATCGAGAAGGTCGTTCGCGACCGGCCCGTGGGGCCACTGCTCGGGCGGCATCGTGATCAGCGCGCAGGCGACGCCGTGCACGTTCATCCACAGCACCTGCGCGGCGGTCAGCGGGTCGATCGCCTTGAAGCGGCCGGCCGCGACCGCGCGCTTCACGGCGTCGAGCAGCGCGCCGAACGAGCGCCAGCCCGGGTCGTCCGGCGTGTGCGCCTCGTCCTTGTGGTGCGTGGACATGAACATGAATCGGAAGTGGTTCGGGTTGTCGACCGCGAAGCCGACGTACGCGCGCCCGAGCTGCCGGATCGACTCGATCGGGTCGGCGGCGGGCGGGATGAGCGAGAGCGCCTGCAGCAGGCGCTCGAAGTCCTCGTTGCAGAGCGCCCGCACGAGGTCGTCCTTGTCCTCGAAGTGCAGGTAGATCGTGGTGGGCGAGTACTCGATCGCCTCGGCGATGCGCCGCATCGTGACGCTGTCGTAGCCCTCCGCCTCGAACAGCTCGCGCGCGGCGTCGAGGATCTTCCTGCGGACTTCCTCGCGTTCCCGTTCGCGCCTTTCGGTGATGCCCATGGCTGCTGGCGGCCTCCTCGATTTCGCCGTTCTGGAACTTAACTACGTTAAGAATATGGTCGGAGTTCCGTTCCGTGTCAAGGCGGCGAGCCTAAGCTGAATTAAATCAACTCAGTAGAGGCTGACAAAATGAAAACTGCGAGCGGCGCTTCGAGCCCGCTCGCAGTGGGTCGGCCTGTTTGCGGCGACCCGCTAGTGTCGACCGCCCCGGTGCGGCCGATCGTCGTCGCAGTCGTGGTCATGGCGTGGGCGCCGGGGTGCGACGTAGCCGGCGAGGTCGGAAGCCGAGGCGCGGTAGGCGTGGAGCATGCCGGGCAGCAGGCGATAACCCTGCGGCAGATCGAATGCGAAGTCCCCCGTGTCGACTCCGTCCCCGTCGAGCTCGCAGCCGGTCGTCTCGCCCAGCGGGCAGCGCGCGTAGTTGCCGGCGAAGTCGACGTACGTCTCGTATTGGGTCAACGCGCCGCCGAGCTGGGTGACCGAGTAATCGTTGTCGTTGCCAGCGACGATCACGTGGCCGCCGAAGAGAAGCCGCGGCCCGATCGTGAGGCCTTCCCACTTCTCGGCCTGCTCGCCGTTCGGCAGCATCGTGTTCGCGGCCAGGTCCATGAAGGGCGTGAGCTCCGAGGACTTCTGCACCGGAACGATGCTGGCCGGCAGGTCGAGGAGCGGGAGCGACTGGCCCGTCACGTCGGTCGCCCCGTTCACGTCGATCTTGAACACGCGCTTCGAGCCGGTGACGCCCGCCGCGCCGGTCCGGCCCATCGGGTTGTCGACGCCGATCCCGCGGTTGTCGCGCTCGA
Source organism: uncultured Acidobacteriota bacterium (assembly GCA_963744315.1). Classification (GTDB taxonomy): domain Bacteria; phylum Acidobacteriota; class Vicinamibacteria; order Fen-336; family Fen-336; genus DATBSL01. The sequence continues at coordinate 173,591 of CAVUTB010000018.1, forward strand.
GCACGAGGAACTCGTGGCTGTTGAGGGCCACGATCGCCGACAGCCCGAGGTTGCGGCCCTGGCGGGGATCCGTGGCGCTGCCCGCGCCGCCGGCGGCGACGATGCGCGCGAGCACGTCGGCCTGCTTCTCCAGCTGGTAGGCGTACTGCGCCACGCTCTCGCCGTAGCTTCCGCTGTCGGGATCGTTGTCGAAGACGACGATCCGAAGGTTGCGGCCGTTGCGCCCGTTGTTCGTGCCGGGCGTCGGCTCGTCGACGAGCGGGTCCTGCATCACCGCGTAAGCTTCTTGCCGTCGGGCGTGATCGCGATGCCCTCGAAGCCGCGGTTGTCCTGGCGTCCGTCGTTGAGGCCGCAGTTGGGCGGCAGCAGCGTCGCGGTGCACGCGTCGCGCAGCGCCACGTAGTTCACGATGCCGTCCACCTTCGGGATCAGGTCCGCCGGCGTCTCGAACACGTACAGCAGCCGGCCCTTGCGGTCGAACTCGTAGATTGACGGACCGTACTCGTCCGCCACGAGGAAGTGGCCCGTGCGCGGGTCGATCACGAAGCCCTCCGGGTCGAAGCTCCGCCCGAGCTCGCTCGCGTCGCCGTTCAGCAGGAACGGGTTGAGGCCGTTCAGCGCGCGCAAGCTAGAGACGTCCGCGGTCGGCGCCGAGAGCAGGTGGAAGGGATCGGTAAACGAGACCGTTTTCTCGACCTTGAAGTTCGCGATGCGGCCGGTCACGGGATTGACGTGGAGCGAGATCTTCTGGACTCGCGTCGCGTAGTCCATCACGCCGCCGCCGGGGCCGCGGTCCGAGAGCGCCCACCAGTCCTCGCGGTTCGGGTCGTAGTAGAGGTCGGAGAAGAAGCCGAGCCGGCCTTCGTTCGCGCCGGGCTTGCCGGTGGCGTCGACGCGGTCGCCGCGCAGCCGCAGGCCGTTGACGAAGACGGGCGCCGCCGCGAGGCTTGCCGCCGAAGCGACGAGGAACGCGCAGAACACTGCCGTGAGATGACGCCGCATGGGTCGTTCTCCTGTTCTTGAAAGAGGTCGATCGCGCAGGACGGCGCGAAATCTATTGGGGGGCAGCGACTGCGGTGTGACGGGCGTCGGACAAAGCTGTGGCGTCGGCGCTCAGCGCGACGCGTCGATCAGCCTCTGGAGCTCCGGCTTCAGCTGGAGCAGCGGGGGCTGCCCCGCATCCTTGCCGGCGAGGTTCACGAGCTCGTACGGGTCGGCGTCGAGATCGTAGAGCTCGTCCATCCCGGCGAGGTCCACGTAGTGGATGTACTTGTAGCGTCGGGTACGCACCGCCTGGTAGCCCATGCTCGCGACCCAGGGGAAGACGCGGTCGGAGAAGTACTCGATCAGGAGCGAGTCGCGCCACGGGGCGCGCTCGCCTCGCAGCAGCGGCACGAGCGAGCGGCCGTGCATCCCCTGCGCCCTGGGGGCCCCGCAGAGCTCGAGCAGCGTCGGAGCGAGATCGATGTTGAGCGCCAGCTCGTCGATCGAACGGCCCGCCTGCGCGAGCGACGGCAGGCGCATCAGCAGCGGGATGCGCGCGGACTCCTCGTAGGCCAGTCGCCGCTCGACGCTCAGGCCGTGCTCGCCGTAGAAGTAGCCTTCGTCGCTCGTGAACACGACGAGCGTGTTCGCGAGCTGGCCGCTCGCCTCCAGGGCCTGGAGCATCCGGCCCAGGCCCTCGTCGACCGCCGCCAGCACGCGCAGCCGATCGCGGATCGTCTCGTCGCTCGTCCCCGTGGCCGGGCCGAGCGGCGGCCGGTCGGGAAATCGGCGCTCGAGCGCGGGCTTGCCCGTTGGCGGCTTCCCGTGGTTCGGGCGGTGGGGCACCGTCGCGTTCGCGTAGAGCGCCCGGTGCCGCTCGGCCGGCACGAAGCTGCTCGCGTTCAGGTCGGAGACGCTGCCGTCCGCGTTCTGCGTCAGGTCGGGGTGCACGGCCTTGTGCGCGACGAACATCAGGAACGGCTTCGCGTGCGGCCGCGCCAGGAAGTCCAGGGCGAAGCCGTTCAGGATGTCCGTGAAGTACCCGGGCACGACCCGGCGCTCGCCGTTCACGTTGAACTCGGGGTCGAGGTAGCGGCCCTGTCCCTTCACGCTGATCCAGTGGTCGAATCCGGGCCGCGCGCTGTCGTCCACGCCCATGTGCCACTTGCCGAGGAAGGCCGTCTCGTACCCCGCGTCGTGGAGCAGGCGCGGGAAGGTGACGAGCTCGTGGCTGCGCGGGCTGCGGTCGGTGTTGTCGGTGATCCCGTGAGTGTGCGCGTACTGGCCGGTCAGGAAGCTCGCGCGGCTCGGCGAGCAGAGCGGCGTCGTCACGAAGGCGTTGCGGAAGCGCACGCCTTCACGCGCCAGCCGCTGGATGTTCGGCAGCTCGACGAACGGATAGTCGATCTCGTCGAAGCGCAGGTCGTCGATCAGGACGAAGACGACGTTCGGACGAAGCGCAGGCGCCGACGCGGCCGGGGCGGGGGACAGTGCCAGCCAGGGCAGCGCCAGGAGGAGCCCGAGAGTCCTGTGCGGCGCGCTCATCGCCAGTGCCCCTTTCGCGCGAGACGTCGCCCTTGCGTCGCCCGACGGGCCCCACGGTATCAGCCGCTTTCGTCCGCGGCCAACGCGCGACGGGCCGCCGCGAGGATCAGCTCGCGACGGCCCTCGGGACTTCCTTCGGGAAGCGGCGCTGGTTCACTTCTTCGGCGGGCTCACCGAGACGATCACCGCCTCCGTCCAGATGAAGTCCACGCGGTCGCCGACCTTCACCTGCGTGAGCACGTTCTTGTCGAGCACCCGCCGGCTGTACTTCCATCCCTGGGGTCCCTTGAACGAGATCGACGGGACGCTGGGGTCGATGGCGTCGATGACGGCCGTCATGGTGCGCTGGGTGGCGACGGTCGCGCCGGGCTTGGCGCCCGTGCCGGGCGTCGCGGCGGCCGACCCCGTGTTCACATCGGCCTCGCCCGGCTTCTTCAGCCGAACCGTGACGTTGTCGTAGTAGCGCGCCGTGATCTTGTCGCCCACCTTGATCTCGGGAAACCGCTTCACCTCCGGAGAAACGTCGATCGTGACGAGCTCGCCGGCCTCGTTCTTCAAGGTCAGGGCCCGGCTCGTCGTGGTCGATCGCCTCTACCGTGCCAGACACGGTCAGGGTGTCGCCCGGCAGCTCCTTCGACTGGGCCGCGGCGCCTGACGCGAGCGCCAGGGCCAGCACGAGCAACGGGAACGCGGCTGCGAATCGCTTCATGGTCAGCTCCTCCATGCCAAGGATGGATCCGCGCCGGCCCCGGCGGGAAGTAACAGATGCGTAAATTACGGTTGCATGTGCCGGAGGGGCGTCAGCTCGCGACGGTCGCCGGGACTTCCTTGCGGAAGCGGAGCGTCTCGCCGTCGGGCTCGACCACGACCGTGTCGCCGTCGCCGAAGCGGCCGGCCAGCACCTCGACCGCGAGCGGGTTCTCGATCATGCGCTGGATCGTGCGCTTGAGCGGGCGGGCGCCGAACACCGGGTCGTAGCCGCGCTCGGCGAGCAGCGCCTTCGCCTCGGGCGTCACCTCGAGCTGGAGCTTCCGCTCGGCGAGGCGCTTCCTGAGGTCCTTGAGCTGGATCTCGACGATGCGCTCGATCTCGGCCTTGCCGAGCGAGTGGAAGATCACCGTCTCGTCGATGCGGTTCAGGAACTCGGGCTTGAAGGTGTGCCGCAGCACGTCCATCAGCTTGTCCTTGAGCCGCTCGTCCGAGTCGCCACGGCGCGAGGCCTCCTGGATCAGCTCGGAGCCGACGTTCGACGTCATGATCACGACGGTGTTGCGGAAGTCCACGGTGCGGCCCTTGCCGTCCGTGAGCCGGCCGTCGTCGAGCACCTGCAGCAGCGCGCTCCAGACGTCGGGGTGCGCCTTCTCGACCTCGTCGAGCAGGATCACGGCGTAGGGCCGGCGGCGCACGGCCTCGGTGAGCTGGCCGCCCTCGTCGTAGCCGACGTAGCCCGGAGGCGCGCCGATCAGGCGGGCCACCGTGTGCTTCTCCATGTACTCCGACATGTCGAGGCGCACGAGCGCGTGCTCGTCGTTGAACAGGAACTCGGCGAGCGCGCGCGCGAGCTCGGTCTTGCCGACGCCGGTCGGGCCCATGAACAGGAAGGAGCCGATCGGCCGGCGCGGGTCGCCGAGCCCCGCGCGCGAGCGGCGCACCGCGTTCGCCACGAGCAGCAGCGCCTCGTCCTGGCCCACCACGCGCTCGCGCAGGCGGTCCTCGACGTGCAGCAGCTTCTGCATCTCGCCCTCGAGCAGGCGCGAGACGGGGATGCCGGTCCAGCGGGCGACCACCTCGGCGACGTCCTCGGCGTCGACCTCCTCCTTGAGCATCTTCTGCTTCGACTGGAGCTGCGTGAGCTTCTCGTTCTCGCCGACGAGCTGGCGCTCGAAGCCCGGCAGCGCGCCGTACTGCAGCTCGGAGGCCTTGCCGAGGTCGCCGCGCCGCGTGGCGAGCTCGATCTCGGTCTTCGTCTTCTCGATCTGCTCCTTCGTCTCGCGGATCTTCTGGATCGCGTCCTTCTCCTGCTGCCAGTGGGCCTTCATCGCGGCCGAGCGCTCCTTGAGCTCGGCGGACTCGCGCTCGACCTTGGCGAGGCGCTCCTTCGAGGCCTTGTCCTTCTCCTTCTTGAGCGCCTGGCGCTCGATCTCGAGCTGGATCAGCTTGCGCTCGACCTCGTCGATCTCGGTCGGCAGCGAGTCGATCTCGATGCGCAGGCGCGACGCGGCCTCGTCCACGAGGTCGATCGCCTTGTCGGGCAGGAAGCGGTCGGCGATGTAGCGGTTCGAGAGCGTCGTCGCGGCGACGAGCGCGCCGTCCTGGATCCGACGCCGTGGTGGACCTCGTAGCGCTCCTTGAGCCCGCGCAGGATGCCGATCGTGTCCTCGACGCTCGGCTCGCCGACGTAGACCGGCTGGAAGCGGCGCTCGAGTGCTTTGTCCTTCTCGATGTGCTTCTGGTACTCGTTGAGCGTCGTGGCGCCGACGCAGCGCAGCTCGCCGCGCGCGAGCGCGGGCTTCAGCATGTTCGAGGCGTCCATCGCACCCTCGGCGGAGCCGGCGCCGACGACCGTGTGCAGCTCGTCGATGAACAGCACCACCTCGCCCTCGGACTCCTGGACCTCCTTCAGCACGGCCTTCAGGCGGTCCTCGAACTCGCCGCGGTACTTGGCGCCCGCGATGAGCGCGCCGAGGTCGAGCGCCACCACGCGCTTGTTCTTGAGCGACTCGGGCACGTCGCCCTTCACGATGCGCTGGGCGAGCCCCTCGACGATCGCGGTCTTGCCGACGCCGGGCTCGCCGATCAGCACCGGATTGTTCTTGGTGCGGCGCGAGAGCACCTGCACGACGCGGCGCACCTCGTCGTCGCGGCCGATCACGGGGTCGAGCTTGCCCTTGCGGGCGAGCTCGGTGAGGTCGCGGCCGTACTTCTCGAGCGACTGGTAGCGGTCCTCGGCGTGCGGGTCGGAGGCGCGCTGGTTGCCGCGGATCTCGCGCAGCACGCCGAGCAGCCCGTCGCGCGTCGCGCCGGCGCGCTTGAGCGCTTCGCCGGCGGGCGTCTTGCCGTCGACGAGCGCGAGCAGCAGGTGCTCGGTCGAGACGTACTCGTCCTTCAGCGACTCGGCCTCGCGCAGCGCCTGCTTCAGCACGGCATCGAGCTTCGGCGAGACGTGCGTCGCCGCTCCCTGGGTGCGGGGAAGCGACGCCAATGTCTTCTCGACCTCGGCTCCGACACTTCCGGCGTTCACCCCGAGCTTGCCGAGCGCGGCCGGGACGACGCCGCCCTCCTGCTCGAGCAGGGCCTTCAGCAGGTGCTCGGGCGTGACCTCCGGGTGGTCGGCCTTCTCCGCTCCCGTCTGGGCGGAAGTCAAGGCTTCCTGAGCCTTTACCGTGAACTGATCGAGACGCATGTTTCTCCCCAACTCCCTCTGCCCCAAAAGATAAGAAATTAGCCTATAGCTGTCAAGCTATATGAGTCTTATAGGCTCAATATACTCACGAGCCGTTACGGGGGGTTTGGGGGGCGAAGCCCCCCATCCCAAAGAAAGCGAGGAAGCGGCAGTAGGCTCACAGCTCCTCGCTCCCTCAAGTCCTATCCCTGAAGGTCCACGCGAGGGTCGAGTTGTTTCTGGGCGGCACTACTGAGGTTGTTTTAGGCGGCCCTTACCGGAAGAACACCAACGTCACGACCACAAAGATCGGCAGCAGCACAGCGCCGCTGTACAGCATGTAGCCGCCGAAGCTCGGCATCCGCACGCCGCGCTCCTCGGCGATCGCGCGCACCATGAAGTTGGGCCCGTTGCCGATGTAGCTGTTCGCGCCCATGAAGACCGACCCCAGGCTGATCGCGCGCAGGATCTCGTGGGGCACGCCCGCCACCTCGGGCGGCAGGCCCAGACCCCTGGCGAGCGCCAGGAACGTCAGGTAGGTGGGGGCGTTGTCGAGGAACGACGAGAGCAACCCGCTCGCCCAGAAGAACTGCCAGGGCTCGCGCACGCCGAGCTCGGCGCCGCGTGCCCGGAGCAGGTCGAGCGCCGGCAGCATCGTCACGAAGATGCCGGCGAAGAGCGCCGCCACCTCGAGGATCGGCTGGAACGTGAAGCGGTTGGCCGCGTGCAGCTCCGGTCCGTGCGGAAGTAGGAGAGCGCTGCCAGGCCCACGATCACGAGCTCGCGCCACGGCGCCTGCAGCAGGGCCACCGCCGCGAGCACGCCCAGCAGCAGCACCACGTTGTCCTTGCCCGCGAGGCGCAGCGGCCGCACCTCGTAGAAGTCGCGCTTCAGGTCGGCGAGCGTCTCGCGCGCACGCTCGCGGCGGTCCCACAAGACGTAGACGGCGAGCACCAGCGCCACCGTGAAGAGCCACTCGGGCAGCAGCCGCAGCGTCCAGGTGAAGGGCACCCCGGCCAGGTAACCCAGGAAGAGCGGCGGGTCGCCGAGCGGCGTCAGGCAGCCGCCGATGTTGGAGACCAGGAAGATGAAGAAGACGACGGTGTGCGCGACCCGCTTGCGCTCGCGGTTCGTCTGCAGCAGCGGCCGAATCAGCACCATCGAGGCCCCCGTGGTCCCGATGAAGGACGCGAGGAGCGCCCCGGTGCCGAGCAGGAGCGCGTTCGTGCGCGTCGTCGCCTGCAGGTCGCCCTCGAGCAGGATCCCGCCCGAGATCACGAACAGGCCGCCCGAGCAGGATGATGAAGGAGACGTAGTCCGAAGCGGCGTGGCCGAGCGCTTCGGGACGAAGCTGGGCGTAGAGCGCGAGCACCGGCAGCGCGAGGGCTCCCGCGACCATGAGCTTCCTGAGGTTCGACTCCCAGAAGTGCGGAGCGGCGAGCGGCAGGATCGCGATCGCGAGCAGCAGGCCCGCGAACGGCAGGGCCCAGCCCGCCGCCGGGACGAAGCCTTCGCCGTGCATGGGGGCGGAGTCTAGCGCACGTCGCCGCCAAAGCCGGCGGAGCAGCGGGCTATGCGGAGCGGCCGGAGCCGGTGCCCATCAACCAGGCCTCGAGCGCCTTGCGCTCGGCGGCGGAGACGCTCCACATCAGGCTGCATTCGGTGAGGACTGCGCCCTCACGGATCGACGTGACGCGAGCCGTCGTCGCGAAGCTCGGCGCCCCGCGCTCGAACGCCAGTCGTACCGCAACCTGGTCGCCCTGGTGGAAGGCCGGCGGCTCCGCGAGGTTGACGTGGAGGCCCTCGCGCGTCAGGGAGTCGGCCTGACCTCGCGAGATGTGCGAAGCGTCATCCTCGATCCAGACGATCGGTCGACCCGTCGAGACCGCGTTTCCCGGCGCCATAGGCCACCTCCCCGCGTAGCCTCCCAACACCGTTTTTCTGCATCGGCCGTGCCAGGGAGGCCCCAAGGGGCCAATCCCCATGCGAGCCTGAGAGATGCGGCCCGGCAGCGGAAGCGTTCGCCGGTGCAATCCCTTCAACGGGCGTTACCTTAGGTAACGGGCCGGTCAAGGACCGCTCGAGGCTCGCGCGTAGAATGGCCGCTCCCGCTGGAGGTGACGTGGCGCATTACGACGTCGTGGTGCTGGGCTGTGGTCCGGCCGGCGAGAGGGCCGCGATCCAGGCGAGCCGCGCGGGCCGCAAGGTCGCCGTGGTCGAGCGCTATCACCTCGTGGGCGGCAACCGCGTCAACTGGGGCACGATCCCGTCGAAGTCGCTGCGCGAGAGCGCGGTCTTCTTCTACCAGCTCACGCGCGGCCGGCTCCACGGCATCCGCTACGAGGTCTCGTCCGAGCTCACGGTCGCGGACTTCATGCAGCGCGAGCGCGTCGTCGTCAAGCGCGAGCTGGAGCTGATCGGGGATTCGCTCGGGCGCTACGCGGTCGACGTGATCGAGGGCCACGCGCGCTTCGCGGGGCCGAACGCCGTCGCCGTACGGCCGTCGGACGGCAGCGAGCTGCGCACGCTCACCGCCGACTACTTCGTGATCGCGACCGGGTCGCGCCCGAACCGGCCCGACGACGTGCCCTTCGACGGCGAGACGGTCTTCGACTCCGAGACCATCCTGCAGCTGCCGCGGATCCCGAAGACGATGACCGTGCTCGGCGCCGGAGTCGTCGGGATCGAGTACGCGAGCATCTTCGCGGCGCTCGGGATCGCGGTCACGCTCGTCGATACGCGCGACCGCCTGCTGCCGTACTTCGACCGCGAGATCGTGGCGACGCTGGTGCGCGAGCTGGGCGAGCTCGGCGTGAGCCTGCTCCACGACGACCGCTACGCGCGGATCACGCGGCTGCCGGGGACGCCGCCGCGCGTCGCGTGCGAGACGAAGGCCGGCCGCAGGCTCGAGTCCGACGTCGATCCTCTACTGCGTCGGCCGCGACGGCAACACCAACGACATCGGCCTCGGGACGCTCGGGATCACGCCGGGCAAGTACGGCCTGCTCGAGGTGAACGAGCACTACCAGACCGTCCACCCGCACATCTACGCGGTGGGCGACGTGATCGGCTATCCCGCGCTCGCCAGCACCTCGATGGAGCAGGGGCGCCAGGCGATGCGCCACGCGCTCAAGATCCCCGGACCGCGGGGAGGACCGACACGCTGCCGTTCGCCGTCTACTCGATTCCCGAGGTGGCCTACGTCGGCGCCACCGAGGAGTCACTCGTCGAGAAGCAGGTCGACTACGTGTCGGGCCGTGGCGATTATTCGAAGAATCCCCGCGCCCAGATCCTGGGCGACTCGGACGGCCTGGTGAAGCTGCTCTTCGAGTGGCCCTCGCTCGAGCTCAAGGGGGCGCACATCGTGGGCACCTCGGCGAGCGAGCTCATCCACATCGGCGAGGCCTTCCTCCACGAGCGCTCGACGGCCACCGAGATCGCCGAGACGATCTACAACTACCCGACGCTTTCGGACATGTACCGCCACGCCGCGGTCAAGGCGCTCGGCGAGGACCGCAAGCGCCGGGAGAAGAGGTCCTGAGCCCGGCTTACCTGGCTTACACCACGTTCACGACTCTTTCCTTGACGCGGACCCGGTAGCGGCGAGAGGCTTCCGGCTGACGCATTCCCGGAGGTGACACCGTGCGCCGAGCCGCAACCGCGTTCGCGATCACGTTGGCCGTGGCAGGGACGGCATTCGCGCAGGCCCCCGGCAGCCCTCCCTCGAACCGCGGCGCCTTCGCGCTCGACGCGATGGTCGCTCCCACGACCGGCTTCGGGTTCGGCTACTACGTCACCGACGGGCTGAGCCTGCGGCCGTGGCTGGGCCTCGGCTACGACGGCTACGGCTTCTACGCCAACCTCGGCGCCCAGCTCCGCTACGAGTTCGGCGCGGGCTCGACGGTCGCGCCCTTCCTCTCGGCCTCGGCGCTCTACTCGCACACCCCGTCCGCCGCGATCGCGGAGCCGGGAACCGGCGGCGCGAGCCGCCAGGTCGTCTATCAGGGCGACGGCGCCCAGTTCGGCGTGGGCGCGGGCCTGCGGTTCCAGCTCTCGCGGAGCTTCTCGCTGTTCAGCGAGGGTCGCGTGCTCTACGCGACCTATCCGATCAGCGCGCTCGAGCAGGGCTGGAGCTCGTTCGACATGGGCGACCGCACGCGCGGCGAGCTCGTGTTCGGCCTCACGTACCTGATGCACTAGGGGGCTGGAGCTCCGCCTCGATCTGCTGCAGGTCGGCCTCGGTCAGGCCGGGCGAGAAGCGCTTCACGCGCGGCAGGATGTCGGTCGTCTCGAAGTAGGGCCCCGCGCACGGCACGTGCAGCGAGCCGGCGGGAGAGAAGCGGCCCTCCTCGAAGTACGTGAGCGCGACGCGCCAGGCGCCCTTCTCGATCTTCTGCTTGCAGTGGCGGCACTGCGCGCGGCCGGAGGGGTCGCGCTCGGCGCCGGTGACGCGCGCCACGCGCGGGTGCTCGACGCCTTGCCGGGCGAGGCCCTCGAGCCGCTCCTTGTCGGGAACGGCTGCTTCCGTGGCGGCGAGCGCCTCGAGGAACGACTCCGGCCGCTTCATCGCCCCGCATTCGACGTGCGACCACTGGAACGACTCGCCCTCGGCGAAGGGATTGGGCAGGCTCTCTCCGAATCGCAGCTCGCCCGCGCCGATCTTCTCGCCGCAGCCGCGGCACTTGGCGCGGCCCGTGGGGCGGGCTCGATCACGTGGGGCATGGCTACTCCAGCCGGCGCAGCACGAAGCACTTCAGATAGTACGTCTCCGGCACGCCCAGCACGACCGGGTGGTCGCGGGCCTGGCGGCGCTTCTCGACGACGTGACGGTGGCGCCGGCGTCGTCGCCGCGTCGGCCAGGATCGCCTCGAAGTCGGCCTCGTGGATGTGGTACGAGCACGAGCAGGTGACGAGGCAGCCGCCCGGCTTCAGCATCTGCAGCGCGCGCAGGTTGATCTCCTTGTAGCCGCGCGTCGCCTTGGCGATCGCGCGCGGCTCTTGGCGAAGGCGGGCGGGTCGAGGATCACGGTGTCGAAGCGCTCGTCGCGCTTGTCAGCTCGTGCAGCAGGTCGAAGACGTTGGCGTCGCGCGTCTCGACGTTCGCCGAGGCCGTTGCGCGCGGCGTTCGCCTTCACGCGCGCGAGGGCCTCGCCCGAGAGGTCGACCGCGATCACCGACTCCGCGTCGCGCGCGACCTGCAGCGCGAAGCCGCCGTCGTAGCAGAAGGCGTCGAGCACCCGTCCCTTCGCGTAGCGGCGCGCCGCCAGGTGGTTCTCGCGCTGGTCGAGGAAGAGGCCGGTCTTCTGCCCCTCGCGCAGGTCCACCGCCAGCCGCACGTCGCCCTCGCTGATCTCGACCCGCTCCGGCACCTCGCCGTGGAGCACGGCGACCGTCTGCTCGAGGCCCTCGAGCGTCCGCACCTTCGGGTCGTTGCGCTCGACGATGCCGCGCGGCTTCAGCAGCTCGACGAGTGCCTCCACGATCTCGGGCTTGGCCCGCTCGGTCGCCCTGCGAGAGCGTCTGGACGGACGAGGTAGTCGCCGTAGCGGTCGACGACGAGCGAGGGCAGCCCGTCGCCCTCGCCGTGGACGACGCGATAGGCCTCGGCCCCCGCGGCCACCGTCCCGCGCCAGCGCAGCGCGCGCTCGATCCGGTCGCGCAGGAAGCTCGGCGCGAGCGTCTCGCCGCGCTCGAGCATGCGGAGCCGGATCTCGGAGCGCATCGACCAGAGCGCGAAGCCGAGCGGCTCGCCGCGCACCCCCGCCACGCGGACGATCGCCCCGGCCGTGGCGCCGCCGTCCTTCACCACGTCGCTGCGGAACACCCAGGGATGCCCGCGCTCCACGCGAGCCTGGCCCTTGCGGCTCACGACGACGGGGCCCTCGATCTGCATGGGAGCCGCCAGCATACCCAACCTTTCGGACTCCCGAGGCGTCTCATGGACCGCGGAGAACTCGTGTGCCCGACTGCCGCCCCCGGACCCAGAACGGACTCGTCTCCAGCGTGATGGACAAGGGTTCGGTTGCGGGACGGAGGCGTGCCGGAACCGAACACGAAGACCCGGGGGCAGCCTGCGGCCGGGGGCTCCAAGTCGTTGACAGGGCGTGTAATCGCCCGCGCCACTCCGATGGCACGGGCCTTGACTCTGTAGCCTGACGTGGACATTGCACGGCCGGACCTGCTCGAGAAGAAAAAGAAGCGCCAGCTGACGTGGATCGGCGTCGGCGTGGCGGCGGTGGTGCTGCTGACGCTGGGCGTGTCGCGGCTCAAGCCCGCGGCGCCGACGGTCGAGCGCGCGACCGTGGTGATCGACACCGTCAAGCGCGGCGAGATGCTGCGCGAGGTGCGCGGGCTCGGCACGCTCGTTCCCGAGGACATCCGCTGGATCCCCGCGCTCACGGAGGGCCGCGTGGAGCGCCGCGTGCTGCTCCCGGGCACGGTGGTCAAGGCGGACATCGGTGATCCTCGAGCTCAGCAACCCCGAGCTCGAGCTGCCAGGCCCTGGAAGCCGAGTCGCAGGCGCGCGCCGTCCGAGGCGCAGCTCATCGAGCTGAAGGTGCGCCTCCAGAGCCAGCTGCTCGACCAGAAGGCGGCCGCGGCGCGCGTCGCAGGCCGAGTACGCAGGCAGGCGCAAGCTGCGGGCCGACGCCGACGCCGAGCTGGCCAAGCAGGGGCTGATCGCCGACCTCACGCTCAAGCTCTCGCCGGGTCGCGGCCGACGAGCTCGAGCAACCGCGACGAAGATGGAGCGAGCAGCGGCTCGCGCATCGCGGGCGAGGCGATCGAGGCGCAGCTCGCGGTCCAGCAGGCGCGACGTCGAGCAGCGCGCGGGCGGCTGGCGCGGCTGCGCCGCAGCCAGGTCGCAGGCGCTGCACGTGCGCGCCGGCATCGACGGCGTGCTGCAGCTGGTGCCGGTCGAGGTGGGCCAGCGCGTGACGCCCGGGCACGAACCTGGCGCGCGTGGCGCAGCCCGAGAAGCTGAAGGCGGTGATCCGCGTCGCCGGAGACGCAGGCCAAGGACGTCCAGATCGGCCAGATGGCGACCGTCGACACGCGCAACGGCATTCGTCGACGGGCGCGGTGTCGCGCGTCGACCCGGCGGTCCAGAACGGCACCGTCACCGTGGACATCGCCCTCAACGGCGAGCTGCCGCAAGGGCGCCCGCCCCGACCTGACCGTGGACGGCACGATCGAGCTCGAGCGGCTCGCCGACGTGCTCTACGTCGGGCCGGCCGGCGCAGGGCCAGCCGACGAGCACGGTCGGGCTGTTCCGGCTGCAGAGCGCGACGACGTCGAGGCCGTCGCGCGTGAAGGTCGAAGCTCGGCCGGGCTCGGTGAGCACGATCGAGATCGAGGAGGGCTCGAAGCGGGCGACCAGGTGATCCTGTCCGACACGTCGGCATGGGACGCGCGACGACCGGATCCAGCTCAACTGAACTGAAGCGAAGGAGACGCATGAACGACTGAACGACGCCCCGCTGATCCAGCTCGAGGGCCTGACCAAGGTCTTCTACACCGACGAGGTCGAGACGCACGCGCTCTCCGGCATCCACCTCGAGATCGAGCAGGGCGAGTACGTCGCGATCTCCGGGCCCTCGGGCTGCGGCAAGTCGACGCTGCTCTCGATCCTCGGGCCTGCTCGACACGCCCACCGAGCGGCAGCTACATGCTGGACGGCGAAGCCGGTGCAGGACCTGACGCTCGCGCGAGCGCGCGCGCATCCGCAACCGCGAGATCGGGTTCATCTTCCAGAGCTTCAACCTGATCGGCGACCTGACCGTGTACGAGAACGTCGAGCTGCCGCTCACCTACCGCGGCATGCCGGCGGCCGAGCGCAAGGAGCGCACGCAGCGAGGCGCTCGAGCGCGTGGGCATGGGCCACCGCGCCAAGCACCTGCCGAGCCAGCTCTCGGGCGGTCAGCAGCAGCGCGTGGCCGTGGCGCGCGCGCTCGTCGGCGAGCCCTCGATCCTGCTCGCGGACGAGCCCACCGGGAACCTCGACTCGAAGAACGGCGAGGCGGTGATGGAGCTGCTGCGCGAGCTGCACCGCGCCGGCTCGACGATCTGCATGGTCACGCACGACACCGCGCTTCGCGCGCCACGCCGAGCGCACCGTCCACCTGTTCGACGGGCGCGTGGTGACGAGGAGGAAGCGGCGCAGGCCGCAGCCGAGACGTCGACCGGCAAGGCCTGATCGGGGACGAGCTTCTCGGCTCGCGCTCGCGAGAGCGGCGGGCCGTGTAGACGGGGGAACCGGAGGACGTGATGGCCACGCTCACGATGCACGAAGAGTTCGGCGCGCTCGCGCCCAGCGACGAGCAGATCGACCTCAAGTCGCGGCTGCTCGCCTACGAGCGCGCTCTCATCAGCGCCGCGCTCGCCGAGTCGGGCGGCAACCAGCGGCGCGCCGCGCGCCAGCTCGGCATCCTGCCGACGACGCTGCACGAGAAGATGAAGCGGCTCGGGCTGCGGGCCGACGTCTTCATGCCGGCGGGCGCCGCGCAGGCGTCGGCCGCCGCACCGGACCGCGACGCGCACGCCTGAGCCAGGCCGCCTTGACCCACGAGCTGCGCCACGCGCTGCGCCTGCTGTGGCGCGCGCCCGGCTTCACGGCGCTCGCGGTCGGGACGCTCGCGCTCGGCATCGCGGCGAGCACCGCGATCTTCAGCCTGGCTGACGCCGTCGTCCTCGCGCCCCTGCCCTACGCGGACCCCGGCCGCCGCGTGATGATCTGGAATCGCTGGCGCGGCTTCGACAAGACCTGGGTCAATCCCGCCGAGATGCGAGCGTACGGCGAGCGCTGCCCCAGCCTCGCGCGGGTCGCGAACTGGTCGATCGACCCGCAGAACCTCACCGGCGACGGCGAGGCGGCGCGCGTCAACGTGGGCTTCATCTCCGCGAACGGCTTCGCGGTGCTCGGCGCGCGGCCGCTCCTCGGCCGCGGCATCACGAGCGAGGAGGACCGGGCCGGCGGGCCGCGCGTTGCGGTGCTCGGCCACGCGCTCTGGCAGGGCCGCTACGGCGGCGACCCCGGCGTGATCGGCCGCGGCATCGAGCTCGACGGCGTCCCGCACGAGGTGATCGGCGTGATGCCGCCGGGCTTCGCGCTGCCGACGGACTTCACCGAGGACGCGGCCGAGCCCACGCAGGTCTGGGTGCCGCGGGCGCCCGACGAGGACGACCTCACGCAGTTCGGCAACCACGGCGACTACGGCGCGGGCGAGCTCGCGCCGGGCGCGACCGTGGCGCGCGCCACGCGAGGAGCTGCGCGCGGCGACGCAGCAGCTCACCGCCGAGGGCAAGTACGACGCGCGCATCCAGCACAGCGCCTTCGCGGTGTCGCTGCCCGACGAGATCCTGGGAGCGCACCGGCCGGCGGTCGCGCGTGACCGCGGCGGCGGCGATCCTGCTGCTGCTGATCGCCTGCGCCAACGTCGCGAGCCTGCTGCTCGCGCGCGGGGCGGCCCGCCAGCGCGAGCTGGGCCTGCGCGCGGCGGTCGGCGGCAGCCGCGGCCGGCTCGTGGCGCAGCAGCTCGTCGAGGGGCTGGCGCTCGCGGCGCTGGCGGCGGCGATCGGTCTGCCGCTCGCAGCCGCGACGCTCAGGGTGATGGGCGCCACGGTGACGGCGAACGTCCCGCGGGCGGCGCTCGCCACTGTGGACCCTCGGGCCGTCGTCTTCGCGCTCGTGCTGGCCGCAGCCACCACGCTGCTGTTCGCGCTCGTGCCGGCGCTCCAGAGCTCGCAGCTCGACGTCACGGGGGCGCTGCGCGAGGGCGGGCCGCGCACGGCGGGCGGCGCGTCCCACCGGCGCTGGCGGCTGGGAGTCGTCGTCGCGCAAGCGGCGTTCGCCGCGCTGCTCGCGGTGGGCGCCGTCCTGATGGCGAAGACGCTCGGCTCGCTCACGCGCATCGACGTCGGCTTCCAGCCGAAGGGCGTCCTGACCCAGCGGCTGTCGCTGCCGCGGGGTGCCTACCCCGAGGCGCCCGACGTGATCCGCTTCTACCGGTCGCTGCTGGACGAGACGCGCGCCCTGCCGGGCGTGACGAGCGCGGGCCTGCTGCGCTCGCTGCCGCTCGGGGAGTCGATCGGGGACTGGGGCATCAGCGTCGAGGGCTACGACGCGCAGGGCCTCGGCACCTCCGCCGACTGGCAGGTCGCCTCGGACGGCGCCTCGGAGACGCTCGGCGAGCGCCTCGTGAGCGGGCGCTTCCTCGCGCGCGGGGACGACGAGTACGCGGCGGACGTCGCCGTGGTCAACGAAGCGATGGCGCGCAAGTACTGGTCCGGCCAGGACCCCGTCGGTCAGCGCTTCCGGATCGGGCCGCCTTCACGGCCGTCGGTCACGGTCGTCGGCGTGGTGGGCGACGTGCGGCACAACGGCATCACCGGGATCGTGAAGCCGAAGTTCTACCGTCCCCACGCGCAGTTCCACCGCTCGCGCGGCGGCCCGACGCGTGACATGGCGCTCGTCGTGAAGACCGATGGCGACCCGCTCGCGCTCGCGGGAGCCGGTCCGCGATGTCGTGCGCCGGCTCGACCCCGCGGTGCCGGTGTCGCGCGTGCGGACGCTCGACGCCGTCGTCGCGTCTTCGATCGTGGCGCCACGGCTCGCCTCGCTCGTGCTCGGCCTGTTCGCCGTGCTCGCCGTGCTGCTCTGCGCGGTGGGCGTCTACGGCGTCCTCGCGATGGGCGTCGCCGAGCGTCGGCAGGAGATCGGCGTGCGGCTGGCGCTCGGCGCGCAGGCCGCGAGCGTCGGCCGCCTGGTGCTGGGGGAGGGGCTCGTCGCCGTCGGCTGCGGCCTGGCGATCGGCCTCGTCGCGGCCGCCTTGCTGTCGCGCTTCCTGGTGGCGCTGCTGTCGGGTGTGCGGCCGCTCGATCCCGGAAGCTACCTGCTGGTCGCCGTGGCGCTCGCGGCGGTCGCGCTGGTGTCGGGACTCGTGCCGGCGCTGCGCGCGGCGCGAACCGACCCCGCGATCGCGCTCCGCAGCCAATGAGCTGAAGCATGAGCGCGGTCGGACGGGACCTGCGTTACGCCGTTCGCTCGCTCCTCAAGCATCGCGCGTTCACGCTGCTGGCGATCGTGACGCTCGGCCTCGGGATCGGGGCCGCCACCACGATCTTCAGCGTGATCCAGAACGTGCTGCTGGACCCCTACCCGTACGCGCACACGGACAGGAACGTCAGCCTGGTCATCTGGGACACGAGCCGCCCCCGCAACGGCGACCGCGTCTTCTTCAGGGTCGGCGAGTTCCTCGAGTACCAGCAGCAGATGCGCTCCTTCGAGGAGGTGATCGGGGGCGGGTTCGAGGACGTGCTGTACTCGACCGGCGAGGGCACCGAGCAGCTCATGGGCGCGCTGATGACGGGAAACAACTTCTCGTTCCTGGGGATTCCCGCGGCGCTCGGCCGCACGCTGACGCCCGAGGACAGCGTTCCCGGCGCGGCGCCGGTGTTCGTGCTGAGCCACCGCGCGTGGGCGAACCGCTTCGGCGCGGATCCAGGAGTCCTCGGCAAGAGCTTCGTCCTGAACGGCGTGCCGACGACGCTCGTCGGCGTGATGCCGCCGCGCTTCTTCAAGATGGCGGCCGAGGTCTACAAGCCGGCGCGGCTCGACCGCTCCGACCCGACGCAGCGGATGCGCTACTTCCGGCTCCAGGCGCGCCTCAAGCCCGGGGTGACCCGGGAAGCGGCGGAGGCCGAAGCCAACGTCGTGGCGCAGCGCGTGGCGAAGCTCTATCCCGAGGAGTACCCCGAGAAGTTCCGGGCCGAGGTCGCGACCTGGGCCGCCGCGATCATCGGGCAGTTCAAGACGACACTCTACACGCTCGCGGCGGCGGTGGGCCTGCTGCTGCTGATCGCGTGCAGCAACGTCGCCAACATGCTGCTGAGCCGCGCCACGGCGCGCGAGCGCGAGATGGCGGTGCGCGCCTCGCTCGGGGCGACCCGCGCGCGGCTCGTGCGGCAGCTCCTGGTCGAGAGCCTGCTGCTCGCGGTCCTGGGCGCGGCCGTGGGCTGCGGCTTCTCGTACCTCGGGCTGCCCGCGCTCGTGCGCGCGATCCCCGAGGGCCTGTTCCCGCGCGAGGCCGTGATCAGCCTGAACACGAAGGTGCTGGCCTTCAGCCTGCTCGTCGCGCTGGTGACGTCCGTCGTCTGCGGCCTGGTGCCGGCGCTGCGCACCGCGCGCCACGACCTCGTCGACCCGCTCAAGGACTCGGGCAAGGGTGGCGGCGGCGGGTACCGCGGGCGCCGGCTGAACGGGGCGCTCGTGACCGCCGAGGTCGCGCTCTCGCTGGTGCTGCTCGCCGGCGCCGGTCTGCTGATGCGCAGCTTCGTCAAGCTGCAGACCGCGGACATGGGCTTCAGTCCGGAGCGCGTGCTGCACGTGCGCACGCCGCTGCCGCGCGGCGCCTACGCGGCACCCGCCGCCAAGCAGCAATACTTCGACCAGGTCCTGAGCCGCGTCCGCGCGCTGCCCGGCGTCGAGGCGGCGACCGTGGCGAGCTCGGTGCCTCCCTTCGGCGGCATCCGCTCGGAGGTGGACGCTCCGGGCCGCGCCACCAGCGAGCGCTGGGAGGCGATCTACCAGCTCTGCACGGAGGGCTACTTCGAGACGCTGGGGATGCGGCTCCGGCGCGGCCGCGTGCTGTCCGCCGTGGACATCGCCGGCGCGCGACAGGTCGCGGTGGTGAACGAGACGCTCGGCCGCCGCTTCTTCGGGACCGACGACCCGATCGGGCGCACGATCGAGCTCAAGCATCTGCGGACGGCGCCGGACACGCCCGTCGCGAACCCCGTCTTCGAGATCGTCGGCGTCGTGGCCGACGCGCGCAACCAGGGCCCGCAGGACGCGGTCATGCCGGAGGCCTTCGTTCCGCACTCCATCACGGCGGCCTTCGAGCGCGGGATCCTGGTGCGCACCTCGGGGCCGCCGCTCGCGATGGCGAACGACGTGCGCCGGGCGATCTGGTCGGTGGACAGGAACGTCGCCGTCACCCTCGTCGCGAGCCTGCCCGACCTGCTCGCGCAGTGGTCCTTCGCGACACCGCGGCTCGTGCTCGTGATCCTCGGCGTCTTCGCGCTCACGGGCCTGGTGCTGGTGGCGCTCGGTGTCTTCAGCGTCACCGCCTACGCGGTCTCGCGGCAGACGCACGACATCGGCATCCGCATGGCGCTCGGCGCGGGCCAGGCCGACGTGCTGCGGCTCGTGCTGCGGACCGCGCTCCGGCTCGTGGGGTCGGGCGTCGTGGTGGGAGTCGGCGCGAGCCTGGCGGCGACGCGCGTCTTGGCGAACCAGCTCTTCGGTGTCACGCCCTACGATCCGGCGACGCTGTCGGCCGTCGCCGTGCTGGTGCTGGGCGTGGGCTTCCTCGCCTGCTACCTGCCGGCCCGACGCGCCTCGCGCGTGGACCCGAAGGTCGCGCTCCGCTACGAGTGACGGCGCAGCGGCTTCAGGCGCTCTCGCTCAGCAGACCCTCGATGCGCTGACCCTGCTCGAGGCCGAGCAGGCGCTGCTTGCGCCAGAGGCCGCCGCCGTAGCCTCCGAGCTTGCCGCCCTTGTTCACCACGCGGTGGCAGGGGATCACGATCGCGATGCGGTTCATGCCGTTGGCGGTGCCGACCGCGCGCACGGCGTCGGGCGAGCCGGTCTTCTTCGCGACGTCCTGGTACGAGCGCGTCTCGGCGTACGGGATCCTCAGCAGCTCCTGCCAGACGCGCTCCTGGAAGGGCGAGCCGCTCACGTGGAGCGGGACGTCGAATGCGCGCCGCTCGCCGGCGAAGTATTCCGCGAGCTCCCGCTTCAGCTGGTCGAGCAGCGGGTGCTCGCCGGGCACGAGCGGCAGCTTCAGCCGGCGCCCGAGCGTGTCGAGCTGCGTCTCGAGCATGCGGCGGTCCGTGAACTCCAGCAGGCAGACGCCGCGGCTCGTCGCGGCGGCGATCATCGGGCCGAGCGGCGTCCGGAGCCACGCGGCCGTCGCGACCTCGGAGCCGCGCGCCTGGGCGGGAGGCTTCCCGAAGTGCTTGCCGAAGGCCTCGCGGAAGCCGCTCTCCGAGTCGTAGCCCGCGTCGAGCGCGGCCGCGGCGAGATCCTCGCCCTCGCGCAAGCTCTTGAGCCCGCGCCCGAGGCGCTGGGCACGACAGTAGGCATCGAAGCTCATTCCGTAAGTCCTCTGAAAGTAGCGGCGGGCGCGCTCGGGGCTCACACCGAGCGCCCGCAGCTCCCTGGCCTTGAGGCGCCGCTCTGGCTCTTTGCCCACGGCCGCCAGCAGCGTCCCCACCCACTCGGGCGGCTTGCCGTCGGCCTCGAGCGGCCGGCAGCGCAGGCACGGCCTGTAGCCCGCGAAGAGCGCGTCCTTGATCGACCCGAAGAACTCGACGTTGCGGCGCAGAGGCCTCCGGGCGGAGCACGACGGCCGGCAGAAGATGCCCGTCGTTCGGACGCCGGTCACGAAGACGCCGTCGTACGAGGCATCCTGCCCGTAGAACGCCCGCTCCATCTCGGCCGGCCGCGGGGCCGCTGCAGTGCTCATGCCTGCAGAATAGTCCGCCCGTGCCCCACCTGCCACCGGAATTGCGACGGCGAATTCCGCCCCGCCTGGGGGTGTGGAGGGGCGGCGGAAGAGCACCCCCACGCATTTCGTTGGGCTGTTTCTCCGTCCGTTCGTTTGGTTCGGGTCTCCGTTGTTTCAGCTCTGGGAACCTCTCATCCCACAGCCGAACACCAGGGCCGCTGCGGTGGAGCCGAAAGGCACGGAGCGGCAGGGACTTGGCTCGTCCCGGCCACTGGCACGAGTCGTGATGTCCATCCGGTCGTGGGCCTACTGCGCGACCTCGTCGGAGCGGCCGTCCCCGGGAAGAACCCCGGCGCCGGCCTGGTGAACAATGAGGGCATGCAAGAGCGAATGATCGAGCTGCGCGGCGTCGAGAAGAGCTATCCCCAGGGCGGCGGCCAGGTGTACGTGCTGCGCCGGGTCGACGTCGTGATCGAGGAGGGCGAGTTCGTCTCGGTGATGGGGCCCTCGGGCGCGGGCAAGTCGACGCTGCTGCACATCCTGGGCATGCACGACAGCGAGTTCACCGGCGAGTACCACCTGCTCGGCGAGCCCGTGCACAAGCTCGGGCGCAAGCAGCGCCACGAGCTCCAGAAGCGGGCGATCGGGTTCGTGTTCCAGAGCTACCACCTGCTGGACGAGCTGACGGTGGCCGAGAACCTGGAGCTGCCGCTCAGCTACCGCAACCTGAAGAAGTCCGAGCGCGAGGCGATCGTGGCCGACACGCTCGACCGCTTCCAGATCGTGGGCAAGAAGGACCTCTACCCGCGCCAGCTCTCGGGCGGCCAGCAGCAGCTGGTGGCCGTCGCGCGCGCGATCGTCGCGAACCCCAAGCTGATCCTCGCCGACGAGCCGACCGGCAACCTCCACTCGGAGCAGGGCGCCGAGATCATGCAGCTGTTCCAGAAGCTGAACGCCGAGGGCACCACGATCATCCAGGTCACGCACTCCGAGACGAACGCCGGCTACGGCCGCCGCGTGATCAAGATGCGCGACGGCTGGGTCGTCAACGAGTAAGAGGCAAGCATGCTCGACTCGATCCGCCAGGACGTCGCGTACGCCGTCAGGCGGCTCGTGCAGTCGCCGGGCTTCACGCTCGTGGCGGCGCTCACGCTCGCGCTGGGGGTCGGGGCCACGAGCGCGATCTTCAGCGTAGTCAACGCGGTGCTGCTGCGGCCGCTGCCGTTCCCCGAGCCCGAGCGGCTCGTCGACGTGGCGCAGACCTGGAAGGAGAAGGCCGCGGTCTACTCGCCGCAGAACTTCCTCGACGTCGAGGCGCAGGCGAAGTCGTTCGAGCGGCTCGCCGCGATCGACACGAACGGCGTCACGCTCACGGGGCACGGCGACGCGGCGCGGCTGGAGGGGGCCGCGGTGAGCGCCAGCTTCTTCGACGTGCTGCGGGTGCGGCCGGTCCTCGGCCGCGGCTTCGTCGCAGGCGAGAACGAGCCGGGGCGCACGGACGTGGTGGTGCTCGGCCACAAGCTCTGGCAGGAGCGCTTCGGCGGCGACCCCGGCATCGTGGGCCAGAAGGTCCAGATCGACCGCGAGCCGCGCACGGTGGTGGGCGTCGCACCGCCCGGCTTCGGTTTTCCGGAGGGCGCCGAGATCTGGGAGCCGCTCCTGTACGACAAGCAGTTCCGCACGGACAGCCGCGGCGCCTGGTACCTGACGGTGATCGGACGGCTCGCGCCGGGCGTCTCGGTCGCGGGCGCCCGCGAGGACGTGTCCACGATCGCGGCGCGCCTCGCGAAGGACTACAAGGACGCGAACGAAGGCGTCGGCGGCACCGTGCGGGGGCTGCGCGAGTCGCTGGTCGGCGACACGCGCAAGGCGCTCTTCGTGCTGCTGGGCGCCGTGGGCCTGGTGCTGCTGGTGGCGTGCGTCAACGTCGCGAACCTGCTGCTCGCGCGGATCAGCGGGCGCGAGAGCGAGCTCGCGCTGCGCGCGGCGCTCGGAGCCGGGCGCGGCCGCATCGTGCGCCAGCTGCTGACGGAGAGCCTGCTGCTGGCGATCGTCGGCGGCGCCCTGGGCGCCCTGCTCGCCTCCGCGCTGGTCGACGCGCTGCTGGGCCTGCAGCCGCAGGGAGTCCCGCGCCTCGCCGAGGTGCGGATCGACCGCGGCGTGCTCGCTTTCGCGGCGGCGCTGTCGCTCGCGACGAGCCTCGTGTTCGGGGTGCTGCCGGCGCTCCAGATGAGCCGGCGCGCCACCGCCCAGGCGCTGCGCCAGGGCAGCCGCGGCATCCTGGGCGGCCCGCGCACGGGCCTGCGCGGCGCGCTCGTGGTCGGCCAGATCGCGCTCGCGATGGTGCTGCTCGCCGGCTCGGGGCTGCTGATCCGAAGCTTCACGCTGCTGCGCAAGGTGGATCCCGGCTTCGACGCGAGGAGCGCGCTCAGCTTCCGCTTCACGCTGCCGGAATCGGCGTACGGCGACGACGCGCGCCGTGTCGCCTTCCACGACGCGCTCGCGGCACGTCTGGCCGCGCTCCCCGGCGTGCGCTCGGTGGGCGGCGTCTCGGGGCTGCCGCTCGCGAGCGGTCCGTTCATCATCTCGTTCACGATCGAGGGCCGGCCCGAGCCGCCGCCGGCCCTGCAGCCGTCGCTCGCCGTCGCGATCGCGACCCCCGGCTACTTCCGCGCCATGGGGATCGAGATCGTGAAGGGCCGGGCGCTCGAGCCGGGGGACGCTGCCAGAGCACCGCAGGTCGTCGTGCTGAGCGAGGCCGCGGTGCGCCGCCACTTCCCGGGCGAGGACCCGATCGGCAAGCGGATCAACCTCGGGCTCGGCCGCGGTCCGGGCAAGCCCAAGGCCGGCGGCCAGGTCGTCGGCGTCGCGCGGGACGTGAAGCGCCAGGGCCTCGCCAAGGAGAGCGCGCCCGAGATCTACGTGCCGTACGCGCAGTTCCCCGTGCAGACGATGGCGATGGTGCTGCGCACCGACGTCCCCCCGCGCTCGATCGCGATCGCCGCCGAGCGCGCGCTCCACGAGCTCGACGCCCAGCTGCCGGTCGCGCGCGTCGCGACGCTCGAGGAAGTCGTCGCGCGCTCGATTTCGGAGCCGCGCTTCTACACGTTGCTGCTCGGCGCCTTCGCGGCCACGGCGCTCTTCCTCGCGGCGCTCGGCCTCTTCGGCGTGATGTCCTACGCGGTCGCGCAGCGCACCCGCGAGCTGGCCGTGCGCCTGGCGCTCGGCGCGCGCCAGCAGGAGCTGCGGCGCATGGTGCTGCGCGAAGCGCTGGTGCTGGGCTCGGTCGGGCTCGTGCTCGGGCTGGGCGGCGCGCTCCTGCTGTCGCGCACGCTCACGACGCTCCTCTTCTCGGTGAGCCCGAACGACCCCGCGACGCTCGCGGTCGTGGGAGCGCTGCTGCTGACGACGACCATGCTCGCCGGCTATCTGCCGGCGCGCCGCGCGACGCGCATCGACCCGGTGGTGGCTCTGCGCGCGGACTGAGGGGACTCTCGGAGCGGGCCGTGGCGACGGGGATCGACATTCGACGGGATAGAATCGGACCATTCGATGAGCCGATTCACGCCGCGCGTGCTCGCCGCCGACGACCAGCCCGACGTGCTCGAGGCGCTGCGCCTGCTGCTGAAGCCGGAGGGCTTCGAGCTCGACGACCGCCGACTCGCCGCCGGGCGGTGCTCGCCGCGGCCGAGTCGCGCGAGCTCGACGTGGTGCTGATCGACCTCAACTACACGCGCGACACCACCTCGGGCCGCGAGGGCCTGGACCTGCTGAGCCGGCTGCAGGCGCTCGACCCGACGCTGCCGGTGGTGGTGATGACCGCCTGGGGCAGCGTCGACGTCGCGGTCGAGGCGATGCGCCGCGGCGCGCGCGACTTCGTGCAGAAGCCCTGGGAGAACGCGCGGCTGGTGGCGACGCTGCGCACGCAGGTCGAGCTGTCGCGTGCGCTGCGCCGCGGGCAGCGGCTCGAGGCCGAGAACCTGGCGCTGCGCGACTCCGGCCGCCCGCAGCTGATCGCGGAGTCCGAGGCGATGAAGCCGGTGCTCGAGATGATCGAGCGCGTCGGCCCGTCGGACGCGAACGTGCTGCTCACCGGCGAGAACGGCACCGGCAAGGGAACGGTCGCGGCCGGCGCTGCACGCGGTCTCGTCGCGCGCGGCGAAGCCGCTCGTCACCGTGAACGCCGGCGGGCTCTCCGAGGGCGTCTTCGAGAGCGAGCTGTTCGGCCACGTCAAGGGCGCCTTCACCGACGCCAAGGCCGACCGCGTCGGCCGCTTCGAGCTGGCCGACGGCGGCGCGCTCTTCCTCGACGAGATCGCGAACGTGCCGCTCAACCTGCAGCCGAAGCTGCTGCGCGTGCTCGAGACCGGCGAGTTCGAGCGCGTCGGCTCGTCGCGCACGCGGCGCGCCGACGTGCGCATCCTCTCGGCCA
The DNA here is from genome assembly GCA_963744315.1 of uncultured Acidobacteriota bacterium. Classification (GTDB taxonomy): domain Bacteria; phylum Acidobacteriota; class Vicinamibacteria; order Fen-336; family Fen-336; genus DATBSL01. Next base: position 198,444 of record CAVUTB010000018.1, read on the forward strand.
CCAACGCCGACCTCCGGCAGGAGGTGGCGGACGGCCGCTTCCGCCAGGACCTGCTGTTCCGGCTCAACACGATCGAGATCCACGTGCCGCCGCTGCGCGAGCGGCGCGAGGACATCCCGCTGCTCGCCGCCCACTTCCTGCGCCTGCACGCGCAGCGCTACCGCAAGCCCGTCGCCCGCTTCCACCCGACGCGCTCGGCGCGCTCGCGGCCCACGGCTGGCCGGGCAACGTGCGCGAGCTCGACCACGCGGTCGAGCGCGCGGTGCTGATGGCGCGCGGCGACGAGATCCGCGAGGCCGACCTGGGCCTGAAGCCCGCGGGCGGCGACGCCCCGCGCGCAGCTCGACGACATGAGCCTCGAGGAGGTCGAGGCGTTCCTGATCAAGAAGGCGCTGCAGCGGCACGGCGGCAACGTCAGCCGCGCGGCCGACGCGCTCGGCCTGTCGCGCAGCGCGCTCTACCGCCGCCTGCAACGGTACGGGCTCTAGCGGGCGCGCTTGAATCCTCCGCGGCGACGGCGGCGGCTGCCCCACGACCTCCGCGTCCAGCTGCTGACGCTCGCGGGTGCTCTGCCGGGCCTCGTGCTCGGGCTCGTGCTGCTCGCCCAGAGCGGCCTGGAGCCGCGCACGAAGTGGACGCTCGGCGGGATCGTGGTGCTCACGACGCTCGTGTTCGCCTCGGCCGCGCGCGAGGCGCGTGGGCCGGCCGCTGCAGACGCTGTCGAACCTGCTCGGGCGCGCTGCGCGAGGGGGACTTCTCGTTCCGCGCGCGCGTCGGCCGGCGCGACGACCCGCTCGGGCAGGCGCTCGTCGAGGTGAACGCGCTCGCGCAGACGCTGCGCGAGCAGCGGCTGGGCGCGCTCGAGGCGAGCGCGCTGCTGCGCAAGGTGATGGAGGAGATCGACGTCGCCGTCTTCGCCTTCGACGGAGCGCTCACGCTGCGGCTGGTGAACCGCGCCGGCGAGCGGCTGCTGGGCGCTCCCTCCGAGCGCCTGATCGGCAAGGACGCCGAGCGGTCGGGCTCGCGGCGCTCTTGGCGGGCGAGGCGACGCGCATCGTGGACGCCTCGTTCCCGGGCGCGACCGGCCGCTTCGACGTGCGCCGCGGCAGCTTCCGCCAGGGCGGCCTGCCGATCCAGCTGCTGGTGCTCGCCGACCTGAGCCGGGCGCTGCGCGAGGAGGAGCGCCAGGCCTGGCAGCGCCTGATCCGCGTGCTCGGCCACGAGCTCAACAACTCGCTCGCGCCGATCCGGTCGATCGCCGGCAGCCTGGAGATGCTGCTCGCGCGCGAGCCGCGGCCGGAGGACTGGCAGGGCGACATGCGGCGCGGTCTCGGCGTGATCGCGGCGCGCGCCGAGTCGCTGCGCGCGCTTCATGGACGCGTACGCGCAGCTGGCGCGCCTGCCGGCGCCCGCCAAGCGCGCGGTGGCGATCGCCCCGCTCGTGCGCCGCGTGGCCGGGCTCGAGACGCGCGTGCCGGTGAAGGTGAGCGCCGGCCCCTCCGTCACGATCCAGGCCGACCCCGACCAGCTCGAGCAGCTCCTGATCAACCTCGTGAAGAACGCCGTCGACGCGGTCCTGGGCGGGCCCGGCGGCGTGCGGATGTCCTGGTCGCTCGCGGACAAGCCGACGCCCGCCGTCGAGATCCACGTGGAGGACGACGGCCCGGGGCTGCCGCCCTCGGCGAACCTGTTCGTGCCGTTCTTCACCACCAAGCCGGGCGGCTCCGGCATCGGCCTCGTGCTGTGCCGGCAGATCGCCGAAGCCCACGGCGGCACGCTCAGCCTCGCGAACCGGCCGGAGGGCGGGTGCCGGGCGACTCTCCATATCGAGGCGGTTCGCCGGCCGTCCTAGGCTACTTGACGCACCTGTAGACGAAGGCGGGCGGGAAGTTCTGGTAGACGACGCGTGTCGTCTCGACGCGTGGGAAGCTCGCCTCGAGCAGCGCGCGGAAGCGACGTCCCGGCGGGAAGTGGGCCGCGGGGATGTAGGCGAAGGTCGCGAAGCGGCCGCCGGGCCTCAGGCCCTCGACGACCGCGCGCAGCAGGCGCTGCTGGAGGTCGCGGGAGAAGTTCGCCCACGGCAGCCCCGAGAGGATCGCGTCGGCCGCCTCGCGGCCGCACGCCCGCAGCTGGCCGCCCAGGTTTTCGGCGGAGTCGTGGACGACGCGGACGCGCGGCATCAGCTGCTGCAGCTCGCGCGCGAGGGTCTCGTCGATCTCGAAGGCGAGCACCAGCGCGTCCGGCCGGACGCGCTCGGCGATCACGCGCGTGAAGACGCCCGTCCCGGGGCCGAGCTCGACCACGGTCTCCGCCGAGGCCAGCCCCATGTCCTCGACCATCAGCTCGGCGAGGCCCAGGGAGCTCGGCACGACCGTGCCGGTCCGGAAAGGCTGCCGGATGAAGGTCGACAGCATGCGGCCGTGGTCGCGCATGGATGGCATCCGACCCCGAAAGTCTAGCGCGTCGCGGCGGCCGCCGCTCGCTGCCTGTTGCTAGAATCGCCGCGCAGGAAGCCCGCGGATGCCGGACTCTCGCGAAAGCCTGATCGCCGTGCTGCAGCTCGCCTACTCGGGCGAGCGCGCGGCCGGCTACGCCTACCGCGGCCACTGGCGCTCCGTCTCCGATGCGGACGAGCGCGCGCGCATCCGGCAGATCGAAGACGAGGAGTGGCACCACCGGCGGCTCGTGGGCGAGATGCTGCAGAAGCTCGGCTCCGGGCCGAGCCGCGCGCGCGAGCTGCGCGCGCTCGTGATCGGGCGCACGCTGGGCCTGCTCTGCCACGTCGCCGGATGGCTGCTGCCGATGTACGGCGCGGGGCGCCTCGAGCGGCGCAACGTGGGCGAGTACGAGACCGCCGCGCGGCACGCGCGGCTCTCAGGCAATGAAGACTTCGTGGATTGCCTGCTGACGATGGCCGAGGTGGAGTGGGATCACGAGGCGTACTTCAGGAGCCGCGTCGAGCGGAGCGCGCTCGGCCGGCGCTTCCTGTGGCGGCCGCTGCCCCCGCGCGCGGCGATCCGCGGGGCGGAAGCCCTATAAGAGGAGGAAGGCCAGGGCCAGGGCGGCCCCGATCGAGCCTGCGGCGCCCCGGCTCCAGCCTCGATATACTTCGGGGAGGCCTCGTCGGACGGCGGGGCGGGAGGGGGAGCGTTGCGTCTGGGGGTCTCGGCTCGGATCGCGATCGCGACGGCGCTCGCGGCCTGCCCGCTCGCCTCGGCGAGCGACCTGCCGGCCGCGCCCGCCACCCGCAGCTTCGAAGCGGACGTGAAGCCCGTCCTCGAGCGCAGCTGCTACGCCTGCCACAACTCGGCGCTCAAGAACGCCGACCTGAACCTCCAGGCGTACGAGACCGAGGCGGACGTGCTGAAGGACGACCACACCTGGTCGAAGGTCGTCCAGAAGGTCCGCACGCGCGTCATGCCCGCGCCGCCGTTCCCGCCGCTCTCGGACGACGAGGTCGGCCTCGTCACCGACTGGATCGAGGCCGCCTTCGAGCGCGCCGAGGCCGCCGCGCCGCCCGACCCCGGCCGCGTCACCGCGCGCCGGCTCAACCGCACCGAGTACGACAACTCCGTGCGCGACCTGCTCGGGCGTCGACCTGCACCTGGCCGAGGACTTTCCGCAGGACGACACCGGCTACGGCTTCGACAACAACGGCGACGTGCTCTCGCTCTCGCCGGCGCTCTTCGAGAAGTACCTGATCGCTGCCGACCGCATCGCGCGCGCGGCGATCTCCGGCCCCGAGGCGAAGGCGCCGGGCCTCGTGCGCGTGTCGTCCACGCGGGCGCGCGTCGAGCCGACGCCGGAGGTGCTCCAGGAGTACGACAAGAGCGGCCTCACGCTCCGCAACGCGGTGCACGGCAAGCACCGCTTCCCGGTCACCGCGAATACGTCCTGCGCCTGATCCTCGGCGGCGAGCGGCCCGCGGCCTCCGAGCCGCTCGAGGTCGGGCTGTTCCTCGACGACCAGCCGGTCGGCGTCGAGCGCATGGATCCCGAGGGTCTCGGCTCGTTCTCGATCGACCGCCAGGACTTCTCGGGCAAGACGCGCGAGTTCCGCCTGCGCGTGACGGCGGGGGAGCACCGGCTCTCGGGCACGATCGTGAACCTCTACGAAGGCCTGCCGCCGTCCTACGGCGGCCCCAATCCTTCGAAGCGGCCGGTCCCGCCGCCGCGCGAGTTCAAGCTCGCCCGGAGCTGACGCCCGAGGAGAACGCGAAGCGGCGCGAGTTCTTCGAGAAGCGGCTGAAGGAGCGGGCGCCGGCCAACGACGCGCGCGTGACGCGCATCGACGTGCTGGGACCGTACGACCCCGTGCTGGGTCCGAGCCCGGCGAGCGTGCGCGCGCTCTCGGCCTGCGGCAGCCTCGCGCGGGCGCACGGAGCCGGCTGCGCGACGAAGATCCTGAAGCCGCTCGTGCGGCGGGCCTACCGCCGCCCGGTGACGCCTTTGGACCTCGACCCGCTCGTCGCTCTGGTGACCGCCGCCGAGGGGCGCGGCGAGCCCTTCAAGGACGGCTTGCGCCTGGCGCTCCAGGCCGTGCTGGTCTCGCCCGACTTCCTGTTCCGCATCGAGCGCGGCCGGCCCGCGGGGTCGCCCGCCGGCGACGAGAGCGCGGCGGTGCCGGCCCGCGTCCTGACCGACCACGAGCTCGGCGCGCGGCTCGCCTCGTTCCTGTGGGCGAGCCTCCCCGACGACGCGCTGCTCGACGTCGCGGACCGCGGCGAGCTCCAGAAGCCCGCGGTGCTCGAGGCCCAGGTGCGCCGCATGCTCGCGGACCCCAGGGCCGAGGCGCTGGTGGAGGCCTTCGGCGGGCAGTGGCTGCAGTTCCGCGGGCTCGACTCGGCCAACCCCGACCGCGAGCGCTTCCCCGACTACGACAGCGGCCTTCGATGGCGATGCGCCGGGAGACGGAGCTGTTCTTCGCGAGCGTGATGCGCGAGGACAAGAGCGTCATCGACCTGCTCGACGCGCCCTACACGTACGTGAACGAGCGCCTGGCCAGGCACTACGGCATCCCCGGCGTCACGGGCTCCGAGTTCCGCCGCGTGGCGACGACCGGCACGCCCGCGCCGGCGTGCTCACGCAGGCGAGCGTCCTCACCGTGTCCTCGTACGCGACCCGCACCTCGCCCGTGCTGCGGGGCAAGTGGATCCTCGAGAACGTGCTGAACGCTCCGCCGCCCGACCCGCCGCCGGGCACGCCGCGGCTGCAGGAGGACAAGGTCGGGGCCGACGCGTCGCTGCGCCAGCAGCTCGAGGCGCACCGGACCAACGCCACCTGCGCGGCCTGCCACAAGCGGATGGACCCGCTCGGGTTCTCGCTCGAGAACTTCGACGCGATCGGGAAGTTCCGCGAGCAGGACGGCAAGTGGCCGGTCGACGCCTCGGGCGTGCTGCCCGACGGGCGCAGCTTCGTGGGGGCGCCGGGGCTGCGCGACGTGCTGCGCCAGGACCAGGACGCCTTCGCGGCGTGCGTCACCGAGAAGATGCTCACGTACGCGCTCGGCCGCGGGCTGGAGCGCTACGACCGCCGCAGCGTGCGGGCGATCGTCGCGAGCCTGCGCCAGAGCGACTATCGCTTTTCGGCGCTCGTGCTCGGGATCGTGAAGAGTCTGCCGTTCCGGGAGCGGCGGGAGGAGAAGGCGTCGTGAACTTCGTCACGCAGAAGCACCTGTCGCGGCGCACCGTGCTGCGCGGCCTCGGCGCGGGGATCGCGCTGCCCTGGCTCGACGCGATGCGCCCGGCCTTCGCGGCGACCGAGCAGGCGCCGCTGCGGCTCGCCTTCGCGTACGTGCCGAACGGCGTGACGCCCGACGCCTGGGCGCCCATCGGCACGGGCGCGCGACTTCCAGGTCTCGCGCATCCTGAAGCCGCTCGAGCCCTGGCGCGACCAGCTGCTCGTGCTGAGCGGGCTCGCGCACAAGAACGGCAACGCGCTCGGGGACGGGCCGGGCGACCACGCCCGCGCGGGCGCGTCCTACCTGACCGGCTTCCACCCGCGCAAGACCGCGGGCGCCGACATCCAGAACGGCGTCTCGGTCGACCAGCTCGCGGCGCGCGTGATCGGCGACAGGACGCGGCTGGCCTCGCTCGAGCTCGGCTGCGAGGAGTCGCGCACGGTCGGCAACTGCGACTCGCGGCTACTCCTGCGCCTACACGAACAGCATCTCCTGGCGCTCCGCCACCACTCCGAACCCGCCCGAGACGAACCCGCGCATGGCGTTCGAGCGCCTGTACGGCGCCGACGACGGCCCGCTGGACGAGGCTGCGCGCGCCCGCCGCGCCCGCGACCGCCGCAGCGTGCTCGACCTCGTGCGCGCCCGCACCCAGAGCCTCGAGCAGCGAGCTCGGCGCCGTCCGACCGCCGCAAGCTCGACGAGTACCTGACCGGCGTGCGCGACATCGAGCGCCAGATCCAGCGCGCCGAGTAGGACGACGCGCGAGATCAAGCCGCCCTTCGAGAAGCCCGCGGGCATTCCCGCCGAGTTCGCGGACTACGTCGAAGCTGATGCTCGACCTGCAGGCGGCCGCCTTCCAGGCGGACATCACGCGCCTCTCCACCTTCATGATCGGGCGCGAGGGCAGCCTGCAGGCCTACCCGGAGATCGGCGTTCCGGACTCGCACCACCCGCTCACGCACCACCGCGGCCAGCCCGACCTCGTGGAGCGCGTGACCAAGATCAACGAGTTCCACGTCGGCCTGTTCGCGCACTTCGTGGCGAAGCTCGCCGTCGACGCCGGAGGGCGACGGGACCCTGCTCGATCGCGTGATGGTCGTCTACGGCAGCGGCCTCGCCGACGGCGACAAGCACACGCACGAGGACCTGCCGGTGCTGATCGTGGGCGGCGCGGCGCGGTCGTGGGCGGCGGCCGCCACCTGGTCGTCCCGCAAGGAGACGCCGATGACGAACCTGTTCCTCACCCTGCTCGACCAGCTCGGCGTCCCGCCGGAGTCGCTCGGCGACAGCACCGGTCGGCTCTCGTTGTCCTAGGGGCGCGGCTCCCCGTCGAGCCCTTGTTCTAGGGACTCGCCTGGCGGCGCGAGCAGCGCGCGAACGTCGGCGTCGGTGCGCAGCTTCGCGAACGCGTCGTTCGTCTCGAGGACGCGCGCGAGGTCCTGCGGCGAAAGGCCGAGCTCGAGCGCACGGCGCAGCGACCGGACGGCGTCCGGCTTTCGCCCGGCCGTGGCCTGGGCCTGCGCGCGGCCGAGCTGCGGCTGCGGCGCTTCCGGCCGCAGCGTAGAGGCGATCTCGAACAGGTCGAGAGCCGAGTCCGTCCGCTCCTGCCGCAGCGCGCCGCGCGCCGTCTCCATGGCCTGGATGTAGACCTGCGACAGCGCCCGCTCGTAGACGAGGCGCCGATCGGCGTCCTTGGCGCTCGCGAGGTTCTTCACGAGCTCGTTCGCGTCGCGGTTGGCCCGCAGGACGACCTCGGCGCGACCCTCGCCCGGCGGCTCGGCGAGCTTCAGCAGCTCGTCGCCGAGGTCGGCCGTGACCCGGGCCTGCTCGGCGATGGCGCTCCGCTGCCGATCGAGAGCTTTGCGGTAGGCGGGGGAGGCGGCCAGCTCCTTCAGCCGGCCTCGGGCAGGAGCCGTGTCCGCGGCGCCGTCGAAGTCGCGCACGACCGCTTCGAGCTCGCGGCGCTCGTCCAGCAGCTCGCCGCGCTCGCGAAACCCCGTGGCGCGCGCGCTCGTGCCCTCGAAGAGGCTCGCGACGAGCGTCGCGTCGCGCGGACGGCGTCCGTCCTTCATCGCCAGCAGCTCGAACCACGCGAGCGCTTCGTCCCAGACCGGAGAGGGCGCCCACTCGTGGCCTCCCGCGAAGACACGGAAGCGCTGGCGCGCGCCGCGCTTCAGGAGCTCCTGCTCGAGCTGGAAGAGCTCCGTGAAGTTCATGTCGCGCTCGCCCGCGGCCGCGAACCAGGCGGCGTCGAGGGCGTCGGCGTTCGCGGCGCCGGCGGGCAGCCCCGCGCCCTGCGCGAAGACTCCCGCGACGCAGCCGCGACAGCCCATCGCGAGGCCCGTCGCGACGCGCGCGCCGCCCGAGAAGCCCGTCGCGTAGACGCGCCGCGCGTCGATCGCGAAGCGCGAGCCCGTGTCCTGGACGATCGCGGCGACGGCGGCCTGGATCTCCGGCATCGGGCCGTTGCGCGAGTTGTTCGAGCCGGCCACGATCCAGCCGAAACGCTCCGCGGGCCCCGCCGCGAGCTTGACGGGCCGCGCTCCCTGCCCGCCCGGATCGAACGCGTACAGGATCGGCCAGGCCCGATCCCGCGTGTAGGTCGAGGGCAGGTAGAGCGCGTAGCTCTGTCCCGCGGCACCCGCGCAGGCGACGCGCTCGATCACGCTGCCGCGCGGCAGCTCCTGGCTTGAGGCGGCGGCCTTGTCCTGCGCCGCGCCGCGCGCGCCGAGCAGGCTCGCGCACGCGATCGCGACGAGCCGTGCCTGCGCAGGACAGGACATCCGCGGAATGATACCCCTCGCCGAAGAGAGACCCTCGCGGCCTCCTGAAACTTGGACCGGAACAGCCGCGCGCGCCGAGCGTAATGATTCGTCAAGCCGACACGCGCGCTCGGAGCGAGAGCGCGACCAACCCCGTGGATGTCGAGGCTCGGAGGCGCGTTAGTCCAAGTCGATGGATTCAAGGAGTGGTGTGCCCATGATCAGCAGGAGAGTCGTGCCGTGCGCCGTCGCGGTGCTCGTCGCCGCGGCCGGCGTCGGGCGTGTGCAGGGCGAGGAGGCCGCCAAGGGCAAGTCCGGCGCGCACTTCGAGTGGACCACGAAGTCCGCCGACGCGAAGACGGGCCTCGCCGAGCTGCAGCAGCGCATCGAGAACTTCCAGTTCGGTCCCGCCAACGTCGAGCTCGCGCAGAAGATCGTCGCGGCCGACCCGCAGTTCGCGCTCGGGACCTACTATCTCTCGGCGGTGACGCCGCCGCCCGAGAACGAAAAGCACCTCGCCAAGGCCGTCGAGCTGTCGAAGCAGGCCTCGGAAGGTGAGCGGCGCTTCATCGAGGCGATGAACGATCGCGCGCGCGAACCAGGGCGCGCAGGTGAAGGACGCGATCCCGCTGCTCGAGAAGCTCGGCAAGGACTACCCGGGCGAGCGGCTGGTCCAGGTGATCCTGGGCCAGGTCTACCAGGGCCAGAACGATCCCGAGAACGCGCGCCTCGCATTCGAGCGCGCGCGCGACATCGGCCCGAAGAGCGCGCGCGTGCAGGCCTTCCTCGCGAACGACGACCTGCTGAAGGGCAACTACGACAAGGCGCGCAGCAGCTTCCTCGAGGTGGAGAAGACGCTGCCGAAGGGCTCGGCGCCCTTCGCCGTCCGCTACGGCCTCGCGTTCAGCTACCTCTACCAGGGCCAGGTGGACCCCGCGCTCGACGCGCTCAAGACCTACCTCGCCGAGTACAAGGACAGCGGCTCGGCGCAGGGCTTCCCCGAGGTCTTCATCTGGAACTCGATCGCCCGCATCAACCTCGAGAACGGGCGCCTCGACGCCGCGATGCAGGCCTACGAGAACGGCTACAAGAGCGTCCCCGGCAGCAGCCTGCCGGAGGACCAGAAGCAGCTCTGGTACGGGCGCCTGCAGCACGGGCGCTGCCGCACGCTCGCGAAGATGGGCAAGCACGAGGAGGCCTGGGCGCGAGGCGGAGAAGATCAAGAAGATGATCGACGACGGCGGCGAGACGGCGAAGCAGTACCTGCCCGCCTGGCACTACCTGACCGGCTACCTGAAGCTCGAGGCGGGCGACTACAAGACCGCCGTCGCGGAGCTGCAGCAGGCGAACCCCGACGACCCGTTCCACCAGCTGCTGCTCGCGCGGGCCTACGAGAAGACCGGCGCGAAGGACGACGCGCGCAAGAGCTACACGAAGGTCGTCGAGTCGCGCGCCAACGGCCTCGAGCGCGCCCTCGCCTACCCCGAGGCGAAGAAGAAGCTCGGATAGCCCGTAAGCAACCTCCCGCCTTCCCCGACGTCTCACCCCAGGGAGGTCTTTGCCCGTGGACACGCTCTTGGACGACCTGCGCCACGCAGTGCGGCGGCTGCGCCTCGCGCCCGGCTTCACGCTCGTCGCCGGGCTGACGCTGGCGCTCGGCATCGGCGGCAACGCGGCCGTGCTGAGCGCGCTCGAAGCGCTGCTGCTGCGCCCGCTGCCGTATCCCGATCCGGGCGGGCTGGTCCTGGTCCACCAGACCGACCCGGCCCAGCCCCGAAGGCCCGTGGCCCCCGCGAACTTCCTCGACTGGCGTGAGCGCGCCCGAAGCTTCGACGGTCTGGCCGCGTACGAGATGGTCGGCCGCCTGCTCGTCGGCCGCGAGTCGGCGCAGAGGCTGGACGTCGCGATCGTCTCCGGCAACTTCTTCGACGTGTTCAGGACGCACGCCAGCCAGGGAGCGACGTTCGGAGCGCAAGCGCCGGGCCCGCGCGAGATCCTGCTCGCGCACGCCCTCTGGCAGTCCCGCTTCGGCGGCGAACGTTCCGTCGTCGGCCGCGAGCTCCAGCTCGACCAGGAGCTCGTGCGCGTCGTCGGCGTGATGCCGGCCGGGTTCGACTTCCCGCGGGGAGCCGAGCTGTGGCTGCGCGCGAAGGACGACCTGCCCGAGCTGCCGATCGCGATGGGCGGCGACCTCCGGGTGCTGCGCGACACGCGCTACCTCGGCGTGGTGGGCCGCCTGCGCGACGGCGCGCGCCTCGCGGGCGCGCAGGCCGAGATGGATCACGTCGCCGCGGCGCTCGCGCGGGAGTACCCCGACGCCAACTCCGGCAACGGCGCCCGCGTGGAGCCGCTGTTCGAGGCGCTGCGCGGCGGGGCGCGCTCGCCGCTCGTGCTGCTGCTCGGCGCGGCCGGCTGCGTGCTGCTGATCGCCTGCGCCAACGTCGCGAACCTGCTGCTGGCGCGCGCCGCCGGTCGCGGACAGGAGCTCGCGGTCCGGGCAGCGCTCGGGGCGAGCCGCGCACGCCTCGCGCGGCAGCTGGTGACGGAGGCCCTGGTCGTGGCCGGCGTCGGCTGCCTGGCGGGCCTCGCGCTCGCATGGGCGAGCCGCCCGCTGATGACGTCGCTCTGGCCCGCCGAGCTGCCGCCGCTCGAGGGACTGCGCCTCTCGGGAGTGGTGCTCGCGCTCTCCGTCCTGCTCACGCTCGCCGCGGTCGTGCTCGTGAGCCTGGCGCCCGCGCGGGTCGCCGCTCGCACGGACGCGCTCGCGGGCCTGCGCGCCAGCGGCCGGACGCCGCTTCGCGAGCCCGGGCGCCGCGCGTCTGCGCGGGCTGATCGTGATCGGGGAGGTGGCGCTCGCGGTGGTGCTCGTCAACGCCGCGGGCTTGCTGCTCGGCACGCTGCTGCGCCTGCAGCGGGCCCCGCTGGGCTTCGAGGCCGGTGGCGCGCTCACGGCGCGCCTCGACTTCCCGAGGGCGATGAGCCGCGACCAGGACGCGCTGCGTCGCTTCGCACAGGCCCTCGAGGAGCGGCTGCGCGCGGAGCCCGGCGTGACGGCCGCCGCGGTCGGGCAGGCGCTGCCGCTCACGGGCTCGCGCACGAGCGCCGGGCTGCGCGTGGAAGGCCGCGAGGCCGCGCCCAACGAGCGGCTCGACACCTGCTGGCGGCTCGTCTCGCGCGGCTGGCACGACGCGCTCGGGGTGCCGCTGCTGCGCGGCCGCGGCTTCGAGGCCGGCGACACGCGCGACGCGCCGGCCGTCGCGCTCGTCAACGCGACCCTCGTGCGGCTGGTGTTCGGCAGCGAGGATCCGATCGGCCGCAGGATCGCGACGGGCCTCGACGGGCCGGAGGGCCGCTGGGTCACGATCGTCGGCGTCGTCGGCGACACGCCGCAGGAGAACGTCGCAAAGGCCGCGCAGCCGGAGCTGTATCGTCCGCTCGCGCAGGACGTGCGCATGGGCCCGTCGGGCCTCGCGCTCGTCGTGCGCGCGACGGGCGACCCGCAGCGGCTCGCCCCGACGCTGCGGCGGGAGGTCGCCGCCGTTCGCAGCGACGTCGGAGTCTCCCAGGTCCGGCCGCTCGCGGGCGTCGCACGCGAGACGCTCGCCGGACCGCGCGCGGCGTCGCGCGTGCTGCTGCTGTTCGGGGCGCTCGCGCTCTTCCTGGCTGCGCTCGGGCTCTACGGGGTGGTGGCGTGCGTGGTGGGCGAGCTGACGCGCGAGCTGGGCGTGCGCCTCGCGCTCGGCGCGCGGCCCGCGGCGCTCGTCGCGTTCGTGCTGCGGCGGGCGCTCGGCCTGGCGCTCGCCGGGCTCGCGCTCGGCGTGGCGCTGGCGCTCGCCTCGGGGCGGCTCCTCGAGGGCGCGCTCTACGGAGTCACGCCGCGTGATCCCGCGACGCTCGCCGGGGTGGCGCTGGTGCTGCTCTTCGCCGCGGCCGCCGCCGGCTATGGTCCCGCTCGCCGCGCGAGCCGGCTCGACCCGGCGCGCGTGCTGCGCGCCGACTGAGCCCCGGACTCGGCCGCGCTACGGAGTGTTGCCCGGCGTCGGGGCGGGGCTGGCGGACGTGTCGGAATCGGCGGGCGGCACCTTGAGGCCCTCCGCGATCGCCTGCTGCAGCAGCGCGCGCAGGCGCACGAGCTTCTCGGACGGCAGCGCGCGCGCGCCCTTCGCGACGAGGTCCATCGCGTAGGGGTTCTCGAACGGGAAGATCACGCGCCGCGCGCGCGCCTCGTCGTACTCGTCGAGCCTGCGCCGCTCCGGCGGACGCAGCGTCGCGGCCAGCTCGTTCTGCAGCGCGCGCAGCTCCTCGGCGTCGGCGGGGGGCAGCTTGTCGATGCCGCGCTCGGTCGCCTCGCGCGTGAGCTGGAACACCTCGGACGCGTCCATCACCCCCAACGGGCTCTGCTCGTAGATCATCAGGATCGTCGGCGGAGTGAGATGTGGCAGCCGGGCGGTGGCCTCGACGAGCGCCTGCTGCTGCTTCTGGTTGAGCTGGCCCGCGCGCGCCCGCTTGTCGATCTGCTTGAAGACGATCTGTCCGACGTCGGCCGCCTGCGGGAACCAGCGCGCGCGCTCGCGATAGAGGTAGCTGCCCGCTGCCACGATCAGGCCGAGCACGACGATCCGCTTCGTCCAGAACCAGAGCGGTCCCATGAGCGCGGACGGCTCCTCCCCCTCGTAGACCTCCTCGGGCTCCGGCTCGGGCTCGTCGACCGCCGCGGCGAGCGGCACGACGGGCAGCTGGCTGATCGGCTTCGGCGGGCTCGCGGGGCGCGCGACGATCGGTGGAAGCGGGGAGGGCGGCTCCGGCGGGTCGAAGCTGCGCGGCGGAAGCGGCGCGCGGGCGGGCCGCGGGACTTCCAGCTCTGGCTCCGGCTCGCTTTCGATCGCGCCTTCGTCGTCCGCTTCCGGCTCGGACTCGGATCGCCGCAGCCGCGCCGTGAGGCCGCGCCACGTTTCCGCGAGCCTCTCGGTGAGCCCGCTCCACGCCGCCTTCAGCTTCTCGCCGAGAGTCGGCCCGTCGGCCTCGTCGCGCGACGAGCTCGATGCGGACCGACTCGAGAGACGACACCTCCTCGCGCGCCGCGCGCGAGGAGAAGCGGTCGAGGACCGACGCGAGCGGCGTCAGCACCCGGCTCAGGAACCCCCCGAGAGGACCGAGGATCTGGACCAGCGGTCCCTGCTCGTGCCGCGGCTCCTGCTCCTCCTCGGCCTCGCCGTCCTCCCACGCCGAGCGGAAGCCGCTGTCCTCCTCGAGCGGCTTCAGCCGGATCGCGGGAAGGCTGGCGTCGTTGATGTCCGGCGAGGCGGAGCTCGTCTCCTCGGCCAGCACCTGGGAGGCCGGCGCCGGGAGCGGCGCGACCGGCGGTTCGCGGAAGGCCGGCTCGCTGAACGCGGGGGAGGCGGGCGGAGGGTCCCCGAAGGACGGCTCGCCGAAGGCCAGCGGCTGGCCGAACGACGGAACGCCGGTGCCGAAGGCTCGGCGGGTCGAGCGGCGGGAGATCGAGGTCGCCGGGCCGGGGTGCCTCGACGGGCGCAGCCGCGGGCGCGGGGGCCTCCGGCGTCGCGTTCTTGGGCTGCGGAGGAATCAGCGCGCGCAGGAGCCGCTCGGCGTTCTCTTCCTCGGCCAGCACCTGCTTGAGCGGCCGCCAATGCTGACTTCCGAGCGGCTGCGCCAGCGCCGCCCCGTCGTGCGTCCAAGCGCGCAGTCCGTCGACGTCGACCGACAAGAAGGTGCCGTCGCTGAGACGCAGCTTGTAGCGCTGGGGCATCACACCTCCCGCGTGAAGTTACGCCGGGCCCGGGCAAGCGTCAAATCTGGCGATGCGTCTCGGTCGTGGGACGGAGCTGTCCGCCGCCGAACAGGGGCGCCGGCCGGCCGCGGCGTCGAGGCTTGCGCAACCCACGGCCACACAAGCGTTTCGCCGAGCTGCGCGACGCTGGCACGGGCTTCGCTCTTCCGGCGGTGATGGGAACGCTCCTCCAGGACGTCCTGCTCTCGCTGCGCGGGCTCAGGAACCGGCCGGGCGTAGCACTCGTCGCGGTCTCGACGATCGCCCTCGGCATCGCGGCGGCCGGCGCGATCTGGAGCGTGGTCGACGCGGTGCTGATGCGGCCGCTGCCGTTCAGCGAGCCGGAGCGGCTGGTGTTCGTCTGGGAGACCATGCCGAGCCGCGGCGTCGAGCGAAACGTCGTGGGCCCGGCCAATCTGATGCGCTGGCGCGATCGCGCCCGCTCGTTCTCGGGCCTCGCGGGGTTCATCCGCTTCGACACGAACCTCGACGGCGCCGGAGGGGAGGCGGAGCGCATCGCGGCGGGCTTCACGACGGGGAACCTCTTCACGGTCCTGGGCGCCCGCCCCCTGCTCGGCCGCACGCTGCTCGACTCCGACTCGGTCCCGGGCGCGCCGGACGTGGTCGTGCTCACCGAAGGCTACTGGCGCCGGCGCTTCGGCGGCGATCCCGCGGCGGTCGGCCGCACGCTGCGACTGAACGGCGTCACCAACACGATCGTCGGCGTGATGCCTTCCTCGGTGCAGGTCCCGCAAGGTGCTTTGCTGTGGGCGCCGATGACGGTGGACGAGCGGATGCGCACGGCGAGCGGACGCTGGATGACGGTGGTGGCACGGCTGCGGGACGGCGTGAGCGTGGCGCAGGCGCACGACGAGATGGCGCGCATGGGCGAGTCGCTCGCGTCCGAGGACAAGGACTTCGACGCCGGCTGGGGCGTCAACGTCCAGCCGCTCCACGCCGACCTCGTGCGCCAGGTCCGCCCGGGACTCGTGCTGTTGCTGATCGCGGTCGCGGTGCTGCTGCTGATCGCGTGCGTCAACGTCGCGAACCTGCTGCTGGCGGCCGGCGTCGCGCGCGAGCGCGAGCTCGCGATCCGCGCGGCGATCGGCGCCGGCCGCGGACGCCTGCTGCGACAGCTGCTGACCGAAAGCCTGGTGCTGGCGGCGCTCGCCGCGGTCGTGGGCGCCATCGCCGGCCGCTCGCTGCTCGGCGCCATCCAGCTGCTGCTGCCGCCGGAGATCGCCGAGGTCGTGAGCGTGGGCTACGACCTGCGCGCGGTGGCGGCCGCGGCCGTGATCGCTTTCGTGAGCGCGCTCGTCTTCGGCGTCATCCCCGCTTTCCAGTCGGCCCGCATCGGGCTCGTGGGCGCGCTCAAGGAGGGCGGCTCGGTGCGCGGCTCGAGCCGTTCCCGCAGCCGGCTGAAGCAGGGGCTGGTGGTGGCCGAGGTGGGCCTCTCGGCGCTCCTGCTCGTGGCGACCGGCCTGCTGCTGCGCAGCTTCTGGAAGCTCGGGACGCTCGAGCCCGGCTTCGACGCGGCGGGAGTCCTGTCGGCGAGCGTCGCGCCGGGCGGCGACGCCTACAGCGACCCGGCGCGCGTGCAGGCCTTCTACCGCGAGGCGATGGAGCGCCTGCGGCCGCTGCCGGGCGTCACCTCCGCGGCCGCCATCTCCTGGACGCCGCTCGGCAGGTACGGGGGAGCCGCCACCGGCTTCAGGCTGATGAGCAAGGAGGCGCCGGCTCCGGGGCAGGAGCCGACCGCCGACGTTCGCGTCGTGACGCCGGGACTCTTCGAAACGCTGCGCATCCCGCTGCTGCGCGGCCGGGACTTCCGGGACGACGACCGGGAGGGGCGGCCCGGCGTGGCCGTCGTGAACGAGTCGATCGCGCGCGAGCTGGGCGGGGCCGCGGCCGCGATCGGCCAGCGCCTCAAGCTGCGTTGGCGCAGCGACGCTCTGATCGAGATCGTGGGCGTGGTCGGCGACGTCCGGCTCTCGTCGCTCGAAACGCCGGCGCGCGCGACCGTCTACCTGCCGCATGGGCAGGACGGCAACAACTTCATGACGCTGATGCTGCGCACGAGCGGGCCGCCCGCGGCGCTCGTGCCGGGGGTTCGCGCGGCCGTCGCCGCGATCGACCCGGCGCTGCCGGTCGGCAGCACGCAGCCGCTCGAGCAGGTGGTGAGCGACTCGCTCGGCTCGCGGCGCTTCGTGCTGGTGCTGGTCGCGGTCTTCGGCGGCATGGCGCTGGCGCTCGCCGGGATCGGGCTCTTCGGCGTGATGGCGTACCTGGTGGCGCAGCGCACGAGCGAGCTCGGCGTGCGGCTGATGCTCGGCGCCCGCCCGCGCGACGTGCTGGCGCTGGTCGTGCGCGACGGCATGCGGCTGGTGGCGGTCGGTCTCGCGCTCGGCCTGCTGGCGGGTGTGCTGGCGTCGCGCGCGCTCGAGAGCCAGCTGTTCGGGGTGCGGCCCTTCGACCCGTTAGCACTCGCGGGAGTGGCGGCGGCGCTCGCGCTCGTCTCGCTGCTGGCGCTCGCGACGCCCGCCTGGCGCGCCGCGTCGATCGATCCCGCGCGAGCGATGCGCGTCGAATAAGTTGGACGCGGGCGGCCGCTCGCGGCCACGGTATACTGGCGCTTCCGAGGCGCGCCCATGCCCGAGACCATCATCATCGGCTCCGATCACGCCGGCTTCGACCTCAAGGAGAGAGTGAAGGAGTGGCTCGAGGAGCGCGGCTTCGAGGTCGAGGACGTGGGCTCCGAGTCGCCTGAGCAGGTCGACTATCCCGACTTCGCGCACCTCGTCGCGGACGCGGTCGGGAGCGGACGCCGCGCGCGCGGCGTCGTGATCTGCGGGACCGGGATCGGCGTCTCGATCGCGGCGAACCGCCACGCGGGCGTGCGCGCGGCCGTCGTCTGCGGCGAGGACACGGCGCGCCTCGCGCGCGAGCACAACGACGCGAACGTGCTGGCGCTCGGCGGCCGCACGCTCGACCCGGTGCTGGCCGAGCGGATCCTGGACGTGTGGCTGAAGACGCCGTTCGCCGGCGGGCGCCACGCGCGCCGCGTCGCCAAGATCGAGCTCGACGGCGCCAAGATCGAGCCCGACGGCGCCAAGAGCGCAGCGAGGTGAGGATGGAGAACCTGGCGCGGACCGATCCCGAGGTGGCCGAGGCCATCCGCGACGAGACGGAGCGGCAAGGCCGCCAGCTCGAGATGATCGCCTCCGAGAACTTCGTGTCCGAGGCGGTTCTCGAGGCGCTCGGCACCACGCTCACGAACAAGTACGCCGAAGGCTATCCGGGCAAGCGCTACTACGGCGGCTGCGAGTTCGTGGACGTGGCGGAGAGCCTGGCGATCGAACGCGCGAAGCAGATCTTCGGGGCCGACCACGCGAACGTCCAGCCTCACTCCGGCGCGCAGGCCAATACCGCGGTCTACATGGCCGCGGTCAAGCCGGGCGACACCATCCTCGGCATGAACCTCTCGCACGGCGGCCACCTGACGCACGGCCATCCGCTCAACTTCTCCGGCAAGTACTTCAAGGTCGTCGCCTACGGCGTGCGCAAGGAGGACGAGCGGATCGACTACGAGGACCTGCAGCGTCTAGCGCTCGAGAACCGCCCGAAGCTCATCGTGGTGGGCGCCTCGGCCTACCCGCGCACGATCGACTTCGAGGCGGTCCGCAAGGCCGCCGACGCCTCGGGCGCGCTCGTGATGGCCGACATCGCCCACACCGCGGGCCTGGTGGCGGCGGGGCTGCACCCCTCGCCCGTCCCGCACTGCGAGTTCGTCACCACCACCACGCACAAGACGCTGCGCGGCCCGCGCGGCGGGATGATCCTCTGCCGCGAGGGGTGGGCGAAGGAAGTCGACAAGGCGCTCTTCCCGGGCGTCCAGGGCGGCCCGCTGATGCACGTGATCGCGGCGAAGGCGGTCGCCTTCAAGGAAGCCATGACGCCGGAGTGGAAGGCGTATCAGAAGCAGATCGTCGCGAACGCGGCGGCGCTCGCGGCGGCGCTGATCGGCGAGGGCTTCCGCCTGGTCTCCGGCGGCACCGACACCCACCTGATGCTGGTCGACGTGTTCGCGAAGGGCCTGACGGGCAAGGTCGCCGAGAAGGCGCTCGACAAGGCCGGCATCACCGCCAACAAGAACACGATCCCGTTCGACACCAACTCGCCGATGGTCGCCTCCGGCATCCGGCTCGGCACGCCGGCGCTCACCACGCGCGGGATGAAGGAATCCGACATGAAAGACGTCGCGCGGCTCATCGCACGGGCGCTCGCCGCGGTCGAGAACGAGAGCGAGCTGGCGGAGGTCAAGCGCGAGGTCCACAAGATCTGCGGGCGCTTCCCGCTCTACGCCTCGCGGCTCGAGGCCTACGAGAAGGTGCTCGCCCGCGCCTAGCTGCCCGAGCTCCGTTCCAGCCGGAAAGACTCCACGCGCTCCACTCCGCTGCCCGTGGTGCGGTCGAGGGCGCGCAGCACCAGCTCGTAGTCGCCGTCCGCGAGCCCGCCCAGGGGCAGGCCCAGCAGGCGCACGATCGGACCCCCCGGCACGGCCGGGATGAGGCTGGGGGCGCCCCGGCTCACCACCGTGCCGCTCGCCTGGCGCAGGACGTACGAGGCCTCGACCTGGGGAACGCTTCCCGGGGGGGACGACGATGGAACCGCGCCCAGCACCTGCATCTGGCAGTACAGGGAGCCGGTGGTGGTGGTGCGGAAGGTCCGGCGCGCGGGAATCAGGAGCTGGGGCCGGGCGCCTTCTTGCAAGGGTGCCCGCAGCTCGTCGGTAAGCCGGTTCATGCTCTCAGCCATCGATCGCCCCCGACGTCGTGTGCCGAACACTGGGGATAAGCTGCGAAGCGTCCAATACGCTCAGCGCTCGTCTGCTTCAATGATGGGATGGACTCCTCCAACGACTCAGTCGGCATCGATGTGCCAGAGTCGCTGCTGTGTAGGCAAGGAGGAGCCCATCCATGCAGAACGATACGCGCATTGCCGTAGACCTGGCAAAGTCCGTTTTCGAGATCGCGGTCTCTGATCGCCCCGGGCGGGTCGGGCGGCGCGAGCGGCTGCCGAGGGCGCAGTTCCTGAGCTTCTTCGCGCAGCGACCAGCGGCCACAGTGGTGATGGAAGCGTGTGGCTCGGCGCACTACTGGGGCCGTCGAATCGAAGGCTTGGGGCATCGAGTTGTCTTGCTTCCGCCCTACCACGTCCGCCCGTACGTGCGGCGCAACAAGACGGACCGCACTGACGCCAAGGGGATCCTCGAGGCCAGCCGCAACGAGGACATTCGGCCGGTTCCGGTCAAGACCGTGTCCCAGCAAGTCCTCACGTCGCTGCACCGGCTGCGCTCTGGGTGGATGAGCGAGCGCACCGCCCGCATCAACTGCCTGCGCGGCCTGCTGCGGGAGCTCGGGGTCTTCATCCCGGCCGGCGCGCGCCAAGTCATACCTGCGGTGTGGGCGCTCGTCGAAGACGCGGATGCGGACGTGCCCGATGCGCTTCGACCGTTTCTTGCCGAGCTGTGCCAGGAGATCCGCGAGATCGAGGCTCGCATCGACCGGGTCGAGAAACAGCTGCAGGCGATGGCTCAGCAGCTGCCGGTGGTCGGCCAGCTGCTGACCATCCCCGGCGTCGGGCTGCTGACCGCCACGGCGCTGCTCGCCTTCATCGGGGACATCAGACGCTTCCCATCCGCTCGACACCTCGCCAGCTACATCGGGCTGACGCCACGTGAGTACTCGAGCGGGCTGCGGCGCCACTTGGGCCGCATCTCCAAGCGCGGCGATGGCTACCTGCGCACGCTCTTGATTCACGGCGCCCGCTCCGTCCTGCTACACGCTCGAACGAATCAGCCTGACAGGCTGCGAGAGTGGGCACACCAGATCGCAAAGACGCACGTTCACAACAAAGCAGCCGTCGCTGTGGCAAACAAGACTGGCCCGAGTCGTCTGGGCCGTCTGGACTCACGCACAGCCCTATCAGCCGCAGCTCACCGCCTAGTCACTAGAGCAATCCAAAGTCTCAGGAAAAGGAGTCCCCACCAGGAACTGCAAAGCGTAGGTGTGACGGCAGAACAGGTCGGACCGGCACGGGAGCAGCCGACAACAAGGGTGGCCCTCGAGGCCGATTAACATCGATTGGCTCTCCCGCGCGCGGATTCCGTCATGGCCCGGGACCTCACACGTCCCATCGCAGAGGCCGCAGATACGTCTGCAGTCCGATCCGTTCAGCGCCGACCACCCCTACGGCTTTCGGTTCCTACTTGACGGGAGGAGTCCAGGATACCCTGTTCGGCGGCGTGTCAGTCAACTCCACCTGTCTTGCAACTCACTCAGTCGGTGATCCCCGCCCCGCGGAAGCCTTTCCAAGTGCCGTCCGGCAGCTTCTTGTGCACCCCGAGCACCCTGCCACGAAGGTGCACCGGCGGGCCACCCGGCGATGTGACGAACGAGACGGTATACGGACGCCACTCGACTTCCCAGCCACCATCCAGAAAAATCATTTCCTTGTGTTCCGGGACGTAGCTCAACACCTTGAGCTCTTTGTTAGCCGTCATGCGTTCGTTGCCCTCACGGATGGCTTGCTTGCCGACTTCTGCTGGCGGGACTGGGCCGATGCGCACGGCGTCATCGGTCCACATTTCCGTCAATGCAACTGGGTCTGCGCGAGAGAAGCGGCTATGTCCTGCTGGTAGAGCTTCTCGATGCCGGCGACGTCTGCAGCGCGGCCCACTGTGTTATTTGCAGCCGACGCGGCCGGTGCCTGAACCACTTGCCCTGCCAACGGCGCGGTGAACGTCGGACCCCCCATTCCGCGGAAGCATTTCCAGCTCCCGTCCGGCATCTTCTTCAGGACCATCAGCCGCGTTCCAAGAATCTGCTTGACCTCACCACCCGGCGTCTCAACATACGAACCAGTGATGTAGCCCCACTCGACCGCCCAGCCGTCGAGTATCGTCACGTCCTTGGTTTCTGGAACGTAGCTCAGCACCTTGATGCCTGGCACAGCGGCCCAGCGTTGGTTGCTCTCTCGAATAGCTTTTTTGCCAACCTCCGTGGGCCGGCCCTGGATCAAGCGCACCGCGTCATCGGTCCACAAATCCGTCAGGGCAACAGGATCTCGCGACAGAGTAGCGGCGATGTCCTGCTGGTGGAACTTCTCGATGCCGGCCATATCTTGCGCCTTTTTGTCGGTTGTCTGTGTCTGAGCAAGAACCGGTGTGTCAACTCTAGTGGCCCATGCCACTAGACTTACAAGAAAGAAGAGGACTCTCCATTTTGCCATCTTTGCCTCCCATAGTTCTAAGCCGCCGAACACCGGGGATAAGGCTGCGAAGCTCCATTATCGCACGGCTTCGTCTGCTTCATCCCCTTGTCTGCAGCTCCACGCCTACTTCACACAAGTTGGTTCAGGTGGCAGACCGCCGTCCCGCACGGCTTCGCATAGTGCGTCGTGCACGCGCTTCCGTTCCGCGTCCTGCCCGTGCGGCCTCCTCCGGCGAATAGAGGCTGCCCCTGACGTGAAGCCAAACAGAATGCAACCCCTGCTCCTCCATCGGACAGTAGTACGCAAGCTCAAGAGTCACGCCCCGCCCCGCGGGATCTCGCCACCAGGCCACCCAAACGTGGCTCCTGACAGGCATCGCGCGCAAGATTCCCTGCAGGTTTCGCGGCGACGGCTTGAGGTCGCGGTGACCGGGAGGGAGGAAGAGGGCTATGGGACCGACAAGAGTCCACTGCGGCGGCCTGAACGTTCCGACTTCGGTGACCTTCCAGCCGCGCTGCGCCATCGCCTCGATCAGATACGCAATGGTCTTTGGCGCTGGATACGACTCCAGAACATCGTATTCCACCGACGTCGCACCTGGAGATACCCGCTGGGTCACGTCCACGGCAGGTAGAGAACGGCATCGACTCCGAGGAACCTCCTGACGACACGGTTTCCGGTGGCTACCCATGGAAGCAGTGTGGACTCGTACACATTCGCTCGGGTCAGGCCGATCTGGAGCCGTTTGCGCCCGGCCAAGGTGTACTGCAGCAATGGCAGACACCGCTCTTCAACCGATACGGCCTTCCCCGCCCCCGGCATGGCGAAGTGCGCTCACCCGGAGCGGACAACGAAGCTCGCGGCATCGTCGAGGTGAAGGCCGCGCTCTACCTGATCGCCAAGAACGCAGAGCCTGCGTGGTGGCAACTGACGCTTCGCTACGATCAGGTTGCCACCGAGCAACTCAGCAGCCGCAAGAGCCGTCACCTACGGGTTGACCCTTGCCACTACTCGCGGCCAGTCGTATCGATCCGCTTTGTCGACAAGGACGAGTCTCCCGAGCTACCGGCCGACGCGTAGGTCCGCGCGCCGCGGCCAGAGTAGTGCGGACTAGTGCTCCCAGCCTGCGAGCCACGAGGCACGGGCGAGGCACAAAGACATCGGGGGCCCCCCGACGAGGCCCCCGAAACCGTCTATGAACTGCTGAATCTACGGCGTGACGGTACTGGCACTCCCGGTTTGCAGCTTTGCTCTCGATTCTATTCCTTTGGCTGACGGTGCAGTACGCCCGGGCAACGAGCCTAGGCGATCTGGAAAAAGCCGGCTCGCGTCCGTCAGTAGACAACGAGACGCTGCGACAACACGCAGTCCGGCAAAGCTGGTCACATCATCTCAGGGAGATCGATCCGGGAGGAACGTGCACTCTCTTGTGACGGGTCTGCGCTCAACACCTCCTGGAGTCTCGCCGCGCGAGACTGATTCATCCTCAGAAGCCGATGGCACAGGAGGGGTGCAATGAGAATGAAGCGACGTGGCGTTCTGCTGATACTGTTTGGGTCATTCCTGTCTGCGGCTTGGGCGACGCAGACCGCGGCTGCGGACACTGCCTTGCTCCGCGACTTGCTCAGCCGACCTGTCTATTACGACACGTTCAACAGGCCATGGCTCGATCCGGCGAGGTGGCTGGGCGGGCCTACTTGCTGGAACTGGCAGACTCTGGAATGCGTGCGAGAGATTCGGAACGGACGCCTGCGGTTAGCGGTCGGCGCCTTCGGCCGCACAGACTCGGATTCGGGGTCTGAGTTCGGCGGGTCCGAGCTGGGGTTCGTCAACCCGAACGGGATTGACAGCATGAAGGCCGACGTCGTCCAAAGCCGCTTCAGTGGCCTTGGATGTTCGACCAATGAGACGGAGCTGACTAGTACGATCGTGAAGATAGGTGGGTTCTTCTTCAACACGGGGACTGGCAACATTGACGACGACGTTTCGGATGAGGTCTACCTGTGGGTTGACCCCAGCGACCCGACGACGATGCTCGTGGCCAACTGGATGACGCGTAGGGGTGGTGGCCTGGGGGTCTCGACTCACATCGGCTCTTATCCGATCGGAACTCCTCTGACGGTGACGAATGCATGGGACAAGGCAAATCATCAGTTCATCTCCGTCGTGAGGGTCACGGGAGAGGACGGCCCGGGCAGGACGGTAGTGGTGCCCTATTCCGTCTCTGACACGATGCCGCCTGCAGTCCCTTTCAAGTACCTCCTTGCCTATGCCTTTAGCGCGAATTGCACGAGCGCTCAGACATTCGCACGCGTCGAGGCCCTCTTCGACAACGTGATGATCAATGTCGGTTTGCCACCCGTGGAGTAGCAGGCTGCGCGGATGAAAGCGAGGTGCGCTTGCTCTCGGCCACCGAGGTTCCGGGGGCCCGTTCGGTGCGCGCTCGTCAAGGCGAGCTTGGCCGACGACAATCGGCATGTCACGGCAGTCACGGGCGAGCGCCCAATTAGGCCGAGAGAGCCTCTCCGCCCGAACCGCAGGGACCCACCGGAATAGTGCCGACTAGTGCCTCCGTCTGCTACCAACCTGCTTCTCTGAAGCGGCCCCAAGCTGTCAAGAGATCTGCGAGGTTCCTCACCCTTCTCTTCGCGCTCGACGGAGGTGAGCCTGAGCCCACCGGCGCACGGTGGTGGATGCGGGGGTGCGGGGCGCCTTCTACCACACGGCCCTGGACGACAGCCAAGCAGTGAATGTCGCGCTCACCGCACCACTGGTGAACCTGCAGATCTTTCGGTTTCCCTTCTTTCTCCTACGCCGCTCGCACTGCGACGCTCGGAGTCCTCAGCTTCTCGGGGTCGTAGACGGACGCATCGCGCCAGATCGCATAGAGCACGCCGGCGAGCCTCCGCGCCACCGCCACGGCGGCTATCGATCGGCCCCTCCGTTGAGCAATGCGGTCACCTCGACCGGGTGGATCGTTTCCATGGAGCTCATCAGGTCGAGAGTTTCCGTCGCGGGCTCGCAGCCGGCATGCGTGGGCCCGTGCTGATCAAGTGGTGCGAGCAACTCCTCGCCGACCGCGACGAGCGCAGTGCCCAGGAACGGATGTGACGGCCGCTCTGGCCTGGATCATTCGCGGGTCCTAGGCGGCCCGACTGACCCGCGTTTCAACCGAAGATAGCC
>CAVUTB010000019.1:0-205766 GCA_963744315.1 uncultured Acidobacteriota bacterium
CGTCCCGCCGCCGCTGCCGCCGCCGGCGGGCAAGGACGCGCCTGGCCTGCCGCCACTGCCCGAGCTCTCCCCGCGCAACGCGAGCTACACGATCGAGGCGCGACTCGACCCGGAAGCCCACAGGATCACCGGCGCGCTGGTCCTGGACCGGCGAACACCGGCGCCCGACGCCGTCGAGCTTCCCGTTCCACCTCTACTGGAACGCGTTCCGCAACAACCTCTCTACCACCGCACGCGGCGAGGGCCGGCGCGCGCCGCGCGACGCGAAGCGCGCCGAGCGCGGCTTCGGCTAGACCGACCTCACGAGGATCCGGCTGCTCGGCGAGCCAGAGAGGACCTGCTGCCGACGCTGCGCTACCTCCACCGAGGACGTCAACAAGGACTACCGGACCGTGACCGAGGTGCGCAGCGCCGGCGCCGATCAAACCCGGCCCGAGCGTGCGCTTCCGCATCGAGTGGCATCGCTCGTGCCCTACGGGACCGTGGGCCGCGCCGGCTGGGTCCACGACTACAACTTCATCGTCCAGTGGTTCCCGAAGATCGGGGTGTTCACGGGGGGCCAGTGGAACTGCCACCAGTTCTATCCCTTCAGCGAGTTCTTCTCCGACTACGGCGTCTACGACGTGAAGCTGACGCTGCCGGCGGCTTCGTGGTGGGCGCGACCGGCGCGCCAGGAGTAGAAGAACGACAACCCCGACGGCACCGCGAGGCTACCGCTTCGTCCAGGAGGACGTCCACGACTTCGCCTGGACGGCGAGCCGCCGCTTCCTCGAGCGGCGCGCGCACTTCGAGGAGGCCGGGCTATCCGCCCGTCGACATCCGGCTTCTGCTGCAGCCGGAGCACGCCGATCTCGGCGACCGCTACCTGGAATGCCGCGAAGATCGCGCTGCGGACCGACGGCACCCTGGCCGGCGCCCTATCCCTACCCGCAGATCACCGTGGTGGACCCGGCGTTCAGCTCGGCCTCGGGCGGGATGGAGTACCCGACGCTGTTCACCGCCGGGGCCGTGGTGGGCCGGAGGAGCTGCAGAGCCCCGAGGGTGTCACCATCCACGAGGTCTGGCCACCAGTTCTGGTACGGGCTCGTGGCGAACAACGAGTTCGAGGAGGCGTGGCTCGACGAGGGCTTCAACACCTACATGACGTCGAAGGCGTCCGACCACTCGCTCTGGGCCCGAGGGCTGGGGCCGCCGCTTCTTCGGCTTCGACCAGGGCCGCGGCGCCCGCGTCGGCTGGCCGTTCGTCGCCCCTGGCGTGCGGACGCGCGCGGCTAGCGAGAGCCTCCCCGGACTGCGCCAGGGTGGTGAGGCGGACGTGATGGCGCGAAAGGCCTGGGAGCCTATCGCGACTCGGCTTCCTACGGGCTCAACTCCTACGGCAAGCCGGCGCTCGTCATGCAGACGCTCGAGGGCCTGCTCGGCGAGGAGACGATGCGGTGAAGGTGCTGCGCACCTACGCGCGCCGCTACCGCTTCGCCCACCCCACGACGGAGGACTTCCTCGCCACGGTCGACGAGGTGACGGGCGGGGGCTGGCGCTGGTACTTCAACGAGACGTTCTTTTGGTCCGATCTGTGCGACTACGCGGTCGAGGTCAAGAGCGAGCCGGTGCGCAAGCCCGCCGGCTACTTCCCGGATCCGAGCGGCGCGCTGGTGCTGGCAGCCCGCCCAGAAGGACCCGAAGCGGGGCAAGCCCGGAGCGGGAGAACGCGACCAGTCGCGTCGTCACGATCTTCCGCAAGGGCGAGGTGCGGATGCCGGTCGAGCTGCCGCGTCGAGTTCGCCGACGGCCGCGTGGCGAAGGAAACAGTGGAACGGAGACGTCATCGTCGGTACCGCCTGAGCTACGAGGGCGCGAAGGTGGTGCGCGCGGTCGTCGACCCGGCCCGCAAGATCGCGATTGACGTCGACCCCGCGAACAACGAGTGGCTGGACGACGAGCGCCCGGCGCATCGCGCGGCGGCGAAGTGGGCCGCGCGCTACCTGTTCTGGCTCCAGAACCTGCTGGAGCTGCACATGGTCGTGGGCTGATGCGATGCTCCGCTCCGCTGCGCTGACCGGCCGCCGCGCACGCTGGCCGGCGATGGGCGGCGACCTGCGCAGGCTCGCCCTCGTCATGGACGCTGGCCATGCCGCCTCGCGCCGTCGGTGCTGCTGGGCCCTGCAGCTCGACAAGGACCTCGTCCACCGCGCTGTCGTCGAGCGCGATGATGTACGGGTTCGACTATTACTGGTGGAGCGGCTGGTCGGAGCAGCACGGGCGGGCCCACAGAGCGCGCTTCGCCCGACATCTTCGGCGCCGGCTTCGTCTTCAAGAACATCGAGCTACTGCTCAAGGGCTGGCTGCCGCCCGGCCTCTTCGAGCGCGGCGGCGCGCGCGGCGCGCCGGCCTGGACCCCGTGATCCTCGGGCCCGGAGTGCTGTACCTGCTGGTGCAGACGTTCCTGAGCGGCGGTCTCGTCTCGGCGTGCTCCGCCGCCAGCGGGGCGACGGAAGCTGCGCGGGCTGCTCCACGGCTCCGGGTTCTACTTCGGACGCTGCTGCGCCTCGGCCTGCTCGCGCTGGCCGCGGCCGGGTCGTGTTCGCGCTCAACGCTCCGTTCGCGGCGCGGGCGACCACAGGCCCACGAGGCGGTCTCGGGGCGCAGCGCCGTCCTGCTCACGTCGGGCGCCACGCGCTGCTGCTCGTGGGCTGCTGTTCCTGCACATGGTCTCTGCACGCGCAAGGTGCATGCTGGTCGCGAGGAGCGCTGTCGATCCTGTCCGACGTGTCGAGCCTCTCCTTCTGTTCCCGGCGGCTCGCGCTGCCTTCGGCCAGTACCTGGTCATCGCGCCGCTGGGCGGCGTGCTCCTCGGAGTCTTCGGGCTCCTGGATTCCCTGGCTGGGGCGGTCGGCAACAATACCAGCCTGCTGGCGCTCGTGCTGGCGAGGCGTTCGTGGCCGGGCGCTCGGGCTCCGGCTGTCCCTGCTGGCCGCGCAGGTCGAGCTGCAGCGGGAGCGGGCGCGTGATCGCCTCTCGAGCGTCGACGCTTCCTCCTTCCGCCGGGCGCTCGGTCAGTTCGCAACCGGCGTGACGGTGGTGACCACCCGCGACGCCTCCGGCCGGCGGTTCGGCCTCACCGTCGGCTCCTTCTGCTCGGTGAGCCTCGAGCCGCCGCTGGTGCTCGTCTGCATCGACAAACGCTCCGAAGCCAACGGCGGCGTGAGGGCGCCCGGCTGGTTCGGGGTGAGCGTGCTCGCAGAGGGCCAGGAGGACGTGTCGAGATGTGCGCGGAGCCGGCCCCGCCAGTCGAGGGGTTCGCCACCCTGCGGGGCGGCCACGGCTTTCCCTGGTGCCCGGGGCGATGGCGCACCTCGAATGCCGCGTGCGCCTCCCATGATGCGGGCGACCATACGGTCTGGGTGGGCGAGGTGAGCCGGGTGGCCGGGGAGCCCGGACCGCCGCTCCTGCACTACGCTGGCCGCTACCGGCGGCTCGCTCCGGGGCCGGACACTGGTAAGCCCGGCAGCGATCGGTTATAAAGACGAGTCGAAAGACCACCCTTCCCAGAGGACCCAAGAACCAAAAGAGCGCGGAAAGGAGCAGAAGGGTACGCCCGCCTTCGAAGCCAATGGCCGAGAACGTGTTGATGCCTGAGATGAGCTGGACCGAGGTGGAGCACAGCCTCAAGGACCGACCGATCGCGCTGCTGCCGGTCGGCAACACCGAGGCGCACGGTCCGCACCTGCCGATCGCAACGGACACCGTCATCGCCATCGAGATGGCGCGGCGCACGGCAGTCAAGCTCAAGGGCCGCGGGTTGCACGCCCTGATCGCGCCGCCGGTGACGTTCTGCGTCTCGGAGCTGGGGATGGAGCCTTCCCGGGCACGGTCAGCCTGCCGCCAGACACCGCCGTGGCGCTCGTGCGCGACGTCTGCGCCTCGCTCTCCAAGCAGTTCCGGGCGGTGGCGCTCGTCAACATCGACCAGGAGCCCGCCAACCTCGACGCGCTGAAGCGCGCCGCCGAGGAAGCCAAGAAGGCCGGAGCATCGGTCTGCTTGACCGACTTCGCAGAAGAAGCGCTGGGTGGACCGGCTGGGCGCGGCGTTCAGCGCCGGCGACCACGCCGGCAGCTTCGAGACCTCGCTGATGCTCGCCTGCGCGAACGGTCGGTGCGCGAGAAGGAGCGCATCAGCGTGGCGCCGATGGACGGGCTCGCCGGCGCGCTCAAGAAGGGCGCGAAGTCGTTCGCCGAAGCCGGCGGCGAGGACGCCTACTTCGGCGATCCGACCGCCGCGAGCGTCGAGGAGGGCGAGGCCCACTTCACGACGCTCGCCGACATCCTCACGCTGTCGATCATGGAGCACCTGGGGAGTAAGGCGTAGGCTCCGGACGGCCCGTAGCCCGTTACTCTTCAATAACTCAGCAATAGGGGGACGATCAACAACGAGGCTGTTGCCTCCTTCCTTGTTCTGGGGGCTTCGCCCCCCAGACCCCCCGTGACTGGCTACTTCTTCTGGGGGCCCGGGAACAGGTGCAGGTTCATGTTCTCGGCGGCGATGTCGGTGAGGTCGACGATCGCGGCGGCGTTGACGCCGATCGCGATCGCGATCGCCTCGGAGACCTCCTCGCGGCTGGCGCCGAACTTGAGCGCCTTCTTGATGTGGCCCTCCAGGCAGCCCTGGCACTTCGCCGCCAGGCTCGCGCCGATCGCGACCAGCTCCTTGGTCTTGCGGTCGAGCACCGAGGGCTTGTAGGTCTCCTTGTAGAACTGGAAGTAGATCTCGCGGAAGCGCGGGTCGACCATCGTGTAGGAGGTCGGCTGGGGGCGGCCTTGCCCTCGTCCTCTTCGGGAAGGGCTGGTGATGATGGTCCGTCGAGTCGCTCACTTTCGAGTCGCTCACTTTGCCTGCCTCGTCTCGCGGGCTGCGTCGCCCGGCTGGTGGGTCGCGACGCGCGCGTCTGCGCCGTTCTCGGCCGCCTTCAGTACCACGGCCGCGGCCTCGGAGTAGGCTGCGGTTCCGTCGCGCCAGGCGCCGCCGTGGCTCTTGCCCGGCACCACCAGCACCTCGGCGGTGTCGCCGACCGCCGTCTTCAGCGCGAAGGCGATCTCCTTCGGCATCCGCCAGTCTTCGGAGTTGGCCACGAACAGCACCGGCCTGCCCTTGAGGTGCGCCGCAGCCCCCACGACGTCCACCGGCTCGGGTCGAAGCCCCCGCGGCGGCCGATCCAGTAGAGCGCGAGGTCCGCGCCCGGCCAGCCGGGCACGAGGCGCAGCCACCAGCGGAAGCGGCGCAAAGGACAGGTGGCGGCGCACGGTGTCGTCGAGCGAGCGGTAGCTGCTGTCGCAGATCACTCCCGCGACGTCGGGGTCGTCGGCCGCTGCCATCACGACCGAGGCGCCTCCGAGCGACACTCCCCACTCCACGACCCGTCCGGGCGAGCGCTCGCGCGCGAAGCGCGCGGCGGCCTTCACGTCCTCCTTCTCCTTGGCGCCGAAGGTGGTCGCCTCGCCGCCGCTCGCGCCGTGATGGCGCAGGTCCATCAGGACGGCGTTCCAGCCCGCCGCGTGGACGAAAGGCGCACGGCGCACCATCTCGATGCGCGAGCGGTTGAGCCCGTGGACCATCACGACGGTGCCCTTGGCCTGCTCGGCGGGGACCCACCACGCCCTTGAGCTCGGTCCCCGTCGGAGGACTTGAACACACGTCCTCGAAGGAGAGCTGGAACGAGGCGGGCGTCAGGTCGGCGTTTTCCTTGTCGGGGAACTGGAAGCGCCGGGTCGCGGCCATGCCGCCCAACCAGTACGGCGCCAGCACCAGGGTCACGAGCACGTACGCGAGGCGGTCAGCGCAACGAGGCCGACCAGGATCCGCTTCAGCCAGAGCCGCATCGCGCTCGCGCTCCCCCCGGAACGCTCATCATAGACGGAAGCGGAAACAAAAAGGCGGGGGAACGCTCGGCTCGACACAACGGCCGCGATCCGTGAGCCTCTCTGGGGGCAGTTGATCGGCTCTGGCGCGCCGTCACCTCGTCGACAGCGTTGCGTTCCCCCGTCCTATTCCTTTGTACGCTGCTGGGGCCCCGTAGTTTCGGCCGAAGTCGTGAAAGGTTGTCACCGGCGGAACATCCCGATTTCGAGCGCCGTGTCGCACGGCCACGCATCTCGACGGGCCCATTCCTCTGAATACGTGACGGGCACCCAGACGCCGGGCTCGCCCGCGCGGCGGCCGATCAGCGCGGGAATGAAGTCGCGCACGTCGTCGCCGGCGCAGATCGCCGAAAGCGGCGGCACGCGCTCCGCGGCGCGCGCTAGCGCGGCGCGCACGTCGGCGCGCAGCTGCGCCGTGCCGAACCAGCCGTGGACGCGAATGCCCAGGAGCAGCGCCGCTGCGAGCGCCATGGACACCTGCGCGCGACGGCCACTCGACGAGACGCGCCGCGCGCCCCGCGCGCGAAATGCCAGCGGAGCGAGCGAAGCGCAGAGCACACCGAAAGCGAACCACAGCAGCTCGGACGCGCGCACGGATCGCAGCGCGCTCTGCGCCTCGCCGAACGAGAGGGCGCGCGCGAGCGGCATCAGGCCCGGGCCCGCGAAGGCGAGCGCCAGGCCGAGAGTCGCGAGGAGCCGGGTCGCACGGCGCGGCGGCCGAGAGGCGCCCAGGAGAAGGAAAGCGGCGCACGCCAGCAGCGTCCCTGCCGCGAGCAGGGGCTGGGCCAGTGCTCCCGCGGCGAGCAGCAGCGCGGCGGCGACCGCCGACGAGCGCGAGGCGTGCCCCACCACGAGCGCGGCCGCCGGCAGCAGCAACGCGAGTGCAATGAGCGCCTCGCCGTCTCCCCACAGGGCGAGGAAGGCCGGCCAGGGCGACGCGGCGAGGCCGACGAGCGCTCCGGCGGCGGCGGCGTGGGGGCTCGCCCACGTCGCGTGCAGCGAGAAGAGACCGACGAGCAGCAGCGCCGCGGCCGCGGCCATCACCCACGGCGCTGCGCGCCCGGGGTCGAGCCCGCTCACGAGCGAGAGGTCGGCAATGAGCGTCGCGACGGCTGGCGCGTGGGCGCCGACGGGCGCGAGCGGCAGCAGCGGCTCCGCGGTCGTCGGAATCCCGTCGCGCCACACGACGAGACGCGCGGTCGTCGTCTGGAAGGCCACGCGGGCCCCGGGCGCGTTGTGCCAGAGCGCGGCCGGCGCGAGCAGGCCGAGCGCGGCCGCGAGCACGACGAGCGAGGGCCCGGTTCGCAGCAGCGGCGGCGGCAGGCCGGGGCGCTCGACTGCAGGCGGCGACGGCCTGGGCCCAAAGCCCGGCGGGGCGCCGACCTCGTGCTTCGGCAGGAGCCGCAGCAGCGCGAGCAGGAACGAGCCCGCGAGCGTCGCGGCCAGCACGCGGCTGCGGCCGGCTCCCGCGAACGGCCACCACCACGCGCTCAGCACCCAGAACGCGAGCGACAGCGGCGCCACCGCCGTCCAAGGCGCTCGCACCACGAGCAGTCCCGGCAGCAGCAGGAGGGCGAGCCCGAGGAGCGCCACGGCCGGGCATTCTACGCGCTGCGCCGTGCGCCGTCGGCTTTCGGCTAGGATGGCGCCTTCATGGCTCGTGCCCTCGGCTACCGCGCCGTCCTCTTCGACTGGGACGGTACTCTCGTGGACTCGGCCAAGCGCACGTTCCGCTGCTACGCGCGGGTCTTCGCCGTCTTCGGGATCGCCTTCGACCGGGCGGATTTCGAGCGAACCTACTCGCCCGACTGGTATCGCACCTACGCGCAGATCGGGCTGCCGGACGAGGACTGGGCCGAGGCCGACGCGCGCTGGATCGCCTGCTACGAAACCGAGCCCAGCACGCTCGTTGCCGGGGCGCGCGCCGGGCTCGAGCGGCTCGTCGGATCGGGCCGCACGCTGGGGCTCGTGACGAGCGGGGACGCCGCGCGCGTCCGCGGCGAGATCGCGGCGCTCCAGCTCGAGGCGCTCTTCGCGACGGCGGTCTGCGGCGGCGAGACGGCGCGGCGCAAGCCTCACCCCGAGCCCCTGCTCGTGGCGCTCGAGCGGCTGGGGATCCCGCCCGCCGAGTGCGCCTACGTCGGCGACAGCCCCGAGGACGTCGAGATGGCGAGGGCGGCGGGCTCCTTCGCCGTCGGCATCCCCGGAGGCTTCCCGAACCGCGAGGCGCTCGTGGCCTCGGCCCCGGACCTCCTCGTCCCGAGCCTCGAGCAGGCCGTCGCGGCCCTGCTCGACGGCGAGCCCGGGCGCGGCCAAGGGTAACGGCGCCCTAGCGCTTCAGGAGCTGCTTCAGCAGCCGGAGCTGCACCTTGGCGGCGTTCCTGACCTCGAGGTGCCGGCTCTCGCGCAGGAGCTGCTCGAGATAGTCGATGTCTTCCTCACGGCGCATCTGGCGCGCGAGGATCTGCCCGATGTGGCGGTCGCCGGCGAAGGCCTTGAGGCGCTCGGCGTCGCAGATCTTCTTGGCGGCCTCCTGGCGCACGAAGAAGTGGCGGCTGCTCCGGACCACCGCGAGGAGCTCGTCGTCCGAGCCGTGAACCGCCGGCAGCGACTCGATGCGGAAGACCAGCTCGTCGTCCGGGAGCGCCAGCCAGCCCGTGTCGCCCGTACCCGGACCCGCCGCGACCTCCGTCCGGAAGTAGTCGACCATCCGAGCTCAGATGATCGAAGCCGCGCGGCGCAGGAAGCCCTCGACGAGCGAGTCCAGGGCCTGCTGCTCCTCCTGTCCCACGCTGTCGAAGCTCACCCCGAACACGTAGCCGCCGCGTTCGGCCTGCCGCGTCCAGCGAACGGTCGCGGGCAGTCGAAGCGCCACGGGTTGCCGCGCGAGGCGCAGCTCGATCGTCAGCGCCGTGCCGATGGCGGGGGGCTCGAGCTCGACGTTCACGCGGCCCCCACCGCGGCTGATGTCCGTCAGGAACGCCGAGACGCGCTCGTCGGCGACCACGTAGCGGCAGGGCGCCACGAAGGGCTGGATACGCTGGGACTGCCGCCGCTTGTCGTAGCCGACCATGAGGCGGAGGGCCTCTCTCAGGCGAGTCTACTGCTCGGAAGCCGTTGCCTGGGCCTCTTCGCCCGCCACGCTGTTGAGCAGCGCCTTCAGCTCCTTCCCCATCTTGAAGTAGGGGATCTTCTTCGGCGGGACGTCGACCTTCTCGCCGGTCTTGGGGTTGCGTCCCTTGCGCGGTGCGCGGTTCCGGAAGCGGAACGAGCCGAAGCCGCGGATCTCGACTTCCTGGCCGTTCTGGAGCGCCGATAACGATGCTGCGCAGGGCGGCCTCGACGATGATCCCGGACTGGACCTGGGTGATGTCGAGGCGCTTGGCCACGATGTTGATCAGATCCGCTTTCGTCATGGCAGTTCCTGGCCGGCTCGATCATTCCGCGGAGCCTCCGTCCGCTTCCCCGGGACTCATGGCCTGGAAAGACGGCGGAGTCTATCCCGGCGAATCCGCCGAAGTCAAGGAACCGCGGAGATAGCCGATCGTCGGCGAACTAGGCGTTCGAGCGCTTCCCGGAGCGCCGGACCCGCGGCTTCTGGGTCGGCTTCTGTGCGATCGCGCCGAACGTCTTCTCGAGTGCCTTGTCGACGCGCTCTTCGACCGCCGTGCGGTCTTGCCCTCGACTTCCGCGATCTCGCTCACGAGCAGGAACTTCGCGCGATCGAGCATGCGCTTCTCGCGGAACGAGAGGCCTTCTTGCGGCGCGAGAGATGCGTGAGTCCCTTCAGCACCATGGCGACCTCGAAGAGGCTGCCCGTGCGCATCTTGTCCGAGTTCTCCTTGAAGCGGCCCTTCCAGTTGCGACCTGGTCGATGTTGCCGTCACCGAGGAGGTTGAAGATCTTGCGGACGTCGGCGTGACGTGATCACCGGCCGCAGTCCCACTCCGTCGGCGTTCTGCTGGGGAACCCACACGCGGGAGTCGTTGGCGAGGATCCGGAGCTGGTAGAGGCTGATCTTGCCCCCCGGTATCGGACGGGTCTGGATGCTCTCCACCACGCCGATGCCGTGATTCGGGTAGATGACCTTCTCGCCGACCTGGAACTCCACGGTGACCTCTCTTTCCCTGGGTACTGGGGGGGGGCTCCTGCCGGGGAAGAACGACTCGAGATGACAAGATTCTAACAAGCCTGCGACGGAACTGGCAAACATTTCACGGCCGAAGCTGATCGCGGTGCTCGACGCAGCGCCGCGACGCAGGCGTCGACGTCATCCTCGTTGTTGTAGAAGTGCGTGGAGATGCGCACGCCTTGAGGCTTTTCGGTCACGAGGATGCCCCGCTCGTGCAGGAACGCGGGCGGCCTGCGCGGGCTCCGCGAGCGCCACCAGCGTCTGGCCGGAGCGATGCTCGCCTCCCGGCGAGAGCACCTCGAAGGCCGCGTCCGACAACCGGGCCGTCAGGTACATGTTGAGCTCGAGCACGCGCTCCGCGATCGCGTCGGCGCCGATCGCCGTCAGATACTCGACGGCGGCGCCCAGCGCGAAGATCGGGCCGAAGGGCGGGCAGCCCAGCTCGGTGCGCGCGTTGGACGCCAGGATGCGCATCTGCCGGTTGTCGAAGGCGTACGGGTTCTCGACGCTGAGCCAGCCCACCGCGCGGGGCGGCCGCTGCGCCAGCAGCGCCCGGCTCACGTAGACGAAGCCGGCGCCGTAGCCGGCGCACAGCCACTTGTGGCCGCGCGCTCGCGAGGGCGTCGACCTGGCTCCGGCGCACGTCCACGCGGGAAGGCGCCCAGCGACTGGCTGCCGCAGACCACGAAGTGGCGGCCGGCCTTGATGGCGCCGAAGGCGTCGAGGTCCTGGCGGCAGCCGTTCGAGAACTGCACGTGGCTGATCGCGATCGTCGCCGCGTGGGGCGCCTGGCCGGCCGCGAACGACTCGATCCGGACGACGCCTTCGACCGCGGGCAGCAGGTGGACCGGCACGCCGCGGTGGCATCCAGGGCAGCGTCACCGTCGGGAACTCGAGCTCGTCCGTGAGCACCGGCCCGTCCTGCTCGAGCAGGTCGGCGATCAGGTTGATGCCGGTCGAGGTGTTGGGCACGAAGGCGATCTCGTCGGCCTCCGCGCCGATGAAGCGGGCCACCCTGCCGCGCGCACGGCTTCGCGGCTGCTCGAGCCAGGCGTCCCAGTGCCCGTCGCCGCCCTCCTCCAGCTCGCGGTAGAAGCGCCTCCACCGCCTCGCGGACCGGCCGCGGGGTCGGGCGACGCGGCGGCGGCGTTGAGGTAGCACGTGGCGCTCGAGGGCCGGGAAGTCGCTGCGCAGCTCCTCCCAGAGCGAGGCCATGACCGGAGGATAGCGCACGCCCGAGCGGACGAATCGTGAGCCGGGCCACCGCCGCCGACCGTTCGTCGTTAACTAGTGCTGGAAGAGCACTGGCGCCGACGTCGACTCGTTGCAGCCTTCGGTCACGTTGATCACGGAACCGTCGGCGGGATTCAAGTTGGTGATCCTGTTCGTGCCGGTTCCTTTCAGGTAGTAGGGCTCCAAATTCGGAGTGTCCGGGTTGTCGCCGTCAACCAGCGTCGTACGGCTCGTCACCTCGGTGATGCTCACCAGGCGGCCGAGGCCGTCAAAGCTGTGGAGGCGGAAGAACTGGACGATACGGTGAGCGCTCTTTTTTTTCCAGATGCCGAATCCCGCGCTCCTCCACACTCCCGGAGGGGGCCCGCCCGGGCCGCCGTCCTCGACCAGCGTGCCGTCCGAGGTCTGGGTGACATGCTCTGGAACGTCAGGAAGACGATCGGCGGGGCGGGCGCACACGCCACGATCTTCACGTCGTTGAGCCAGGTGCCGACGAAGACGCCGGGATGGGCTTCCGCCCTGACCGCCGGGGCGGGGCAGAGGATCACGACTCCGGCCACGGCGCACGTGACGGCGAGCATCCTGCCGAAAACAAGTGAAAGCCCTCTCAAGGACATTGGAATCTCCTTTCATCTGAACGAGGTTTGCGGCTACGGGGCTTCCCCAAGCTAAGGCGCGGTCCACGTCCGTGCCAAGGCCTTTCTCACGAGAGGTACTCGTTTCGGGTTTCGAGCTCGACGTGTCGGCCAAGCGAAGGAGCCATTGCACCGCCTAGCGCGCGGGACTGGATCCCCGAGGCAAGAGGGGAGCAGCGATGGGAGCGGTTCTCCTTCGCGGTGTGCGAGAATCGTGCGAATTCTTCGATGTCGGAACGGGTCGGAACCGGTCGCGGCGGTTGGGGCGGCCTCACCCGCAAGCCGTCAATTGCGGACCGGTCCCGACGCGAGACGACCCGTGCCGGAGTGGCGAAATTGGCAGACGCGCGGGACTCAAAATCCCGAGGGCTTCACGGCCCGTGTGGGTTCGATTCCCACCTCCGGCACCACTCGGAACCACACGGGACGGACTCTTGACAACTGTATCACTGTCTCATACAGTAGCGCCATGCAGGTTGTCCTCGACAGCCCGATCCCTCTCGAGGAGCAGCTGTATCGCGAGCTCCGTCATTCCGTGGCGAGCGGCGAGGTAGGCGCGGGCCAGGAGCTGCCCTCCGTCCGCCAGCTCGCGGGAGACCTCGGCATCCACTGGAACACTGTGGCGCGTGCCTACCGCCGCCTGGCCGAGGAGGGACTCGTGGCCATCCGGCGCGGCCGCAGCGCACGGGTGTTGGCCCCGGCGCCGTCCTCTCGACGCGCTCCGGACCGCTCACTGCGAGGAAACGTGGCCCAGAAGCTTCGCGACACTCTCACGGAGGCCCACCTTGGAGGGCTCTCCCTCGAGGACGTCCAGGCGCTCTTCAAGGAGCAGGTCTCTTCTCTTCCCTTCCGAAAGGTCAGAACATGAGCACGCTGCTACTCATCACTCTCGTCGTCCTCGTCGTTGTCACGCCGGCCCTGGTGGGAGACGTGGTGTTTCGAGCAGCGGCTCGGGCCGCGGGCCCAGGGGGCGCATCGATCCCGAGCTTGGCCGGGCCACGGCGGCTGCGTCGCGCGACCCTCGCGATGCTGTTGCTGTTCGGCGCCTGGGCCGTGCTCGATCCAAGCATCTTGTCGGAAGCACGCCGCGCGGCACTCGGAGTGGCCGAGCTCGCGGCGTTCGTCGTCCTGGGTCTGCTTTTCCTTTTCCCCGCTTTGCACGAGGCCACCGCGACCGCTCGCGACCTGGTCCGGTCGGAAACAGATCGGGCAGCCGTCCGTACCGCCGGCCTGAGACCCCGACGTGTTGCGGACTACGTCTCCCTTCGAACGCTGCTCCTGCCCTACGGCGTGGCCATCCTCACCGCCGCCCTTCTGGCCTTCCGGCTCGCGTCGCCTCCCCTCGGAGACCGGCGGCCGCTGCTCGCCCTGGGATTCGCGGCCGCGAGCCTCGTCTTCGCCGGCCTCTACGGGGCGTGGATCCACGAAGAGGCGTGCGGCCCCGACTCTTCGGGAGTCGCCGGAACCGCGGGCGAGCCCGCGCGGGAGGAGGAGCGACGGCGACGCGTCCGAGCGGTTTTCCTGGGGCAGGCCGCCCTCGTTACGGTCCTGGGCGGAGTGGCGCTGGTCCTGGTCGACGTCGATTGGAGCGTGGCCACGGGTCGCACCGTTGCCCTCGCGGGCGCGTCCCTGGGGGGCCTCGTCGGCGTCCTGGGCTGCGCCGCGAGCATCGCCTCGGGAGTCTCACGCCGCCGGCTGGAGACCGCACTCCGCGAGGTCGCTCGGTAGTTGGGGCTACTTCGGCGGTCGGCCGTCGGGCCGAGCACGTAAGCGGAACGTCGAAGCGAGGACGAGACCCGAGGGCGATCGCCCCCGGGTCTCGTTCGGAGTCTCAGTAGATCTGTGGCGCCAGGCTCGTGTCGAACTTCTTGATGTAGTTCGGATCACCCACGAGTCCGCGGGCCCCCCGACCGCCGACGGCCGCGTTGTTGCTGTAGAACTCCCACGCGCGGCGGAAGTTGTCCACCTGGTTGACGGTGGCGGCGTGGCTGCTCGGATCACCGCCCTTGACCAGCAGGATGAAGGCCATGGTCTTGACGTCGACGCATTCCCGCTGGCCCGCGCACTTCGCGTCGTCGGCCGGCCCGATGCCCGGACCGGCATCCTGCTCGTCTCCGATCACCGGATCGCGCGGGCCGTTGTTGGGCAAGAACGCGCCCGCGGCCGTGATGTTGTCGATCGTGAGGTCTTCGCGATCACCGCAGATCAGGACGTCGTCCCGGGCGGAGCTGGACGCGGTAGGTGCGCCGCCGAAGATGACGCTTGGTCGCCTGACGTACCAGAACGGGGGAACCTCACTCGCCTTGCGCAGGCCGATGAAGTATTGATCGAGCTCGGTGTAGCCGTCGATCAGCTCGTTCGGCTGGGTCTGGAAGAGACGGCTGCGTCCGAGAGCGGTGCAGCGGGCATCCGCGCCCAGGTCCACGATCGCGTTCCCCTCCGAACTCGAAGCCCTCGGGTTGCCGTCCTTGGCCTCGAACTGCGATGCGGGAACGGTGACGTTGAAGAAGAAGCTCCAGTGAGCCAGCGACCGGCCCAGAAGAGCCGCGGAGAGGTCGCCGTTGGGTCGCTGGAAGGCCGGGAACGCCAGCCAACGGTGCCCCGCCTCTTGTCCCATGATCGACATGGCCGAGTTGAGCCCCAGGGTGTACGAGCCATGACCGCCGAAGTCACCATTCAGCGTGCCCATCCGGCGGGCGCGCAAGGAGACCTGATCCGCTCCCGGGGGGCCCCCGAACGTGGCCCCGCAGGGCACCGCCTGGCCGCCGGCGTTGAGACAGGTGAAGCGGAACTTCTGGATCGGCGGGTCCACGAGCTTCGCTTCATCTGGCCAGTAGAGGCCGATCCGGTTCATGTTGAGAAGCGACTCCAGCTCGCATCCCGCCGGCCGATCAACGAAGCTGCAGAAGTCGAAGGTGCCGGGGGCCGAGAAGAAGCCCAGCCCATCGTTCTCAGCGTGCAGGGGGGCCTCGAAGGCGAAGGCCCCGCCGCCGATGTCGACGACGTCTTCGGCGAACATCACCAGGAAGTCGAACTTGTCCGGGTGGCTCCGGTAGAACTCCTTGGCGAGCTGGAACACGTCCATCTGCTGGACGACGACGGCGGGGCTGAACTCCTCGAAGATGGCGCCCGCCGAGAGGTTGGTCACCGGGAGATCCGCGGAGAGGTCCAGCTCGTTGATCGGGCCCTCGTCGTGGCCTTCCGCAACGCCGACGATGGCGAACTGGAGGTCCACCCGCGCGTACGCGAAATCGATCCGCCCATCCGCGAAGAGCACGGCCTGGAAGGTGTTGGAGTCCGTCAGCCCGAATTCGGGCACACCGCTCCAGGTGACGACGATGCGGTCCGCGCGTACGTCGGCGTTGACTGAGCCGGCGCTGCTCGGATCGAGGTCGGCGAAGAGAGGAGCGATCCTCGGAGGCCCGCCGATCAGCCGCCCGGCGTCCCGGTTGGACGACGAGGCCTCCGGCTCGCCGAAGGTGATGTGGCCGTCGGAGCCCACGAAGATCGCGTCCGTGGTGTAGCTCGTTCCCAGGTAGGGGAAGCCTGCGCCGCCGTTGAAGGCGCCGGTGTCGGTGGCCTGGACAGCAGCGGCATCATCGTCTCCCAGGCCGAGGTTTCCGCCGACTCCGGGATCGATGCCACCCGCGGTGGCGGACACGCTGAATGCGTCGACTCCGGCGACGAAGAGCACGCGCGAGGGGACGGCGAGATCAAAGGGATTGGCCGGATGCGGCGGTATCAGGATGCGGCCGTTGTCCGCGATCACGGCGACGTTCCCGACGTCGACCGAGGCGGAGGATGCGGACACGCCCTGGGCCGCAATGCGCGCCTGATTGCGCACGTGGCGGACCAGCTCCTGGCTCTTGCGGTACGGGCCGCTTCCGTCCGCTTGATGCCAAGGAGAGTTGACCGCCTGCACGTCCGTGCGCTTGGATTCCGCGAAGGCGGACGGGGCTGTGACGAGCCCCGCGACGAAGAGCCCGACGAGACAGTGTCTTGCCATGCTTGTACCTCCTGGCATGGAGGGGTTCCACGAGGGATCGACCCTAAGACGCGAGTCTACTCCCGCCGGTGGTGGGAGCCACTCTGTTTTCAGTGATAGCGTGGGCCCAGCTCCGGCACCAGGCGAAACGGGGTCGGAACAGCAGGCGCTGATGATCCAATACCGCCGTGGCTTGACCGGCCTCCTCGTCGGGCTCGCCGCCCT
The DNA here is from genome assembly GCA_963744315.1 of uncultured Acidobacteriota bacterium. Lineage (GTDB taxonomy): Bacteria > Acidobacteriota > Vicinamibacteria > Fen-336 > Fen-336 > DATBSL01. The sequence continues at coordinate 16,123 of CAVUTB010000019.1, forward strand.
CGCGTCGGCCGCCGAGCCGCCCGCGCCCTACGGTCCCCTGCCGAGTGCGCGTCAGCTGAAGTGGCACGAGCGCGAGTTCTACGGCTTCCTGCACTTCACGGTGAACACCTTCACCGACCGCGAGTGGGGTCTGGGCGACGAGTCGCCCACGGTCTTCAACCCGGAGAGCTTCGACGCCGACCAGATCGTCGCCGTCGCAAAGGCCGCCGGCATGAAGGGCCTGATCCTCACCGCGAAGCACCACGACGGCTTCTGCCTCTGGCCCTCGAAGCTGACCGCGCACTCGGTCGCGCAGCAGCCCGTGGCGCGGCGGGCGGGGCGACGTGGTGCGCGAGCTCGCGGACGCCTGCCGGCGCAGAGCGTCTCGTTCGGCGTCTACCTCTCGCCCTGGGATCGGAACCACGCCGAGTACGGCCGCCCGGCCTACATCGACTACTTCCGCGGCCAGCTGCGCGAGCTGCTGGCGGGCTACGGCCCGCTCTTCGAGGTCTGGTTCGACGGCGCGAACGGCGGCGACGGCTACTACGGCGGAGCGCGGGAGAAGCGGCGCATCGACCGGCGGACCTACTACGACTGGGAGCGACGTGGGCCCTCGTCCGCGAGCTGCAGCCGGACGCGGTGATCTTCAGCGACGCCGGTCCCGACGTGCGCTGGGTGGGCAACGAGAAGGGCGTCGCCGGCGAGCCGGCGTGGGCGACGCTGAATCGCGCCGACTTCGCTCCCGGCGAGGCCGACGAGGGCCGGCTGAACCGCGGAGACCGGCCGGGGACCGACTGGCTGCCCGCCGAGTGCGACGTCTCGATCCGGCCGGGCTGGTTCTACCACCCCGCCGAGGACGACAAGGTGAAGCGGCCTTCCGAGCTGCTGGACCTCTACTACGCGTCCGTCGGCCGCGGAGCGTCGTTCCTGCTCAACGTGCCGCCCGACCGGCGCGGGCAGATCCACCCGAACGACGAGCGCGCGCTCCGCGAGCTCGGGCGGCTGCTCGAGCAGACGTTCGCCACGGACCTCGCCCGCGACGCGACCGCCACGGCCAGCAACGTGCGCGGGAGCGACCCGCGCTTCGCCGCGGCGAACGTGCGGGACGCCGACCGGCAGAGCTACTGGGCGACCGACGACGGCGTCACCACGCCCGAGCTCGTGCTCGCCTTCGAGAGGCCCGTGACCTTCGACGTCGTCAGCCTGCGCGAGTACCTCCCGCTCGGCCAGCGCGTCGAGGGCTGGGCGCTCGACGCCTGGCAGGACGGCGCCTTCCGCGAGCTCGCGCGAGGCCAGTCGATCGGCAGCCGGCGGCTCTGGCGGGGCGACGCCGTCACGACGAACCGCTTGCGGCTGCGCATCACGCAGGCTCCGGTCGCACCCGCAATCGCTGAGCTCTCGCTCCACCGGGAGCCCGAAGCGGCGAGACGGCCCACGCCCTAGACGCGAGAGAGCGGCGTGTCGGTGGGAAGCCAAGCTAGACAGCACCGCCGGCACGCTGTTCAGCATTCCTGTACACTTGATCGTAATGGTTGAACACGCCGTGGCCCCGGATAGCGGGGCCTTGCGCGAGTGACGCGTCCGCCCGAGCGGCTCACCCGCTTCCTGCTGAGTGCAGGCAGTTCGGCCCTCGTGATCCTCGCCGTCGTGGGGACCGAAGTGGTCGCGCGCTGGTGCGCACCCAACTATCTCATGCAGACGCACGGCCTCCATGTCTTCTCGAATACCTACGGCTGGATGCCCCGGCAGGGAACCTCGGCAGTGATCGATGGCAAGCGGGTGACGTTCAACTCAGCCGGGTACCGCGGCCGCGAGCTGGCCCAGCCAAAGACTCGGGATCGCACCCGCGTCATCGTCCTGGGGGACTCCATCGCCTTCGGCTTGGAGGTCTCCGACGACGAGACATTCACCCACCTGCTCGACGCGCGAGAAAACGGGATCGAGGCTGCAAACCTGGCGGTCCAAGGTTACGGGCCGATCAGGAGTTGATCGTTCTGGCGAACGAGGGACTTCGACTCGATCCCGATGTCGTGGTTCTGGCCTTCTGCCTGGCCAACGATTTCGCGGAGGCCGTCCTCCCGGTGTCGCTGTACGACGGCAAGACGCCCAAACCGCGGTTCCGCCTCGAGGGGGATCGCCTCGTCCTCGACGACTCGAACCTGAGGCAAGCCGCGTGGCGGCGAGGCGTGCAGTGGCTCAGTGACTACTCACACTTGTTCAACGGAGCAGCGGCGCTCGGTTCCCGATCCGAATCAACAGCCTTCGCCTGGCGCGATCTGAAGCGCGAAGCCCTTGGCGACCAGGAGTACACCCTGCGCCTCAACCTGGCGATCGTCCACAGCATGGAAGCCGCGTGCCGGCAGCGCGGGATCACCTTCATCCTGGCAGTTTTCCCGAACGCGACTTACTTCGAATCGACGCCGACATTGGCCGGCCGCTTCCTGGACTCGGTGCAGGCGGAGGGCGTCACGGTCGTGGATATGGCGGAGCGTTTCGTGGCCGTCGACCAGCCCTTCGAGGCGGTCTCACTCGACGCGGTCGGTCATCTCAGCCCTGTCGGTCATGCGATCGCCAGCCAGGTGCTCGAGCGCGAGATTGCGTCACGCGCTCGCACAGCGATCGCGACCTCCCAAGACTACTGAACCGGCTTCCGGACGTCACCGGCAGGACACTCCCCCGCTCTCCGTGAAGCGGCGCTGCAGCTCGGTGGCGGCTTCACGATAGGCGCGAAGGACCTCGTCACGGCTATCCGTGAGCCGGAGCCGCCCGCTCGTCACCAGGCCGTCGAGGTGCTCGACGGAGCGCCAGAGGTAGCAGACGTCGCTGGCCGACGCGCGGATCGGCTGCCCTCCGACCAGGACGTAGACAGGGCTCGTCAGCACGTGAGGGCTGCGCGCCGAGATCCAGGAACTCTTCGAGATGGCCACTCGCCCCTGGGCCAGCTGAAAGCCGCCCGCGACCGGCACGCGGCTCACGACCTCGCCGTTCACGAGTAGCTCGATGTCCGTTGGAGACGGCCCCTGGCTTTCGAGCGTGACAGTCACCTCCTGAGGAGCTGCCAGGGAAACCTCGTCGCCGAGACGACGTCCCTCGACGCGCAGGTTGAGGCGATTCCCGGCCCCGTTCGCGGCAGCTGTGCGCCCGGCTTTGATGGCTCTGAGCCAGCTGTCGTAGGTCACGGGGCCGTCGACGATCACGTCCGTCCGCGGCGTGTCGTCGCCGAAGACGAAGGTGAGGCAGCTCCAGTCGCTACCCCCCGCGATAGCCACTCGAAAGCCGGCGTTCTGCATCGCTTTCCACAGGCGGAACGTGCCTGCGTCCACGGGCCCCGGCCCGGGTACCCGCTCCATGGAGAGGAAGTCGAGCCGCCCCCGGGCGGCGTTCACGACGACGTCCCAGGGCACGCAGCAGCCCCCCGGCGGAAGCGGAAACGAGCCGTCGGCCGGCCAGTAGTGCCCGTGGGCCATGCCGACGACGGCGCGCGGCTGACGGCGCGCCCACTCGATGACGGGGATCCCCGACGACGGCGTGTTGACGACGTCACTCGAAAACCGCAGCGAATCAGGCCCAGCAAGATGAGATGGCCGGTTCGCGCAGCCGCGAAGTGCGACACCTCCATGTCGTAGTGAAGGATGAAGTCCGACCCCGATGCCGGGTGATCGCGGCCCGTGAAGAAGAGCGCATCGTCGGCGTAGCCTTCGCCCCAGACGAGCGCAGCGCCGACCCGGAGGCCTTGCGCCTTGAGACGCCGCACCAGATCCTCGGGGCTCGTGTAGTGACCGCAGCCCGTACTGTGGGCGTGGACGTCGCTCGCTACCCAGTTCACCGGTGTCTGGCACGTCGTCAGGCATCCGTCGGCGTTCTGGGCGTTTGCGTCGTCGCATTCTTCACTCGGCTCGACCACGCCATTTCCGCAGATCGGCACCGTCGCCACGGTTGGGGTTGCGGGCGTGGGCGGCCTCGTTGAATTGCATGCCGCGAGGAGCGTCGCCGCGAGAAGGATGAGCTGCGAACCACACCTTCGCCGACTAGCTGACATAGCGCCGAGCAGGTTCCACGGTTTTCATTCCGGATCGTCTCACCCGACGCCAACCCAGCTCAAGCCGCGTTCGTGCCTGCGGACCCATCCCGGCCCCCGTTTGAATAGGATGGGAGCCATGCCGGCCGTGTCGTTCCATCCCGCGGTCGAGACCTGGTTCGCCGCGCCTGGGCGAGCCCACGCCGCCGCAGCGCGAGGGCTGGCCGCTCATGCCGCGGGCGGAACGTCCTGATCGCCGCGCCGACCGGCTCGGGCAAGACGCTCGCCGGGTTCCTCTCCGCGATCGACAGCTGTTCCGACAGGGGCCCCAGCTGCCCGACGAGACCCAGGTGGTCTACGTCTCGCCGCTGCGCGCGCTGTCGAACGACGTGCAGAAGAACCTGGAGGGGCCGCTCGCCGAGATCCGCGCGCGGGAGCCGACCCTGCCCGAGGTGCGCGTGCTGGTGCGCACCGGCGATACGAAGGCCGGCGAGCGCGCGGCGATGACGCGGCGGCCGCCGCACATCCTCGTGACCACGCCCGAGTCGCTCTACATCCTGCTCACGTCGCAGGGCGGGCGCGCGATGCTCCGACGATGCGCACCGTGATCGTCGACGAGATCCACGCGCTCGTGCGCGACAAGCGCGGCTCGCACCTCGCGCTGTCGCTCGAGCGGCTCGAGGCGCTCATCGGCCGCCCGCTCCAGCGCATCGGGCTCTCGGCGACGCAGAAGCCGCTCGACGAGGTCGGCGCGTTCCTGGTCGGCGCCGGGCGCGACTGCGCGCTGGTGGATGCCGGCACGTTCCGCGCGCTCGACCTCGCGGTCGAGGTGCCGCCGTCGCCGCTCGCGACGGTGTGCTCGCACGAGCAGTGGGAGGAGATCTACGCCCGCCTCGCCGAGCTGGTGCGCGAGCACCGCACCACGCTCGTGTTCGTCAACACGCGCAAGATGGCCGAGCGCATCGCGGCGCAGCTCACGAAGCTCCTGGGCGAGGAGGCGGTCACCAGCCACCACGGCAGCCTCTCGCGCGAGCGCCGGCTGGACGCCGAGCAGCGGCTCAAGGCGGGGTCGCTCCGCGCGCTCGTGGCGACGGCGTCGCTCGAGCTCGGGATCGACATCGGCGACGTCGACCTGGTGATCCAGGTCGGCGCGACGCGCTCGATCGCGACGCTGCTGCAGCGCGTCGGCCGCGCGGGCCACTCGCTCGACCGCGTGCCGAAGGGGCGGATCTTCCCGCTCACGCTCGACGAGCTGGTGGAGGCGGCGGCGCTGCTGCGCTGCGTGCGCGGCTCGCTGCTCGACCGCACGGCCCAGCCGCCGCGGCCGCTCGACATCCTGGCGCAGCAGGTCGTCGCCGAGTGCGTGGCGCGCGAGTGGGACGAGGACGCGCTCTTCGCGGTCCTGCAGCGCGCCTGGCCCTACCGCGAGCTCGAGCGCGAGCCGTTCGACGAGGTGGTGCGGCTGCACGCCGACGGCCGCCGCGCGCTGCTGCACCGCGACGGCGTCGGCAAGCGGCTGCCGGCGACGCGGCGCGCGCGGCTCGCGGCGCTCCCGTCGGGCGGCGCGATCCCGGACACCGCCGACTACCAGGTGCGCCTCGAGCCCGAGGGCACGGTGGTCGGCACGGTCAACGAGGACTGGGCGATCGAGAGCAACGGCGGCGACATCTTCCAGCTCGGCAACGCGTCCTGGCGCATCCTGCGCGTCGAGCCCGGCATCGTGCGCGTGGCCGACGCGAAGGGCCAGCCGCCGAGCCTGCCGTTCTGGCTGGGCGAAGGGCCGGGGCGCACGCGCGAGCTGTCGGCGGCGCTCGCCGAGCTGCGCGAGGGGTGTGCGACGCTGCCGCGGGGCGGGCGGGGACGCGGCGGTCGAGCCGCTCGCCGCCGCGGTCGCCGAGCTGCGCGAGCAGTGCGGCGAGGCGCTTGGCGAGGCGGCGGCGCTGCAGCTCGCCGAGTACGTGCTGGCCGGCGCAGGCCGCGCTCGGCTGCGTGCCCACGCAGCGGCGCGTCGTGCTCGAGCGCTTCTTCGACGAGGCGGGCGGCACGCAGCTCGTGGTGCACGCGCCGTTCGGCTCGCGCATCAACCGCGCCTGGGGTCTCGCGCTGCGCAAGCGCTTCTGCGTCGGCTTCGGCTTCGAGCTGCAGGCGGCGGCGAACGAGGAGGCGATCGTGCTGAGCCTGGGGCCGCAGCACAGCTTCCCGCTCGAAGAGGTCTTCGACTATCTGCATCCCCAGACGGCGCGCGAGGTGCTGGTGCAGGCGCTCCTGGCCGCGCCGATGTTCGCGACGCGCTGGCGCTGGAACGCGCAGCGCTCGCTGCTGCTCGAGCGCGCCCGCAACGGCAAGCGGGTGCCGGCGGCGATCCTCCGCATGCGGGCCGAGGACCTGCTGGCGCGCGCGTTCCCGCAAGTGCTCGCGTGCCCGGAGACGCTGCCCGGCGGCCCGCTCCCGGTACCCGACGACCACCCGATCGTGCGGCAGACCGTGGAGGACTGCCTCACCGAGGCGATGGACGTCGACGGATTCCTCGAGGTGCTGCGCGGGCTGCGCGACGGCTCGATCGAGCGGCGGGCGATCGACACGCCCGAGCCCTCGGCCTTCGCGCGCGGCATCCTGACGAGCCCGCCCTACACGTTCCTCGACGACGCGCCGCTCGAGGAGCGCCGCACGCGGGCCGTGCTGACGCGACGCATCCTCGACCCGCGCACCGCCGACGAGCTCGGAGCGCTCGACGCCGACGCGGTGGCGCGCGTGCGCGACGAGGCCTGGCCGCGGCCCGAGAACGCCGAGGAGGTGCACGAGGCGCTGCTCTGGATGGGCTACGTGGCGGCGGCCGAGGCGGGCCCGTGGCAGGCCTGGCTCGACGAGCTCGCTGCGGCGCGTCGCGTCGTCCGCGACGGCGACCGCTACTTCGCGGTCGAGGCGTCGCGCGAGCCGAAGGCGGTGCTGCGCGGGCGGCTCGAGGCGCTCGGGCCGATCTTCGTCGAGCCGGGCTCGGACGACGAGGCGCTGCTGCTGCAGCTCGAAGCCGAGGGCGTGGTGCTGCGCGCGCGCATCGACGGACGCTCGGCCTGGTGCGACCGCCGTCTGCTGGCGCGCATCCAGCGCTACACCCTCGATCGACTGCGACGGGAGATCGAGCCGGTGACGGCCGCTCAGTTCCTGCGCTTCCTCTGCTGCTGGCAGCACGTCGACCCGACCATCGCCTCGAAGGCCCGGGGGGCGTCGCCGAGTGGTCGAGCAGCTCGCCGGCTTCGAGGTGCCGGCCGCGGCGTGGGAGGGCAGCGTGCTCCCGGCGCGGGTCCGCGGCTACAAGCGAGATTGGCTCGACCAGCTGTCGCTCAGCGGGCAAGTCGCCTGGGGCCGCTTCTGGGGAGCAGCGCAATCGCCGGTGCGGCGGACGCCGGTCGCGCTCGTGCCGCGCGCGCAGCTCGAGACCTGGGCGCGCTCGCCGCGGCGACCGTCCGCCCGGCCCCGGGCCCGACGGCCGAGGAGGTGCTCGGCGTGCTGCGCGCGCGCGGAGCGGTCTTCGTGCAGGAGCTCGTCGCGCGTGCCGGCTGCCGCTCGCCAGGTCGAGGAGGGGCTGGGCGCGCTCGTGGCGCAGGGTCGGGTCACCTGCGACTCCTTCGGCGGCATGCGCTGGCTGCTGCTTCCCGCGTGGCGCCGGCGCGGCGCCGGCGTGTCGAGCGGCCGCTGGAGCCTGCTCGGAGCCGATGGGGCGCCGGCCGCGAGCGCCGCGCACGCCGAGTTCGTGGCGCGCCGCTGCTGCGGCGCACCGGCGTCGTGTTCCGGCGCACGACGCGCGCGAGCGCATCCCGGTGCCGTGGCGCGACATCGCGCGCGCGTGCCGCACTGCTCGAGGCGCGCGGCGAGATCCGCGGCGGCCGCTTCGTCGCCGGCTTCGACGGCGAGCAGTACGCGCTGCCCGAAGCCGTCACCCTGCTGCGCAGCCTGCGCCGCAAGCCCGCACGGCCGCTCGGCGGCGACCGCTTCCAGCTCTCGAGCGCCGATCCGCTCGACTTCAGGGGCGTGCTGACTCCGGGGCCGGTGGCGGCACCGACCACCCTCCTGGGCGCTCGCGAGGCTGCCACCGCAATCGGCGGCTGAGGCGGCCGCCGGAGGCAGGCGCGAGAGCGGTAAACGACTTGCGCCCGGGTAGGGCACCCAGTGTGGCCAGTGTGATGCTGCACACAAGCGGCCGCCGGCTGCGGGCAGAGAATCCTCATCCTTCTTTGCGCCACAGCTGGTGACGCCGGACCAAGTTCCCGGGGGTGCCAGATGCGCAAGCGCAAGGTAAGCCTCCTGACCGCGATCACGGTCGCAGCCCTCGGAATCGGGCTGCCGCTCGCCGTCGCCCAGCATCCGAGCCCGGCTGGGCTCCCGATCCGCCTGAAGGCCGCCACCTTCGATCCGCTGCGCGGAGAACCCAGCCTGGCGCCCTCGTTGCGCCACCCGGGCACGCGGGCCGCCGAGCGCGGGATCTACATCGTGCAGTTCACCGGGCCGATCGAAGACTCCTGGAAAGCGGCCGTCGCGGCCGCCGGAGGCGAGCTGCTCGACTACGTGCCCGATTTCGCGTTCAAGGTGCGGATGCGGCCGGCGCAAGCGCTCGCCGTGCGCCGCCTGCCGAGCGTTCGGTGGGTGGGGCTCTTCCATCCGGCCTACAAGCTGAGCCCGCGCCTCGTCCGCGCCGGGGAGCGGCCCTACGTCGTCCGCCTCGAGGCGGGGAGCGACCTCGCGCTGGTCGAGGCGTCGATCGGAGGGACGGGCGCCCGAGTGGTGAAGCGCGACGGGCGAGCGCTCCTGGTGGTGGCGACAGCCAAGCGGCTCGACGCACTCGCGCGGCTGGGCGAAGTCGCGTGGGTCGAGAACTTCGTGCTGCGCAGGAAGCACAACGACAAGGGCGGCGGCGTGATCATGGGCGCCGCCACCGCGAACGCTTCGGGCTACGACGGCTCCTCCCAGACCATCGGCATCGCCGACACCGGGATTGGCGGGGGTACGGCTGCGACGGCCCACGCCCACATCGACCCCGAGCCGGATCGCGGCGATTCGCGACTGGCCGGGAGCCACGGACTTCTGCTTCGCCTCGATCGTGAACGACGGCTCGCGCGACGTCGACACCGGGCACGGCACCCACGTGGCGCTCTCCGCGCTCGGCGACGGCGGCGCGGCCGGGCTGGGCCGGGGAACGGCTCCCGCGGCACGGCTGTGGTTCCAGTCGATCGAGAACTACGCGCAGACGTCCTTCCTGTGCGAGCTCCTGGGCATTCCCAGCGGCTACTACCTGACCGGCATCCCAACCAACATCGGCGACCTGTTCAGCAGGCCTAGCCGGGGGCGCCCGGATCCACTCCAACTCGTGGGGCAGCGCCTCCGCGGGCCAGTACACCGCCGACAACCAGAACGCCGACGTCTGGTCTGGGCGCACCGCGACATGACCGTGACGTTCTCCGCGGGCAACGCCGAAGCCGACGCCGAACAGCGACGGGATCATCGACGACGACTCGATCGACGCTCCGGCCACGGCGAAGAACGTGATCAGCGTCGGCGCGAGAGAGAACGACCCGGAACGACTACCCTGCGACGCCAGGAAGTACGCCGTCTGCGCGGCCCAGGGGGCCAGAACCGCATCTTCACCTGGTGGGAGAACTGGCCCTTCTCGTTCCCGGCGGAGCCCCTGAAGAGCGACCCGAGCGCCGGCAACGCCGAGCAGGTGGCGGCCTCTGGAGCCGCGGCCCGACCGACGACGGACGGATCAAGCCCGACGTGGTGGCGCCGGGGTCCTGGTGCTGTCCGGCTACTCCGACCTCTACCAGGACGGCTACGACACCTCGCCCAATCCCCAGACGGCCTCTTCCAGTACGCCGGCTGGGCTACCCGCTGAACGACAAGCTCAAGTACCTCGGCGGCACCTCGACGGCGAACCCGCTCGTCGCAGGCGGCGCCGCGGTGGTGCGCATACCAGAAAGTCCACGGCCACTCCGCGAGCGCGTCCCTCGTGAAGGCCACGCTCGTCAACTCCGCGCACGACCTGCTCGACGAGAACAACGACGGAGTCGACGACAACCACGCCCCGATTCCGAACACCTCCGAGGGCTGGGGACGAGTGGACCTCGCGGCGGCCACCGACGGCTCGCGGGAGTCAGGACGACGAGGCCGGTCTCCCAACGGCGGCTTCGCGAGCTACTCCTACGACATCGCCGGCGCAACGCCGCTCAAGGTCACGCTCGCGTGGTCGGATTACCCCGGCAATCCTCCGCGACGAAGATGCTCGTGAACGACCTCGACCTCGAGGTGACCGGCCCCGGCGGCGCCTTCTATCGTGGCAACGTGTTCGCGGCGGCTGGTCGGTCGCGGGAGGCGGCGCCGACGGCACGAACAACGTCGAGAATGTCTACGTCGAGTCGCCCGCCGCGGGCCTCTGGACCGTCACCGTGCGCGGCTTCAACGTGCCCAGGGGCCGCAGCCCTACGCCATCGTCGTCGGGGTCCTCGCCTCACCCGGCCCGCCGGTCGAGCACGAGCTGACTGTGACGCCGCCGGTGAACGGCACCGTGACGTCCGTTGACGGCTTCATCGCTTGCGGGACCGGCGGCGCCGCCTGCAGTCACCCGTACGCCGCCGGCTCCTCGGTCAACCTGAGCGCCCCGCCCGACCGGGATTCGCGCTCGCGGGCTGGACGGGCGACTGCGTCGGAGCCGGGCCTCATGCCCCTTCATGATGACCCAGCCGCGCGTGGCCGGCCCCAGCTTCGTGCGAACCCGGTCGCGATCGCCATGGCGACGCCAGCGTCGTCAAGGCAATACGGAAACCGCCAGCCTAGTGATGAGCCTGTCGTTGTCGGGTAACGAGTGTTCCGGTCAGCGTCGGCTACCGACACCAACGCGACAGCCACGGCCGGCAACGACTACCCCCGCCGCAAGCCACAACCTGAGCTTCGCACCTCGTCACGAGGCGGACCCCTCGGCGTGACCGTGAACGGCAACACACCATCGAGCCGGACGAGACCCTCCTCGTCAATGTCAAGCCCCGCCCCCGCCTCGATCGCGGACGGGCAGGGCGTGGCGACGATCAGGCACGATGAGTCGTGCCCTCACCCGGTCCGCAGCCCGTGGTGTGGACCGCGCTCGACGGCGTCAGCGCCAACGGCAACTCCCTCACCAAGACCTCCGCCTCCGGCGTCAACTCCGGCGCGATATCCGTTCAGCAGATCCCTCGGGCGACGCGTACGTCGAGGTCACCGCTTCCGAGACCAACACCTACCGGATGTTCGGCTTCTCGAACGGCAACACCGACTCCTCCTACCCGGACATCGACTTCGGCCTGGACCTCGCGCCCGGCATCATCTACGTCTTCGAGAAGGGCGTGAACAAGGGCTCCTTCGGCTCCTTTGCCTCGGGCGACGTGATGCGAGTGGCTGTCGTGGGCGGGGTGGTCCGCTACTCACGCAACGGCATCGTGTTCTACACCTCCACGCAGGCACCGACCTATCCGTTGCTCGTCGACACCTGGCTCTACTCACCTCGGCGCCACACTCAACAATGCGGTCATCGCCGCCGGCCCTTCGCCCTCGCCCTCGCCCACGCCTCGCCTCGCCCTCGCCCTCGCCCACGCCTTCGCCCTCGCCTCGCCCACGCCCTCGCCTTCGCCCACGCCTACGCCCTCGCCCTCGCCCTCGCCCTCGCCCACGCCCTCACCTTCGCCCCTGCCAGTCGGTCCGCAGCCCGTGGTGTGGACCGCGCTCGACGGCGTCAGCGCCAGCGGCAACTCCCTCACCAAGACCTCCGCCTCCGGCGTCAACTCCGGCGCGATATCCGTTCAGCAGATCCCTTCGGGCGACGCGTACGTCGAGGTCACCGCTTCCGAGACCAACACCTACCGGATGTTCGGCTTCTCGAACGGCAACACCGACTCCTCCTACCAGGACATCGACTTCGGCCTGGACCTCGCGCCCGGCATCATCTACGTCTTTGAGAAGGGCGTGAACAAGGGCACCTTCGGCTCCTATGCCACGGGCGACCTGCTGCGCGTGGCCGTCGTGGGCGGGGTGGTCCGCTACTCACGCAACGGGACCGTGTTCTACACCTCCACGCAGGCACCGACTTATCCGCTGCTCGTCGACACCTGGCTCTACTACCTCGGCGCCACCCTCAACAACGCCGTCATCGCCGCCGCGGGCGCTGCCCCGCCGCCACCTCCTCCGCCGCAGCGGCACGCCCGTGGTGTGGACCGCGCTCGACGGCGTCAGCGCCAGCGGCAACTCCCTCACCAAGACCTCCGCCTCCGGCGTCAACTCCGGCGCGATCTCCGTTCAGCAGATCCCTTCGGGCGGCGGGTACGTCGAGGTCACCGCTTCCGAGACCAGCACCTACCGGATGTTCGGCTTCTCGAACGGCAACACCGACTCCTCCTACCAGGACATCGACTTCGGCCTGGACCTCGCGCCCGGCATGATCTACGTCTTTGAGAAGGGCGTGAACAAGGGCTCCTTCGGCTCCTATGCCACGGGCGACCTGATGCGAGTGGCTGTCGTGGGCGGAGTGGTCAAGTACTCGCGCAACGGGACCGTGTTCTACACCTCCACGCAGGCACCGACCTATCCACTGCTCGTCGACACCTGGCTCTACTACCTCGGCGCCACACTCAACAACGCCGTGGTGGGGGTCGTCCCGTAGCTCGGCTCGAAGCGACCGACCCGATCCACCGATGGCCCGCGGTGCGCCACTCGAGTCGCGCGTTCTCGGGTTAACGTGCTGCGGTGAGCGACACGGCCGTTCCGATCGTGGTTCTCCACGACGATGGCGCGCTCGTCGCCGTGGTCAAGCCGCCGGGCGAGCCGGTCATCGCAGCGCGCGGTGAGCTCGCCTCGGACTGCTTGCAGAAGCGGCTCGAGCGCCAGCTCGGGCGGCGGATTTACGTCGTGCAAAGGATCGACAAGGACGCGTCCGGCGTCGTGCTGTTCGCGCTCGACGCGACGGTCCATCGCCGGCGAGTCTGGCGTTCGAGCACCGGGCGGTGGAGAAGGGGTACCTGGCTTTCGTGGCGGGCGCGCTGACGCCAGGCGATGGCCGGCTCGACGTGCCGCTCCATTCGGCGCGCCGCGGCAAGACGCGGCCGGCACGGCCGGGCGTGCCCGGCGCTCAGGCGGCCGTCGCCGGCTGCGCCGCGCGGAAGCAGTGGGCGCTCGGCGATGGTGGGTGGGTGGTCGACGCGCGCGACGGAGGTCGGCCGCGCGTCATCTCCCCCCCATCGTGAAAGAGTCTAGCCCAGGAGGCCGTAGCGCGACACAAGGGCTACCGGTCGTGGCCCCGGCTCGTACCGCCCGGCGTGCGCTCGCTGGGGCCACAGGCTACGGGCTGAACGCCTTCGCGGAGGTTGCTGTCACGCGTGCCGGCGTGGACCCTGCCGGTGGGGGCGACGCCCTGGCCGGAGGCGGGTCGCGCAGCCCCTGCAGTCGGGCGTGCGCGACGCTCAAAGGCAGGCGATTCCGTCCGCCGATCCGCGCCGTCTTCAGGGGGGATCGCACCTGTGAGGTGCCTCACACTTGCTCCCGCGGCGTGAGTCGGGTCACCAGTCCTTTCTGGCCGCTAGGGCAGACTCACGTCCTGGCTCGCGGCCGTTGCCGCTGCCGAGTCTGTCGCCCCTGGCGGAGGCCGCCTAGCGACCTGAGCGCCGACACCTAGCGCCGTTTGACACCGCGATTGTCTGGAGAGCCGATGGACTCCCTCCGCCATCCTCGCCGTCTCAGCGTCCTCTCTCTGGTCGCCGTCGCCTCATTGACCCTTCTCGCCGCTACCCCTGCAGCCGTGGCCTACGAGGGCTATGGCTACCCGACGGTCGGTGGACAGGGCGGGACGACGTACCACGTCACCAACACCAAGGGCGACACCTCTGACCGGGTCTCTCCGCTGGGCTCTGAGCCAGCCGAGCCCCAAGATCATCGTTTTCGACGTCGGAGGCACCATCACGCTGTCGGCTTCCGTGGAGATCAGGCGAGTCTTACATCACGATCGATGGAACGACCGCGCCATCCCCGGGAATCACCATCCGTCCACCCAGTGGGGGGCCGAGCGAATGCGCTCGTACATACAGAGGCGCTCACGACATCATCATCAAGGGCCTGCGCTTCAAGGGCTTCGATGCGGACCTCAACGGCGGTGACCTCGTCGCACTCTATGGACAACTCGACGGGGTCCCGAATGCGGTCTACAACGTCGTGGTGGATCACTGCACCTTCGAAGCGGGCGACGACGGGGCGCTGGACATCACCGAGGTCGCACACGACGTCACCGTTTCGTGGTGCTTCTTCCACAACAACAACAGGGCCGCAGCTCATCAAGTACGGCGTCCGGCAGCGACTGAGCATCCATCACAACGTCTATGCGAGCAGCCCCCGACAAGGGCACACGCCATCCCCTCGCCTGGGGAAATCTCGACAATCTCGACTATCGTGAACAACATCATCTACGGCTGGTACTGGTATGGCGTGTCGATTCGCCACGAAGGCGACGGAGGGGCGATCGGGAAGAGGGTGAACGCGAACCTCGTCAACAACCTGTTCACTCACGAGCAGTGGTCAACGATTCACCGACGCCCTGATCTACGGCCCGTCCCCCGGACCGGACTCCGAGGACGGAGGGCCGGCCGGAAATCCGCCTCAGGGCACGGTGGTGACGACGAGCAAGATGGGACGCCTCTGGGTTTCCGGGAACATCCTCCCCCCCCAGAACCGGGATCAGTACTCGACAGTGTCCGGTCCGCTCGCCGTCCCCGCGGCGGCTCAGGTCACGACCTGGCCGGCTTCCGAGCTGACGACGCGCGTCCTCCCCACCGTGGGCACCGTCTTCCGCACCAGCGCCGAGCAGACGCTGCTCAACGAGGTCGCTGGCGCTCACACGCCGAGCGCTCTGAGGGTCACCGGCCCGAGTCCGGTGACGGAGGGCAACGCGGGGACCGTGAACGCGGCCTTCACGGTCACGCTGTCACCCTCCTCGAGCTCCACCGTGACCGTGAACTACGCCACCGCCAACGGGACGGCAACGTCAGGCAGCGACTACGTCGCCGCCTCGGGAACGCTGACTTTCACCGCGGGCCAGACCTCGAAGACGATCTCCGTGGCGGTCAACGGCGACACTGCGGATGAGGCAAACGAGACCTTCTACCTGGGCCTGAGCAACCCCACCAACGCGACGATCGGCACAGCGCAGGCCACTGCCACGATCGTCGACGACGACGTTCCCGCCGTGTCGATGTCCATCAACAACGTCAGCGTCGCCGAAGGCAACTCCGGGACGACGAACGCTGTGCTCACCGTGACGTTGTCCAGGACGACTGCCCAGACGGTGACTGTCAACTACGCGACGGCGAACGGCACGGCCACCGCGGGCAGCGACTACTCGGCCGCGATCGGGAGCCTGACTTTCACACCGGGCCAGACCAGCAAGACGATCAGCATCGTCGTCAACGGCGATACGACCGTCGAGCCGAACGAGACGTTCCTGGTGAACCTCAGCAGCCCGGTTGGCGCGACCCTCGCGGACGCCCAGGGTCAAGGCACGATCCCAACGACGACACCGCCCCCGCCCCCGCCCCCGCCCCGGCCGGCGTGCCCGTGGTGTGGACCTCGCTGGTGGGGGCGACGGCCAACGGCGGATCGCTCACCAAGACCGCCGCGACCGCCTGGGGCAACGGCGGCGCCATCTCCATCCGGCAGCTCCCTTCCGGTGATGGCTACGTCCAGCTTACCGCCTCAGAGACCACCACCTTCAGGATGCTCGGGCTGTCCAACGGCAACACCAACAGCTCCTGGGACGACATCGACTTCGCCCTCTACCTCTACCTCAACGAGGTCCGAGTCTACGAGGGCGGCAGCTACAAAGGCAGCTTCGGGAATTACGTCACCGGTGACACCCTGCGCGTCGCGGTGGTCGGTGGTGTGGTGCGGTACTCCAGGAACGGGGCGGTCTTCTACTCCTCCGGCAAAAAACCCAAGTATCCCCTCCTCGTCGACACCGCGCTTTGCTCCCAGGGGGCCACGCTCAACAGCGTCGTCGTTGCCGGCTTCGTCGCGATGCCCGCGCCCATCGGGGTTCCGGTGGCGTGGACGTCGAAGGTGGGGGTGACGGCCAGCGGCGGCTCGCTCACCAAGACCGCCGCGACTGCCTGGGGCAACGCCGGCGCCATCTCCACCCAGCAGCTCCCTTCCGGCGACGGCTACGTCGAGTTTGCCGCCTCCGAGACCACCACCTTCAGGATGCTCGGGCTATCCAAAGGCAACACCAACAGCTCTTGGGACGACATCGACTTCGCCCTGTACCTCTACCTCAACGAGGTCCGAGTCTACGAGGGCGGCAGCTACAAGGGCAGCTTCGGGAATTACGTCACCGGCGACATCCTGCGCGTCGCGGTGGTCGGCGGTGTGGTGCGGTACTCCAGGAACGGGGCGGTCCTCTACTCCTCCGGCAAAATCCCTAAGTATCCGCTCCTCGTCGACACCTCGCTTCTCTCCCAGGGGGCCACGCTCAGCCGCGTTGTCGTCATGGGACTGCAGTAGGCGCGGGCCGAGGGAGGTGTCCAGAAGCTCTTCCAGGAGGCCGTGCAGCCTCCACGAAACGCTTCCAACGAGAGGTGGTCCCTCAGTCCATGTGAATCAGCCGTCGAGAGCCAGGGGTAGCGTCGCCGGGCCACGACCCGGTGGGCAGCGCTTCTGTCCGTGCCGCCCGTGAGGCATCGGCTCGAACCCGTCCGGCCGATCCGACGGGAGTCGCCCGCAGGCGCTTGTGGAACTCCGGCGTCACGATCCTCAAGCGGAGGGATGCGTCAGCCCCATGCTCTGGGGGTTCATCCGTGCTTCCGAGCGGCCGCGTGCTCAACGATCGCGCGTGGCGATGTCGTACACGACGCCGCCCACGAGGCCGACGACTGCGCCCTTCTTCGCGCCCCCGCCGCCTCCCATGATAGCGCCGACGCCGGCGCCCGCCGCGGTCGAGCCGCCGATGATGGCCGCGCTCTTCTTCCACGAGCGGTCGCGGCTCGCGACTCGTCGCGTCGTCTCACGCGGAGCAGGGCGGGGCTCGTAGGAGACCCGCGTCGGGGCCGGCGCGCCGTACACGCCTGCCGGCACGCGCGCGTCGACCGCGATCGGCTGTTGCGCGTCGGTGCCGCCCGCCAATACAAGCGGCTCCGCTCCGGTCATGGCGCCAGGCACGCACTGCACACGCGTGACGCCATTCGCCTGCTCGAGCAGCAGCCGCTGGCTCGGTCCGCAATCCATGAGCGTCGAGCCGACCTGGACGGCCGACGGCGAAGCGGCGGTCGCGGGAGCGGCCCCATCCTTCGAGGGGCCCGAGCACGCGGACGCGCCGAGGAGGGACAAACCGACGATCCCTAGAGTCCAGCCCATGCGCTTCATATCGGCCTCCCTTTCCTGACACTCCTCTAAGGAGCAACGGGAGTGCCAATGGGGCCGGTGCGCACTAAAACACTGAGGTGTAATGAGTTGCGGCATAGCTCGGCCACTGACAAGCGGCGAGCTGAGTCTCATGGAGATGACAGCCGACCCCTCAAGGAGACTGCCCGAAACGGGACCTCAAGGTCGGGGCCCCCCAGCTAGCCGGTCTCGGGAATCTCGTGCTACGGGCGACGTCTAACGCGCGCGTGGCCGGACCGCATCGGGGACGAGGACAGGCAACAGCTTCGCTCTGCCGGTCGTCGCCTGGGCGCCTACGGTGGCAGAGGCCGGGAAAGTGAAGGGCACGAGGTCCTGCTCGCACACCAGACCCTCCGGTGGCAGCGCGCCAGTCAGGAGGTACGCGGCCACCGCCTGGTCGGCGCACTGCGAGAGGAAGAGCGTCGTGTGGCCCCAGCCGTGCACCGTGAGCAGGCGCGAGTTCGGCAGCAGACCTGCCACCGTGACTGCGCCCTCGTAGCGAGTGGCCGGGTCGAACTGGGTGCTGGCGACCAGCACCGCGTTCGTCGTGTTCGCCGTGAAGGGTCCGGTGTAACGGTCTCCCTGTGCGCCGGGCCATGCCGCACAGATGCTGCTGGCCCAGGTCCAGAGCGGGCCGAAGTAACCGAACTGGGCCTGGGCGTCCGCCGCCGCCTGCGACCAGGCGGCGTAGCTGTCCGGGTTGTCCGTGTCCGAGCAGGCGACGCCCGGGAAGCCCTCGAGCAGGTTCGGGTAGGCCGGGAATCCGCGCTTGGTGATGAGCCCCTGGCCTTCCCATGATGCCGTCAGCTGCGCTCCGAGCGCGCTCGACGAGGCTTCGGCTTCCAGCAGCGCCAAGAACCGCGCGAAGCCCGGCCACGAGAACGAGTCGTACATCGCGCCCAACGCGTTGGCGATCAGGATCGAGTAGTCGAAGAAGAGCGTAGCGCCGCCCGGCAGCGAGATGACGACGGGCTGGGTCTTGAGCTTCTGCGCGAGGGCGTCGAAGCGGCCGGCCGAGCCGGGTGCGAACGCGCAGTTGGGACCGCCGGCGTCGCAGAGGCGGAAGAACTCCCCGAGCGTGGCGATGGCTCCCGCGTCGCTGCGCAGCCGCGTGGAGAACGGCAGGTCCTCCTGGCCCGGCAGCCCCGTGGCCCAGGCGACGGGGTCGAGCACGCCGTCGATCACCAGCGCGCGGAAGCTGTCGGGAAAAGGTTGGCGTAAGTGACGCCGAGGTACGACCCGTAGGAGTAGCCCACGTAGCTCAGTCGCTCGTCGCCGACCGCCTGCGCGGAGCAGATCGAGGTCGCGCGCCACGTCCGCCGTCGACATGTGGTCGATCAGGCGGGTGCCGCGCTGCTCGCACTCGCCCACCAGGAAGCGGTCGGCCGCCTCCCAGATCGCCTCCTGCTCGGCCGTGGTCGGAAACGCGAACGGTGTGAAGACAGGAGCCCACTGGCGCGGGTTGCCGAAGCAGCGCAGCGCCGTGCTGCGTGCGATTCCACGGGGGTCGAAGCCCACGAGGTCGAAGCTCGCGCGAAGCTCGGCAGGAACGAAAGGCGAGAAGCCCAGTATCAGGTTCACTCCGGAGCCGCCGGGCCCGCCCGGGTTGAAGAACAGCGACCCGATGCGCAGCGCCGGGACGGCGGCCGGCAAGCGCACCATGGCGATCGAGATCGCGGCACCGCTCGGCTGGTCGTGATCCAGCGGAACCTGCACGGTACCGCACTCGAATGGCAGCCCGAACTCCTTGTAGCAAGGGCTCCAGGAGACCCTGGGTTGCGGCGGCGCTGCCTCTGCGGGCAAGACGGAACCGCCGAAGCTGAGAACCGACAGGGTTGCGACGACGAACGACGAGCGGATGATCCATTCCCGAGCGCGCATGAATGGCTCTCCTGGCGAGTGGCGATCGAACCGATGGCCGAAGGCTCAGGACGAGCGAGCGCGAGGGACGGTGCGTCGCTCACCTCTGCGTTCTGCGTGCAGATGAACGTGCTGGTTCATCCACGCTAGGCCCGCTCTCGGCCGCCCGTCAAGGATATTTTGGCCCTCGAGATCCTCCGCCCTCTAGGTGCCCCCGTGGCAGGGCTGCGAGACGGGTCGGGGGCCGGGCGGGTCGACGTCCCCCAGGTCGCGGCGTAGTTGCTCCAGCTTCCCCTTCAGCTCCTGCAATCGCGGGAACTGATCGCGCCGCGAAGCGAGGTTCACCGTCTCGTCGGGGTCGGAGCCGAGGTCGTAGAGCTCCCACTCCTCCGGCTGCTCGTAGAAGTGGATGAGCTTGTGCGTCGCCGTGCGCACGCCGCGGTTCTTGCGGACACAGAGGTCGCCCGGATACTCGTAGAACTCGTAGAGAAAGGCGTCGCGCCACGGCAGATCCCGGCCCTCGAGCAGGGGGACGAAGCTGCGGCCGTGAAGGCCGGCCGGAACCGGCACTCCCGCCAGCTCGAGGAGCGTCGGCGCCACGTCCACGTTCAGGACCATGTGTGTGCGGTCCACGAGCCCCGCCTTCGCGCGGGCCGGGAGACGGACCAGCATCGGCACGCGGATGGAGGGCTCGTACATCAGCCGCTTGTCGTAGAGGCCGTGCTCGCCGAGGAAGTGGCCGTTGTCGGAGGTGTAGACCACGACCGTGTTGCGGTCCAGACCCTCCTTGTCCAGCAGCTCCAGCACCCGGCCCAGGTTCTCGTCCACGCTCAGCAGCACGCGGTAGTAGTTCCTGACCAGGGCCTCCAGGTTCTTCCGTTTGCGCTCCTCGCGTGGCAGTGATTCCGGCACGCCGCGCTCCGTGAAATCCGTCATGTCTGCAATGGCCAGCTCGGTCTGGCGCACGGCCTCGGGCCGGCCCTCCAGCCGATCCTCGAAGGTGCGAGGCACGGGTATCGCGACGTCCTCGAAGGCGTGCGCGTACCGGGCGGCCGGCATCCAGGCCCAGTGGGGAGACTTGAAGTGGTAGAGCAGGCAGAACGGCCGATCCTTGGGACGCTCGCGCAGCACGGTGAGCGCCTGGTCGCCGACGACGTCGTCGGCATGTCCTCGCATCTTCACGCGCGCGCCGTTGGCGATCATCTCGGGGTCCTGGTAGACGCCCTGCCCGGGAAGGATCACCCACTGGTCGAAGCCAGTCGGCCAGCTCCGCAGGTGCCACTTCCCGACGAGCGCGGTGAAGTAGCCGACGCGGCGTAGCAGCGCGGGAAAGGTCGCGAGCGTGTCGGACAGGCCGGGCTGATTGACGAAGGCCGGGCCGTCTCCGTTCGTCGTCACGCCGTGGGTGTGCGAATAGAGACCGGTGAGGATCGAGGCGCGGCTGGGCGCGCAGAGTGAGTTGGTGACGAAAGCCTGGTCGAAGCGGACACCCTCAGCGGCCAGCCGGTCCATGTGGGGAGTCTTCAGGATCGGGTTCCCGTAGGCGCCCATTGCGTCGTGCCGCTGGTCGTCGCTCATGACGAAGAGGATGTTCGGGGCGTCCCTGGGGCGGGGCGGTCTGAGCGAGCGCGCAGCGACCCACGGGCAGTCGCGGCCGCACCGCCGAGCAGCCCGAGCACGCGTCGGCGCGTGACGGCTGACGCAATCGCACGGACGTGCAGAGGACTGCTCGGATGCACCGGGCTCATCGTTTCAGACGCGCCGGCCAGTTGAGGACGATCGTGAGCAGCGGCCGCGTCACTCGCGGGGAAGGGCCGAGGACGAGGTTGCCCTGCTTGTCGCCTCGTGCCGACGCGGGATCACGATGCCGTGGTCCCTCAAGAGTTCCAGCCGTTGATGGATTCCATCCCAGGAGTGCTTGGTGATTCCTAGACTCTGCGACCCAAATCAACCCCTCGCAGCCGGGCCGCGGATGAAACGGCCTATGGATCATACCGCCTCGCCGAAAATTTGCCCCCGGCTTCCCCGCGCGTGATGTATGCTCCGCGCCCGGAGGTTTCGCTGATGCCGAGAATCAAGATGGACGCGCCGTGGCTCGAGAAACTGAAGCCGAGCGATGAAGGCGAATCGGTTGATGCGAAAGAGCGTAGCTCTACCGTCCAGGGACGGGGACGGGTCATGCGGACATCGTTCCAATACGCGCTCTTGTTCGCCACCGTGGTGGGACTCGCGGGCTGCTCGGCGGTGGACGTGCTCAATCCTTCCGGAAGCAACCAGTCCGGGGTGATCTGGGCGGACAAGCCCGTCACGACGCTGCAGGTGAAGATCCTGAGCCAGTATACCGGCGGTTTTTCGGCGACTCTCGACGGAGCTCCCATCGGCGGCTTCACGCCCGCGCCCGCGCCGAACGTGACCGTCAGCGCGCCCGCACCGCCGTGCTTCGCCGGCGGGACCAGTAACCGGGACCAGTCCACCGGCGCGCTTCCAGCACGACCTTAGCGCCAAGGGCAATTCGTCCGCGCCGGGTATTTCGGTGACCAGCGACACGACGCTCTTCGTGCCCCCGTCGCTGAGCGTGACGCCGCAGGTGAGCGTGGCGTTGGGCCTCAACCAGAGCAAGACGATCACGGTCGCCCTCGTGCCGGGCCCCACGGCGCCGCTCCCGGTGACGCTGCGGCCGAACTTTCCGACCGTCTCGGTGGACGGCGCGCCCGCGGGGACACCGGTCTCGAAGGTCTTTCCCACCAACGCAGCTGGCACGTTCCAGGTCACTGGGGTCTCGCTCGGGTCCTTCATCGTCGGGATCGAGGCGCAGGGCGTTCAGTGCGGCGGCACGTCGGGCTTCGTGAGCTGAGGACCCGCGTCTAACGATAAACGATAGGCATTTGTATCGGCGGCGGAAGTCAGGGGAGGGCCTCATGGGCCCCAGACAAACCCTGCCGTCACCTGTCGCGGCGCCCTCATTCCTGCACTGACCCACGCACCGTCAGCTTCAGCGCGTTGTTCGACGGCGGCCCTTCCCCCACAGTGAAACCCCGCGCCGCCGGAAACTATGCGGGAACTCTGGGCCTTGGGGCGCTCGCGCAGCACGGTGAGCGGCCTGGTCGCCGACGACATCGTCGGCATGTCCTCGCATCTTCACGCGCACGCCGTTGGCGAGCATCTCGGGGTCCTGGTAGACGCCCTGCCCGGGAAGGATCACCCACTGGTCGAAGCCAGTCGGCCAGCTCCGCAGGTGCCACTTCCCGACGAGCGCGGTGAAGTAGCCGACGCGGCGCAGCAGCGCGGGAAAGGTCGCGAGCGTGTCGGACAGGCCGGGCTGATTGACGAAGGCCGGACCATCCCCGTTCGTCGTCACGCCGTGGGTGTGCGAATAGAGACCGGTGAGGATCGAGGCGCGGCTGGGCGCGCAGAGTGAGTTGGTGACGAAAGCCTGGTCGAAGCGGACACCCTCAGCGGCCAGCCGGTCCATGTGGGGAGTCTTCAGGATGGGGTTCCCGTAGGCGCCCATTGCGTCGCGCCGCTGGTCGTCGCTCATGACGAAGAGGATGTTCGGGGCGTCCCGGGGCGGGGCGGGCTGGGCGAGCGCGCGGCGACCCACGGGCGTCGCGGCCGCACCGCCGAGCATCCCGAGCACGCGGCGGCGCGTGACGGCTGACGTCACCCCGACGGGACTCCTCGGAGACACCAGACTCATCGTTTCAGACCCGCCGGCCAGTTGAGGACGATCGTCAGCGGCGGCGAGTGGAACTTCTCGGGCTCGGTGAGGACCAGGAACCGCTGTCCGTCCGGCGCAGGAACGTACATGCTGTGGAAGCCCGGGAAATCAGCTTGCGGGACGCGCGTCTGGAAGAGCGCGCTCGGCACGGAACCCTCCGACGCCGATCCCGCGGCAAGCCCCACCGCCATCAGCTTCCGGTCCGCGGCGAGATAGAAGAGCTCCTTACCGTCGCGTCGCCAGGTGGGAAAACGGCCGCCCCCGGTCGAAACCTGCCACCGCTCGGTCAGGTTCGGCAACCTTCCGACGTACACCTCTGGCCGCCCGGATTCGTCGGACGTAAACGCGAGCGCGCGGCCGTCGGGCGACAACTGGCCCTCGGCTTCGTTGAAGGGCCCCTGCAACAAAGGCTGCGGCCTCCGCTCGCCATCCAACGGCAGCATCCAGATGTCGGCTCGCGTGGCACCGGCGCGCCCACCCGAATAGACGAGGAAGCGCCCATCGGACGACCAGTCCGTCGGATAAGCGTCGTGCGTCGTGTCGAGCACCTTCTCTTCGTCCCCTGCCGCCGTGGGCTTCACGTAGAGTTGCGTCGGAATGGTGCGGTCCGAGCTGAAGGCGATGCGAGTGCCGTCGGGCGACCAGACGGGGTAGACCTCCCAGCGCGGATGGAACGTGAAGCGCGAGAAGCTCCCGCGCACGAGGTCGACGATCCAGATGTCCGGCTTCGCCGTTTGTGGGTCGTCGCGACAGACCGCGAGACGACGACCGTCCGGCGACAGGGCAGGGTCGGCGTAATCGCCAGGCGCCCCGACGCTGCCGCGTACGGCTCCGCCGCGATCGATCCAGAGGAGCTGATTCGAGATTCTCGGCGCGCTGCCGAAGGCGAGGACACCCGTCGCTGAAGCCGAGAAAGGAGAATAGTTGGTCGGGGCGCCTCCCCCCGTGCGGCCCACGCCTTCGGCCACGGCCACGGGCTCACCCGTCAGCTGCCGGGCGCGCGCGTCGAACGCTTGCGCCATCAGCGCGCCTTCCCGGACGAAGAGCAGGTATCCGGGCGGCGCGTAGAGCGCGCCCGACTCCGAGGACAACAGCTTGAGTCGTGCCTTGCTCCCCAGGGAGCCGACGTGAACGTGATGCAGCGGGCCCTCGTCGCCGAGCACCAGGAAGAGGTATCCCTGGCCGTCAGGGAGGAACGAAGGCCAGATGTGGCTCAGCTCACCGGGGCCGGGCACGGTCTCGTCCACGACGGCGCCTCCTGCCGCCGCGACGCGAAGTAGCCCAGGGCCCGTCTCCGTCGCGAACAGGATCACGCCGTCGGAGTTCCACGCCGCGCCGCGGCCCGGGGACGTGATGGTGCAAATCGTCTGCGGAGGGCCACCCGCGAGTGTCATGCGCTTGAGCGTGTCTGTCGTGAAGAAGCCCAGCGATCGCCCGTCCGGAGACCAGAAGGGCAGCGACGCCCCGTCTGCTCCCGGCAGGGCGCGGGCGCTCACCGAGTCGAGATCCCGCACCCACAGCTGGCGCTTTCCATCGGGGCTGACGGTCGTGAAAGCCACGCGCGTTCCGTCGGGAGAGACGGCCACGGCTCCGGCTTCCGTGAAGGATCCGATGGCGGTCCCTTCGGGCGGAGCGATCGTGAAGCTCACCGGACGCGCCGCGGGCTGGACGGGGCGACGAGAGACGGCCAGACCGACGCAGGTGGCGGCCAGGAGCGCCGCGACGACCCAGGGAACGACATCGCGCCTTCTGCGGACACTCTCGACTGGCTCCGTGGCCGCGAGAGTCGCGGTCGGCGATCCAACGCAACGCCTCGGCGACGTCCGACGCGCTCTGCCAGCGGTCGTTCCCGTCCTTGGCCAGGCAGGTACGCACCAGCCGATCGAGCGCCGCCGGTGCCAGCGGCTGAGCGGTCACGATCGGCTTCGGCTCGTCCTTCAGGATGGCGCCGATGAGGCTGGCCTGGCTCGTCGCTGCGAAGGCGCGCTTTCCCGTCGCCATCTCGTACAGCACCAGCGCCAGGGCCCAGATGTCCGTGCGGACGTCCGCTTCCTGCCCCTCGATCTGCTCGGGGGCCATGTACGGCAGCGTGCCGAGCAGGGTGCCTTGACCCGTCAGCGGCTTCTCGGCCGTGGCCAGCGCGGACAGCGCGCTCGGAGCGCCCGCGCCGTCCGTGCGCAGCTTGGCCAGGCCGAAGTCGAGCAGCTTGACGCCCGACTTCGTCAGCATCACGTTCTGTGGTTTCAGGTCGCGGTGGACGATTCCCGCGCGGTGGGCCTGGTCCAGGGCGCACGCGATCTCGATGCCGTAGCGGAGCACCTGGTCGATGGGAAGCGCGCCCTGCTCCAGCCGCTCGGCGAGCGTCTGGCCATCGACGTATTCCATGACGAGGTAGACGACCCCGTCCTGCTCGCCCACGTCGTGGACCGTGCAGATGTGGGGATGGTTCAGCGAGGAGATGGCTCGCGCCTCGCGCTCGAACCGCGCGCGCCGCTCCGGATCGGGCACGAGCGTCGCTCGCACCACCT
This sequence comes from uncultured Acidobacteriota bacterium, assembly GCA_963744315.1. Classification (GTDB taxonomy): domain Bacteria; phylum Acidobacteriota; class Vicinamibacteria; order Fen-336; family Fen-336; genus DATBSL01. Next base: position 41,657 of record CAVUTB010000019.1, read on the forward strand.
TGATCGCGACCGCGCGATCGAGACGTGTGTCCCGCGCGCGATAGACCTCGCCCATCCCCCCCGCGCCGAGAGGTGCTGTGACTTCGTAGGGACCGAGGCGCGCGCCGGGAACCAGTGGCATCGCCTATGCCGAGACCTGCGCGCCCGAACGAACCACACGCCGGGCGTTAGGTCCAGCCGAGAGCAGGTATACCACCCTCAGACCATGTGAGTCAGGCGTCGTCGAGCGGGCTCCGCCCCGACCCGTCGGTGATCGCCCGCAGGCGCTTGCGGAGCGCCGGCGTCAGGTCCTCCGCGGAGTAGCGCCAGCCCCAGTTGCCCTGGCTGCGGCCCGGCAGGTTCATGCGTGCTTCGGAGCCCCGGCCGATCACGTCCTGGAGCGGCACGATCGCGGCGACGCCTTGGCCGGAGGCGGTCGCACTGCCCCTGCAGTCGGGCGTGCGCGTCGGATGCCGCGCCCCGAGCGGACTGCCAGGCTTCGGCTGGTACCGCGAGGCGCACAACGACTACGTGCAGCTCCTCGTCGAGACCGGCGCTCCGGGCTGCTGATGAGGCTCTGGGGCTGCATCGCCGTGCTCGCCGCCGCGCGCAGCGATGCGTGGCTGTTCGCCGCCCTCTTCGTCGTCCTCGCGACGCTCGCCCGCGCTCAGGCCAAGCAGGCTCGGCGCCTCCGTGATGATGACTTGGCCAGCCTGCTCGCTCGGACTCGGGAGTAGTCAACCCGCCGATGGGGCTCCGGAGTGCGCCCGACGGATCCGACTGACCAGACGCTGGAAGGTGATCTGCGGGTTGAGCAGCAGATCGAGCGTGTAGGACGCGACCTCGACGGTCAGCCTGAGCTTACTTAGAGGATAGCCGACTTCCTGGAGCTTGGCCTGGTGGAAGCTCCAGAACTGCATGTCCCGGCGCTCGTAGACTTGGGTTGCCAGGTAGCGATAGTACCAGTCGCAGGTTCTCGCGGAGCCGCCGCTGCTGCTCCGCACCGTTGAGATACCGCGGACCGTAGGTGACGAGCTCGAAGAGCCGGCAGGGCGAGGTAGGTGTTGAAGCTCGACGGAAAACGAGCTCAGCGACATCGTTCACGCACTCGACTGAAGCTGAGCACCTGGTGGACAAAGCCGAAATCGTGGTGCTTCCAAGAGCTCGAAGTTGACCGCTGAGTCGGCATGGAGGTTGGACTCGTCATAGAAAGAAGCGTGGCACGGCTGATCAGGTATCGAGCGCGAAACAGGACGGCAGTTGGGGCGCCGAAGATGTATTTGCCCCCGAGAAGCCGTGAGCGACAGGCGTCGCGACCCGGCACGACCTGGTCTCTGATAGGGAATGACTTCGTCATAGACGACGCGCACCATTCGGTCGCCCTGGAGGGATGTACGACGCCGACGATCGCGACGCTGGGGTTCACCTCAGCCAGCTGGACCATCTTCTCGAGACATTCCGGGGATGAAGCCAGTCGTCTCCCGACCACGACCTTGCAGTACCGGCATTCGCGGGGAGATCTTGCCGAAATGCGATGTTGTGGTTCGCATTCACCACGGGAGCGAAGCTCATCGTTGGTCGTGAATGCGGATCCTCGGATCCTTGGCCGCGTAGCTCGCGTGCTATCTGCGGGCGTGCCGATCGGTGCTGCAGTTGTCGACAATGGTGTAATTCCCAGTTGGTGTAGGTCTGAGCGAGCACGCTTTCAATGCACTGGGGGAGGTACCCCTCCTCCGTTGTAGACGGGCGTGATGACGCTGACCAGGGGAGCGTCATTCGATGTCATGACCGCATTGATGCCGGCCTCCGAGGGGGTCTGGCTCGACGCGCCTGAGCCATATCTCGTGCCAGATACGAGTAGATGCTCCGCGAGAGCAGAAGAGCCGGCCGTTGGCTGAAGTGAGCCGCTGCAAGTCACGTTCTCCAGGATCATGCAGGGACTGCGCGGCTCGACCATGAGGCCGGTTCGCTCATCGATGAACCGGTCAGCGCGGCGGAGGACGCGAACGGTCTTACCACAATACGGCACCATCTCGGCGTCGAAACGGAGCCCGCGGTTCTTCTGCATTCTCATCGACCGTGGCTCATGATCTCCGCCACGGAGCGCACTCTCGACCCATTCCAAAGGTTGAAGACGAAGGGCCGCCGTGGGCGTCTTCTCGCCGGCACTGCGGACGAAGGAAGGGGTACTCGCGCCGGTTGCACAGACGCATGCGTCATCGTTGAATGCGGCGATGAGTCCATAGCGAACGAAGATCGCCGCAGCCGCACGTTTCCTGAGGTGAGGTCGCGCAAGTAGAGACGTGGGTCCCACCAGCGGGCCGGCTGTCGTGGCTCGGGCGAGCTCGGTCGACTGACAGCGGAACCGTTCCTTGGTGTCCGGGCTCCCACCGCTCGTCACTCGCGTGCCTCGGATGAGGACCTCGGGACGATCGGAATCGGGCTCGGCCCCCGTGGCGGAGCGGTGCTCATTCGATCGTCGCTGTCGCAGAGCCATGCTGCGATCTCGGGGATCGCGCCGGGAAGGAGCCACGCCGTCCTTCCAGAACAAGAGGCATCCGGCCTGGCATCCGCCGTGGGCTTCGCCGTCGCAACGGAGCCCTTCGAGGTGGACAGTGTCGTCGAGACTGCCGCATCAACAAGCTGGGTGGAGTGCAGGTCTTGTGCGCCGACTTGGCAGACGCGGAACCTCCGTCCCACAGTACTGGAGCATCTCCGGCATGAACGGGAGAGCGGCGAGACACCCGTCCGCGTCCAACGTGGCGAGGATGTCCTCCGGACTCCTCACTTCCACCCAGTCACCGGCGCGAAGCATGTTGCTCATAGAATACAGCATCCCTAATGACGAGCGAGGTTCATGAAAAGGGGAGGGACGCGGCTTGCGCGGGTGCAGGCGGTGACCCGCTAGCTCTTGACCGCGGGACGAATTCGAATGTCGGTAACCTCCACCCTACGCGGCATGCTCACGGCCTGGATGACCGCAGCGGCGACATCCTCCGGGTTGGAGGAGGTTCGTGGGGTCTTCAGGTCGGCCTCGGTCGCGCGAATCCGCTCCTGCATCGCTGTCGCCGTGCGCCCGGGGAAGGTGCTGAGGACGCGAATCCCTTGGTCGTTCAACTCCGCCGATGTCGCGTTTCAGAAGGTCGACTCGACGTCCCCCTTTCGAGAGTACGAAGTCGTTGGACTCGCACTCGTCGTACTTGAGAGAGTAGTTCTTATCGCGTTGCCGCCGTAACCCTGGCAAAGCAGGAAGTCGTTGTGCTCGAAATGCGCGTAGTAGCGCATCAGGTGCCACAGGCATCGGGCGCGGCCCTATCTCCACCAGGGGCTCCGGAACCTGCTTCGAGTAATCCTCTGGAGGCGCGTACCCTGGCCGCCGCAGCAAAGCGAGCGGCACGGAGGGAGTGCCGCCGGGCTCGATCGCAAACTAGACCTGGTGACGGTGGCTGGCAAGGTGCTCCCTGGCAGCTGGTCCGCCGCTGGCTCAGCATACATGCGGCATCGCTCAATCCGGCGACCCAGTGTCCCTCCACCGGCTCAGCCGCCGAGCGGCCCACGAAACGACGCGTGCCTTCTCGTTGCGGGTGAGCCCGATCGCAACGGCGACTCCCGTGAGGGCCGTCCCAGAGACGCAAAGCTGGCCGATGGCCTCGGCCAGGGACTGCGGCGGCCAGAGTCGGGCGAGCCCTCCTCCGATCGCAAGCATGACGGGGAGGGCGAGAGCGGGTCGGAGCCATGTCTCACGAAGATAGACGGCTGGTCGCAGCTCGACCGCCGACAGATCTCGAAGGCGAGGGCGACGTCGCACCAGAGAGCGACCGAGATGACATTGGCCGTGGCAATACCCACGAGTCCCAGCCCGGCACCCCGAACGAGAGCGACGCTCAGCAGCAGGTTGAACAGCCCAGCGATGATGCCGCCGATCGTGGCAAAGCGGAGGCGCGACACCGCGATCAGCACTCGCGAGCAGTATGGGCCCGGCCCCCACAGGACGGCGCTCGCCAGCGCCAACCACATGACCGGAACGCTCCTGGACACGAACTGCTCGCCGACCCAGTGCGCTACGAATGGCCGAGCGATGCAAGCGACGGCCACGGCCGGGATCATGCCGAGGAGCAGGATCTGCCGGAGATGCGCCGTGATGTTCTGCTGCAAGCCTCGGTGATCGCCACGGGCCGCCAGCGCGACGAGACCGGGACTGAGCGCGAGGATGAATGCGTCCACGAAGGGGCGCAGGAGGCGCTGCCAGCGAGTGCCCACGTCGTAGGCCGCGATCTGTGAAAGGCCCAACTCCGGCAAGGCACCGATGACCAAGGCGTCGGTGCTCTCGAACAGCACCGTTCCGAGCGAGCTGGCCACCAGGTAGGCGATGAAGGGCACCGCCGTACGAACCTCGGGTCGATGGAGTGCTACCGACCTCAGGCTGATCGGGAGGCCTCGCGCGGCCGCTGGCACGACGAAGACCAAGCTGAGGAGCAGTGGCAACCCCACAGTCACGGACAACCACATCGTGACTGAGGGACCAATCGTGAGGAACCAGGCCACCACGAGTGCAGCGCCGAGCACCTTGGCGATCATGTCGGCGCAGTTCTTCAGGTAGATCCGACGCGACATGAAGACCGGGGCCTCCCAGACCCGTACTACGATCGTTGCCACCGCTCCCAGCCCGATGACCAAGATGGCCGCCCGGGCGGCGCCGATCAGATCATCCGGCACGTGGAAGAGACGCTGCGCCGCGGCCGCGCACACCAGCACGGGCAAGGGGAGGATGAGGGCAGCGAGCAGACTCAGCCCAAGGCTGGTTGCGAGCGTGCGGTGCAGCGCCTGTGTCTCTCCCCGCTCGAGGTACTCGGTGCCGAAACGTGAGGCGTACGTGCCGATCGGGGTGCCGACGAGCGCGCTCCAAGCGGCCACCGAGGCTCCCAGGGAGTAGACGCCGTAGAGGGGCTCGCCGAGCTGGTCCAGTAGGAACCGAGTGAGGTAGAACCCGACACCCATCCCCACGGCGTTGGCAACCCAGGCCGACACCGTGTTGAGCGCCGTTCGTTCGCCGGAATCGCGGTCGTGACTCACCTTCGCCACATCCGAGGCCCCTCCCCACCGGGCGAGTCGACTGCCAAGCGAGCGGGAACGGGCTCGGCCGCGCTTGGGCACTTCCGCCTCACGTGACGACTCTGGAGAATCAGGTCGATCTTCCGCCGCGCCAGGTCAGGGAGGGGGGAAAACAGGTTCGGAGCACCCAGGTCGCCTTCGTACTTGGGCACCTCGTACTCCAGGATGAGGTGATCGCGGAAGGTATCCACGTCAACTCGGCGACCATGCGAAGAAGGATTCCTTGATGGTTAGGGACTCGGGTTCGGACTCGCTTATCATCGACCTGCTTCCGGGTGGCGCCGCGCTGTTCAAAGAAGTGCTCCGCGTCTGCCGATCAAACGCCTTGTTCTTCTCCAAGCCCGCGGGGTTGGCATCGTACACGGTCACGTGCTTTGCCGTGAAAGGCCATCAGCCCGGCCACTTGCGAACCCATGGTGCCGGCGCCCGCGGTGGTGATCTTGGTGAAGGATATGTCACGCCGCGGCGGGTGCCAGCGGTCGTTCCCGTCCTTGGCCAGGCAGGTACGCACCAGCCGATCGAGCGCCGCCGGTGCCAGCGGCTGAGCGGTCACGATCGGCTTCGGCTCGTCCTTCAGGATGGCGCCGATGAGGCTGGCCTGGCTCGTCGCTGCGAAGGCTCGTTTCCCCGTCGCCATCTCATACAACACCAGCGCCAGGGCCCAGATGTCCGTGCGGACGTCCGCTTCCTGCCCCTCGATCTGCTCGGGGGCCATTACGGCAGCGTGCCGAGCAGGGTGCCTTGACCCGTCAGCGACTTTTCGGCCGTTGCCAGCGCGGACAGCGCGCTCGGAGCGCCCGCGCCGTCCGTGCGCAGCTTGGCCAGGCCGAAGTCGAGCAGCTTGACGCCCGACCTCGTCAGCATCACGTTCTGTGGCTTCAGGTCGCGGTGGACGATTCCCGCGCGGTGGGCCTGGTCCAGGGCGCACGCGATCTCGATGCCGTAGCGGAGCACCTGGTCGATGGGAAGCGCGCCCTGCTCCAGCCGCTCGGCGAGCGTCTGGCCATCGACGTATTCCATGACGAGGTAGACGACCCCGTCCTGCTCGCCCACGTCGTGGACCGTGCAGATGTGGGGATGGTTCAGCGAGGAGATGGCGCGCGCCTCGCGCTCGAACCGCGCGCGCCGCTCCGGATCGGGCACGAGCGTCGCTCGAACCACCTTGATCGCGACCGCGCGATCGAGACGTGTGTCCCGCGCACGATAGACCTCGCCCATCCCCCCCGCGCCGAGAGGTGCCGTGACTTCGTAGGGACCGAGGCGCGCGCCGGGAACCAGTGGCATCGCCCAATGCAGAGACCTGCGCGCCCGAACGAAACACACGCCGGGCGTCAGGTCCAGCCGAGAGCAGGTATACCACCCTCAGACCATGTGAGTCAGCGTCGGTCGAGCGGGCTCCGCCCCGATCCGTCGGTGATCGCCCGCAGGCGCTTGCGGAGCGCCGGCGTCAGGTCCTCCGCGGAGTAGCGCCAGCCCCAGTTGCCCTGGCTGCGGCCCGGCAGGTTCATCCGCGCTTCGGAGCCCTGGCCGAGCACGTCCTGCAGCGGCACGATCGCCGTGTCGGCCACGGAGACGAAGAGGGTGCGGATGAAGTCCCAGTGGATCTCGCTGCCGTCGCCGCCGACGTAGGCGAGCGCACGCTCCCGCTCGCGATCGACGTCCGCCTGCGTGCGCGTCGAGTCCCCCACTCCCGCGCGCCACCAGCCGGCGACCGTGTCGTTGTCGTGGGTCCCGGTGTAGACGACCTTGCGCTTCGAGTAGTTGTGCGGCAGGAACTCGTTCCCGTCCGCGTCGCTTCCGAACGCGAACTGCAGGATCGCCATGCCCGGCAGGCCGAGCCCGTCGCGCAGCGCCTCGACCTCGGGCGTGATGACGCCCAGGTCCTCGGCCACGATCTCGAGCTCGCCGAGCGCCGCGCGCACGGCCTCGAAGAGCGCGGCTCCCGGGCCCTTCACCCAGCGGCCGTCGACCGCCGTCTTGGCGTCGCCCGGCACCTCCCAGTAGGCCTCGAAGCCCCGGAAGTGGTCGAGCCGCACGACGTCCACGAGCTCGAAGGTGGCGCGCATGCGGTCGATCCACCACGCGTAGCCGGTGCGAGCGAGCGCGTCCCAGCGGTAGAGCGGGTTGCCCCAGAGCTGGCCGGTGGCGCTGAAGTAGTCGGGCGGCACGCCGGCCTGGAAGGCGGCGCTGCCGTCGCTGCCGAGGTGGAAGATGTCGGGGTGCGCCCAGACGTCGGCGCTGTCGTGGGCCACGAAGATCGGGACGTCGCCCATGATGCGAATGCCGCGCTCGCGGGCCGCCTGCCGCACCGCGGCCCACTGCTCGAAGAACAGGAACTGCTCGAACTCCACCTCGTGCACGTCGTGCGCGAGCTCGCGCCGCGCCTTCTCGAGCGCGCCCGGCTGGCGCTCGACCAGCGGGCGCTCCCAGGCGTTCCACGAAGCACCGCGGTTCGCGCGCTTCAGCGCGATGAAGAGCGCGAAGTCGGCGAGCCATGCGGCGTGCTGCCTCACGAAGGCGTCGAAGGCGGCTCGCCTCCCGGCGTCGGCTTTCTTCTCGAAAGCCTCGAAGGCCTTCACGAGCAGCGGCCGGCGGTGCTCGCCCACGCGGCCGAAGTCGACTTCGTCCCTCGGAAAGGCCGGGCTCTTCGCGAGCTCGCCCGCCTCGAGCAAGCCCTGCTCGGCGAGCCGATCGAGCGAGACCAGGAGCGGGTTGCCCGCGAACGCCGAGAACGACGAGTACGGCGAGTCGCCGTAGCCGGTGGGCCCGAGCGGCAGCACCTGCCAGAGCGACTGGCCGGTTTCCTGGAGGAAGTCGAGGAACAGCGTCGCCTCGGAACCGAGCTCGCCGATCCCGTACGGCCCGGGCAGCGAGGTGGGATGGAGCAGGATGCCGGCGACGCGCGCGGTCGCCACGGCCCGGCTATTCCACCTTGACCAGCACCGACTGGTTGATCACGTTGTCTTTGTCGTCCTTCATCTGGACGTTGATCGCGAGCAGCGCCTTCGTGCGGAAATCGGGCAGCATGTAGCTCTGCGTCTGCGGCACCAGCGAGCGTGCCGCCCGGGTCGATGTCCTTCTTGCCGACGAACACGATCAGGTCCGCCCCGTCGAAGTAGGTGAGGCTGGCGAGCAGGCCCGTCTCCGGGTCGTAGACCTGGCTGCTCACGAACTGCAGCTCGCCGCCGAGGCCGTTCAGCTCGGTGATCGTGATCCGGTATCCGATCGAGACCGTGCCCGTGAGCGTGTTCTGCGCCGGCGGCACGGGGGCGGGGTCGACCGTGATCCCGATCGCCGCACGCGCGACGCCGGGATCGGTGGGGGTGTCGTCGCCGCACGCAGGCAGCAGCAGGGCCGCGAGGAGCACGAAGGCGAGGCGCGAGGTGCTGTGTGATGCGTCATCGTCGCTCAGGCCTTCGGCGCGGGCGGCGCCAGCTCGGCCGCCTCGCAGCTCGAGCTGAAGCCCACGCGGTTGTGCGAGCCGTCGCAGAACGGCTTCTTGGCCGACTGCCCGCAGCGGCACAGCGAAACCACCGTGCGGCCGGCGAGACCCCATTCCTTGCCGCTCTCGTCAGTGATCGTGATGGCTCCTTCGAGGCGGAGCGGACCGTTGTTCCGGACAGTGACCTTGAAATCGGACATGAAGCGATCATTCTAGTCGTGGCGTCGCGCGGGGTAAACTCGACCGGATGAGCCACTCGGTCGAGACGAGCGTGGATGTCGAGCGCGAGTACCGCGCCGGACGCGAGGCGGCGGCGCTCGTCACGCTCGCGCGCGGCACGCTGGACGTGAGCGGCCCCAAGCGCCAGGACTTCCTGCACGCGATGCTCAGCAACGACGTGAACGGCCTGCGCCCCGGCGAAGGCCGTCGCGCCGCCAGCATGAGCGCGAAGGGCTCGTTCCAGGCGCTGCTGCGCGTGCTGGTGGACACGAGCGTCGTGGTGCTCGAGACCGAAGCGGACAGGCTCGAGCTGGTCCTGCGGACGCTCGAGCACCACAAGGTCGGAGCGCCCGTCCGCTTGGCGCCCGGAAAGACCGCGGTGCTCGCGGTGTTCGGGCCGCGCGCCGCGGCGGCGCTCCAGGCGGCTGGAGTTGCGGCGCTGCCGGCGGCGAACGAGGCCCACCTGAAGGCCGAGCTCGGCGGCACGAGCGTCCGCGTCGTGCGGGCGGGCGACCTGCCGGGCGAAGGCTTCGTCCTGCACGTGCCGGAGGACGCCGCGGAGGCTGTCGCCGGCTCGCTGCGAGGAGCCTCCGCCGTGCCGATCGGCCGCGAGGCGCTCGACGCGCTGCGCGTCGAGGCGCTCTGCCCGTGGTACGGGCAGGACATCGGCGAGGACAACCTGCTCCACGAAACGGGCCTCCTGACCGCCCTGCACTCCACGACCAAGGGCTGCTACGTCGGGCAGGAGGTGATCGCCCGCCTCGAGGGCCGCGGCGGCAACGTCAACAAGGCGCTGCGCGGCCTGCGGCTCACGGCGCCGGCCGCTGCCGGAGCCGTGGTGACGGCCGCGGGCAAGGACGCCGGCTGGGTCACGACGGCGGCGGTGTCGCCGCGGCTCGGACCGATCGCGCTCGGCTACGTGCACCGGAACCACTTCGCGGCCGGCAGCGCCGTCGAGGTGGCGGGCGCTCCGGCGACTGTCGTCACCAGCTTCGACGCGGCGCCGTGAAGATCTACACGAAGACCGGCGACTCGGGCACCACCGGGCTGCTCGGCGGGGCGCGCGTGCCCAAGGACGATCCGCGCGTCGCGGCCTACGGCGACGTCGACGAGGCCAACGCCGTGATCGGGTCCGCGACGGCGCTCGCCGCGGGACCGCTCGCGAAGCTGCTGTCGGGGATCCAGAAGGACCTGTTCGCGATCGGCGCGCGGCTCGCCGACCCGACCCACGCGGTCGCGACGCGGCGTGCGAAGGCCGCGGTGACGAGCGCGCAGGTCCGCAAGCTCGAGAAGGCGATCGACGCGCGCGAGCGCGAGCTGCCGCCGCTGCGGGCGTTCGTGCTGCCCGGCGGCACCCCGCTCGGCGCGACGCTCCACCAGGCGCGGACCGTCGTCCGCCGCGCCGAGCGCTCGGTCGTGGCGCTCTCGCACCAGGCCGACGTCGAGTCCGGCATCGTCGTCTACCTGAACCGGCTCTCGGACCTGCTGTTCGTGCTCGCGCGCCACGCCAACCACCGCGCCGGCAAGCCCGAGGAGCTCTGGTAGCGCGCTACCCGCCGATGAAGGTGTGCTTCCAGCTCACGCGCACCTTGACGGGCTGGCCGTTCTTGCGGCCGGGCTCGTACTTCCAGCGGCTGATCTCGAGCAGCACGGCCTCGAGCACGCCGCCGCCCCGCTCGACGCGGATGTCGGTCACGTCGCCGGATTCGTTCACGACGTAGCTCGCGGTGATCGAGACCTGCTGCCCCCTGCCGAGCCGCGGGCCCCAGTCGGGGTAGGACGCGCTCGTGCCGGAGATCCTCCGCGGCGGAACGTCGACGTCGCGCTCCTGGTAGACCTGCAGGTCGAGGGGCGCCACGACCGCGGGCAACGTCTTTCCGATCGCCGCGGCGAGCGAGGACGGGGGGAACACGGGCAGGTGCGTCGGAACCGGCGTCGGCGTGGCCGGCGCCGTCGCTCGCGCCGTGATGTGGACGACCGGCGACGGACGCGACGACGGCTTGAGCGCGGACGGCGTGGGCTTCGCGGGCGCGACGACCGTGACCCCGGGGTCGGGCGTGGGGAGCGGAAGCTTCGGCGGCGCCACCACGCCGCCGGCGCTCACCAGGTAGACCGCGAGGACCGCGAGCGCCACCTGGGCGACCGCCATCCTCACGATCGGCGGGCTTTCCCGGTCGGCGCCGAGCGTCACCGGGCGCGTGTCGTCCTCGACCGCGGGCGGCGGCGTCGCCCACGGACCCATCGCGGCCATCGGCACGTGAGCCTCGCAGGCGCCCTCGAGCGCACGCCGCATGTCGTCGGCGCTCGGATAGCGGTCGACGGGGTCCTTGGCGAGCGCCCGCGCCAGCACCGGCCGCAGGGGACCGGGCAGCGCCGGCACGTCGAGGAAGGGCGGATCGTGGAGCTGGCGAACGATCGTGGCGACCGGGGTGTCGCCCTGGAACGGCAGCATCCCCGTGAAGAGCTCGTACGTCACGACCCCGAGGGAATAGAGGTCGGTCCGGAAGTCCACGTCGTCGCCGCGGAGCTGCTCGGGGCTCATGTACTCGGGCGTGCCCATGAGCGTGCCCGTGGCCGTCACGGTCACGCCGCCCGGCGCCCCGCACTGCTTGGCGATCCCGAAGTCCATCACGCGCACGACGCCCTTCGGGTCGCGCATCAGGTTCGCGGTCTTCAGGTCGCGGTGGACGACACCCACCTCGTGGATCGCGCGGAGCCCGTCCGCCACCTGCAGCGTCGTGCTCCAGGCCGCCTCGGTCGGCAGCCCGCCCGCCTCGCGGGCCGCGCGCGCCAGGTTCTCGCCCTCGACGTGCTCCATGCAGATGTAGAGCAGCCCGCGGTCCTCGCCGTCGCCGTAGACCGAGCACACGTTGCGGTGCCGCACGCGCCGCGCCAGGCGGATCTCCGAGCGGAAGCGCTGCTCGACGCGGCCCGACTCGCGCGCGACGTCCGGACGCAGCACCTTGATCGCCACGGTCTCGCCCAGCTCGCGGTCGAAGGCCTTGTAGACCATGCCCATCCCGCCGCGGCCGAGCGGGCCGAGGATCTCGTAGCGCGAGGCGAAGACGGCGCCTTCGGTCAACGAGGCCAGCACGGGATCGAGCGGCGCCCCGCAAGCGAAGCACCCGCGCGCGGCCGTGTCGTTGTCGGCACGGCAGGAGGGACAGTTCATACGGCAGCACCCATCATACGCCGCGCGCAAGGCCCGGGTGCCGCCCGCCCCCGCTTGCTAGAATCGCGCCTGCGATGGGGCTGCGGGCGGCGGTCTTCGACTTCGACGGGGTGATCGTGGACAGCGAGCCCCTGCACTTCCGCTCGCTCCACGACGCCCTGCTGTCCGAAGGCGTCGAGATCACGCGCGAGGAGTACTGGGCCCACCTGCTCGCCTACGACGACCGCGGCTCGATCCGCCACGCGTTCGACAGGCACGGCGAGCCGCTCGACGCGGCCCGCCTCGGGCGCGTGGAGCAGCGCAAGATCGAGCGCTTCGCGGCGCTCATCCCCGAGATCGGCGTGTTTCCGGGCGCACGCGAGCTGATCGGCACGCTCGGCGCCTCGCTTCCGCTCGCGATCGCCTCGGGCGCGCGGCGCGAGGAGATCGAGGCGATCCTGGCCGGGATCGGCCTGCGCGACGCGTTCCAGGCGGTGGTCGGCGCCCAGGACGCCGCGCGCACGAAGCCCGATCCGGCGCCCTACCTCGAGGCGGCTCGACAGCTCGCGGGCCGCACGGGCGCAGCGCTCGCGCCGCAGGAGTGCGTGGCCTTCGAGGACTCCGTTCCGGGCCTGATGTCGGCGCTCGGCGCCGGCATGAAGGTGATAGGCGTCGCGCACAGCTTCCCTGCCGAGAAGCTCCGGTCCGCGCACCGCGTCGTGGAGTCGCTCTCGGCGCTCGAGCCCGCCTCGCTCGGCGCCCTCTTCGAGGATTGACGCCCATGCCTTCCCGACATCTCGACCCCGAGCAGGCGCGCCGCTACGCCGAGCACCGCTACGACTTCAACAAGAAGTCCCTCGCCGGCCGCGTGGTGCTGCTGCCCGGCGGCGCCTCCGGGCTGGGCGCGGCGATCGCGGCGCTCCTGGTGCAGGACGGCGCGATCCCGGTCGTCGGCTACCGCTCGAACCGCGGCAACGCGCTCGCCTTCCAGCAGCGCGTCCAGGATCTCTACGGCGGGCTCGTCCATCTCGTCGAGGGCGACGTCTCGCTGCCCGAGGTGCGCAAGCGCTACATCGAGGACGCGCTCGCGGTGAAGGGCGAGCTCTACGGCGTCGTCGCGCTCACCGGCGACCCCGCGCGCGTCAAGGGCGGCGAGCTCGACGGCCCGACGCTCCACGCCTCCTTCACGGCGAACTTCGAGGCGCCCGTGCTGCTGGCGCGGGCCGCGGCCGAGGAGATGCTGCGGCGCGACACGCACGGGTCGATCGTGCTGGTCTCGAGCATGCAGGGCGTCTACCCGTTCGAGGGGAGCCTGGCGTACGCCTCGCCGAAGGCCGCGCTCGTGCACGCCGCTCTCATCCTGGCGAAGGAGTACGGCGGCAAGGCGGACATCCGCGTCAACGTGGTGGCGCCCGGCGCGACGGTCGTGGGCATGGCGCGCGCCTCGATCGACGGCGGCAAGTACGACCCCTACGTGGACCGCGGCACGATCGCGCGCTTCGGCCGGCCCGAGGACGTGGCCCGCAGCGTGCGCTACCTGCTCGAGCCGGACTCCTACGTGACGGGGCAGGTGATCACGGTCGACGGGGGGCTGACGCTGCGGCGAGACAGGCTGGGCTGACAACGGACTCCGGGGGCGCTCTTCCGCCGCGCCCCCGGGCCCCCCAGGCGGGGCTAGGCCTGAATCAGCTCGACCGTGAAGAGCGGGGAGTCGTCTTCTCCGCGTCCCGAGACGAGCACGCCGCCGTGAAGGGCCACGATCGCGTGGACGACGCTCATCTCGGCGTCGGTGAGGTCGAGCCCGCGCTCGGGAGCGGTCATCACGGAGGTGCGCCCGCCGCCCGTGATGAGGACGTGGACGGCGCCCTCGCTCTCTTCCACGGTCAGCGAAACCTCCGGAATCCGGTTGCGCTCGAGCGCGTCGGTCTCGCACTGGCGCACGAGCGTCGCGAAGGTGAACCGCAGCAGCGCGGCGTCGCCGACCACCGTCGCCTCGGGCGAGCGCAGGTCGAGCACGATGCCCGGCACGCGCAGGGGCGAGAGCACCTCGGCGAGCAGCAGGTGCTGCCGGCGCGCCAGGTGCGACGGCAGCCGCGTCAGCAGCGAGGCGACGGCCGCCGCCGAGGCGCGCGACAGCACCTTCTGGCGGTCGCCGGCGAGCGTCGCCTCGCGCGCCGCCATCGCCTCGAGCGGCCCGGAGAGCACGCGGGCCAGGAAGCCGACGTGGACCAGGCGCTCGCGCGTGGGAACCGCCGCGTTCGCGTCGAAGTAGAGCAGCGCGAGCCCGAGCAGCCGCTCCGCGGAGCGCAGCGGCACGTACGCCACCGCCTCGTACGAGGGCTCGCCGCCGCGGAGCGCCTGCGCGAGCTCGGCCGAGCTGTCGGCCTCCGCAAGCTGCGGCTCGGCGAGCGTGCGCTGCGCCTCCACGTGCGAGGTGCCCCAGATCGTCCGCGAGAGCGGGTCGGCCACGAGCGGCGGCAGCGCGAGCACCTGCGCCGTCTCGCCGGTGTAGAGCAGAAGCGTCGCGCCCGAAGCCGAAGCGCCGGTCACCAGCACCTGCAGGATGGCTCGCACGCGCGTCTCGACGTCGGTCTCGCCCGGAGCCTCGGTCGCCAGCTCGAGCGCGCGCTGCACCTCGTCGAGGCGGACGCGCAGCAGGTCGCGCTCCTCGCGCAGCTCGTTGACGGCGATGCCGAGCTGCGCCGAGGCTTCGGCATAGGACTCCGCGAGCACATCGGACGCCTTGCTGTCCGCGCCCACGGGCCCCGCGACCGGGGCGTCCTGCGGCGTGAAGATGCGGACCTTCATGTGCTCGATCGGCGCGACGGCCGGCGCCGCCTGGGTGCGCGCGGACTCGCTCTCCGCTTCCGACCTCGGCTCGAGCTTCAGCGCGCCGAACATGCCCAGCACGGCCTGTCTCGTCCAGCTCTCGATCGTCTGGCCCTCCGGCAGCTGGAGCGGGGCGTACGAGCGCCGCAGGTCGTCGACCACCAGCGAGAGGATCGCGGCGAAGGTCTCGAGGACACCTTCGCCCTTGCTCGCCACCGCCGCGAACTCGAGCGCGCGCCGGTCGTTGAGCGCGCGCGAGAGGTCGGCGATCGGCATCACCTGCGGCAGGTCGCGCTTGTTGTACTGCAGCACGAGCGGGATGCGCCGGGGATCGAGGCGCTGCGCGAGCAGGTTGGCCGTCATCTCCTGGAAGCTCTGCTGGGTCTCGTGCCAGCGGTCGGTGGCCGAGTTGGCGACGAACACGATCCCGTCGACTCCCCGGAGGATGATGCGCCGGCTCGCGGCGTACATGGCCTGGCCCGGCACCGCGGCGAGCTGGAGCTTGAGCTCGTGGCCGCGGAAGCCCCCGGACCGCAGCGGCAGCAGGTCGCACAGGATCGTGCGGTCCTGGGCGGAGTTGACCGAGAGGAACTGGCCGCGCCGTCCGCCGAGCGCGCGGTCGAACAGGACCTTCAGGTTCGTGGTCTTGCCGCCGACGGCGGGGCCGTAATAGACGATCTTGGCCCGGATGCTGCGATCGCGGTGATTGATCTCGGCCATGCCCAGGTGCCGCTTGGGCCCGGAGTGTAGCCCGAACGCCGGGCGCGGCCTATAGGCTCACGCGCAAGACGCGCAGCTCGGACGCCGCAGGGTCCCACTCGGCCGTCACTCTCCCGGCCGGCGGGATGCCGAGGTAGCCGGCGGGGCGGCCCGAGGCCATCTCGACCACGTCGTCGAGCGGAAGGCCGGTGAAGCGGACCGCGTGGCCGATCGCGGCCGAGAGCGTCAGCGCCGAGCCGGCGAGGTTCGAGGCGCCGGGAGCGGCGACCTTGCCCGAGGCGTCGAGCTCGACCTTCTGCCCGCCGATCGTGTAGACGCCGGGCGGCATCCCGGCCGCCGCCATCGCGTCGGTGACGAGGATGGTTCGCGCGGGAGTCTTCGCGCGGACCATCGAGCGGACCGTGGCCGGCGGCAGGTGGTGCCCGTCGACGATGAAGCTCGCGAGCAGCCGATCCTCGCCGAGCTGCTCCCAGATCACGTTCGGGTGCCTCGGCAGCATTCCCGCGCAGCCGTTGCCGAGATGCGTCGACAGCGTGGCGCCGGCCGCGACGGCGGCCTGGATCTGGGCGCCGCTCGCCGCGGTGTGGCCGACCGCCACGCGCAGGCCGCCCGCCACGAGCCGCTCGACGAGCGCGATCGCGCCTGGCGACTCGGGAGCGACCGTCACCAGGCGGATCTTTCCGTCGGCCGCGTCCTGGCGCCGCTTGAAGTCGTCGAGATCCGCGCGCGCGCACGTGCGCGCGCGCATGGGCGCCGCGCGGCCCGTCCTCCGGCGAGATGTACGGTCCCTCCATGTGGATGCCGGCGAGGGCCGCGTTTTCGTCTTCAGCAGCGTCTGCGCGCACGCCGCGAACGTCTCGAAGGAGGACGTGATGAGCGTCGGCAGGAAGCGCGTGACGCCGGTCTTCTGGATCGCGGCCACCGCGCGCTCGACGTCGTCCGGTGTCGTCGCCGGGTCGCCGAAGTCGACGCCCGCGAAGCCGTTCACCTGCAGGTCGACGAGTCCGGGCAGCTCGACCCTGCGCACGCCCGCGGCATCGGTCGCGCCGCGCTCCCCCGCCGCCGAAGCTCCCGGACCTGCCGCGAAGGCTCCCGCCGCCGCCGCCAGGAATTGTCGTCGGGACGGCTCGGACTCGACCCTCATGCTATTTCCTGGCCAGCCGCTTGGCCTCGGCCACCGCTTTCGCCGCGTTGATCCGCCCGAAGCCGAAGCGCGGGCTGAAGCCGTTGGCGTCGTAGCCGGCGCCGATCTTGTCGCCGTGGCGCGCAGGATGCCGCGCACCTCGTCGCTGCCGAGCTTCGGGTTGGCCGAGAGCACGAGCGCGGCGACGCCGGCGGCGAGCGGCGTCGCGGACGAGGTGCCGCCGAACTCGCTCGTGCAGAGGCCGTCCTTGCCCCCCTTGTCGGCGCGGCCGACGTTGAAGCCGCGGCCCGCGACGGACACGTCGGTCGTGAAGATGCCGAGCACACCGCCGCTCGACGGCGCCACGAAGTCGACCTCGCTGCCGACGTTCGAGTAGTACGCGAGGTCGGCCTGGTCGGTCGAGGCGCCGACGCCGATCGCGTTCGGGTCGCGGGCGGGAAAGCCCACGGAGCCGCGCGCTCGGGCTTCGACTCGTTGCCGGTGGCGCAGAAGACCGCGGAGCCCCGGCCCTTGCGGCCGAGCCGCTTCACGTCCTCGAGCGCGAGCTGGATGTCGGGGCTCGCGCCGCCCGACCACGAGCACGAGAGCACGTCCGCCTGCGTCGCGGCGTAGCGGATGGCGTCGGCAACGCGCTCGTCGGCGGCGAACTCGTCGGCGTGGAAGACCTTCACCGCGAGCACGCGCGCGCCCGGCGCGATGCCGAACGCGCGTTCCGCCCGACGGCGACCACGACGCCCGCGCACGGCGTGCCGTGGATGTCGTTGCCCGGCAGCTCGTCGAACGGGAAGCGGAACTTCTTCGGCCGCGGGTTGAAGTGGTCCGGGTCGTCGTCGGGCAGGAAGAAATCGCGGCCCACGCTGTCGCGCGCCGACTTCCTGGGGTTGCGCCAGACGTTGCGCTTGAGCAGCGGGTGGTCGACGTCGACGCCGTCGTCGATCACGGCCACGACGATCTCGCGCTTGCCGCGCGTGAGCTTCCAGGCGGCGAGCGCGTCGCACGTCCTCGCCCTTCTTCTGCCCGCTCGCGCGGCCGCGGTTGTCGAGGTGCCACTGCACCGAGGGCGGCGCGGCCAGGCCGCGGCGGTACTGCGAGACGAAGTTCGGCGTCGCGAAGAGCACCTCGTCGAGGGCGGCGCACTCGTTGGCCACCTCCAGCAGCACGTCGCCGCTGCGAGCGCGCGACCGGTCCACGACGATCACCTGGCTCCCGACGAAGGGATTGCGCCGGCGCAGCTCGAGCCCGAACCTGTCGAGGATGGCGGTCCGCGTGGCCTCGCTCGTGCGCGCGCGGAAGCGGACCGCGAGCTCGTGCTTGAAGGTCCGCACGAGGCCGGTGGCGCGCTCACGGAACGCCACCGGCGGCGGGCCGGGCAAAGGAGCCGTCGCCAGCAAGCCGGGGACGCTTCGCACCGGCCTGCCGAAGAAGGCGCGGTTGGTCTTGGCGAGCGGCGACTCGCTCGCGAGCGCATCACGCGACGCGCGGGCCTCGAGCCGGGGCGGCTCGGGCAGCGGGTCCAGCTCGATCCGGTTCTTCTTCGCGTCCAGCAGGTGCATGAGCTCCCCCTCCCCCTTGCGTCGCTGTCGGCTCAGGCCTTGCGATAGCGGGCCGACGTCGCCGGCCAGGCGGCCGCCACGTCCGGGCGGCGCGCGAGCCGGGCCACGAGCTCCGGCAGATAGACCTCGCGCGGCTGCCGCGGCCTGAAGCTCGCCTGCTCGGGCACGAGCGGCGTGCGCCGCTCGAGCTCCAGCGACTCCTCTTTGACGAACGCGCCGAGCGCCGCAGCACTCGGCTCCTTGCGGAAGCGGACCACGACCGCCCCGGTCGGCAGCAGCTCGTTCCCGGACGCGTCGCGGAACGACGGCGACGCCCAGGCGACCTCGGGGTTCTTCGCGAGGACCTCGCGCCACGCGTCCTTCGGGTCGCGCGCGGGCTCCCGCAGCCGCAGCGTCCGCAGCCCCGAGCCGCTGGCCTCGAGCTTTCCGAGCGTGTCGAGGCCGGCTTCGGCGCCGCCCCGCTCGGTGTCTTTCAGGGCCACCACGAGCGCGTCCCCGGCTGCTTCCGGCTGCTCAATCGCCACGCGGCGCCCCGGTCCTCATTCCGAAGGCTGGATGCCGTAGCGCCGGAGCAGCTCGGCCGAGCGGGCGCGCTGCGTGTCCAGCCGCGACAGGTTGGTGAGCTCGTGCGCGGTGCGCCGCTCGGCGACCTCCCAGATCGCGAGCGCGAACGAGCGCGCCTGCCGGTTGCGCGGGTCGAGCTCGAGCGCCTTCGTCACGTCGTCGAGCGCCGTGTCGGGCCGACCGAGCCCGACGCACGCGATCGAGCGCGTCATGTAGGCGTCGGGGTCGTAGGGTGTCGTCTCGATCGATTGAGTGAGCGCCTTCCAGGCGGCCGACTTGTCGCCGCTCACGAGCCGGCTCGCGCCGAGCAGCTGCAGGGCCGTCGCGCGGTTCGCCGCGGACTCGGAGGCCGGCACACCCGTCAGGAAGCTCTCGAACTCGCCCGCGGCGTCGGCGAAGCGCTCCGCGTAGTAGCGGTAGAAGCCCGCCAGCAGGTGGACGGCCGGCAGCGAGAAGCGCGGACGCACCTGGTAGGCGGGCACCCAGGCGGAGCCCTGCTCGAGCGCGATCCGGTACCAGAGGCCTTGCTGCGGCCTGTAGCGCATGTCGAGCACCCGGAACCGGCCGCGCAGGTCGCGCGTTCGCGCCACCGGCTGCTGCTTGCCGGGCCCGGTCCGCAGCGTCACGGCGGTGGCGGCAGCGTCCACGTACTTGGGCGGCAGCGTCAGGGCCACGAGCGTGCCGCTCGAGCCTTCCTGTCGGCCCGCGGGGAGATAGCCGCGACGGCCGTCGTCGAGTCGAACGACGAACCAGGCGCCGTCCATGTCGACCGACTGCAGCACCGAGCCCGCTGGCACGCGCGCGAGGACGGGGGCGTCGAACGCGGGGCGCTCCCGCAGCGTGGCCGCGCGCTCGACGACGAGCGGTCGCGCGAAGAGCTCCTCGCGGGTCGTCTCGACGGTCGCGAGGCCGAAGCGGGAGCGGCCGAGGCGCGCCTCGAACGCGGAGGTCGCCTTGTCGATCTGACGCTGGGCGTCGCCCGGTTCCCGAGTGCGCGCGGCGAGCTTGAGCCGCAGATCGGACGCCCCCTCGGCCGTCAGCACGGTCAGGTAGCTGTCGACGAACAGCCGGTCGCGCTCGGCGTCGACCGCTCCCCAGAGCGCGAGGCGAGCGCGCTGGTTCGTCGCGATCCGCAGCGCTGCTGCGTGGTAGTCCTGCTGCAGCAGGTCCACGAGCCGCTCGCCCGCCGGCGCTTCGGCCACGATCACACCGGCTCCCGCCTGGTCGCTGATCGCGGTGAGCGTCTCACGCCACAGCAGATAGCTGAGCGACTTGCCGAGGCCGGTGTCGCCGGGGTCGAGGAACTCGGTCACGACGCTCTTGAGCGGGACCTGCCGCAGCGCCTCGGGCGAGACGGCGCGCTTGTCCTTGAACTCCGCCATGATCTGCTCGCCCGCCAGCAACGGGCGCGCCACGAGGAGGAAAAGGCTCACGACGCGCGCTGCCAAAGTGGCGAGCCTCATCGCGCTAGCTCCGCATCGATGAGGCGAAGCAGCTCGGAGATCGACTGCATCAGGGTCTCGCTGCCGGGTCCGGCCTGCGCGCGCTCGGCGATCAGCCACGCGCGGGCCTTCTCGAGCCGGCCGCTGTCGTGCGCCGTGAGCGCGTCGCGGGCCTCCGCGATCGCGAGCGCGAGCAGGGTGCTTCGGCCCCAGAGCGAGTGGAGCCGCCTCGACAGCCCGCTCGCCGTGAGCTCGCCCACCGGGAGCCGGTCGTCGATCGAGAGCGAGCCCGGGCGGTAGCGCGCGAGGGCCGGGATGATCACGTACTCGGACTCGACGACGACATCCGCGCCCGCGTCGATCGGCGTGACCCGGCCCGCCGCCACCGCGAGCGCGTTCACCGCTCCGCCGCAGGCACGGATCTTCTCGGTGTCCGCGGCGCCGAGCTGGCCGGGCAGCGAGCGCAGCCCCACGTCGCCGAGGGCCACGTCGAGGTTCAGCTCCTGCAGGTGGGTCTGGATGCGGCGCTTGAGCGTCTGCAGCAGGCGGTCGTTGAAGTCCCGCGAGCGCTCGGCCGACCCGAGGTCGTACGGCACGACGAAGAGCGTCCGTCCGTCGCTGCTCCGCAGCGGCCCGAGCGTCGCCTCCTGGTCGCAGCTCCTCGCTGCGGACGCCAGCGACTCGAGCCGGACGGCGAACGAGGCGATCCGGACGTCGCCCCTCTTCGCCAGCAGCTTGACCTTGGTCGCGCCGCGGTAGCCGTCCTTCTCGAACAGGAACGAGACGCCGTCGGTGTCGAGCTCTGTCGAGTTGAAGAGCCGCGCCGGGTCGAGCCCGAAGCGGCCGGCGGCATCGGTCGGGGCGGGCAGGCTGACGCTGCGCCGGCTCAGCTCGACGGTGACGCGCACGCCGGCGAGCGGCGCGCCGCTCGCCTGGTCGAGCACCTGCCCGCTCACCGGGTCCTCGGCGAGCGCCACGGCCGGTATGGCTGCCAGCAGCAGGAAAGCGAACGCGAGCGGCGCGCGTCGCGTCACGACTTGCTCCGGCACGTGAAGGTCAGCTCCTCGTGCTTCCCCGTGCGCCAGCGTCGGCGGGCGATCGCATGCGTCTCCGGTGCGCAGCGGGGACGGCTGACCTCGAGCCAGCGCGGCCGGTCGCCGAACACCGGCTCGAAGCGCAGGACGAACGTGCCGTCGTCGCGGTCCACGGGAGCTCCTCCCGGCGAGATATCCCGCCCCAGCGAGTCCAGCGCTCGGACGCGCATGTCGGCGCGGTCCGTCGCCTGGATCACCCCCAGGACGTGGTCGCGCCGCGAACCGAGGCCTTCCCGAAGCGCATCGTAGACGAGTCCCGCCCCGAGGCCGAGCACAAAGGCGCAGGCGGCGAGGCGCGCCAGCCGCGCCGCCCGCAGCGGCCACACGCGCCGGCGCTGCCGAACCAGGTAGAGAACCATGAGCCCGAGCGCGGTCGCGAGCGTGACCGCCGGCGTGACCGGCAGGCCGGGACGCCGAGCCAGGTCGGTCACGCCCTCCAGCAGGCCGCCGGCCAGGTCGAGCAGCGAGAAGGCGCCACCGAGCGCGGCCCCCGCGGCGAGCGCCGCGAAGGCCGCCCATGGAAGAGGGGGCGGCTTGGTCCCCGGCGCCCTTTGCCCGCCTCGCGCCCGCGTCACGACCGCCCGCACGTCGGCGCTGAGCCGCTCGATCTCGGGCGGCTCGCCCTCGCCGTCCCAGCCGCGGAAGCTCAGCCACTGCACCTCGCGGAAGACGAGCGGCGGCTCCACGTCGTCCAGGCACACCGGGACGAGCGCGCCGCGATCCAGGCCCTCGCGGGCCTCCGCGTTCACCCAGCGCGACTCGACGCTGTCCTTCGACCACAGCACCACGATGCAGGGCGCCGTCTCGACGAGCGTCTCGATGACGCTCGCCCAGCGGTCGCCGGTGCGCAGGTCCGGATCCCACCAGACGTCGAGCCCGCGCCGCTCGAAGGCCCCTGCAAGCGCCTTGGCCTTGTCGCGGTCGGTGTGCGCGTAGCTGATGAAGACGTCCTCCGCCATCGCCGTCAGGCGTGGGCCTTCGACAAGAGCCGCCGGGCCTGCTCGCGCGCGCGCTGGCTGGCATGCCTGTCCCGGGCGATCGCGTCCCAGTCGGTGCTGCTCAGCGAGGACATGTAGCCGTCCAGCTCCGGGCCCTTCGCCCGCGGGTTGCGGCAAAAGGCGAGGCGGTGAGCGTACTCCCTCATCACGGTCTTGTCCCTCGCGATCGTGTGCAGCGCCTGGCCGTTGATGCGCGGGAGCCGGATGAAGGCCAGCACGTCCGGCAGCCGCAGCACGTGGGGCACGGTTTCGAGCGCGATCGCGTCGCGCGCATTGCAGATGAAGTATCCGGCGAACAGGCCGTCGTGCGCCAGCTTCCTCTGGATCGCCAGCGGGACGTGCGCCATCTGCTCGAGGTCGGCATCCCGCAGCCGCTCGCGCGAGCAGAACGACTTGAAGCCCTCGCGGCTGTCCTGCTCCAGGTGGCGAAGCTCGCCGCTCGCGAGGGCCTTGCGGCGGAGCCCCTCGTGCAGCGCCAGGAGCCTCGCGAACAGCGCCTCCTCGAGGAAGACCGGCGCCCCGTAGAAGGCGCGCAGGAGGCCGTACGCCTCGCGGACGTCCGCGGCGCGCTTCACCTCGGACAGCCGCCGGCGCAGCAGCAGGAACAGCGCCTTCACGTGCTCGGCGTCCCCGTCCTGGCACGAGCGCGCGACGATCTCGCGCACGAACAGCAGGGGCGTACCGGGAGCGAGCGCGGTGTCGAAGCGGGCCGAAGGCGCGAGCGTCTCGAGCGCGAGCTTTCGGCACGCGAGGCTGCCGCTCGCGAGCAGCGTCTCGGCGAGCACCCGGCGGTCGGCGTCGTCCTTCCACGTCTCGAGCTGGGCAGCCGCGTCTTCGGGTGTCTCGATCCGGGCGAGATTCTCGATCGCCTCGAGCCGCGGGTGCCAGAAGGACGGGTCGCTCCGCAGCGCGAACCCTTTGAGCGGCCGCAGCGAGCAGGCGTGGTAAAGACGGATCCGCGTCCAGCTCCGCCACAGCGCAGCGAGCGCGTCGCGTCTGTCGGCACCGTCGAGGGCGGCGAGCGGCGAGCGCGTCGCCTCGAAGCCTCCCTGGAGCAGCGCGTCGACGGCCTCGCTCGCCTCGATCGGATCCGGCCCGAGCAGCCGCCCCGCGGCGAGGACCGGGGCCGCCTGGCCTTTCGCGCGGGCGACGGCCGCCCTGAGCGCGCTGCGGGACCGGGCCAGAACGAGCCGCGTCATGGGCGCGCGGTCGCCGGCGAGCCGATCGTCCACCGCCGCGTTCCAGGTCAGCAGCAGCTCCTCGAAATCGGCGAGCCCTTCCGGAAAGTCCCTGAGCGTCCTCGCGAGCTCGGCCGCGAACTCCGTGAGCAGGCCGAGCCCTTCGTCCGTCCTCACGCCCGAGGCGGGCAGCCTCGTGGCGAGGAGAGCGAGCGCGCCGCGCTGGTCGGCGAGCGTGACCTCGCTCAACCACTCGTTCGGCAGGGCGTCGCCCGGCGGGTCGTTCGCCTCCGGCTCGGGGGGCGGCGCCGAAGTCGAGCCCTTGCGGTCGATCAGCTGCTGCGCCGCACGCGCGAGCGGCCGGAAGCTGTCGTCCTCGTGCCCGCCTTTCCAGCCGGCGAGCGAGACGGTGTGCAGCGTGTTGAACGGCACCGGGATCAGGACGTCCTGGAGGCTCGCCGGCAGCAGCACGCCGCGGTCGCGCGCGCGGATCGCCTCCGCCTCGACGTACGAGGAGCGGATCGAGCTCTGGGACCAGAGCACGACGACGCAGCGCGCCGCCTCGAGCGCCTCGCGGATCGCGGGCGGGAACTCCTGCCCGGCGGCGATCCGCGCGTCCCACCAGACGCTCCAGCCGCTGGCCTGGAGCGCCGTGACGAGGCGCGACGCCTCATCCTTGTCCTCGCGCGCGTAGCTCAGGAAGATGTCGGCCATGGCTCAAGCCGTCCGCCGCCTCCAGGAGCTCCCGAGCAGCCAGAGGCTGGCGAGGGCGCCCGCGAGGGCGAGGCCCACGAGAACGTACGCGCTGCGATAGGCGATCCGCGCCACGTCGCGGAGCGCCTCGCCGCGCGTGACGATCACGACCCAGCCCCGCGTGCCGACCCCGCTGAAGCTCGCGGGATAGCGCTCGCCCGCGATCGGATCGACGAGCTCGGGCTCGACCCCGGCGGGCTGGCCGCGCATCGACGCGGGCAGCGGCCAACGCTTGTCGACCTGCGGGCCGAGCGGGTGCACGACCACCTGGTCGCGGTCGTTGACGATCGCGATCTTGAGCGGCAGCTGCGCGGTGCGGATCTGCTCCTGCAGGTTCATCACCGTCCGGCTCGCGAGCAGCACGCCGATCGTGCGCCCATCCTGCGGCCGGACGACCGGCGTCGAGACGGAGAAGACCTCCTGCTTGTCCGACCTGGCGGTGAACGGCGCCGAGATGTGCGTGTAGCCGAGCGGCGGGCAGGACGCGCGGACCCGGGGATCGGCGCACTGCGAGTCGTTCTCGGCGGCGGTGCACGCCGCGTTGACGCCGTGGAACCACTCGCGGTAGGCGAAGCAGCGGCCGACCAGCTGCTCCTTGTGCGGCTCCCGGACGCGCAGGACCCCGCTCGCGTCCGCGAGCGCAAGGCTGCGCAGGTGCGAGGTCTCCAGCTGACGCTTCAGCACGTCGGCGAGGAACGCCGAGCACTCCGGCCCAGGTCCGTACTCGAGGCACGCGACGGTGCGCGGGTCCTCGGCGGTCTGACGCACGGCGATCTCGGCCAGCGTCAGCTCGTGCTCGACCATCTCGGCGACCCAGTGCGCGGTGAGTGCGGTGATCGTGTCGGTCGCTCCGGTCACGGCCCGGTCGAGGGCCACGACACGGAAGATCGCCGTCGCGAGCCCCAGGGCGGCCAGCAGCGTGGCGGCCTGCGCGCCCCGCTGGCGGCGCCGCTGACGCCGATCCTCGAGCTCCGCCTGCTCGCGCGCGGCCTCGCTCGCCTTGCGCTCGCTCTCCAGGGCCGCCGCGCGCTCCTCGCTCCGCGCCTGCAGGCGCCGCAGGCTGCGGGCGAGCGTCGCCGCGCTGTCGAGGCGGCGCTCGCGGATCGTGACGCAGGACAGGATGTCCTCGCGCAGCAGCTCGTCCTCGACGGCGTGCTCCCAGCCGGGGCCGATGCCGCGCTTGAAGTCGCCGACCGCCATCTGGAACAGGACGACCCCGAGCGAGTAGATGTCCGACATCACGCTCGGGGCGTGGCCGCTCAGCACGTCCGGGTCCATGTAGCGGATCGTGCCGGAGCCCGAGGAGCTCGTGGCGTCGGGCAGGCTGTGCGCGAAGGCCGTCGCGGTGAGGCCGGCCTTCTCCATCAGCTCGAGGTTGACGATCGCGCCGATCCCGAAGTCGGCGAGCCTGATCTGCGGCCGCCCGTGCAGGCTGCTGACGAGGATGTTCGAGGGCTTCACGTCGCGGTGGAGCACGCCCACGTTGTGCGCCGCGGCGAGCGCCTCCGCGGCCTGCGCGACGATCTCGAGCCGGTCCGCGAGCGGCACGCACGCGAGCCCGCCGCGGCCATCGGCCCAGTCGATGACGCTGCCCTCGCTCGCGAACTCCAGCTCCAGGAAGTAGGGCGCCTCCTTGAGCTGCCAGTCGAGCACCTGCGCGATGTCCTCGCGGTCGCCGAGCGCGACCTTGAGCGCCTTCAGCAGGCTGCCTTCGCGCCGCAGCACGCGCACCCGCTCCGCCTCGAAGCAGAACTTGAAGGCGTGCTTGTGCTTGAGCTCGGTGTGCACCGCCAGCCAGACCTCGCCGAAGCCGCCGGCTCCGAGCTTCTTCTCGAGCCGCCAGCCGGGGCGTCCGGGGATCGGCTGGCCGAGCGCCGGCCGCCAGCCAGGCTCCTCGAGCCCGGGCACCTGGATGCGTCGCGCCTTCGCCGAGCCTTCGGGCTGCGCCAGCGGCGAGAGGCCCGGCACGCCGACTTCGAACACCTCGCGCGGTCCCTCGACGCCCTGCAGCTCGTAGAGGCCGTGAGCCTTCCATTCCAGCTTGTCGCCGCTGGGGCTCGCGGTGAGGACGGGCCGCGCCAGGTCGAAGGCGCTGCGCGTCATCAGGATCTGCCCCTCCTGGGCCAGGCCCATCATGCGAGCGGCGGTGTCGACCTCGGTCGAGACGAGCGAAGCGGGGCCGCCCTCGGCGTCGGGCAGCGGGATCTCGCCCATGTTGATGCCGATCCGCGCGTAGAGCCGCTCGGGTCCGCCGAGCTCCGCGAGCCCCTGCTGGAAGGCGAGCGCGCAGTTGATCGCGTTCGAAGGCACCTCGAAGGTCGCGAAGAAGCCGTCGCCCAGGTTGTTCTCCTCGCGCCCCTCGAAGCGGCCCAGGCAGTCGCGGAAGAGCGCGTTGTGGCGCTGGATCGCCTTCACCGCCACGAGCTCGCCGAGGCGGCGCTTCAGGTCCGCCGAGCCGACGAGATCGGTGAAGAGGCAGACGCGGGTGACGCGGCGCGGGATCGGCTGGTCGCCGTCGCAGAGCGGGCAGCGATCCTCGGGCGTGAGCCAGGCCTGATGGATCGGACAGAGGCCGCTTTCATCCGGCGGCGGCAGGGCAGCGCCCGTGTCGTCCAGCTCCTCGACGGCACCCATTCCATACATGGCTCAGCACCTCGTAACCACGCGCCGGATATACGTTTTCCACCGGCGTCCTCCACCAGGCGCTTGCCTGAGGCGGTGCGTTGGTCTATAAGGTATCCACTACGGCACAGAAGGCACAGGAAACGTCCAGGGGTTTCATAGAATCTGGCGGGTTCTGTGGAAGTACGCTTCGCTGACTGCGCTTTCGACGCCGAGCGGCGCCAGGTGTTCCGCGCCGGACAGGAAGTCCACCTGTCCCGCAAGGCCTTCGACCTGCTGGGCATCCTGATCGCCAGCCAGCCGCGGGTCGTCTCCAAGAGCGAGCTGCTCGAGCGCCTCTGGCCGCAGACCTTCGTCGTGGAGGGCAACCTCTCGAACCTGGTCGCGGAAGTCCGGCAGGCGCTCCAGGACGACCCGCACAATCCCCGCTTCGTCCGCACCGCCCACGGCCTGGGCTATGCCTTCTGTGGCTCCGTGTCGGCAGCCGAAGAGGCTCCGCCGACGCTGCCGCCGGCCGACTGCTGGCTCGTCTTCGGCGGCGGCCGCGTTCCGCTCGGACGCGGCGAGCACCTGATCGGGCGCAGCGGCAAGTCGGTCGTGCCGATCGACGACATGACGATCTCGCGCCACCACGCGCGGATCCTGGTGGACGACCAGGTGACGCTCGTGGACCTGGGCAGCCGGAACGGAACCTACGTGAGCGGCGAGCGCGTGAAGGATCCGCGCGTGCTCCGCAACGGCGACCGGCTCACGGTCGGCTCGGTGGTCCTGACGGTGCTGCTCCCCGAGCCCGGCTACCCGACGACCGACCTCACGACGCAGGCGCCCGAGACACTGCCGCCTTTCTACGTGCCGAGCTCGACCGGCTCGCCGGCCGAACGCGCCTCTGAGATCGAGCCGAAGGACGGCGCGCCGTCGAAGCCGCACGAGTAGCTGACGGCCGGCCGCCCGATCACTCGGGCCAGGCAGTGAATCGTCTTCAGCCGTGCAGCGACTACACACTGGCGGTGTATTTCGCCATTGACTTCCTGACCCTCGAGCGGATATGAACAGCATTCTTTCCGCGTAGTGCGCGAGCACACGAACCAGGCTTTGGCGCGTGGGGGGACGGTCGCCCGGTCGACCGTCCATTGGGGGCCAAAAGGAGGTTCGCATGGCGCGAGCAGACAAATCCAGGCGCGGCAAGGGAAAGCCTTCGAAGCACGGCGAGCTGCGCTCGGGTCCCGTCGCGGGGACCGCGTTCGTCGACGGCGTCACGTTCGCACGCAAGGGCGTCCAGTACGCGAACGTCGACGGCATCGCGATCTTCGAAGGCGACATCGTGCTCGGCAAGGTCAAGGACCTGAAGCAGGCCGAGGCCGACGGGCGGCAGCCGATGCCCGAGTCGATCGGGATCACGGGCCAGCAGTTCCGCTGGCCGAACGGCGTCGTCGGTCTACGACATCGATCCCGGCCTTCCCAACCAGCAGCGCGTCACCACCGCGATCGCCCATTGGGAGGCCAACACGCGGATCCGCTTCCTGCTGCGCACCCCGGCGAACGCGGCGCAGAATCCCAACTACGTCCACTTCGTCTCGGGCGGCGGCTGCTCCTCGCAGGTCGGAATGGTGGGCGGGCGGCAGGACATCACGCTCGGCCCGAACTGCAGCGCCGGCAACGCGATCCACGAGATCGGCCACTCGGTCGGCCTCTGGCACGAGCAGAGCCGCGAGGACCGCGACACCTTCGTGCAGATCGTGTTCGCCAACATCGACCCGGCGATGCAGCACAACTTCCTGCAGCACATCACCGACGGCGACGACCTGGGCGGCCTACGACTACGGCTCGATCATGCACTACCCGCCGACGGCGTTCTCGATCAACGGCCAGGCGACGATCATCGCGCGCCAGGCGCTGCCGCCGGGAGTGGTGATGGGGCAGCGCAGCGCGCTCTCCGCGGGCGACATCGACGGCGTGCACACGCTCTACCCCGCCGCCACGATCAAGGAGGTGCCGAAGGACCCGTTCACCGATCCGACCCGCAAGGAGATCCGCAAGGAGCCGACGCTCGAGCCCACGATCAAGGAGCTGCGCAAGGATCCGATCCGCGATCCCACGCTGAAGGAGCTGCGCAAGGACCCGATCCAGGAGACCTTGAAGGAGGTCGGCAAGGATCCGACGACCGAGGTCGTCGTCCCGCCGCGGCCGGGGCTGCCGCCCGTGGTCGCGCCGTTCGTGCTCGGGGCGCCGAGCCGCGCGCCCGGCATCGCGCAGGAGGGCGTCGCCGCCGCCGCGGCCCAGGCGCAGCAGCTCGCGGCCGCGCTCGCCGACCTCGCACAGCAGCAGGCGGAGCTGGCCGCCGCCTACGCCGAGGCCGTCCAGGCGCTGGCGAGCCAGGGAGGCTAGGTGATCCTCGTCGTCTCCTACGCCGGCGAGGACCACACGACCGAGGTCGTGAGGCGCCTCGAGGCGCAGGGCCGGGAGGTCTGCCTGATGGACCTGGGCGACTTCCCGGCCCAGGCCGAGCTCGCGCTCAGCTGGGGCAACGGAGCGCTTCCGGACTACCGCGCCAGCACCTCGAAAGGCCGAGTCGATCTGAGGCGCGCCAGGGCCGGCTGGTGGCGGCGCGTTCGCCCGTTCGAGGCCGCGCCGGGCGTCCGCTCGCGCGACCGCGTGTTCGCCCAGAGCGAGACGTCGCAGGCCGTGTTCGGAATGCTCGACTCGCTCGCGTGCCCGTGGATCAACCCACGGCTGCCCGACGAGGCCGCTCACCACAAGCCGAGCCAGTGGACCGTCGCGCAGCAGGTGGGGCTGCGGCTGCCGCGCACGCTGGTGACGAACGAGCCGCAGGCCGCCCGCCGCTTCATCCAGGAAGTCGGCGTGGGACGCACGGTGTTCAAGGCCTTCCTGGCCTCGACCGAGGACTGGCGCGAGACGCGGCTCGTGCTGCGCGAGGACCTGGACCGGCTCGACTCGGTGCGCTACGCGCCGGTAATCTTCCAGGAATACGTCGAGGGCGTCGACCTGCGGATCACGATCGTGGGCGAGAAGGTGTTCGCCGCCGCGATCGACGCGCGCAAGACTTCGTATCCGGTGGACATGCGGATGGCCGTGGGCGAGGCGACCGTGAACGCGGTGACGCTCCCGAGCGACGTCGTCTCGGGCCTGCGGCGGCTGATGGACCGGCTCGGGCTCGTGTACGGCGCCATCGACATGCGGCGCGCGGACGACGGCAGCTACTACTTCCTCGAGGTCAACCCCGCGGGCCAGTGGCTGTTCGTCGAGAACCGGACCGGGCTGCCGATCAGCCAGGCGGTCGCCGACAGCCTGGCGAGCCTCGAGCAGGCGCAGGCGCCCGGGGCGCGAGGGTGAGGCCCGTGAGCGGCGAGATCGTGCTGCCGAAGGACGCTCCCCGACGAAAGGCGGGTCTCGTGCTGGTCCAGGTGCAGGACGCGTCGGTGCAGGATGCGCCCGCCGAGGTGCTGGCCGAGACGAGGCTCGAGAACGTGGCGCTCGAGCCGGAAGGCCGCGTCCCGTTCCGCCTCGAAGTACCCGAGGCCGCGCCGGGGCGGAGGCTGCTCCTCCGCGTGCACGTCGATCTCGCCGGCACGGGGCGCGTGTCGAGCGGCGACCTGCTCACGACCGCGGCCCACACCGTGCCCGCGAGCGGGCCAGTCGAGCCTATAGCAGTAGCGGTCGTGGTGATCTAGCGATGCCGACGCCCGCCTTCCACGCCGCGCTGCCCTTCGTCCTGCGCTGGGAGGGGGGCTACGTTCACCATCCCGACGATCCCGGCGGCGCGACGAACAAGGGCGTCACGCAGCGCGTGTACGACGGCTGGCGCGCCGGCGAGGGACTCGGCCTGCGCTCGGTGCGGCTCATCGAGGACGACGAGGTGCGCGCGATCTACGAGACGGGCTACTGGCTGCCGCCGCACTGCGACGCGCTGCGCAGCCGGCTCGACCTCGTCCAGTTCGACACGGCGGTCAACATGGGGGTCGGCCGCGCGGTGCGCTTCCTGCAGGCTTCCGTCGGCTGCCCCGTGGACGGGCAGTTCGGGCCGGTGACCCAGGGGGCGGCTGCGGAATGCGACCTCGTCCCGACGAGCGCTGCGTACTGCGACGCACGCGAGGCCTACTACCGCCGCCTCGCCCTGGCGCGGCCGAACCTCGCGGTCTTCCTGAAAGGCTGGCTGAACCGTCTCAATGCGCTGCGCGGCGAAGCGGGGCTCGTCACGCTCGAGTCCGCACAGGCGCTCGACTTCGGGGATGCCGGGTACGTGGCGAAGGTGCCGGATCTCGGCGAAGACCCGGACTACGACATCTGAGCGGGGTCCGCCGAGCGTGATCTCCTCGTCAGGATTCGGACAGCCTCACGAAGGCCGCGTCGCCGCCTATGAGCGTCGAGCGCGGAGCGGCCTCGAGCGCCCTGTCCTCGCGGAGGAGCTCGAAGCGCTGGTAGCGCCCCTTGTCGTAGACGAGGCGGGCCGCCTGGAAGCCGAACACCAGCGGCAGGCTGCCTTCGAAGATGACTTTCGAAGCCGCGGCCGAGCTCGGGCCGACCTTCACGTTGCCGCCCACGACGCCCTTGATCTCGGGGATGCTGACGTCGAGCCCCTTGTCCTGCGCGCTCCTGGCCTCGACGGCGATCTTGTTGCTCTTCAGCGTGGCGGTCGTCACGTAGATCTGGTCGGCTTCGAGCAGCTGGCCGACGTGCGTGGAAAACGGGCTGACGTCGGCGTCCGACAGGTACTGGTCGAGCGAAGCGACGTCGATGCGGTCCTCGAGGACGTCCTGGAATTCGAAAGTGACGCTCCTGGCGTTCTTGTATTGGAGGTCGAGCCCGAGCTTCGACCCGCCCATCGCGCCGATGATGCTTCCGAGAACCGACAACCCCACGCCGACGCTCAGCTCGCCCGAGCGCTGGCCGGAAAGGCTCGCCGCGGGAGTGTCGCGCCGGATCGCCGGCAGGGCGACCCCACCACGCGGCAGGATCACGGTCGAGAGGTCTCCGATGCGGCCGAGCGCACTCCCGTTCCGGGCGAGAAGCTGGAGCGGCGCGACGTCGGCCTTCGGGAGGCGGATCACGTTGTAGCCGAAGCTCCGGAGCGCCTTGAGATATGGATCATTGCAACCCATCTGGAGCGACCTCCCTCGATCCACTGGCCCTTGGTGGATCGTGAGTGAGCGTATACTGCCCGCACATTGACTCGTCAAGGGTATTTCTTTCGCTGACAAAGGAGGCACACCATGCCTCGTCCCTTCGACCCGGGCTACCACGACGAGCCCTTTCGCACACTGGTCCAGGACTACCCGGCGGAGGAGGTCTATCCGCCGTCCCAGTTCCGCGTGGAGTGGGGCCCGATCTTCCATCGCGGCCGGCTCGACGGCTCGGCGCGCGTCCTCGTGATCGGCCAGGACCCGGCGCAGCACGAGACGATCGTGCGCCGCATCCTCGTCGGCGAAGCCGGCCGGCGGCTCCAGGGCTTCCTCGCCAAGCTCGGGATCACCCGCAGCTACGTCCTGATCAACAGCCTACCTCTACAGCGTCTACGGCAGCGTCAAGTCCCAGGTCGCCAAGGACCCGCGTCTCGTCGGCTATCGCAACCGCTGGCTCGACGCGCTGCTCGTCGGCAGGCGCGTGGAGGCCGTGCTGACGCTCGGCACGGCCGCGGCCGACGCCTGGAACGCGTGGAAGGCGACCCCCGCGGGGCAGGGCGTGAACGTCCCGTTCGCCGCGGTGACGCATCCGACCCAGCCCGAGAGCTCCTCGAAGGGCGACCGGACGAAGCTGGCGCTGGCCACGAAGACGATGCTGAAGAACTGGAACGTGGGCCTCGAGGCCCTGGCTCCCGGCGATCCAGCATCCGGACGAGCCCCGCGCGCTCGTGCCCTACGGCGAGGCCTGGGCCGACGGCGACCGGCTCACGATGCGCGGAGGAGGACTTCCCCGCCGGCCTGCCGCCCTGGATGCAGGACGACGGGTGGGCGAAGCGCGCCGGCGCGGACGACCTCGCGAAGCGCCGCAACATCACGATCAACGTCCCGAAGGGAATCGTGTCGTGACGATCGAGCGGAAGTGGTTTCCGCTCACGGGACCGGTGCGGCCTGCCGCTGCGGCGTGGACCGGCGGCCGAGGCCAAGATACTGGTCGACCCGCTCGCCGGGCCGAAGCTGGCGCTCGCCGGGCGCGTCGTGACGATGGACGACGCCTTCCGCGTCGAGACGGACGGGGTCGTCTACCTCGAGCTGGGCAGCGTCGTGGCGGTGCGCGCGCGCGCGCAGCCGGCGCCTCCGGGCTTCGAGGCGACGAGCGTCCTCGAGACGGGCGGCACGATCTTCCCCGGCCTGATCGAGCTGCACAACCACCTGAGCTACAACGCGCTGCCGCTCTGGAACGTGCCGAAGCGCTACGACCACCGCGGCCAGTGGCCGAATCATCCGGACTACCGCAAGCTCATCAGCGGCCCGATGACGGTGATCGGGGAGCTGAAGAACGCCGACGGCACCTCGCCGCTGCTGCCCGCGCTGATCCGCTTCGTCGAGTGCAAGTGCCTGCTCGGCGGGGTGACGACGAGCCAGGGCATGAAGCTCGCGAGCAACGCCGGGCATCCAGCGCTACTACCGCGGGCTCGTCCGCAACGTCGAGCAGACCGGCGACAAGGACCTGCCCGAGGCGCAGGGCCGCATCCCCGACATCGAGGCCAAGGACGCGGCCTGGTTCCTCGGACGGCTCCAGAAGGAGGACAGCTGCCTGCTGCTGCACCTCGCCGAGGGCGTGACCGACCCCGCCCATGCGCAGGACTCCATCGCGCGGCGCCACTTCGGCGCGCTGCAGATCTCGCCGACCGAGTGGGCGCTCGACGAGCACTTCACCGGCATCCACTCCGCGGGCCTGCTGCCCGAGGACTTCGACGTGCTCGCGTCGCACCGCTCGCTCGATCGTCTGGTCGCCGTTCAGCAACCTGCTGCTCTACGGCGGCACCGCCCGCGTCGAGGCGGCCAAGGCGGCGGGGGTCACGATCGGCCTCGGCAGCGACTGGTCGCCGAGCGGCAGCAAGAACCTGCTGGGCGAGCTGAAGGTCGCGTGGCTCTACAACCAGCTAGCAGCTGGACGGCCTCTTCAAGACGCGCGAGCTCGTCGCGATGGCGACCCGAAACGCCGCGCAGATCCTGAAGTGGAGCACGGCGGCCGGCAGCCTCTCGCCGGGCAAGCGCGCCGACCTGCTCGTGATCGACGGCGCGTCGGGAGACGCGTACGAGGCGCTCGTCCACGCGCGCGAGACGGACGTGCGCCTCGTGATGATCAACGGCGTCGCGCGCTACGGCACCAAGGAGCTGATGGGCGCGCTCGTGCCGCAGGACCAGACGGTCAAGGTCGGACGGAGAGTCCCGGCGGCTGTTCCTCGAAGCAGGAGACCGCGGATCCCGCCGTCATCCCGGTCGCGCTCAGCACGGCCGTGGACACGCTGCGCGACGCGCTCCAGAACATCGCGAAGCTCGCCAAGAAGGCCGAGAAGGCGAGGACGCGGCCCGAGAGCCGGCGCGCGCTCGACGCGCCCGAGCCGATCAGCTGGTCGCTCGCGCTCGACGAGATCCAGGACACGGGCATGGAGCTGCGGCCGCGACTGCCCTTCAACGGCCCGCGCGACTTCACGGGCCCGGCCAAGGTCGCGCGCTCGTCCGTGCAGGAAGCCTCGCAGCCGCTCTCGACGCTGCTCGGGCCGATCGAGCTCGACGCCCTCACGGTGGCCGACGACGACGACTTCCTGGACCAGGTCGAGAGCGAAGCCAACGTGCCCGAGCCGATCCGCACGGGGCTCCGCGCGCTCTACTGAAGGCGCGTCTCAGGGGTTGCGGTTCAAGCGAGCGGCAGCGTGCCGATGACCTTGTGGAACGCGGCCGCCACGGTCTTGAAGCCCTCGTCCGTCGGGTGGAGCTCGTTCGCCCACAGCTTCTTGTACTTCCTGCCCTCGATCTCGTTCGACAGCGTCCGGCGGACGTTCACGTAGATCACGTGCTCGAGGCCGGGCTGGCCGGGCAGGCTCTCGATCATCTCGTTGAAGCGATCGATCAGGCCCACCATCACGCGCACGCGCTCGGTCCATGTCGGCGTAGCCCTTCTGCCGGAAGGCCGGCTCCAGCCAGGGCCCGGGCAGGACCCAGAAGCCGCCGACGTAGCCGCGGCCGTCGGGCACCGGATAGTCGTAGCCGTGGACCAGCACCGGGATCGTCCGCCCGAACGACTTGCGCGACAGCTCGCTCACCGCGCTGATCAGGCTCGCCATCGCGAAGCGCAGCCGGCCGATGATGACGCCGTTCGCGACGTCCTCGTTGACCGCGGGCAGGCCCGACTGCTTGTGGTTGAGCACGACGCTGAGCTCGTTGCCCGCGATGTCGTTGCCGCCGCCCGAGAGCAGGATCGCGCGCGGGACCTCGTCGCGCTGCTCCAGCTTCTCGAACAGGCCGGCCAGCTTGGCGAGCTGGCTCGGGTCGTACGCCATCTCCTCGGCGGTGTCGCCCTTGTGCGCCACGGACTCGATCTCGTAGCTCAGGTTCTCGAGCTCGCCCAGCACGCTGTTGAACGGATAGTCGAACCAGGAATCGCCTTCGGCGATCAGCAGGCCGTTCAAGCTGGCCGCTTCGAGAAGCGGCTTCGCCTCCCGCATCTCGAGGACCTCGCGAGCCTGTCGCTTGCCCTGATTGACGGCGGCTTGCACGGCCTTCGCTTCGGTTGCGCTCAGCTTTCGAGCCCGCGGGCGCGCCCGCTTCTTCGCTTTCGACGCTCGCCGCATCGCTTCCCTCCGTAAGTTTTCCTGTGCCCCGGACGAGGGGCCTACATAAGAGGTGAGGACTCTCGCGGTCGAGCGTCCGACCCCGCGTCCACGCTCACGAGATGCCCTTCCGGATGGCCTCGATCCAGATCCCTTCGTTGGCGGCATAGCGTCCCGGCTCCTGGTTGAGCCGCGCCATGTCCTTGCCGCCGCCGTGGTGCAGTCCCAGGAGCTGCCATTCCTCGTTGAAGACCGGGCTTCCCGAGCTGCCGCCCTCGGTGGGCGCGCGATAGTGCAGCAGGCGATCGTCGTAGTCGAGCAGCCGGTTGTCGTTCAGCGAGAACGACAGCGTGCCGCCCTTGGGGTGGCCGATGATGTAGACGCGCGCGGACTCGTCCTTCACCGGCCGCGCGGCCGCCAGCGGATAGCTCTCGCCGAGGCCTTCGACGGGGGCATCGAGCTCCAGGAGCGCACAGTCCAGCTTGTCCGGCGGCGACTCCCATTTCACGCGCTTCACCTTCAGGCGCCGGTCTTGCGCGGTCCCGAGCGCCTTGAAGCTCACGAGCGCCTGCTCCGGCTGCAGCGCGTTCGCGACGCCCTTGGCGCTCACCACGTGCGCGTTCGTCACGAGATACGCCGTGTCGCCGAGCGAGGTCTTGAGATCGGAGCCGCGCACGAGAAACCCCGTGCCGAAGCCCTGGTCGGGATCGAACTCCGTCTCGACGCGCGCGACGCGCGTGCAGCGCTCGAGCCCGCGCCGGTACCAGGCGATCGGCACGTACGAGGTGTCGCCCAGCACGCGCTCCAGGTTGACGGCGCGCTTCTCGAGCCCGCCGGGCTTCAGCTCGACCTTCGCGCCCCAGCAGCGGAGCAGCTTGGTCTCGACGAGCGGCAGCACCTCCTTCCCGATCCCGGTGCCGGCGTCGAGCTGCCACACCTCGACGAGCTGCCGCCGCGTGCTGGCGAGCTCGAACGCCGTGAGGCCCTCGCTGCTCAGGTAGCGCTCCAGCCACAGCAGCACCTCGTCCCGACGATCGATTCCGAGCGCCGCTTCGAAGGCCGCCGCGCTGTTCCAGCGCCAGTCGGCATCGCTGGTCCGTGGTCCGCGCCTGGATCTTCCTCGCGAACGCGAGGACCTGCTCCGCGATGGCCTCCGCTTTCGGCAGGCCGCGCAGCCGCACGCCGTCGCGCTCGGCCCGCCGCAGGAGAGCGAGGGCGTTGACGCCGTGCCAGAGGTATTCGGAAGGCGCCTTCCGGTAGACGTCGTAGTAGCAGCGGACCGCCCGCTTCAGGGTCTCGCCTCCGCGCAGGCTCGCCTCTCCGTGGCCGTCCACGTACATCTGCTTGTGCGCGCGGCCGAGCAGGCCGAGCGCCTCCGCGTTCTCGCGGCGGTCCTTGCGCGCGGTGTCGGCCACCAGCCGGTCGAGCACCGACAGCGCGGAGGAGATGCGCCCCTGGTCGAGCAGCGCCTGCGCGTACTGGCGCCTGATCCGCGGGTGCCGCTGGCCGCTCTGCAGGAACGCGTCGGCGAGCCGCTCCATCAGCGGGAACATCCGCTGCGCCCGCAGGATCTCGAGCGCCAGCTTCGCCTGCTCGAACGGGAAGGGCTGGTCGTCGCGCCGCGCCCGCTCGATCACCTTTTCGCACAGCTCCGCCGCGGACTGCTGGTCGTGCTCGCGCGCCGCCGCGGCGAGCGCGTCCGTCAGGTGCTTGGGGTTCTGCCAGGCCATGCTCGCCTCCGCGCTCGTCAGGACAGCAGGAACTGGATCCGCTCGCGAAGCCGCGCGCCCGCGCAGGTACTTGGAGATGTCGTGGCGCCACTTGCCCCAGTTGGGCTCGTGGATGTCCTCCACGGACGGAAGGCCGCCTTTCATGAAGTCGTTGGCGAGGTTGCCGTCGAAGCCCGCCACCGGGTCGAGGCCGTCGTAGACGTTCACCCAGCGCTTCGCCACGCGATCGCTCGGAAATCCGTCGAGCCGGCTCCACTCCGGCTGCAGCGCGTCCTGGATCTCGTCGAGGCCGAGCGGGCTGCCGATCGTCATCAGCGCGTCGACGCGCGGGCAGCTCGCCACGCGCTTCAGGCAGTCGTAGGCGATCACCGTGCCCATGCTGTGGCTCACGACGACGTGCGGGCCCGGGCGACCGCTGCCCTCCTCGATCGCGGCGACGAAGCGTTTGCGGATCTCGTCCTGGACGCGGTAGCGGGCGCCCGCCGCGCGGGCTGAAGTCGACGTTGTAGAGATAGTGGTGCACGTCGCGCAGCAGGTGGCCCATGATCCGCTTCTTCACGAAGCCCGGCAGCGGCACGCGCTCGAGGGACGGTCCGGTCTGCGGCCCGGCGGGCGGCGGGTCCTCCTCCTCGACCTCGTCGTAGCCGAGATCGCGCGCGAGACCCTCGACGAGGTCGCGCTCCTTGCCGCGAAGCTGCGCGCGCCACTCCATCGGGAGAGGATCGACCGCGCCCGCCTCGGCGGCGGCCTCCAGGCTCTCCGCGTGGGCGCTCTCGACGAGCGGCTTGTCGTAGAGCACGTCGGCCCAGTAGACCATCGAGGACGTGACGCCTCGCACCCCGAGGTTGAAGCCGTCCTCCTCGGCCAGGCCGCGGCGCCAGAGCTGGATCAGCTCCTCGGGCGCCGTCTTGTTGAGAATCCCGTGAATGAACGTCACATGACCCATCGGTTCTCCTCGCTTATACAGCGGGCGTCGATCGACGACCGGGTGCTATGCTGGACTTCGTGAGAAGCCTCAGGGCCAAGGCCGCGGCGGGGACGCTCCTCGTCGCTCTGCTGGCCACGCGAGCCATGACCGAGACCATAGAGGACTGGAAGATCGACGACGTCATCGCCCTGATGTCGCGCGCGCAAGCCGAAGGACGGACGGGCACGGCGCGCAAGACCAAGCTCGTCGACGCGCGACCGGCCAAGGTCGGAGAGATCATCGTTACCGCGATCAAGGGCGAGGGGAAGGAAACCCAGAGCCCTCCCGCGAAGAAGGGCGATTGGGTCGTACGCAACCGCTGCCCCGAGACCGGCAACGAGCAGTACCTGGTGACCGCCGACCGCTTCACGGATCGCTACCGCATGACCGGGTCGCCCGTCAGCGCCCACGGCTGGCGCGAATACCGGCCGGTCGGCCGCGGGGTGCGCTTCCACATCCTGCCGAAGGACATGGCACCGTTCACGTTCGTCGCTCCGTGGGGCGAGTCGATGGTGGCGCGTGCGGGCGACGCCCTCGTGCAGGACCCCAAGGACGAGAAGGACGTCTATCGCGTCGCCGCGGCGTCGTTCGCCTGCACCTACGAGGTCGTGGGCTCGTCTCCTTCGCGCTCCTGAGCGGCGCGCCGTCATCACGGCTTGGGCACACAGGTCAGCGGAATCCGGAACCTCGCCCGCGCGGCTGGCTGCCTTTCGGACCACACGAAGACCGTGGCCGTGTCGGGAAGGTCCTTGGTGACGAGCGAGCTTCTGTAGCGCCAATCGGTCGCTGCCCGCGGCGCACTGGCTCGCAGGCAGATGGTGCGGCCCTCGCTCACGCTCTTCCAGTCACCGCAGGAGTGCTCGTGGGAGATGGGCTTGGGCGGTACTTTGGACGTTCGCATCTGAACGTCGACGGACAACGCCGCATCGGCCGGTCCGCGCGCGCTGCCCCAGACCTCCACCTCATACGTGCTCGCGCTCAACCGGGTGCACTTCGCCGCCACCTTCAGGTCGGCCTTCTGGTCGGCCTCCGACTCGGGCGCGAGACCCGTCCCTGAAAGCACCACCCGGTGCACTTCCTTCCGGCTGTCGAGAATCCCGACCACCGCGACCGCGTCGCGGCGGCCGACCGCCGCAGGGACGAACTCGAGGCCGAGGTAGCAGCCCTTGCCCGGCACGACCATCATCCTGCCTTTGAGTGGCGGATCGCAGTCCGACGTCGTCGGTGGAAACTCTTGCCAATGCGTGCCGCTCACTCTGTACTCGAGGAGCAGCGGCGTGTCGGTCAGGTTCTTGATGAAGAACCTCTTCGGAACCGGTTTTCCGCCGACCGCTCCCGAGCCGAAGTCCAGCTCCGCCGGGCTGAGCGCGATCCTCGGCTGGCCTCGCTGTCCGGAGTGGGCGATGCAGTCGGCCGAGCGTCGGCTTCGACGTGGGCACGGCCGTCGGGACGGGCGTCGGGACGGGAGTCGGCACGGTCGTCGGCACGAGTCGTCGGCAGTCGGGCGTCGGCACGGGTTGGCGTCGGCGTCGGCACTGCGGTCGCGACGGGCGTGGGCGAGAACGTGGGCGCCGGCGTCGGCTCGGGGGTGGGCCGCGGCGTGGGTGTGTCGAGCCACAGCTTGACGCCGTAGCCGGAGGCGAGCGAGCGCGAGCAACAGACCGGCGCCGGCGAGAACCCGCCTGCCGGTCGAGCCTCCCGCGTGGACGATCGGCTTCAGGACCCGCACGAGCCGCGCGCAGTCCTCGTTCCAGCGGTGGTCCGCGAGCTCGTAGGCCTGCCGGCGTCCCAGCGGCTTGAGCGCGTCGGGCAGCTCGTCGGCCGCGGGCATCTCGGCCCCGCCGACGAGAGCCGGGATCACGCGGATGTTGCGCTGGAGCGCCGCCAGGATCTCGAGGCGCGTGAGGTCGGCGGGATCGTCGAGCCGCCGTCGGCCGGCCTTGTCCGTGACGGTCAGCCAGTGCGGACCGATGAGGGCGATCAGCACGTCGCACGAGCCGACCGCTTGCGCGATGTAGTCGTCGTACGGGACGCCGGGCGGGATGGCGTCGATGTCCATGAACACCGGCGCCCCGCGCAGGCCCGCCCGCAGGTCCGCGCTGAGCCGCCCCGCCCAGCCCGCGGCGTCGTCCCTCCTGTAGCTGATGAAGATCCCCGGCATGCTCTCCCCCGCCTCGCGACGAGTGCGCGACCGCCGCGCGGGCTATTGGAACTGGAGCGCGAAGTCGATCAGCCGCTTCTTGTCCCAGTAGACCTTGCCGAGGTACGTGCCCGGGCCGATCTGGCGGATCTCGTCGCGGATCCAGCGGGCGAGCAGCGACGTCTCGGAGTAGTCGAGCACGATGCACTCCTTCTGGTCGAGCCAGCTCGGCGCCTTGTAGACCTTCGCGATGATGGCGTTGAGGCCGAACGGGAGGATCCGGTTGCGGAGCACGCCCTTGGCGCCGTCGAAGCTCTTGCCCTGCCACGCGAAGTGGCTGATGAAGCCCGCGATCTCCTCGCGTGTAGGTGGTGCCGGGCGCGACGATCGCCGTGCCCTTCGCTTCGCCGTTCGGGATCTCGCCCGGCGGGCTCTGCTTGAAGAGGTCGTCGAGCTCCGCCTGCGACAACGTCAGAAGCTGCGGAATCGTGTAAGCCATCGGCTCATCTCCTGCTTCTGCGCCTCGCGCACGGCCCGCAAGGCGCGTTTCATGCACTCGCCAGGATCACGTCGGCGGCCTTCTCGCCGATCATGTAGATCGCTCCGACCGGAAAGAAGCCGGGAATGCGGGGGAAGACGGACGCGTCCACCACCCGCAGGCCGCGCGTGCCATGGACCCGGAAGTCGCTCGTCAGCACGCCGCCACCGTCCCGGGGCCCGATGGCGCACGTGCAGGACGCGTGGTGGCCCCACGCGTTCCTCTTCACGAACTCCTGAAGCTCGGCTGTCGACTGCACCTCGTCGCCCGGCATCACCTCCTGCGCCACCAGCCCGCGCTTCTTGAGCCGGGCCGTCAGCGCTCGGACGAGCCGGATCCCCTCCACCACCGACTCCAGGTCCTCGGCTCCGCCGTCGCTGCCCTCGTCGAAGTAGCGGAAGTTGACGTGCGGCGGATCGCGCGGATCGGCGGAGCGCAGCCTGACCTCGCCGCCGCGATTGCGGGTGTGGCCCTTGTTGATGGCCCAGGTGAGGTAGTTGAGGTGCTTCGGGAACAGGCCGGAGTAGCCCGGGAAGTAGCCGTGGAAGTCGCCGAGCAGCGCGAAGCAGACGAGGTCGGGCAGCGGCCGGGCCGGCTGCGAGCGCGAGACGACGGCCATCACCGAGCCGTTCGTCGAGTAGACGCCGCCCCAGCCGCGAGCCCAGCGCCGGTACTGCCGGTCGCTCCTGTCGAAGCGGGCCCCGCGCAGCACCCGCCAGTGCTCGAAGTCCATCCGGTGCACCACGCCGACCTCGTAGCGGTCCTGCAGGTTCCGCCCGACGCCGCCGAGGTCGACGCGCACCGGAATGCCGTGGCGCTCGAGCTCCGCTCGCGGCCCGATGCCCGACAGCATCAGGAGCTGCGGCGTGTTGAAGGCGCCGCCGGACAGGATCACCTCGCGCGAGGCGCGGAGCTCCCGCCGCTCGCCCGCGTTGCTGCTCGGCCGCGCGTGGGCGCGGTAGAGGTGGCGTCCCTTCAGGTACTCGACGCCGACGGCGCGCTGTCGCCGTCGAACAGCACGCGCGTCGCGAGCGCGTCGAGCTCGATCCTGAGGCGGTCGGGGAATCGCCTCGCCACGTCCAGCACGCGCTCGCGCGCGCCCACGCGGCGCCGCCCGTGCGTGGCGAGCGGCAGGTAGCGCAGGCCCGTCGCGGCGACGCTCGCGAGCCGCCAGTCGTTCGGGTCGGCCTGGCTCTCGACGAACCAGCGGAGGCGCTGCCAGCGCGTGCCGCTCGCCTTCGACAGCTCGAGCGCGCTGCCCAGGATGAAGCGCATCAGCGCGAGGTCGAAGAACGCGGTCTTGGGGATCGCCCGCTCCGTCGAAAGCCAGCCGCTCCAGCCGTGCTTCGTCGGATCGAGCCCCAGGTGCTTCGAGCAGCCGATACGGCCAGCGGTGGCGGCAGTTCTCGAGGCGGACGAAGTAGCGGTGCATCGCCTCGGCGCGCCACGAGCGGTCGCCGGTCAGCTCCGCGATGCCGTCCCAGTCCTCGTTGTGCGGGTACATCAGGATCATGGCGTTGTGCGTCGTGCAGCCGCCGAGCGCCGCGGCGCGCGGGTAGAGCACGCCGTCGACGCGGCGGCCGTCCCACTCCTCGCGGTACTTCTCGTCCTGCCGCTGACGGGCGTCGTCTTCGTAGTGGCGGACCCAGAAGTCCCACTTCATCGCGGCGTTCTCCGAGGCGAAGCAGTGGAACGCGGGGACGTCGTAGTC
Source organism: uncultured Acidobacteriota bacterium (assembly GCA_963744315.1). Lineage (GTDB taxonomy): Bacteria > Acidobacteriota > Vicinamibacteria > Fen-336 > Fen-336 > DATBSL01. The sequence continues at coordinate 84,295 of CAVUTB010000019.1, forward strand.
GTCCGGCAGCCGCTCGTTGCCCGGCGCCGCCGCGTCGCCGCACTCCCTGGAGTCGCTCCCCGCCTCGAGCAGCACCACCTTGCGGCCTTCCTCGGCGAGCCGCGCCGCGAGCGTTCCGCCCCCCGCGCCCGATCCCACCACGACGTATTCGGTGTCCGGCCTGCGGAGAAGGGGGCACGTCGCGCTAGAAGGTCTTCACGAACTCGATGAGCGCCCGCTTGTCGGCGTCGCTGAGGCCCGGCTCCTCCTTGAAGCGGCTGGTGCCGAAGTAGTGGCCGCGGTTCACGACGAAGTCCGGGCAGTTGCTGAGGCTCAGGAGCGGCTCGACGAGGTCCTTGAACGCGGCTTTGGCCTGGTCGTTGGTCGCGTCCCGCGGCAAGCACGAACAGGTCCTTCTTGATCTTGGCCACGAGCTCCACCACCTTCGCGGCGCGCGCGGCCTTCTCGCCCGCGCTCGCGTCCCGCTGCGGCATCAGGTCCAGGTTGGCGAGCAGGTTGATCGGCGTGCCCTCGGGGATCGGCCCGATCTCGATGCCGCTCTCCTTGGCGAGCTTCGGGAAGACGCGCCGCGCCGGATCGAAGAGCGGCTGCAGCAGGTCGGGCAGATAGCCGACCGGCACGCGCAGGTAGCTCATGGCCGTGGTGCGGTCGATCTTGCCCGGCACCTTGTCGCCGAGCACGCTGTCCTTCTCGCGCTTCTCGGGCCAGAGCAGCTGCTCGATCGAGTCCTCGAACGAGCCCATCCGCGCCTCGACCGAAGGGGACGGATCGAAGCGGCCCAGGCTGTTGTTGACCAGGAACGGCGCGGTCGACCAGACGCTGATGAGCGAGGGCGGCCGCGTGTAGCCACGGCCGCCGGCGGGCATCTCGAAGTCGCCGCTCCTGCCCGGTGTAGGGGTGATGCACCTTGATCGTCCCGACCGAGGGCAGCTCCTTGTAGGAGGTCGAGGCGAAGTTGTCCCAGATGTCGTCGCGCAGCGCGTTCGTCGCGAGCGGGCTGCAGGCGTTCGTCTCGAGCAGCGTGAGCGGCACGCGCAGGTCGGTCGAGAGGTAGTTGTCCTTCAGGAAGTCGGCGGCAAGGACGATCTTCGTCATCTCGCGCTTGAACTCGGCGGTCTTCGTCCAGGCCCAGTACTGGTTCCAGCACTCGAGATAGCCCGGCCCCGCGCAGCCGCCGGATTCGTCGAGCGCCGGCGCCGGCCGCGGGATCTTGCTCGAATGGCAGCGCGCGCAGCGCTCGGCGAAGACGACCTTGCCGCGGGCGAGCCTGGCCTTGTCCTTGGTGAGGAGCGCCTCGCCGCCGGGCGCGTCCGCCAGCCGGTGGCCGTCGGTGCCCTTCAGGAAGAAGAGCGACATGTCGGGCGTCATCGCCTCGGTCGCCTGCCAGTAGACGGAGTTCTTCTCGGCCACCGCGATCTCGATCGGCGACGTGCGCTTGCCGCCGACGAGCGCGTTGAAGTGGCGCAGCCACTCCTCGCTGTACAGGCCGATGTTGAGGTAGACGCGGTTGAGCGCGCCGATCGCTCCCACCGAGTCGGAGCCGTCCTTGAGCACGCGCGGCGTCAGCACCGTGCTCGGCTTCTGGAAGAACTCCGTGAGCGGGCCCGACTGCACGTAGTCGTTGAGCTGCTTGTTGTCGAGCTCGCCGCCGCTGAGCGTCTCGCGCCCCCAGCGCTTCGCGATCTCCAGGCGCGCGGGCAGGCCGTAGAACGCGTTCATCGTCCGCGGGTTGTTGATGTTGTCCGTGGAGATGAGCGAGGTGTCGAGCGTGCCCGGGCGCGAGGTGCGGAAGAGCTGCTGCGGGAAGCTCGTCTCGTCGGAATGCCAGTCGAGGATGCGATCGACCCAGAAGTACTGGGTGCCGACGACGGAGCTCAGGTTCTCCCACTTCGGGTTCTCGGGATCGGCGGGCGGCTTCGTCGGGCTCGGCCCCACGTGGCAGAACGCGCAGCTCATGCCGACGCGGTAGGGCCTCACCAGCTCCTTCGAGGCGTAGTACTCCTCCTTCTCGTAGTAGTCCTTCGCGTTCCACTTCCCTTCCGCCGCGGCGTCGAAGGCCGGGTTCGGGAAGAGGCGCAGGCCGACGACGCCGGTGGCCGCGCCGTAGAAGGAGCCGACGGAACCGTTCTTGCCGCGCGCTCCGATCGCGACGCCCGGATACTTCGCCTCGTTCTCGAACGGGTCCGGCGGACAGTCGGCGCGGCGCTTGTCGAGCCAGAGGCCGTAGCGATCGGCGTCGGGGCCCGTCGCCTTCTCGAAGCAGGGCTCGTTGACGAGACCGAGGTAATACCAGCGGTTGTCGCGGCTGAACTTCAGCGCGGGATGCGACGAGATCGTCTTCAGCAGGTCGACCGTCCCGAGGCTGGTCCGCGAGAGATCGTCCCAGAAGAGATCGTCGCCTCCGCTCCACACCAGCCAGGCGTTTCGTCCGCGGATCTCCCCGGGCGTGAGCGCGATGCCGCCGTCCATGTCGTGGAAGTAGTCCTCGTCCGCGGCGGGGAACGTCGCGGCCGTTCGCCTCACCCGCCGCGCCTCGTCGTAGACCTGTCCCGAGGGCGGCTTGTCCTCGTCATCCTTCTGTCCCCGGCACGCCTCACAGCCCGCGAGCGCGAGCGAAGAGAGAAGCGGCACGGCCCAGATCCAGCGCGAGGAGGCTCGAGTCATCGCCGACGCTCCTTCCGTTGGCAGGCAGATCCGACGCGGAGTCCCCAATCGTCCGCGCGGTCGGTGGCCCGATGGACGTGGCCAGCAACGAGTTGCCGAGAAAGGCTGGACGCTTATACACATGGTGCGCATGTGTCGTCAAGATCAGCCCGCACAGTGCCTTGTCCAACTGTCGTGTCCTGAAGGAGACACTCCAGAGGCCTTCGATATCCAGCTCTCGTTCTTCAGCGAAACGAAATCGAGCACCGAGCGTATATTTTCGGTTGCGCTCGAAGAAGGGCGCGAACTATACTCCGCGCGCTTTTGCAGAGAGTGATCCTCGAGTCGGGGGACGATTGGGGACTCCGAGAGACGCCTCGCCGGCAAACTCGAACGCGAGCCGTCCGATCCCGAGGGCCAACACGGGGTCGGTGCTCCTCGACTGGCTCGCCAACGCCTCCACCTTCTTCGTGCAGCTGGAGCGGCGCTTCGATCCGTTCGTGCGCCCGCTGTTCGACGCGCTCTTCCAGGGCGCGCTCACGCGCCTGGCGACGGCGCTCATCAACGCCCAGCGCGCGAACGAGGGCCTGAAGCTCGCCGAGGAGAAGACGATCCCCGACGAGGAGGCTCACGTCGACTCGATCATCGCGAGCTTCGACAAGCAGATGCGACTGCTCTGGAAGCCCGGCGGCTTCGAGCGCGGCGGCAACACGAAGACGCAGGGGATCTGCCGCGGCGAGTTCATCGTCAAGGACGGCCTGCCGAAGGAACTCCGCCACGGCATCTACGCCGAGCCCCGCACCTTCCGCGCGTGGGTGCGCTTCTCGGGGCCCGGACCGTACGTCACGCCGGACATCGACGACGTCGGCTTCATGAGCATCAGCATCAAGCTGCTCGGCGTGCCGGGTCCGAAGCTGATGGACGAGGAGAAGCACACGCTCGACATGTTCGGCGTGTCGACGCCGACCTTCGTGACGCAGGACGTCAAGGCCAACGCGCACCTGCAGCTCTGGAGCTTCAAGAACGCGCAGATCTTCCACTTCCTGAACTTCAGGCGGCCGCACGTGCTCGACCTCGTGATGCAGGGGCTCTGGATCAAGACGCAGTCGAGCCCGTTCGAGGCGCCCTACTTCAGCTGCGTGCCGTACCTGCTCGGCGAGGGCCAGGCGATGCAGTACTCGGTCTGGCCGAAGTCCGAGAAGCGCACGCGCATCCCCCGGCTTCCCTTCCGTCCGCCCGACGACTACCTGCGGGACGCCATGGTCGCGGCGCTCGCGGCGGGCGACGTCGAGTTCGACATCCGACTGCAGCTGCAGACCGACCCCCACCTGATGCCGATCGAGAACAACGGGGTCTACTGGCCGGAGCGGCTCTCGCCCCGCGTCTCGGTCGCCACGCTGCGCCTGCCGCGGCAGAGGTTCGACTCGAAGGCGCAGATGGAGTTCGCGAAGCGCCTCTCCTACAACCCCTGGCACACCATCGCCGAGCACCGGCCGCTCGGGAACCAGAGCCGCGCCCGCAACCGGATGTACTGGACGCTGTCGCAGCTGCGGCACCAGATGAACGCCGTGCCGCACTACGAGCCGACGGGAGACGAGGTCTTCGAGTAACGCGCGATGACGCCGCAGTCGAGCTTCATGGTCCTGGCGCCGGTCGACCCGCTACGCGAGGCCGAGCTGCGGCGGCTGCTCGACTCGATGAACGACGCGCCCGGCCGCCTCAAGAAGCCCTGCCCGCTCGTCCCGTTCCACGACTTCGAGACGCTGCACGTGGCGCGGCTCTTCCTGGTCGACGACAAGACGACGGGCGACCTCGCCGTCTACGGGGTCCCGCCGCGCCGCTATCCTCTGTATCTCGCGTTCCTCGGCGACGTGGACGGCACGGCGGACGAGTTCTACGCCGAGGTCGCGCGGCACGCGCCCGAGGGCCTGCGCGCGCTCTTCTCGTGCTGCATGGGGTTCGGGCCGGGCGCCGATCTCGCCCTGTGGATGCGCGCGCACCACGTCTCCGCCGCCGCCGGCTACGTCAACTGGCGCGGGCGCACCGTGAAGCAGGTGCGTGAAGAGGCGGCGCTCCGAGAAGCGCTCGCCACGCAGATCCGCGCCGACGGCCTCGACAGCCGTCACCTCGCGCCGCGCGAGGTGCACCGGGAGCTGCGCGCTGCCGTCAAGCAGGCCCAGGGCTCGGGGCGTCTCCCGCTGTCGCCCGAGCCCGCGACGCCGTTCGGCTTCAAGCTGCGCAACCTGCTGCACCTCGTCGCTGGTGCCGCTCCTGCTGCTGCTGGCGTCGCCGCTCCTGATCGTCCTCGGGCTCGTCGCCGTCGTCCAGCTGCGCCGCCTGGAGAAGACCGATCCGGAGATCTGCCCGCGCTCCGATCCCGCTCTCTCGGCCGAGCTCTCGCGGCTCGAGGATCACGACGTCACCAACCAGTTCACGGCGATGGGCAGCCTGAAGCCGGGGCTGGTGCGGCTCTGGATCAGCCGCTTCGTGCTGCTGGTGATCGACTACACGGCGCGGCACGTCTACACGCGCGGACGCCTGGCGCGCGTGCGCACGATCCACTTCGCGCGCTGGGTGTTCATCGACGACCGCCAGCGCATCGTCTTCCTGAGCAACTACGACGGCAGCCTCGAGAGCTACATGGACGACTTCATCAACAAGGTCGGCTTCGGGCTGAACCTCGTCGTTCAGCAACGGCATCGGCTACCCGCGCGCGCGCTGGCTGGTTCGAGGACGGCTCCAACGACGAGCGCAAGTTCAAGGAGTACCTGCGCCGCCACCAGATCCCGACGCAGGTCTGGTACAAGGCCTATCCCGGGCCTGACGGCCGTCGACCTGGAGCGGAACCTGCGCATCCGGCAGGGGCTCGAGACGACCGCGCTCGCCGAGCCCGCGGCCCGCGAGTGGGTGGCGCTCTTGTGAGCCCGCACGAGGTCGACTACGGAGACGTCCAGGGCCTCGTCCGCTTCGGCCACGGCAAGCTCACGCGAGGCGACCTACGCGCTCCTGCGCGTGAAGCAGCCCGAGGCGGCGCGTGCGTGGCTGCGCTCGGCGCCCGTCACGCTCGGCCACGCCCACGAGCCCGCCGCCGCCGACGGCCATGCAGGTCGCGTTCACGGCCGCCGGCCTCGAGGCGCTCGGTGTGCCCGCGGCCGTCCGTGCCGGCTTCTCTCCCGAGTTCCTCTCGGGCATCACGGAAGAGAGCCGCTCGCGGCGGCTCGGGGACGTGGGAGCGAACGCGCCGTCGCTCTGGGAGTGGGGCGGCCCGGGCGCCGTCCCCCACGTGCTGGTGGCGTTCTTCGCGGCACCCGGCGGGCTCGCCGACTTCGTACGAGGCCAGACCGGCGAGGCGTGGAAGGACGGCTTCGAGCCGCAGCGCTGGCTCGAGACCAGCCAGCTGGACGGCATCGAGCCCTTCGGGTTCGCCGATGGCATCAGCCAGCCCGATCTCGACTGGGCGCAGACGCGCGACCTGAAGGCGGCGCGCAACGACGTACGCCAACGCCGTGGCGCTCGGCGAGTTCCTGCTCGGCTATCGCAACGAGTACGACAAGTACACCGACCGGCCGCTGCTCGACGTCGACGCCCGAAGCGCGGGCCTGTTGCCGGCGGTCGACGCGCCGGACAAGAAGGACCTCGGCGCGCAACGGCAGCTACCTCGTGATCCGCCAGCTGCGGCAGGAGGTCGGGACCTTCTGGCGCTTCCTGAACCGGCAGGCCGGCGGCGATCGCGCGCGCGCCGACGAGCTCGCGGCCGCCTTCGTCGGCCGCACGAAGGCGGGCGTACCGCTCGCGGCGATGCGGCCCGCCGCGGGGCCGGGCGCTCCCTCGAAGCCGGAGGCGCTGCGCCTCAACCAGTTCACCTTCGACGACGACCCGGCCGGCGTGCGCTGCCCGATCGGCGCGCACATCCGCCGCGCGAACCCGCGCAACACGGACTACGCCGGACGCCCGACCGGGCTCGCGCGCCTCATCGCCGACCTGGGGTTCGGCCGCAAGGTCTTCCGCGAGGACCTGACGTCGGCCGTGCGCTTCCACCGCATCCTGCGCCGCGGGCGCGAGTACGGGCCGGGGCTGTCGCCGCAGGACGCGGTCGCGCTCGACCCGCCCGACGCGCGCGAGCGCGGCCTGCACTTCATCTGCCTGAACGCGAACATCGGCCGCCAGTTCGAGTTCCTGCAGAACGCCTGGATGTCGAGCCTGAAGTTCGCCGGTCTCTCGTTCGAGAGCGATCCGCTGATCGGCAATCGCGAGCCGGTGCCGGGCTGCCCGATGAGCGACGCCTTCACGCTGCCGCGCGAGTCCGGCCCGGCCCGGGTCGTGACGGGCCTGCCGCGCTTCGTCACCGTGCGGGGCGGCGCCTACTTCTTCCTTCCGAGCCTGCGCGCGCTACGGTACGTCGCCGGAGCGTGAGACGCTCGGCGAGGATGAGAGCCAGCGCCTGGGCCGGGCCGGCCCTGCTCGCGGGCGCGGGGCTCGCGTCGTGCGGCCTTCCGACCGACGCGCGCTCGCCCGCCGATTGCCTGAAGCTGCTCCAGGGCGGCGTGCGCCCGATCGCCGACGAGCGCAGCGCGCGCTTCCTGGGCAAGGTCGAGGAGGCGACCGCGGGCTGCCGCGGCGGTGAGCGCGCGGTCCGCCAGCGCGCGACGCCGTGGGTCGATTGGTCCAACTACTGGGGCACGGGCGACGCGCGCTCGCGCGGCCGGCGCGGGACCAGCGAGGATCGCCGCGGCATCGAAGGTGCCCTCGTCGACCTCGAGTACCAGCGGCTCGAGCTGATCGCGTTCAACCTGCTCGACAACGGCGGCACCTACGAGGCCTACGTCCAGGGCCGCGGCTCCCTGCCGGGGCCGGCTCTCGAGGCGTGGCCCGAGCTGCGCCTGGCGCCGACCCACCCCGGCTACGCCGCGGTCGGCGGCGCTGGCGAGCAGCGCTGCCGCGGCGCGCTCGCCCGCTACCGGACGCTCACGGGCATCTGCAACGACCTCGCCAATCCCGCGATGGGCGCGACCGGCCAGCGCTTCTCCCGTCTCGTGGAGTTCGAGGCCACGTTCCCCGAGCTCGGAGCGGACGAGCTCGCGAAGAACCGCCACGGCGATCGCATCGGCCTGCTGAAGCCCGATCCGCAGCGGATCAGCCGCGCGCTGCTGTCGCGTGAAGCCGAGGGCGACTACCAGAAGGCCGACACCCTCAACGTCCTCGCGGCGTTCTGGATCCAGTTCCAGACCCACGACTGGTTCTCGCACCTCGAAGAAGGCCGCAACGGCCCCGGCCTGATGCCGACCGGCTGTCAGGCGAAAGACGCCGACTGCCGTCCCGGCGACCGCATCGACCGCTCCCTCTTCGCCGACCTCTCCGCTCCCCCGCGTTTCACGGCCGGCGGGCGAAGCCGTCTGGCCCGCGCCTACAAGACGAGCCGCAACACCGTCACCGCCTGGTGGGATGCCTCGCAGCTCTACGGCTACGACGAGAAATCGCTGCTTCGCGTCAAGCGCGATCCGAGCGACGCGGCGAAGCTGCTGCTCGTCCCTGCCGACGACGATTCGCGCGGATACCTGCCGATCCTGGGCGCGCACGACCCGATGAACCCGGCGTGGGCCGGGCAGGAGGCGACGGCGTTCCCGGACAACTGGAACGTCGGCTTGAGCTTCTTCCACAACCTGTTCGCCCGCGAGCACAACGCCTTCGTCGACGCCTTCCGCGCGCAGGCGGAGCGCTCACCCGAGGCCGACTGCGGGCTGCGCGATCCCGACCGGCTGGGAGCCGTGGTCCGCTACCGCGACGTCACGGCCGAGCAGCTCTTCGAAGTGGCGCGCCTCGTCGTGGCCGCGGAGATCGCCAAGATCCACACGCTCGAGTGGACGACGCAGCTGCTCTACGACGAGCCGCTCTACCTGGCCCTCCGCGCGAACTGGGACGGGCTCTTCGAGGCGAGCCCGCTCGTCTCGCGCGTGCTGGCGCAGCTCGTGAGCCGCCTCGGCACGGCGAGCGCGGCAGCCGCGCCAACCAGTGGTACTCGGTCTTCGCGACCGGCCCCGGCATCGTGGGGCTGGAACGCGCCAACCACTTCGGCTCGCCGTTCAACTTTCCCGAGGAGTTCGTCACCGCCTACCGCCTGCACCCTCTCGTGCCCGACCAGGTCGAGTACCGCAGCCTGCGCGACGACGCGAACGTCGTCCGCGAGCGCATCCCGATCGTCGACACCTTCCGCGGCCGGGCGACGGCGAGCCTTCGCCGGGGCGGGCTCGCGAGCTGGGCGCTGAGCCTGGGGCGCCAGCGCGCCGGCGCTCTCACGCTCGACAACCACCCGCGCTTCCTGCAGGCGCTGCCGCTGCCCACGTCGCGCACGGCCAGCGGCCTCGTCGACGTTCCCGCGCTCGACATCCTGAGAGATCGCGAGCGGGGCGTGCCGCGCTTCAACGAGCTCCGCCGGCAGCTCGGCCTGCGGCAGCTCACGAGCTTCGACGACTTCGTCGACCAGCGCATCGGCACCCGACGCGCCGCAGCGAATGCTGCAGATCGAGCGGGTGCGGCGCCTGCGCGACGTCTACGGCCAGCACCGCTGCGACGCCGCGCGGCGGATCACGACCGCGCAGCTCGCCGCCGACGGCTCCGCCCTGAACGACTGCCTCGGGCACGCGGACGGCACGCTCGTGGACAACGTCGAGGACCTGGACGCGCTCGTCGGCTTCCTGGCCGAGTCGACGCGGCCGCACGGCTTCGCGATCTCCGAGACCCAGCTCCAGATCTTCATCCTCGAAGCCTCGCGCCGGCTGTTCAGCGATCGCTTCTTCACCTCGAGCTTCCGCCCCGAGTACTACTCGGAGCTCGGCCTGCGCTGGGTGAACGACAACGGCCCCGACGGCAAGCAGTGGGAGGCGGGCGAACCGAACGGACACCGCCAGGAGGTCTCGCCGCTGAAGCGCGTGCTGCTGCGCGCGCTGCCGGAGCTCGCGGAGGAGCTGCGAGGCGTCGTCGACGTCTTCGATCCCTGGGCGCGCGAGCGCGGGGAGTACTACGCGCTCGAATGGCGTCCGCGCCGGGGCGCCGAGTCGGACGCGGCCTTCGGCCGCTGAGTGCGGATCGCGGGGCGCCTTGCGCTTCGCGCGCGATTCCGGCACAAAGTGCCAATGGTCAGCGTCAAGGGCAGCGTCCTGCGGGCACGCCTCGCGCTCGTCGAGGAGCTGGCACCCCGCGAGGGCACGCGCCGCGTGCTGTCCCGGCTGACCGCCGGCGACCGCGCCGTGCTCGAGTCCCTGCTGGCGTCCGCCTGGTACCCGTTCGAGCTCGGCAAGAGGCTCGACCAGGCCATCGTCGACGAGCTCGGCGGCGGCCGCGCCGAGTTCTTCGAGAAGCTGGGCGAGGCCTCGGCCGAGAAGAACCTCGGCGCGACCGGCGTCCATCGCCGCTTCCTGGTCGAGGGCGACCCCCAGGCCTTCCTGGCGAAGGCGCCGCTCATCTACTCCTACTACTACGACCAGGGACGCCGGGACTACGAGAAGACCGGCGAGAACGAAGCGCTGCTCACGACGCGAGACGCCCAGACCTTCAGCGCTCCCGACTGCCTGACCGTCGTCGGCTGGCACCGCCGGGCGCTCGCGATGTGCGGGGCACGGGCCCCTCGTGTCGTCGAGGAGGAGTGCCGCGCGCTCGGCGGCGACGTCTGCCGCTACCGGCTCAGCTGGTCGTAGCTCGCCGGGCTGCCGCCCCGCCGAGCCGACTATCGCGCCTCGATCAGCTCCGGACCGCCGTCCGTCGAGGCTCTCGACGTCGAGGACGCGCCTGCCCGCGGCGCGCCAGCGGGCTCGCGCCCAGTCGGCGTGGAGCGAGGCGCGGTCGGGCTCGAGTCGGAACGCCTCGGCGTAGGAGCGAACGGCCTCGTCCCAGCGTCCCTTGCGAGCAAGATCGAGAGCCGCGCGCTCGAGCTCCTGGCCGCCGCGGGGACGCGCTTCCTCGTCCGGCCCATAGAGGAAGACCTCGGCGATCCGCAGCCGCGGTCCCGATCCCTGGAAGAGGAGCCGCACCTCGTCGGCCTGCCGATCCCCGAGGGCAATGACCAGCAGCGCCTGGCGGCCCGCGCGCGGCACCCCGTTCACCCACTGCAGGCCGGCGCGCGCGGGACCCTCGGCCACGACTTCCCCGCCGATCGAGGCCACCCACGGCACGGCGAGCGGCGAGTCGTCGAGGTCCACGGCGAGCGCCAGCGCCGACAGCCGACGCGCGGGCGCGACACGCACCGCGATGCCCGCGCCGCGCGCGAGCCCGGCGGCCGAGGTCCACGCCGTCGCCGGGTCGCGATCGAGCACCTGGGCGCCGAGGCTCTGGCCTTCGAGCGTCGCCGGCTGGATCGCCGCCCGCGGAACCGGCCGCGACTCGTCGTAGGGCGGCCGGAAGCCGTGAAACACCACGAACGAGCCGGCCTCCGTCTCCTCGAACGCGCCGCCCAGGCCGCGCATCCGCTCGCGGAAGCCCGCGGCGCGCGGCATCCCGCGCGAGAGTCGCGTCGACAGCACCCAGGCCGCGGCGGGATCCAGGTCGACCTCGTCTCGGAAGCGCAGCGGATCGCCCGGAATCCGCTCGTTCCAGGCCTGGCTCGCGATCACGGCGCCGCCGGTCTCGAGCGTGAGGCGGCCGGCGAACTGCAGGCTCGCGTAGGCGCTCCGCGTGCCCTTGGCCTGGAGGGCAGCGATCGGTGCGTCGAGTGACGGCACCTCCCAGACCCGCTCGGCGTGATCGGGGCTCTCCCAGGCGCGCGCCAGCGTCCAGGTGCCGAGGCCCCACCCGAGCGCGAGCGCGAGACCGGCCAAGGCACCCCAGGCGCGGCGAGCCGTCCACAGCGCGGCGAGGCCCGCGCCCACGAGCGCGGCGAGCGGTGCATGGATCCCGTAGAGATAGCGCAGGTCGTCCGGCCCGGTCCGCCGGGAGAGCCAGAAGGCGCCCGCGAGCGCCGCCGCCCAGCCGACGAGCGGGGAGACGCGCCGCGTGCGGCACGCGGCGAGGACGGTCGCGAGCAGCGCGGCAGCGAGAAGCGCCACCACGAGCGCCGGAAGCGTCGCGCGCTCGCGGCCGTCGACGACGAGGGGCACCTGGAAGCCGACGAGGCCCGCGAGCGCGTGGCCGAGATCGGCGAGCCCCTGGGCCCAGAGCCACTGCGGCCGCAGCGCCGTGACCGCGCTCGAGGCCGTCTCGACGCGCGTTCCGCTCGCGCCGACGAGCCGCGCGACGAGGAGCGGAACGAGGCCGAGGGCCACGCCCGACGAGAAGGTCGCGGCGGAGCGAAGGCGCGGTCGCAACCCCGAAAGGGCGAGGCCGGCGGCCATGCCGGCCAGTGCCGGAACCGCGAGCGCCGAGTTCCAGACCGCGAGCCCGCAGGCAAGACCAGCGAGGAACACGATGCCGGGGCCCGGCGAGACGGCTCGTGGAGTTTCGTCGCGCCCCGCGCCAGGGCGTCGAGACCGATGAGCAGCGGGAAGCCGGTCACGAGCGGCATCAGGAAGTTCGGCGGCGGCCCCGTGGCCGTCATGAGCGCCATGTAGGGCGTGCCCCAGGCGGCGACGAGGGCTCCCGCGAAGGCCGCCTGCGGGCCGGCCAGCCGTCGCGCCAGCAGGGCCACGAGCCACACGAGGAGGACGGCGCAGACGACCTGGTAGAGGCGGTAGGCCGCGTGGTGAGGCAGCACGGCCAGCAGCGGCGCCAGCAGGTACGCGTCGAGCGCGCCGTTGTACGGCTGGTTCCAGAGCGTGGTGGCGAGCTCGCCGTGCAGCACGGCGCGCCCCATGAGCAGCAGGATCGCGTCGTCGTTCGACACGGGCAGTGAGAACGTCGCCCAGTGCAGGGCTCCCCGCGCCACGAGGGCGGCGGCCACGAGGATCAGGACGCGCCGCACGCCGGGGCTCACGGGCGCTAGTTTGCCCGAAGTCGGCCCGCCGCGACGGCTGCCCAAAAAGACTATTGACAGGCCGGGCAATTGGAGTTCGTCTTGAAGGAGAAGAGGAGGGCCCATGGCACGCTCCCTCGGAGTCCTGGTCGACCATCAGGCCCGGCGCTCCCAGCTTCCGCAGGATCGGCGCGAAGCAGTCGTACGCAGGCCCGTGCTCGCGATGGCACTCCAGTACGGCGCGGGCGGCGAGGAAGTCGTGACGTCGCTGGCGAAGGAGCTGGCGCTCGACGTCTTCGATCGCGAGATCGTCCGGCAGATCGCCGAGAGCACGCACCGGAGCGAGCGCGTCGTCTCGACGCTCGACCACAACGTCCGAAAGTGGACGGCCGACTGGCTGGAGAGCCTCGCGAGCCACGACTTCCTGAGCTGACCGAGTACCGCCACCAGCTCGCGCAGGTCGTCGGAGCGATCGCCCGCCACGGCGGCGCGATCATCCTCGGCCACGGAGCGCACCTGGTTCTCGGCGAAGGCGAGGCCCTGCGCGTGCTGCTCGTCGCACCGCTGGGCGCGCGTGTCGCGGCGGTGATGCGCGCGGAGGGGCTCGGCGAGCGGATGGCACGGCGGCGGGTCGTCGAGGTCGAGGCCGCCCGCCAGGCGGCGCTCGCGCACCGCTTCCACGTCGACCTGGACGATCCGACCCGCTTCGACCTGGTGGTGAACACGGCGCGCCTGGGAGTGCCGGGCAGCGTCGCCGCGATCCGGGCGGCTGTCGAGCACCGGCTCGCCGCCTCGAGTCACTGATGGCGCCGGCGCCGGAGGATTGACGGGGCGACGGGCGGCGCTTAGCCTGTTCTCAATGTCGATGCGCCGCGTCGTCCTGCTGCTTCTCGTGCCCATGGCCGTCAGCTGCGGGCGCACCCCTGCCCCGCCGCCGGCCACTGCGCGCAGCAGCGCGCCGGTCACGACCGCAACCGGCGTCGTCGCCGAGGTGAACGGCGCGGCCATCCAGTCGCGCGAGCTGGAAGAGCGCGTGTACAACCGGCTGGCGGGCCTGCGGCAGCAGGAGTACGACGTGCGCCGCCAGACGCTCGAGGAGATGATCGCGGAGCGGCTGGTGGCCGCGGAGGCCGCGAAACGCGGGATCTCGGCGGAAGCGCTGGTCAAGCAGGAAGTGGACAAGAAGGCCACGCTGCCGGACGAGGCGCAGCTCGACACCATCTACGAGCAGAACAAGCCCCGCTTCGGCAACGCGCCCAAGAAGGAGGCGGTCGCCCGGATCCGGGAGATCCTGACCCAGCGAGCGGTGGCCGAGCGCCGGGCGGCCTTCGAGAAGGACCTGCGCCGCGCCGCCAGCGTCAGCGTGCGGCTCGAGCCGCCGCGCATCGACGTCAAGATCCCCGCCGGGGCTCCCGCCACCGGCCCCAACGACGCGCCCGTCACGATCGTCGAGTTCACGGACTACCAGTGCCCGTACTGCCACCAGTCCCAGCGGGCGATCGACGAGGTGCTCTCCCGCTACTCCGGCAAGGTGCGGCTCGTCCACCTGGACTTTCCGCTCGACATCCACCCCGAGGCCGTGTCGGCCGCCCGAGCGGCCCGCTGCGCCGGCGAGCAGGGCAAGTTCTGGGAGTTCCACCGCAGCCTGATGATGCAGAAGGGCAGCATGGACGAGGACGACCTCAAGGCCCGCGCCAAGACGCTGGAGCTCCAGGAGCGCGTCCTTCGGCTCCTGCCTGGCGTCCGACCGCCACGACGAGGCGATCCAGGCGGAGCTGCACCAGGGCACCGAGCTCGGGGTGACCGGGACGCCGGCCTACTTCGTGAACGGCCGGCTGCTGTCGGGCTCCCAGCCGGTCGACTCGTTCGTGGACGTGATCGACGCCGAGCTCGCCGGCCGCTAGAGCCACTTTTCTCTGGACAACAGCCCGCGTCCTTGTAAACTCAAAAACTGCGCCACTATGCGCGCAGGAGGTGCTGGCGAAGTTGCAGACTGACCTTCGGGCCTGGACGGTCAAGGATTCCATCGAGCTCTACAACGTCAACGGTTGGGGTCGGGACTTCTTCAGCATCAACGACGCCGGCAACGTCGAGGTGAGACCTTCGGGTCCCGGCTCGCTGCCGATCGACCTCAAGGCGCTCGTCGACGACCTGCGCAGCCGCGGCCTCAACCTGCCCGGTGCTGATCCGCTTCTCCGACATCCTGAGGACGCGCGTCGAGCAGCTGTTCGGCGCCTTCCAGCAGGCGATCGCGGAGAACGACTACAAGGGCAGCTACCGCGGCGTCTACCCGATCAAGGTGAACCAGCAGCGCCACGTCGTCGAGGAGCTGATGGAGTACGGCCGCCCCTTCAACCTGGGGATCGAGGCCGGCTCCAAGCCGGAGCTGCTGGTCGCGCTCGCACTGCAGGAGAGCCCCGACGCGCTCATCCTGTGCAACGGCTACAAGGACCGCGCGTTCATCGAGACGGCGCTGCTCGCGCAGAAGCTCGGGCGGCGCGTCGTGATCACGATGGACCGGATGGGCGAGCTCGAGACGATCCTCGCCGCTGCGGCCGAGCTCGATCTGCGGCCGGTGATCGGCGTGCGCGCCCGGCTCACCACCAAGGGCGCCGGCAAGTGGGTCGAGTCGACCGGCGACCGCTCCAAGTTCGGCCTCACCACGGCCGAGATCGTCGTCGACCGTCGACCGCCTGCGCGCCGTCGGCATGCTCGACTGCCTGCAGCTGCTGCACTTCCACATCGGCTCGCAGATCACGAACATCCGCGCCGTCAAGGACGCGCTGCGCGAGTCGAGCCGCATCTTCGTCGAGCTGCACTCGCTGGGCGCGAACATGCGCTACCTCGACTGCGGCGGCGGGCTCGGCGTCGACTACGACGGCAGCCAGACGAACTTCCACTCGTCGGTCAACTACACGCTGCAGGAGTACGCAGCCGACATCGTGAGCCAGGTGGCCGAGGCCTGCAACGCGCGCGGCGTGCCGCACCCGGACCTCGTCACCGAGTCGGGAAGGGCACTCGTCGCGCACCACTCGGTGCTGGTCTACAACGTGCTCGCGACCAACGAGATCCTCGGCGGCAAGAACCCCGAGTCGCCCGGCAAGGGCGACCACCCCGTGCTGCACCAGCTCTGGGAGACCTACAGCGGCATCTCGCGCAAGAACTTCCAGGAGGCGTACCACGACGCGCTGCAGATCAAGGAGGAGGCGATCACCGCCTTCAACCTGGGTGTGCTCGACCTCAAGGCGCGCGCGCGCGTCGAGGAGATGTTCTGGGCCACCTGCGAGAAGCTGCTGAAGCTGGTGCGCGAGCTGTCGTACGTCCCCGACGAGCTCGAGGGGCTCGAGAAGCAGCTCTCCGACACGTACTACTGCAACTTCTCGCTGTTCCAGTCGATGCCCGACCACTGGGCCGTGAAGCAGCTGTTCCCCACGATCCCGATCCACCGCCTGAACAAGCAGCCGAGCCGGCGCGGGATCATCGCGGACCTCACCTGCGACAGCGACGGCAAGATCGACGAGTTCATCGACCTTCGCGACGTGAAGGGCTTCCTCGAGCTGCACAGCCCGAACGGCGACGAGTACCTGATCGCGTCGTTCCTGGTGGGCGCCTACCAGGAGATCCTGGGCGACCTGCACAACCTGTTCGGCGACACCGACGCGGTCCACGTCCGCATCGACGGCGACGACTACCGGGTCGATCACGTGGTCGAAGGCGACTCCGTCGCCGAGGTGCTCTCCTACGTGCAGTACAACAAGGAAGACCTCGTCTCCCGCGTCCGCCGCTCCGTCGAGGTCGCGGTGCGCGAGAAGCGCCTGAGCATCCCCGAGTCGGGCCGCTTCATGAAGCGGTACGAGGAAGCGCTCGAGGGCTACACCTACCTCACGCTCGACGAGTAGCACCGTTAGCGCGACTCCCCTCACGCGCGCGGCGGGCATCGAGGTGCCGCTCATCTGCGGCGCCATGTACCCCTGCAGCAACCCCGAGCTGGTGGCGGCCGTCTCGGAGGCCGGCGGCATCGGCATCGTGCAGCCGATCTCGCTCACCTACGTGCACGGCCACGACTTCCGCGAGGGGCTGCGGCTGATCCGGCGGCTCACCGCGAAGCCCATCGGCATGAACGCGCTGATCGAGCAGTCGTCGAAGACCTACCGCGAGCGGATGGAGCGCTGGATCGACATCGCGCTCGAGGAGGGCGTGCGCTTCTTCGTCACCTCGCTCGGCAACCCGCGCTGGGTGGTGGATCGCGTGCAAGCCGCTCGGCGGCGTCGTCTACCACGACGTGACCGAGCGCAAGTGGGCCGAGAAGGGCAGGGACGGCGGCGTCGACGGGCTGATCGCGGTCAACGACCGCGCCGGCGGGCACGCCGGGCCGCGCTCGGCGGAGCAGCTGCTGGACGAGCTCGCGCCCGTCGGGCTGCCGCTGGTGTGCGCGGGCGGGATCGGGAACGAGCGCGAGTTCGTCCGCGCGCTGGAGCTCGGCTACGCCGGCGCCCAGCTCGGCACGCGCTTCATCGCGACGCCCGAGTGCCGCGCCAGCGAGGCCTACAAGCGCGCGATCGTCGCGGCCGACGAGAAGGACGTCGTGCTCACCGAGCGGCTGACGGGCGTGCCGGTCGCCGTGCTCGACACGCCGTAGGTGCGGCGCCTGGGCCTGAAGGCCGGGCCGCTCGCGCGCTTGATGCTGCGCGGCCGCCGCACCAAGCACTGGATGCGGACGCTCTACGCGCTGCGCTCGCTCTGGTCGCTGAAGCGCGGCCTGCTCCGCGACTCGCCCGAGCGGGACTACTGGCAGGCGGGCAAGAGCGTCGCCGGCATCCACGCGATCGAGCCGGCCGGAGAGATCGTGCGACGATTCGCCGAGGCGGCGCGGGCCCTCGACGCGCCCGCGGCTCGCTCGCGCGCCTAGCTCGCGAGGCGAGCCCGTTCAGCCGAACTGAACACTAGTACGCCGCCGTTAAACCACGTCCTGTCAGTCCGTTGACTTGATCGACCCGGGCCGCCTACGCTGGCGTCGCACGTGCCGTCCGACGAGAAGTCGTTGGGGAAGGCGGCCGACGTCGCCAGCTGGCAGGGCGGAGCTGTGCTCGTTCTCGCGCCTGTCCTCTCGCTCTTCGCCCGACAGGCGACCGGCCCGACGAGCACGTCGCGGATTCGCGACGCGGCCGTCGGGGCGCTCTACGGCTTCGGCGCCGCGTGCATCGTCGCACCGAGGCTCGGCGGCCGGCCGGGCTGGGTCGCACTCGGCCTATTGTCTAGTCCTCGGAGCAGCCGTAGCACTTCGCATTCCGTCCTGGCCCGCTCTCGCCCGACCGTGGGTCGCCGTTCTCACGGCGGTCGTCGGCATGGCCCTGCTGCGCTCGGTCGAGCTCGCCTTCTTCCTGCTCGTCCCGCTGGTGGCGGCGGCTCTCGCGGGCGCGCTCGTCCCGACCGCGAACGAGACGCGGCCGATTCCCCGCTGGTCGGCGCCTTTGCTCTTCGTGGTCGCCGCCGCGGTCTTCTTCCTGCAGTCGGCGAACCGGCACTGGCAGTTCGCGAGCGGATCGATGGACCTCGGCCTCTTCGTGCAGCAGCACTGGCTGCTCTCGCGCGGCCTGCCGCCGTTCAACACCGTGATGGGCATGCACATGCTCGCCGATCACATGGACTGGATCGACTGGCTCGTGGCGCCGCTGCTCCGGATAGGTCCAGGACCCGAGATGCTGCTGCTGGTCCAGTCGCTGGTGGTGGCGTCGGCCGTCTTTCCGCTCGTAGCGCTCGGCAGGCGCCTCGCCGGAGAGCGCGCGGGCCTGGCCGCCGCGGCCGCGTTCGTGCTCGCCCCCGACGTGCACATGGGCGTGATGTTCGACTACAACCCGAGCACGCTCGGCTCCGCGCTCCTGCTCTGGGCCGCCGCGGCGATCGTGCTGCGCGGGCCGGTCGCCGCCGTCGGTTTTGCGCTGCTCGCCTGCGCGGCCAAGGAGAACTTCACGCTGTACGTGGCGATGCTCGGCCTCTCGCTGTCGCTGATGCGGCTCGCCTCTGGAGGCGGGGACTCGGCATCGCGATGCTGGCTCTCTCGATCTTCGCGCTGCAGATCACCGTGCTGTTCCCGCGCTACCGGGTGGGGGGCTTCCGCCACTGGGAGTTCGAGGAGCTCGGCGAGACGCCGAAGGAGATCGCCGTCTCCGTCGCCTCGCACCCGCTGCGAACCGCGGAGCTGCTCGTCGACAACGCGGACAAGCGCCGCGGCCTGCTGCTCCCGCTCCTCAGCACCGGCTACCTGGGCGTGGCGGAGCCCGCCACGCTGCTGCTGCTGCTGCCCAACTGGGGCGAGCGCTTCCTGTCGACTCACCGGACGCGCTGGTGGGGCTACTACTACGGGATGCCGGCGGTCGCGCTGGCCTGCCTCGGGATGCTCGTCGGGTGGCGGCGCTTGACGCGGGTCGGCGCGAACGGCGAGCGGCTGCCCGTCTACGTGCTCGGCTGCGTGCTGCTCGCGGGCCTGTTTCCGCCCTACCGAACACCGAACGGCAACAGCCGCAGCGACCTCTACTTCCTGCGACAGCCGAATGCCAGCTCTCCCGTCGACCAGCGGACCGAGCAGGCGCTCGTCCACTACGTCGGAAGCGATCCCGAGCTGAAGGTGGCCGCGCAGTACAACCTGCTGGCGCACCTCGCGCAGCGCCGGTTCATCGTGACGCTGGAGCACGCCGAGGAGGCCGACGTCGTCGCGGTGCAGCTCGATGGCGGCACCTATCCCATGGGACGCCCCGCCTGGAAGAGGCTGCTCTGGGACCTCGACGCGCGGGGCCACTACTACGTCGCCTTCTGCGAAGGCGACTCGGTGGCTCTGCGAAGGGGACCTGGAACCGCGGTTCCCTGCCCGGGCTGGGATGCCCTGATCCGGAGCCGCCCGCAAGGGGCGGTGGCGGGCGCCTCGCCCTAGTCCTGCACGCGCGACGAGACCATCAGCACCTCGACGGTCTCCTTGCCGCGGTTCTCCCAGCGGTGCGGCGCGCGCGCGGGCAGCGTGACGGCGTCGCCCTCGCGCAGCTCGCTCTCCTCGTCGCCGAGCGTGAGCGTCACCCGCCCCTTGAGCACGAAGGCGAACTCTTCACGCGAGTGGGAGTGGACACGCTTGCCGCTCTTGCCGCCCGGGCCGAAGATCGCGAGCACCGGCTCGAGCCTTCGGCTGCGGGTCATCGAGCCGAGCGCCTCGAGGTGGGCGTCGGTCCAGGTGCTGTCCAGCCGGTGCCGTTCGCCTGCGTGCACGATCAGGTCTTGCTCGGCCTCGCCCGCGGTCGCGGCGAAGAACTCTCCGAGCGTGACCCCCAGCGTCTCGGCGATCTTCTGCAGCGATCCGAGCGAGGGCGAGACCTGGCCGTTCTCGAGCTGCGAGATGAAGCTCGGCGAGAAGCCGGTCTGTGCCGCGAAGGCCCGCACCGAGACGTGGCTCTTCAGCCGAAGCTGGCGGATGTGCTCCCCGATGATCTTGGCTTCGACGGGCCGTCCCATGCGCTTCGCTCTCCTGTGTGGAGACCATTCTAGCGTTCCAGATCAACCGTGCCTGCGAACCCCGCCACGACCAGCCATGAACGCAGGGCAGTGCCGGATGGACCAGGCGCCCGTTCAGCAGCACTGAACGTTTGGCCGGCGTAAACTGTGCCTTATCAATTAGTTGACTGTGATTTCTCGCTCGGGTAGAGTCGTGTCTGCTTCATGGTCGAGCGCCCGCCAACCCTCCCGAGCGAGAGAACGTACCCCCGATGATCGGTGTCGAGCGGGTGACCCACTGGATGCGGAGCCGGCGGGCCCTGAAGCGCCGCTTCAACCCCTACATCGTCGGCACACCGGTCTTCGACCGGAACCTGTTCTTCGGCCGAGAGGCCGTCGCTCGCCTGACGCTCGAGCGACTCGCATCGAAGAGCATTCAGTTGACCGGCGAGCGTCGGATCGGCAAGACCAGCTTCCTGCACCACCTCGAGCGCGGGCTCTGCGAGCCGTCGAGCGACGGCACGCGCCGCATTCCCGTCTTCGTGGACCTCGAGGCGGTGACGGCCTGCGGGGTCTTCCGCGCCCTCATGGAAGAGGCGATCGAGGTGCTCGGGCTCTCGCGCGAGACACTCTCCCGGCTGCGCGTGCGGCGGGCACGCGACGGCTACGCCGGGGAGGAATGGAGCGGCGACCTGCGGCGCGTCGTCAGCGAGCTGCGCGCGCGCGGGAGGGGGCCGGTCCGCCTGGTCCTGCTGATCGACGAGATCGATGCCGTGCGCGAGGGCTCGGAGCGGGCGCTCGACGCGTGGCTCGGCCCGCTGCTCCGGGACGCACCCGAAGAGCTGCGAGTCGCGGTGGCCGGCGCCCCGAGCGGTCCGGACGACGGGCTCGAGCGGATCGAGCTCCAGCCGCTCGCGCCCGAGGATGCCGAGGCGCTCGTGACCCGGCCGGTCGCGGGGATCTATCGCTACGAAGCGAGCGCCGTCGAGCGCATCCTGGAGCAGAGCCGCCTCAGGCCGTTCGAGATCCAGAGGCGCTGCCTCTACGCGGTCCATCGCATGCTCGACGCCGATCGAACGACCGTCCGCCTCGCGGACGTGGAAGCCACGCCCTGACACCGGGGACGTTCAACGCAGCATTACGGAGGTATCGATGATGGGTCAGCGTTTTCTTGCCGGGCTCTGCCTGGCTTTCGCGTCGGTGATGTTCGCGAGCTGCGGGGGCAGCTCCCCGGCCCAGCAGACACCGGTCCCGACTCCCGCGCCGACGCCGACGCCCGCGCCCACGCCGCCGCCCAAGGCGCTGAGCGTGATCCCGGCCTGCGCGCTGCCCGCGAGCCGTCCCGCCAGCCCCGATTGCCAGAAGCCTACGGCCGGATCGGCGGCGCCGTCGACGCGGCGATCGATCGCACGATGGCGGAGCGGCCCGAGCTCTTCGATTTCAAGGACGTGAACGGCGGACCGCGGATCCTCGACTACAACGCCTACATGACCGCCGTCGTCGCGGCGCTCGGCGAGGCCGGCCTGTGCGGCAAGGTCGACGCCGAGGGCGAGATCGGCGTCAAGACCTCGAACTCGTTCAACGAGCAGTGGATCATCGCATCCCGCGCCGGCTGGAACCCGCCTTCCGGGAACTGGGTGATCCGCAAGTACGTCGGGGCCTGCTCGCCATCGACCTTCTGATCAATCGTTCAGCCAAGCTAAACCTTTTCAACTCTTTACGTTGACCCTATTGACCGGTTGGTTTATAATGGGCGCTTGTTTTGGCCGGAAATCGTCGAGCACGGGCTGGACCCGTCGCTGAGGCGGGTTCGGGCACCGGAGGTGTGATGTCAGGTCGTCGATCGTCGCCGCAAGCTGGCTTGATGCCATCGAAGTCGATCCTGTTCTCGACGCTGGTCTCGAGCATCGTCCCGATGGCGATGCTGGCGTTGGTGTCTTGCGGAGGCGGAAGCGGCTCGCCTTCCGGCGGCTCGACGCCGCCGGTGACCGCCACCCCGACGCCGACGCCGACTCCGGTCGGAGGCGGCGGCAACCCGAGCGCCGCGAGCTGTCCGCTCGGTCCCGGCGACCTGAACGCCGAGTGCGAGAAGGTCTCGCCCAAGCTCCAGAACGCCGTACTGGCAGCCATCGACAAGGTGGTCCAGCAGCAGCCGCAGATCTTCGACAAGACGGAGGAGGCCGGCATCGGCACCGGGCAGTACAGGGTGCTCGACAAGGAGGCCTACCTCAACGCGGTGGTGGCGAACCTGTTGGCGGCAGGCTACTGCTCGGAGCGCGATCCCGACGACGGCAACTACGAGCGGATCCTGATCAAGAACGAGAACGGCTTCTCGGAGAACTTCGACATCCTCACCCAGACCGGCAACCTGCGGAAGAACGGCATCTACTTCGAGACCTGCACGCCCGCCAACTTCCCGGTCGACCGCGGCGGCCTGCCTGCGCCGGGCAGCGGCTGCGGTTATCCGTATCCGCCGCCGATCAGCCGGATGTTCTGCAAGCTGCACCTCTACGGGCCGGATTACTACACGCTCGACTCGACGGCGATCGTCGGACCGGACGGCGCCTACTGCCTGGCGGCCGGGTTCTTCGACGGCCGCGACCTTTGCCCCGTTCGCCCGCCGGACAGCGCCGAGCGGGTACCCTGCGAGACCTGGCGCGTCGGGAAGGCCAAGGACACCGGGCGGCCGGGTCCGACGTGGACCGTCAACGGCAAGTACTGCACCGGTCCGGAAAGCGGCTGCGAGAATCACCCCACGAACCAGTACGACCTGCTCGTCTACAAGTCGGGCACGTACCAGGTGTGCGCCAACAGCGGCAGCTGCTGCAGCGTCGAAGTCGAGCGCTGAGTCAGAGATGAAGATCAAGGAGACCGACGCTCACATGCCGTCGCCTGCCCACCCGGACCGCTCGCGGTCCTTCACCCTCGCGACGGCTGCGGCCGCGCTCACCATGGTCTGCGGCGTCGCCGCGCTCGCCGCCTGCGGCGGCGGCGGCTCGAACGGCACTCCCACTCCCGTGCCGACGCCGACTCCCGTGGCGACGCCCCTGGCCACGCCCACGCCGGTCGCCGCGCTCAACTGCAGCCCGACGCCGCCGCCGCTCTACGGCATCCGCGTCGGCGTGATCCACGACAGCGGCCAGCTGCGGCGGACGCTCGACACGCGCCCCGTGGTCGACAACGTGGACGGCTATTGTGGAAGAGCCGGCTTCGGCGCGACGGACAAGTTCTGCTTCACGCGGCAGGAAGGCGACCCGCAGTCGGTGGCCTGCGACTACATGGCCGTCGGACGCGCAGGCGACACGGGCCGCTACGGGCCGACGTGGTTCTACAACGGCCGGCCCTGCACGGCGCAGCCGGGCGAGAACGGCTGCAGCAACCATCCCGACAACCAGTTCCTCGTGCTGACGCGCGGGGACGGCGAGTACGCCGCCTGCGCCGCGCCCGATATCCCTATCTCCACGAACCCCGACCGGCCCGGCAATCGATGCGGCATCTGCACGATCAAGGGCAAGCCGGAGTGCCAGTAGCCGGGGCTCCGCAAGGGCCTCGCTGACACTTCCACCACCTTCTTTCCGGGCCCACAGGTGTGCGCCTGGCGCCACGACGGCCGGGAAATGCGTGATCCTGAGCACAATTTTGATCTTTTCTATTGCGGAGTTAGGCCTTAGAGCCTAATGTAGTTTCAGATGTATCAATTCAGGAGCGTCGCATGAATCGATCACTCGCCTTCGTTTGCGCGGCCCTGGGCCTGGCGCTGATCGCATGCGGTGGCAGCACCACGCCGAGCGGCACGTCCGGTCCGCCGGTGGTGACGCTGGCCCCCGCACCGACGCCCACGCCGACTTCCGAGACCTCGGTGGTGTTGCCCCCGGGGATGGTGTGCCCGGCTCCCACGCCGCCTCCGATGCTGCGCATGCACGTCAGCCGTGCTGGCCCAGGAGGGCGAGCGCCGGAGGCTCGACTCGAAGCCGCTCGTGCCCAACATCGACGGGTATTGCGACAAGGTGGGGTTCGGGGACTGGAAGTTCTGCGACACCCGGCCCGAGGGCCACAAGGACCGCGTCGCGTGCGACTACCTCGCGACCGGCAAGGCCGAGAACGGCCGCTGGGGGCCGACCTGGTTCTTCGGGAACGAGAACTGCGGGTACGACCCGTCGCACTGTCAGGACCATCCCGACAATCAGTTCCTCGCGATCGGCAAGCTGCCCGGGACCTACGAGGCCTGCGCGGCCGAGAACGTCCCGGTCGACCCGAAGGGCTCGCGCTGCGGAACGCTCGACGTAAAGTGAGCCGGACGACCTAGAACGCGCCGCCCCCGCGCACTCCAGGGACTCTGGAGGCGCGGGTGGCGGATCGTGTATGTTGGGCGGCGTGGTGAAGGCCGGCGTCCTCAAGGAGACCTGGCCCGGCGAGACGCGCGTGGCCCTCGTGCCCGGCGTCCTGGGCGCGCTCGCGAAGGCCGGCATCGAGCTCGCGATCGAGTCCGGAGCGGGCGAGGCCGCCGGCTTCCCCGACGGCCTCTACGCCGAGAAGGGTGCCCTGGTGGGCGCGCCGCGACGACGTGCTCTCCACGGCCACGCTCCTGCTGTCCGTGCGCTCCTTCGCCGGAGCCCACGATCGAGCCGCGATCGAGCGGCTGGGCCCGCAGCACGTGCTGGTGGGCTTCCTCGACCCGCTGCAGCAGCCGGAGGCGGTGAAGACGCTCGCGGCGCGCGGCATCACCTCCTTCGCGCTCGAGCTCGTGCCGCGCATCTCCCGCGCCCAGAGCATGGACGCGCTCAGCTCGACCGCGACCATGGTCGGCTACAAGGCGGTGCTGCTGGCGGCGGACCGGCTGCCGCGCATGATGCCGATGATGATGACCGCCGCCGGGACGATCGCGCCGGCGCGCGTGTTCGTGATCGGCGCGGGTGTGGCGGGGCTGCAGGCGATCGCCACCGCCCGGCGGCTCGGCGCCGTGGTCGAGGCCTACGACGTGCGCCCGGCGGTCCGCGAGCAGGTGCAGAGCCTGGGCGCGAAGTTCGTCGAGCTGCCGCTCGAGACGCAGGCCGCCGAGGACAAGGGCGGCTACGCGAAGGCTCAGGACGAGGGCTTCTACCGCCGGCAGCGCGAGCTGCTCGCGAGAGTCGTGGCCGAGAGCGACGTCGTGATCGCGGCGGCCGCCGTGCCGGGCCGCAAGGCGCCCGTGCTCGTCACCACGGACATGCTGCGGGGAATGCGCCCGGGCTCGGTGATCGTGGACCTCGCGGCCGAGCAGGGCGGCAACTGCGAGGCGAGCGAGGCCGGGCGCGAGGTGGTGGCGCACGGCGCTCGCGTGATCGCACCCGTCAACCTGGCCGCCAGCATCCCGCACCACGCCAGCCAGCTCTACGCGAAGAACCTCGCCAACTTCGTCCAGAACATGGCGAAGAAGGGCGAGCTGGTGCCCGGCAGCGACGACGAGATCGTGCGCGACAGCATGCTCACCCGCGGCGGCCTGATCGTGGCGCCCCGCGTGCGCGAGGCGCTCGGCCTCGAGCCGCTGCCCGCGCCGGCCGTCCCCGCCTGACGCGCGGGGCGCCCGGGGAGCGCGACAGCGGCCTGCTATAATTCACGGCCGGAAACGTGCCCCGCATGCGCAGCTCGCCCCTCCCGACGCCACCTCGCAACCAGCTCGAGGACCTGCTCGGGCGGCCCGACCACGAGGTGGACCTCGCCGAGGCGGCTCTGCTGATCGCCGCGCAGGAGTACGAGGGCCTGGACGTGCGCGCCTACCAGGTGCGGCTCGACGAGATGGGGCGCGGGCTGCGCACCCGGCTGGAGGACGAGCAGCGCCCGGAGCGCGCCGTCATGGCGCTCAACCACTACCTGTTCCAGGAGCTCGGCTTCCGCGGCAACAGCGAGCAGTACTACGACGCGCGCAACAGCTACCTGAACGAGGTGATCGACCGCCGCACCGGGATTCCGATCACGCTCTCGCTCGTCTACATCGAGGTCGGCCGCCGCGCGGGCCTCGAGGTGGAGGGCGTCGGGCTGCCCGGGCACTTCGTGGTGCGCGTGCAGACCCCGGCGCGCGGGCTGCTCGTGGATCCGTTCCACGGCGGCACGCTGCTGAGCGAGAAGGATTGCCAGCAGCGGCTCGACCGCATCTTCGGCGGCAAGGTCAAGCTCGAGCCGAAGATGCTGCGGCCCTGCGGCCGCAAGGACATGGTCGAGCGCGTGCTGCGGAACCTGAAGGCGATCCACCTGCGCGACGAGGACAAGCTGCGGGCGCTGCGCGTGGTCGACCTGCTGGTGGCGCTGCAGCCCGGCAGCGCCGAGGACCTGCGCGACCGCGGCGTGCTCTATGCCGCACTCGACTGCTACGGCCTCGCGGCGCACGATCTCGAGTCCTACCTGGCGCTCGCCCCCCGGGCGAAGGACGCCGAGGAGCTCGCGGCGCGCGTGGCGCAGCTCAAGCTCAAGGCCTCACGGCTCAACTGACGGAAGGAAGGCAATTCATGACGACGGTCAGTACGGCTAGCGGTATCGACAAGATCGCGGAGTACCTGGGCGGCGACGCGCGCGGGCTCCTCGACCACGCCTGCAAGGGCATCCCGAAGTCCAGCCTGCACCTGCCCGGCCCGCGCTGGGTGGACGCGGCCCACGCGGGCTCCGACCGGCCGACGCCCGTGCTGCGCTCGCTGCAGGCGCTGCTCGACAACGGGCGCCTCGCGGGGACCGGCTACGTCTCGATCCTGCCCGTCGACCAGGGGATCGAGCACTCGGCGGGCGCGTCGTTCGCGAAGAACCCGCTCTACTTCGACCCCGAGAACATCGTGAAGCTCGCGATCGAGGGCGGCTGCAACGCGGTCGCCTCGACGCTCGGCGTGCTGGGCGCGGTGGCGCGCCAGTACGCGCACAGGATCCCGTTCCTCGTGAAGTTCAACCACAACGAGTTCCTCACCTACCCGAACAAGTTCGACCAGATCTTCTTCGCGACGGTGAAGCAGGCGCGCGACATGGGCGCCGTCGCGGTCGGCGCCACGATCTACTTCGGCTCGCCCGAGTCCGCGCGCCAGATCGTCGAGGTCGCGCAGGCGTTCCAGATCGCCCACGAGATGGGGCTGGCGACCGTGCTCTGGTGCTACCTGCGCAACCCCGCGTTCAAGAAGGACAAGGACTACCACGTCTCGGCCGACCTCACCGGCCAGGCCAACCACCTCGGCGTCACGATCGAGGCCGACATCATCAAGCAGAAGCTGCCGGAGAACAACGGCGGCTACAACGCGCTCAGCAGCAAGGAGAACCCGTACGGCAAGACCGACAAGCGCATCTACACCGAGCTCGCGAGCGACCACCCGATCGACCTCTGCCGCTACCAGGTCGCGAACTGCTACATGGGCCGCGCGGGGCTCATCAACAGCGGCGGCGCCTCGGGCGAGAACGACTTCGCCGAGGCCGTGAAGACGGCCGTGATCAACAAGCGCGCCGGCGGCATGGGGCTGATCTCGGGCCGCAAGGCCTTCCAGCGCCCGATGGCCGAGGGCGTCAAGCTGCTGCAGACGATCCAGGACGTCTACCTCTGCAAAGAGGTGACGGTCGCCTAGCGCCTGCGCAGCTCGAAAGTGCCGACGACGTTCTTGCCGGCGGCGTCGGTGGAGACGTTGCCGGTGAGCGACTCGCCGTCCCACTGACCCGTGTAGTGGCGGAAGCCGCCGCGGATCTGCACGCTGAAGTGCACCTGGTCGCGGCGCGGCTTGCTCGACGCTGAGCATCGGCACCGTGAACGTGATGCCGCCCTCGTACGCCACGGTGCCGCCGCTGCCGCGGAAGGTCACGCTCAGGAACTGGCGCAGCCCCTGCTCGACCTGGTTTCCGCCCCAGCTTCCGTCGAGCTGCAGCGGGGGCGGGGTCGGTGTCGCGGCGGCCGCGGGAGCCGCGGCGGCGGTCGCGGCTCCCGGCGCCGCAGCCGTCACCGTCGGCGGCACCCGCAGCCCGAGCAGCCGCAGTCCGTCCTTGAGCGGCGGGCGCGCGTCGTCCACCACCTGGCGCGGGACGCCCGCGGCGCCGCTGCGCTGGGCGAGCTCGAACAGCTGCCCGAGCACGCGGCCTTCGGGCGCGAGCGCGGCCGTGTTCGACGGCGGCTGGCTGCGGACCGTCATCAGCACGAGGTCGCGGCCGAGCGCCTCCCACCAGCGCGCCAGGCGCGCTCGCGTGACGGGGCCGCCGCGGCCGCGCAGGCCGGTCCAGTCCTCGTTGTAGGCCGCCGCGTCCTCCTCGCTGACCTCGAGCAGCGGATCGGCGTGCCCGACGAGGCCGATCACCGGGCTCGACTCGAGCCCGCGCGCCTCGAGCGTGAGCCCGGCCGTCGTGCGCAGCGGCTGGGCCGCGGCGTTCAGCCGCTCGGCCGCGGCCGCCGCACGCTCGGCCGCCGTCCGTCCGCCCGAAGCGGTCAGCACGAAGGCCGGCCCCAGCCCGGTCGCGAGCAGCGCGTGCACGCGGCCGGCGGCGGGAGTGAACGGCTCGGCGATGAAGCGGAACTCGACGGTGTCTGCCGCCGGCTTGAGCGCGAGCTGGGCCTGGCCGACGTTGCTCGAGGCCGGGAACTCGCACCTCGACGGCGCGCGTGCTCTCCCCCGGACCGAGGCGCGGGACGACGAGCCGCAGCGAGTCGGAGGCAGCCGCGATCACGAGCGCGGGAACGCCGCCGACGCGGACCTCGTTGCGAGCCGGGATCGTCTCGAAGCCCCTGCCCGACACGCTCACCACGTCGCCGGGGGCGGCGCTCGCCGGCTCGAGGCCGGACACCACGGGCAGGTGGCCCAGGATGAACGGCGCCGGATTGGAGTCCACGCCGGCAATCGTCACGACGACGGCGAGCTCGCTGCCGGGGCTGCCGACCTCGGGCACCAGCGCACGGATCTGCGTCGGCTGAACCTCGAGCGTCTGCGCCGTCGCCGAGCCGAACTTCACGGTCGCGCCGACGCCCCAGCCGGCGCCCGCGAGCAACACCTCCTCGCCGGGCATCGCGGCTCCGGGCGAGATGCCGTGCAGCCGGGGCCCCTGGAACACCGTCACCTCGACGACGGCCGTCGAGCGGCCCTTCGTCCGCACGACGACGGGCACGCGGCTCTCGGCGCCGGCCGACGCGACGGCCTCGGGAACCTCGACCTCGAGCCGCTTCGGCGAGGCCTGCAGCACCTTCGCCTCGCGCTCGCCGAAGATCACCGTCTGGCCGGCAGGATCGGAGCTGAAGCCCGAGCCCGACAAAGTGGCGCGCTGACCGACGCGGAGGCGCTGGGGCTCGACGGAGTCGAGTCGGACGGATCCGCCCATGAGCTTCATCGCGCCGAAGCCGAGGGCGCCCGCGACCAGCAGCCCGGCCGCGCCGAGGCCCACGGGGCGTAGCCAGGCGGGGCTCCCGCTCGCTGCACGGGGGGAGGCGGCACGCACGGCTGGCGGACGACGCGCAGCGGGCGCGGCGCCCGCCGGACGCCGCGCGGGCTGCGCGCGCGGTGCCGCAGCAGCGGGCCGGGGCTCGCCCGCTGGCTTCGGTGACGCCGGCGGCGCGGCGGCAGCAGGCGTTTCCTTGGGAGCCGCGGCCGGCGCGGGCGGCCGCTGCGGGTGTCGCTGCCGGTTCGGGAGCGGCGGCGGGCGCAGGTGTCGGCTTCGGAGCGGAGCGGCCGCTTTGGGCTTCGGAGCCGGCGCAGGCGTCGGCGCGAACGTCGGGGCGGGCGTCGGCGTGGGGATCGGCGGCGAGCTGGGCTCGAGCGGCGGCAGGTCGAGGAACGGCACGGCCGAAGCCGCTTCCCCTTCTGGCTCCGGCTCGGGTACGACGAAAGTCGGCTCCTCGGGCTGTGGCTGGGCTTCGTCGGGCTCGCTCGCAACGAAGAACTCGTCGACCACGGGCGCCGGCGCTCGGGCTCGGCAGGCGCCTCGGGGATCGACCACTCGTCGACGACCGCAGCTGGAACCGCCTCGGCCTCGGGCTCCACGCTGGCGGCCGCCGCCTCTTCGTGCGCATCGTGCGCAGACGGGCTCCTGCGCGACGGGCTCGCTGGCGGCAGGCGCAGGCGCCGACGCGGGCTCGCTCGCCTCCGCCTCTCCGACGAAGAACGGATCGTCCTCGCCAGGCGGCCGATGCGACGCGAAAGCGTCAGGCTCCGAAGCAAAGACGGGCTCGGGCGCGCTCGGCGGCGGCGTCGGGCTCGGGCTCGGGCTCACTCGGCGGAGACGCGGGAGCAGCCTCGGGCGAGGCGAGCTCGGCTGCGGCCGGGTCGGCCGCGGGCAGCTCGTCGAAGCTCGGCTCGACCGGCGGCGGCGGTCCGCCGCTTCGCCTTCGGCCCCCGCCGAAGCTCCCGGCAGCACCTCGACCCACGGCTTGAAGTGGCACTTGATGCAGACGCTGCCGGGTTCCTGCGGCGGGCCGAGCCAGAGCACGTCCCCTTCGAAAATCCGCGCCTCCTGCTCGACCCGGTCGGTGTTGACGTAGACGCCGCGCGGGGCGCTCGTGTCCTTCACCTTGCAGTCGTCGAGATCGGTCCAGATCTTCGCGTGGATCGGGCTGATCGAAGGCAGGTCGACCACCAGGTGGCAGCTTGCGTCCGATCCGATCAGGACCTCGCCGACGACTTCCTCGGGGTCGTAGCGGCGTCCGTGAAGCGGACTGCCGAGCACGGAGATCGATGCGAGGCGAAGGCGGTCCTC
The DNA here is from genome assembly GCA_963744315.1 of uncultured Acidobacteriota bacterium. Classification (GTDB taxonomy): domain Bacteria; phylum Acidobacteriota; class Vicinamibacteria; order Fen-336; family Fen-336; genus DATBSL01. The sequence continues at coordinate 114,962 of CAVUTB010000019.1, forward strand.
GGACATTGTGGGATTCTAGGAACCCGCATCCGGGGGGTCAAGGTATACTCCGTCGCGCGGCGACCCGATGCGCATCCTGCTCTTCACCATCGCTGGGCTCGTCATTCTCGTGGCTCTCGCGGCCTACGTCTTGATGCGCCGCGTCCCGCTCTCGGCGCGCCGCGTCGAGTCGCTGTTCAGGCAGCCCGAAAAGCCAGCCAGACCGCCCGGCCCCGGCCACTACTACAAGCGCTACTGGTCGTAGCTCACGGCGTCGCCGCCTGCGGCCGCTCCTCCGGCACGGGGGTGAACTGCAGGTCCTGGAAGTCGTATGATCGCCGGCGAAACCGGCGTCATCGTCATGCGCTCGATCGTGGCGTCGGGCTCGAGCGCGAAGACCACGTAGGCGTCGGCGGGGCGCGTCGGACATCAAAGCCTCCGCCATCCGACGAGTGTCTCTCCTCATCGCGGCCGCACCTGCGCGTCGAGCCCGGCGAGCGGCGAGGGCTTTTCCTTCGCCAGCGCCGGCACGGCGACGACGAGCCCGACGAGGAGCGCCGCTCCTCGAAGCCGGTGACGCATCGGCTGCACCTCCGGTCGGCCGGAGTCGACCGCTGGAACGCGCGGCCACGGGCGGTGTCCAAGCGCTGAGCCCGGAATAGCCGGCCGCCCCCGGCGGTAGAGAGAGGCAGGCGGGGCCCGCGGGGCGGCCCCCGGAGGGTGACATGAGGAAGCAAGCGCTCGGCGTGTGGCTGGTCGCGTCGCTCGTCGGTCTCGCGTTCGTGACCGCGAGGCTCACCATGAAGGCGCGGCTGTCCGGCAGCGGACCCGCGGGGATCGCCGCGGTGCCGCCTGCTCCGCCGTCCCCGGCGTCCACGCCGCCCGGGACGCTCGCCCCGACGGCCGTGCCGGGACATCGTGCGCCCTCCGCGGCCAAGCCTCCCGCGCCCTACGCTGCGCCGATCGAGGCCCCGCAGGCGCTTCAGTTCGAGATGCGCGACGACCGCGCCCGACTGTCCGCGCTGCGAAGTGTCGCGACAGGCGTGGCAGGAGGCGTGGAAGGGGGCGTAGCGAACTCCCCCGTCGCGCGCCAGGAGCTCATGGCGAAGCTGCAGGCCGCGAGACCGGAGTTCGACACCGAGGCCTACGACCGCATCCGCGACAACCCGTTCCTGGCCGCGGCCCAGAACCCGCTCTCGACCTTCTCGATCGACGTCGACACGGCCTCGTACGCCAACGTCCGCCGCTTCCTGACCCAGGGCCAGCTGCCGCCGAAGGACGCCGTGCGCATCGAGGAGCTCGTGAACTACTTCCGCTACGACTACCCGGAGCCGAATGGCGACGCGCCGTTCTCCGTCACGACCGAGCTCGCTCCGTGCCCCTGGCGGCCGGAGCATCGCCTGGCCCTCATCGGCCTGCGCGGCCGCTCGCTCGAGGAGAAGGCGCTGCCGCCGCGCCGGCTCGTCTTCCTGCTCGACGTGTCCGGATCGATGGAGTCACCCGACAAGCTGCCGCTGCTGAAGCAGGCGCTGGCGCTGCTCGTCGAGGGGCTGCGCGAGCAGGACCAGGTCGCGATCGTCGTCTACGCGGGCCAGTCGGGGCTGGTGCTGCCGCCGACCTCGGGCGAGCGCAAGGCCGAGATCCGCGCGGCGCTCGCCGCCCTCGAAGCCGGCGGCTCGACGGCGGGCGGCGCCGGGATCGAGCTCGCCTACCGCGTCGCCGCCGAGATGTACCGCCCGGGCGCGATCAACCGCGTGTTGCTCGCGACGGACGGCGACTTCAACGTCGGCGTCACCAGCATCGGCGAGCTGTCGCGGCTGATCGAGGAGAAGCGCAAGAGCGGCGTCTTCCTCTCGGTGCTCGGCTTCGGCCAGGGCAACCTGAAGGACGCGACGATGGAGATGCTCGCCGACCGCGGCAACGGCAACTACTCGTACATCGACAGCGAGGCCGAGGCGAAGAAGGTGCTGGTGAGCGAGGCCGGCGCGACGCTCGTGACGATCGCGAAGGACGTCAAGATCCAGGTCGAGTGGAACCCGCGCCGCGTGGCCGGCTATCGGCTGGTCGGCTACGAGAACCGGCTGCTGCGCGCCGAGGACTTCGACGACGACCGCAAGGACGCGGGCGAGATCGGAGCGGGCCACACCGTGACGGCGCTCTACGAGGTGGTGCCCGCCGGCCTGCCGCTCGACGCGAAGGGCGCGGGCCCGCTCAAGTACCAGCAGCCGCCGGCGCTGTCCCCGGCGGCGACGAGCGACGAGCTGCTGACGCTCAAGCTCCGCTACAAGGAGCCCGAGGGCGACGTCAGCCGGCTTCTCACCTCGACGGTCGCGTCGAGCCAGGAGACGGCGCGCGGCTCCGAGCGGCTGCGCTTTGCCGCGGCCGTGGCGGCGTTCGGCCTGCTTCTCCGCGAGTCCGATCATCGGGGCCGGGCGACCTGGCCGATGGTGCTGGAGCTGGCCCGCTCGGGGCAGGGCGACGACCGCGAAGGCTACCGCACCGAGTTCGTGAAGCTCGCCTCGCGCGCCGCCGAGCTCCAGGCCCCCCGCCAGGCGAAGGTGACGCCCTAGCTACTTCTCGGCCCGGCCCCACGTCCACACGAACGAGACGCGCTCGCCCGGTCGGCCCGTCAGCCGGAAGGTCACGAAGTCGGGGCCGATCGCGGCGAGCTCTCCCGTCACCACCCGCAGCGCACGCGGCTGGAGCGGAGTGCCTGCGACGAGGTCGAACTGCCAGAAGCCGCCGCTCGCGCCCTCCAGCAGTCGAGCCTCGACCAGGTTGTCGCCCGGCAGCGGACGCAGCGCGGCCCGCCCCTCCCCTTCCCGCGCGACCAGCACGGGGTTCCCGTTGAGCGCGACGTCGCCGCGGCCGCCCCGCACGCCGAGCGTGCTGCGGAGCGTCGGCGTTCCAGCCTCGGGGCTCGCATCGGCCTGCGGGGCGATGAGGCCCAGCAGCGAGAAGTCGACGGTCACGCTCTTGTCGCCGTCCATCGTCACGACGCAGCCGCCCGAGCCCGTGCAGTCGCCGCCCCAGCCCCTGAAGCTCGCGGTCAGGATGGGCTGCGCCGAGAGCGACACCACGGTGCCGCTCGGGAACGTGGCCGACGCGGTCGCGCAGAGCAGCCCGCAGTTGATGCCGCCGGGCGAGCTCGTGACGCTGCCGAGGATGAGGCCGAGCGGGGTCTTGGTGATGCTGAGCCTGAACCGGCGCAGGTCGAACTGGGCCGACACGCTCCGCGCGGCGTCCATCGTGACGTTGCAGGCGCCGCTGCCGCTGCACGCTCCCGTCCAGCGGACGAACACCGATCCCAGGTCGGGCTGAGGCGTGAGCGTCACCACGCTGCCCTCCGGGTAGTCGGCCACGCAGGAGCCGCCACAGCTGATGCCGGTCGGCGCGCTGGCCACGGCGCCCGAGCCGGTGCCCTGGCGGGACACGCTGAGCGGGAAGCGGACGCCGGGTGAAGGTGATGGTGAGGGTGATGGTGAGGGCGACGGTGATGGTGAGGGCGCGGGCGAAGGCGAAGGTGCCGGGCTCGGCGAGCGTGGGATTCGGCGTGGCATTCGGAGACGGCGTCGCGCTCGGCGTCGGGCTGGGCAGCGGGTTGGGGCTCGGAGGCGAGCCGATCGGCCCGGGAGCGGGGGTCGGCGGGGGCGCGGCGCCGCCCGGACCGGCCACGATCGCGACCGTCCCCAGCGCAGCGCCGGCGCCCGCCACGACGAGGGGGATGGACAGCCCGCCGACCGAGAAGCCGCTCGGCAGGAGCGGGAGCACGGCAGCCGGCCCCGTCGACGAGATCGCGGCCACGACGGGCGCGTGGCATTCGTCCGCCGAGCGGACCACGAGAGCCGCGTGGTCCGGCGTCCGCGTCGAGTCCATGCTCGGCGTCATCACCTCGACGTAGTAGCGCACGTGGCGGTTCAGGAGCGCCCGCGACGGCTTGGGCAGCACTCCCGACCAGCAGGCCGCCTGGGCCGACTTCACGTCGACGTAGAACCAGGAGGTCGAGTCCTCGACCTGGAAGTACACGCGGCCGCGCGCCATCTGCTGGGCCGGCTCGAAGCAGGCCGGAATGACGGGGAACTTGCCCGCGACGATGCAGTCGACGGGCTGGTGCGTGAGCGTGGGCGCCGGCTCTGCGGAGCCTACGGGCAAAAGCACGGGTATCAGAAAGACAACGGCCTGAAACATGGCCTCTGCCGGGAGCAAGTTCTTTGCCCGGTGGCGCTCGGAAGGACGAACAACCTAAGGCCTTGACGACGCGGCTCTTAGCGCTTCAGGCGTCGACGTCGGTGTGACGAAAGACTGCGTTCGCTGGCAGCGTTCCGGACGCCTTCCAGCAGGTCAGGCTTTGCGGCGAGCCGTCAGGCCAGCACGCCCAGCTGCCGACCGATTTTCGTGAAAGCGGCGACCGCCCGGTCGACGTGCTCCGGCCGGTGCGCCGCGGAGAGCTGGACGCGGATCCTCGAGAGCCCCTTGGCACGACCGGAAAGAAGAAGCCCTTCACGTAGATCCCCTCGTCGAGCAGCGCGCGCGCGAAGCGCTGGGCGAGCGGCGCGTCGTCGGGCGCGAAGCGCGAGAACATGATCGGCACGATCGGGTGGACGCCGGGCTTGATCTCGAAGCCGGCCGCGGCCATGCGCTCGCGGAAGCTCTTCGTGTTGGCTTCGAGGCGGTCGCGCAGCTCCGTGCTGGAGGTCAGCAGCGCGATCGCGCGCAGCGTGGCGCCGACCACGGCCGGGGCGAGCGAGTTCGAGAAGAGGTACGGCCGGCTGCGCTGGCGCAGCATGCCGATCACCTCTGCCGAGCCCGCCGTGCAGCCGCCGAGTGCGCCGCCCAGCGCCTTGCCGAAGGTCGTGGTGATGAGGTCCACGCGTCCGCCGACGCCGTGATGCTCGAAGGTCCCGCGTCCGGTCCGGCCCATGAAGCCGGTGGCGTGGCTGTCGTCCACCATCAGCGTGGCGCGGTAGCGCTCGGCGAGGTCGCAGATCGCAGGCAGCGGCGCGACCGAGCCGTCCATCGAGAAGACACCGTCGGTCACGATCAGCCGGAAGCGGCAGGACTGCCGCCTCGCGCAGCCTGGCCTCGAGGTCGCTCATGTCGGCGTTCGCGTAGACGAAGCGCTTCGCCTTGCAGAGGCGCACGCCGTCGATGATCGAGGCGTGGTTGAGCTGGTCGGTGAGGATGGCGTCGTCCGCCCCGAGCAGCGGCTCGAAGACGCCGCCGTTCGCGTCGAAGCACGCCGCGTACAGGATCGCGTCCTGCATGCCGAGGAACTCGGCGATCCGCTTCTCGAGCTCGAGGTGCAGCGCCTGCGTGCCGCAGATGAAGCGCACGCTCGAGAGCCCGTAGCCCCAGGTGTCGAGCGCCTCGTGCGCGGCCTTCAGGAGCTCGGGATGGCTCGAGAGCCCGAGGTAGTTGTTCGCGCAGAAGTTCAGCACCGGCTCGGAGCGGCCCTCGACTCGGATCACCGGCCCCTGCTCGCCGAGGATCGGCCACTCCTCCTTGAAGAGCCCCTGCTCGCGGATCGACTGCAGCTCGCCCGCGAGGAAGCTCTGGAAGCTCGGGTCCATGGCCGCAATCTAGCATGGTAGTCTCGGGCCGCATGGACGCACGCGCGAGGCTCGGCTGATGGCGGCGAGCGCGTTCGACTCCTTCTACCTCCGCGACCGCTACGGCTCGCCGCAGATGCGCGCGATCTGGGACGATCGCGCCACGATCCAGCGCTGGCTCGACGTCGAGGCGGCGCTCGCCCGCGTGCAGGCCGAGCTCGGGATCGTGCCGAAGGCCGCGGCGCGCGCGATCGCCGGCGCCGCGCGCGTCGAGCGCATCGACCTGCGCGCGATGCGGCGCGAGTTCGACGCCACCTGGAACCCGGTGGTCCCGCTCGTGAACGCGCTGCGGGCGCGGCTGCCGGCGAGCGCCGCCGCCTGGGTCCACTGGGGCGCCACCAGCAAGAACGTCATCGACACGGCGACGACGCTGCAGATCCAGGCGAGCTACGACGTCGTGCTGCGCCGAGCTGGATGCGGTCGAGGGCGCGCTCGCCGGCCTCGCCCGGCGCCATCGCGACACGCTGATGGCGGGACGCACGCACGGCCAGCACGCGCTGCCGGTGACGTTCGGCTGGAAGTGCGCGACCTGGCTCGACGAGCTGATGCGCCATCGCGAGCGGCTCGTCGCGAGCCGGCCCCGCGTGCTGGTCGGCGAGTGGGGCGGCGCCGTCGGCACGCTCGCGGCGCTCGGCCGCGCCGGGCTCCGCGTCGAGCAGCGCCTGATGCGCCGTCTCGGCCTCGGCGTGCCTCGCCTGCCGGTCAAGACCGCGGGTGACCGCTACGCCGAGTTCTTCCTGCTGCTCGCCATGCTCTCGGCGACTCTCGGCAAGATCGCCCAGAACGTCTACAACCTGCAGGTGACCGACGTCGACGAGCTCAGCGAGTTCGTCGAGGGCAAGGTCGGCAGCTCCGCGATGCCGCACAAGCTGAACCCGGTCGCCTCCGGCTCGGTGGTCCTGCTGGGACGCCTGCTGCGCGCGCGGGCTCCGCTCGCGCTCGACTACATTCACGCCGAATGGGAGGACGACCACCGCCAGGGCGAGACGTCGTGGGCGTTCCCGCAGGAGATCTGCCTGCTGCTCTCGGCGCAGCTCGCGATCAGCGCGCGCCTGCTCGGCAGCCTGGTCGTGAAGGCCGAGAACATGCGCCGCAACCTCGACCGCGCCGGCGGCGTCGTGCTGTCGGAGGCCGTGATGATGGCGCTCGCGCCGAAGCTCGGGCGCGGACAGGCGCACGAGCTGGTGCGGCAGCTCCACCGCGAGAGCCAGCGGCGCGGCGTGCCGTTCCAGCAGGCCGTGCGCCAGCACCCCGAGGTGCGCGCGTGCGTGTCGGAGCGGCGGATCGAGCAGGCGCTCGACTACCGCCGCTCGCTGGGCCTCTGCGGCGTCTTCGTCGAGCGCGTGCTCCGCGACTGGCGTCGCGGCCGGGCGAGCGCCCCGAGGCGCCGCTCGCCTCGCGGCTAGAAGGACAGCTTCGCGCCCAGCTGGACCTGCCGCTGCTGGTATCCCGCCGTGCCCGCGAACGGGTCCGGGATCGCCGCCGCGGGCTGGCCCGCCGCGTTCGTGGTCACCACCCGGTTCACCGCCGAGATGTTGATGGTACAAGTGGCGTACTCGGCAGCGTCCGAGCAGCCGGTGTTGAAGACGTTCTTGGCCTCGACGAACAGCTCGGCCCGCACGCGCGCGCCCAGCGGGATGAAGCGCACGTAGCGGGCGTCGAGGTTGACGACCTGCCCGAAGCGGCCCGTGTTGCGGTCGATGCCGAGCGGCCGGTCGTTCGTGAGGCCGTCGAGGTTGAGGTCGAGGTTCGAGCGGATGTTGAAGGGCAGGCCGCTGTTCCACGTCAGGATCAGCCCGAGCTGGTTGTTGTCGGCGAGCCGCTCGAGGAAGCCCGACCCGCTCACGCGCGGGGCGAGCAGCGTGCTCATCACGAAGGTGTGCGCCTGGTTGAAGGGCACGACGCCCTTGTCGCGATCCTGGTTCGAGGGGTCCGAGAGCCTGTCGTCGCCGCTCCCGACGACGTAGGTGCCCGTGAGCGGGGCGTCGTCCTCGCCCTTGGCCCAGGTGTAGCTCGCCTGCAGCTGGACGCCGTGGCTCATCCGCTTGTGCAGCATGACCGTGAACGCGTTGTAGCTGCCCTCGCCCGTCGACGGACAGCGTGTCGACGTGGTTGAAGGCGGGGTTCACGCGCGTCGAGGCGTTGACCGCCGTCGAGTAGATCGGGCGGCCGTCGCCGAGCGTCAGCCCGGTGGGGATGATGTTGGTGTCGATCAGCAACGGCATGCTGCGCCCGATCGAGCTGACGTAGCCCAGCGACACGGCGAAGTCCTGGCCGATCGCGCGCTCGATCTGGACGTTGGTCATGAGCGCCCACTGGCTGTCGAAGTCGGCGGCCACGGCGTTGATGCTCTGCGTCGGCAGCGTGAAGCCCGCAGGCAGGTCGGCGAGCGTCGCGGGGAACGCCGGCGCGCCCGCGCTCGTGGGGTTGAGCGTGGCGGTGAAGCTCCTGGGATCGCCGTTGCGCAGGATCGCGTCCTCGTAGAGGTTCAGGAGCGGCGGCTCGTACATGATCCCCGTGGAGGCGCGCAGCGACCGTCCGCGAGGCCGGGTCCAGGCTCCAGGAGAAGCCCACGCGGGGTGCGAAGTTGTTCTTGTCCTTCTTGAACGACTGCGAGAGCGGGTTGGCGGCGAACGGCCGCGCGTCCGGGATGTCGAAGAGGTCGTAGCGCAGCCCGAACAGGAGCTTGAAGCTCGAGCTGACGCGGAAGTCGTCCTGGACGAAGACGCCGTGGAAGCCCGAGTTGTAGCTGACGCTCGGATCGCCGAGGTCCTGCTGGAAGGTCGTGTAGGCGCGCGGGTTCGTTCCCGCTCTCGCCGCCAGGTACGCATCGACGCCCGGGAAGGTGTAGATCTGCCGCAGCGTGTTGACGCGGTCGTCGGCCACGAACTGCAGGTCGAAGCCGGCCTTGAAGCTGTGGCTGTCCCGCGGATCCAGGTGAAGTTGTCCGAGACCTGCCAGATCTTCTGGCTGAAGTCGAAGCCCGCGCTCTGGGTGGCGTCGAGCGGGCAGCCGAAGTTCGCGATCCCGCTCACCACGATCGCGGGGCACGCGCCGGCGTTCTCGCTCGTCGTCCGGAACTGGTGCCGGCGCGCGAACTGCACGCGCAGCTCGTTCAGGCGGTTCGACGCCGAACGAGGAGATCAGCTGGACGGAAGCCGAGTCCATGCGGTCGTTGAAGTCGGTGGCGCGCTCGACGGTGTTGAGGCCGCCCGCCGATGTTGTAGGGCGAGCGGTTCTTGAAGAAGAAGTAGCGCGCCGAGAGCTTGTGCGCCGGCGAGATCTGGTAGTCGGTCTTGGCGATCGCGAAGTTGACGTGCTGCTGCGTCGGGATGACGCCGTCAGGCGGGATCGCCGTCGGCGACAGGCCGAGCGTCTGGGCGTTGTTGACCGCGCTCTGCTGGATCACCTTGGACGCGTCGCGCAGATCCTGGTCGACGTACTCGTAGCCGAGATAGTAGTGCCAGCGGTCCTTCACGATCGGCCCGCCCAGGGTGGCGGTGAAGTTGTCGATGTTGTTGTCGGGCTTGCGCGCGGTGGGGGCCAGGAAGAACGGCCGCTCGTTCATGCCCGCGCGCCGGAAGCGGTAGGTCAGGTAGCCCCGCACGTCGTTGGTGCCCGACGGGGTCACGGCGTTGAAGACCATGCCCGTGGTCTGGCCGAACTCGGGCGCGAAGCCCGAGGTGATGACCTTGACCTCCCGCACCACGACCTCCGAGATCGGCAGCATCCGCAGCCCGGCGCGGTCCTTCTGGGTGTTGGTGTTGCCGTCGATCTGGTAGTTCGTGTGCATCTGGCTGCCGTTGGCGTTGATGCGAGGCACCCCGAACTCGTTGTTCTCGTAGCCGGTGACGTTGGCCTGCAGGAACGCGAAGTTGTACGGGTTGCGCGACACCAGCGGCAGGTTCTTGATCTCGGCCTGCGAGATCGTGCGCCCGAGGTCGATCTTGCCCGGCTCGGCGACGGGCGAGTCGCCCGACACCGAGACCACCTCGGCGACGCCTCCGACCTCGAGCGACAGCTCGACCACGGCGGTCTGGCCCGCGGCGAGGCTGATGCCCGTCCGCTCGAGGGTCTTGAAGCCCGAGATCTCGGCCTTCACCGCATAGGACCCGAGCGGCAGCAGCGGCGCGCGATAGCTGCCGTCGCTTCCGCTCTGCACCGTGCGCTTCGCTCCCGTCTCGACGTTGGTGATCGTGACGGTCACGCCGGGCAAGAGCGCGCCCGTCGCATCGTGCACGCGGCCTTCGATCGCGCCGTTGATCGCCTGCGACTGCGCGAACGCACGGGGCGCCAGCGAGAGCGCCACGAGGAGAAGAAGAGACGTGAGTCGCCGCATGAGGGATCCTCCGCTCGAATTGTGTCTCACTTGGCGCCTCGCCGCAGGCGCGTCACACAGCGCTGGTTCAATCCGCTGGAGGACTCGGGCGCGCTCAGCGCGCGCGCTCGCGCAGCGCGAGGATGCGGTCGCGCGGGCCGAACACGACCAGCCGGTCTCCCGCCGCGAAGCGCAGCTCCGCGTCGGGCAGCAGCAGGCCGGCCGCGCCGCGACGCACGAGCAGCAGCGCGAGCGCGTGGGTGTCGCGGAAGCGCGACTCGGCGAAGGTGCGGCCCGCGAGCTCCGCAGGCAGCGGCACCTCGTCCACGAGCGTCTCGAGGGCGGGCTCGATCGGCCGCGGCGCGCGGCGCGAGGCGCCGCGCTGCAGCAGCTCGAGCGAGTACACGGAGAGGATGTCGCGCTTCGAGATCGTCCCCACCAGCTGGCGCGTCTCGAGGTCGCGCAGCACCGGCAGCCGCTCGCACTCCTGGGCCGCGAAGCGCTCGAGCACGCGCGGCAGGCTCTCCTCCGGAGTCGTGACCTCGAAGCGCTTGCGCATGGCGTCCTTCGCGACCAGCGTGCCGGCGCCGCCGGCGGCGCGCAGCGCCTCGTTGACGTCGTGGAGGTTCACGGCGCCCTGGAAGCCGCCCCGCTCGTCGACCACGTAGAGATGGTTGCGGCGCGAGGCCACGAAGGCGTCGAGCAGCTGCGGGAGTGCCAAGTCCGGGGCGACCGTGACCTGGTCCGAACGCAGAAGGTCGCTCACGCGGAGCACGTCGAGCGCGCCCGTCGCCTCCTCGTCTCCCGCCTTGCGCTGCAGCGCCTCGGTGTAGACCGAGTTGGCCGTGAGGCGCTTCGCGACGAGGCTGGCGACGGCCGAGCCGAGCAGCAGCGGCACCACCATGCCGTAGTCGAGCGTCATCTCGAACACCATCACCACGGCGGTGAGCGGCGCGTGCGTCGTCCCCGCCAGCAGGAAGCCCATGCCGGCGAGCGCGAAGGCGGCGGGGTCGGTGCCGAGGCCCGGCGCCAGCGCCTGCACTCCCGCGCCGAACGCGTGCCCCAGCATCGCGCCCAGGAACAGCGTGGGCGTGAAGACGCCGCCCACCGTGCCCGAGCCGACCGCGAGCGGCGTCACGATCAGCCGCAGCACGAGCAGCGCCAGCACGGCCTCGATCCCCCACGGCCGCACGAAGAGCGCGGCGATCGCCTCGCGCCCGTTGCCGACGATCTCGGGATAGCGCAGCGTCACGAGCCCGAGCGCGAGACCGGCGGTGGCCATCGCCAGCGGCCGCGGCAGCCCCGAGCGTGCGTAGAGCGCGGCCCCCGCGCGGAGCGCGAAGAGGAAGAGCGCGCCCACGAGACCGCCGAGCACGCCGAGCGCGGCGCACAGCAGCAGCTCGAAGGACGACGACAGCGTCGCCGCCGGCACGTGGAAGACGGGGTCGCGCCCGAAGGCCGCCCAGCTCAGGAAGGTCGCGGTCGCGGAGGAGATGGCGAGCGGCGCGAACGCCTCCAGCGAGAGGCTGCCGAGCAGGATCTCCATCGCGAAGAGCGACGCCCCGAGCGGCGTGTTGTACGCGCACGCGAGTCCCGCGGCCGATCCGCACGCGACCAGCAGCCGCCGCTCGCGCGTCGGCACGCCGAAGCGCCCGCCGAGGCCCGAAGCCGTCGCCGCCGCCACGAGCACGATCGGGCCCTCGCGGCCGACGGCGCCGGCCGAGGCCTGGGTGACGAGCGACGAGGCGGCGCGCACCAGGGCCGAGGGCAGCGGCAGCACGCCGTTGCGCAGCACGACCGCCTCGAGGATGTCCCAGCCGCGCGCGCCGCTCCCCCAGCGCGCGCCGAGCGCCAGCACCAGGCCCGCGACCAGGCCGCCGACGGCCGGCACGAGCGCGCGCGCCAGCGGCGGCGTGAGCGCCACGCCCTGCACCATGTCGGCCCCCGGCCACACGAGCCGCGGCGCTTCCGTCGCGAGGAAGCGCAGGACGACGCCGGCCGATCCGCCCAGCAGGCCGACGGCGAGAGCGCGCAGCAGCACGCCGGCCGGCTCGGTCTCGCCCTGGCGCAGCCTCACGGCCGGTCCGGCGCCGCCGGCAGCTTGTAGGCGTCGCGCCCGGGCTTGAGCGGCCGCAGCAGCCAGTACGGCCGGCGCGTGCCGTCGGGCGAGTACTGCGCGGCCGGCCGCGTCCGCGCGAGCCACTCGACGTACGCCTCGCGCGACTTCGCGGTGTCGACCGAGACGTCGCCGGGGCGATCTCCCGGCTCGGCGCGCCTCACGCGCACGGCCTGGTGCCAGCAGTGCATGCCCGAGATCGGGTCGGGCTGCACCGGGAAGGTCAGGTTCTGGTGGACGCCGGCGTCCGTCCACCAGATGCGCGAGGTGTCGGGATCGGCCGAGGCGAACGGCTCGACGTCGCGCACGCGGCGCAGGTCCCAGCGCGTGCCCTCCTGGCGCAGGCTCACGGTCGGCATCAGCTGCCGCTGGCCGGGCCCCTCGAGCTTCCAGCGGCCCATGTGGTGGCTGCACGCCACGACGCCCGGCCGGATCCCCTCGGTGACCCAGGCCTTCACGACGAAGTAGCCGATCCGCGTCTCCACGCGCACGAGATCGCCGGTCGCGACGCCCAGCTGCGCGGCGTGCGTCGGGTGGATCCAGAGCGGGTTCGTGTGCGCGATCTCGTCCAGCCACTTCGAGTTGGCGCTGCGGGTGTGGATCTGGACCGGCAGCCGGAAGGTGGGGATCAGCGGGACCTCGCCCGGCTCGAGGCTCTGCGGGTGGACGTGGCTGCGGATGTAGCCCGGCAGCGAGTGCTCGGGCCAGCCCCAGGCCTTGAGCGTCGACGAGTAGAACTCGAGCCGCCCGCTCGGCGTCGGGAAGCCGCGCACGACCGTGCCGTCGATCTCGATCCCGACGGGACGCCGGCCGTCGGCGTCGGGGTCGGGCGACGGCACCGGCACCAGGTTGGCGAGACGCGGGCTTCTCGCTTCGCGCGTAGACGCGGCCGCTCGCCCCGCGCCGCACGTCCACGAGCTCGGACTCGGGTACGCGGGCCGTGTGCTGCGCGCCGACCTGGCGCGCGACCTCGAAGGCACCGTAGCGGCGCATGTACTCGAGCGGAGTCAGCCCGACGGCGCGCGCGCGCTCGGGCAGGCCCGGCACGGAGTTCTCGAAGATGAAGGCGTAGTACTCGTCGACCGTGAGCTTGCTGCCCGGCTCGCGCTTCGATTCGAAGTGCTTGCGGATCCCGAGCGCGCCGTCCGGGTCGATGCGCCACGAGAGGTCGATCCAGAGCTCGTTCTCCTCCCAGACCTCGCCCGGGTTCACCTCGCGCGTGTCCTTCACCTTCTGGCCGAGGCGCGTGCGCGCCTCCTTCAGCACCGGCTGGCGGAAGCCGATCCACTGCGCGTCGTGCGTCTCGTACGAGTGCAGGTCGTGGCGCTCCGAGCCGAGGCCGACCGGCAGCACGTAGTCGGCGAAGTAGGCCGACTCGCTCCAGGTGGGCGTGAGCGCCACGTGCAGACCGATCTTCGCTTCGTCTTTGATCGCCTCGATCCAGCTGAGCCCGTCGGGGTTGGTCCAGACCGGGTTGTAGACGCGCGTGAAGTAGACGTCGAGCGTGCCGCGGCCGTCCTTCAGCAGGTGCGGCAGCAGGAACGACATCTCGTTCATCGCGAGCGGGTACTCCTGCGGCCAGGTGAGCTCGTTCCACTGCGGCGGGTGAGGCGGCGTGTGGATCGGCCTCGGCACGAACTTGTTCCACGCGTTCGGGAAGACGCCGCCCGGCACGGCGATCGCGCCCATCAGCGCGTTCAGCAGGAAGAGCGTGCGCGAGACCTGCCAGCCGCCCAGGTTGCCGGCGGCCGCGCTCCTCCAGTTGTGGGTGCTGAGCCGCGGCCCCGCCTCGGCCACGAGCCTCGCGACCTCCTGGAGCACCGCGGCGGAGACGCCGGACTCGCGCTCGGCGAAGGCGAAGGTGTACTCGGCGTAGAGCCTCTTGAGCGCCTTCTCGAAGGCCTCGAAGCTGGCGGGCTCGCTCGGCCGCTCGGCCTCCATGTACTCCTGCCAGTTCCAGTAGCGCCGCACGAACTCGCGGTCGTAGCGGTCCTCCTGGATCAGCCAGTTGGCGATCGCGAGCAGGATCGCGGGCTCGCTGCCGGGCCAGGGCGCCAGCCAGTGGTCGGCGTGCGTGGCCGTGTTCGAGAGGCGCACGTCGAGCACGACGAGCTTGGCGCCGCGCGCCTTGCCGTCCATCACGCGCTGCGCGTGCGGGTTGAAGTAGTGGCCCGACTCGAGGTGGGCGCTGATCAGGAAGATCAGGTCGGCGTTGGCGTGGTCGGGGCTCGGACGGTCGTAGCCCATCCAGAGCTGGTAGCCGGCGCGGCCGCTCGAGGAGCAGATGTTGGTGTGCGAGTTGTGGCCGTCGACGCCCCACGCCGCGAGCACGCGCTCGGTGTAGCCGTCCTCGCCGGGGCGGCCCACGTGGTACATCACGTCGTTCGGCCGCTTCTCGACGAGCGCCTTGCGGATGCGCCCGGCGACGTCCGCGAGCGCCTCGTCCCACGACACGCGCTGCCAGCGGTTCTCGCCGCGCTTGCCCGCCCGCTTCAGCGGGTAGAGGATGCGGTCCGGGTCGTTCACCTGGTTGAGCGTCGCCGGCCCCTTCGCGCAGTTGCGGCCGCGCGAGCCCGGGTGCTCGGGGTTGCCCTCGAACTTCCGGACCTCGAGCGTCTCGCGGTCCACGTAGGCCAGCAGGCCGCAGGCCGACTCGCAGTTGAAGCACGTCGTCGGCACCAGCATGCAGTGGCGCTCGACGCGCTTCGGCCACGCCCGCGAGTCGAGCTCGACCCAGTCGTCCCAGCGCTCGCGCGGCGGGTAGGCGCCGAGCGGGGTGCGGCTCGGCCCGGGGTAGAAGGTCTCGCCGCGGCCCTCGGTGGCGCTGCGCGAGGCCGAGACGCGATCGCTCTTGGGCTCGCTCATTCGGGGCTCCTAGGCGAGCGGCACCGACTGGCCGGCCTGCACGAACGCGTGCTCGTAGGCGAGCAGGCCGGCGAGGATCGCGAGCGTGACGAGCGCGGACGGAGCCCCGCCGAGCACCGCGAGGACTCCCGCGGCCTGGAGCGCTACGCCCGAGCGGAAGAACCAGCGGTAGCGGCCGCTGGTCATCTCACGGGCGGCGAGCCGCGCATGGGCGGTGGCGTGGCCGATCGTGACCTCGCCGACGATCAGCAGCAGGTGCAGCGCGGTCGCGGCTTCGGCGAACGTGGCGAGCAGCCGCACCGCGCCGGGCTCCACGGCCGCGGCGATCGGCAGCAGCGCGGCGGCGCCCGACGCCCCCGCCTGGACCAGGAGCTGCGGCGGCAGCAGCGGGCTCTGCCAGAGGTCGCGCGCCTTCGCCTGCGCGAAGAGCCAGGCGGTGTAGACGGCCGAGAGCACCGCGAGCGGCACGCCGATCCAGACGAGCGCGCGCGACCAGTCGTCGCGCCCGCCGAGCGCCGCCAGGACGTGCGCCGCCAGCACGGCGCCGTAGAGCGAGAGGATCACGCCGCCGCGCGCGAGCCAGCTCCGCCACTGCGGCCGCGTCAGGACCAGGTAGAAGCGGGCGGGGTGGGTCAGATCGAAGATCAGCAGACCGACCGTCGCCGCGAGGAATGCGGCCGCGAGGATCGGCGCCGCCCAGCGCCAGAGCGCCCCGGACGCCTCGACGCTGCCCGCGAGCAGGAGCAGCGCGGGCAGCAGGTACGCGCCGGCCGCGATCCCCTTCGTCCAGGTGTAGAGGCTGACCCGGAAGTCCCAGGGCGCCTGGTGCGCGACGTCGTAGGCCAGCATCGCGGCGGCCGCGTTGTTGGGAGCGCCCGGGTGGCCGGAGCCTATGTGCTGGCGCCCGGATGGCTGCTCGCTCCACAGGAACAGGCCGCCCGGCGGACGTCGCGCCGCGAGCGGGTCGAGCGTCGCCTGGTGCGCGCCCTTGTAGAAGAGCTTCGGCTTCGTCGCCTTCTCCGGCCGGCGCACCGCGACGGCGTCGCGCCCCACGATCTCCGACACGCGCGAGGTGCCGTCGTTCAGGTCGCCGACGAGGATCGCCTCGGTCGGGCACACGATCACGCACGCGGGCTCGAGCCCGACGTCGAGCCGGTGCGCGCAGAAGTTGCACTTCTCGGCCGAGTGGTCCTCGGGATTGATGAAGATCGCGTCGTACGGGCACGCGGCGATGCAGGCCTTGCAGCCGATGCAGACGGACTTGTCGAAGTCGACGATCCCGTCGGGGCGCTGGTGCATCGCGGCCGTCGGGCACGCGAAGACGCACGGCGGCTCCGCGCACTGGTTGCAGCGCGTGACCTGGAACGCGCGCCGCGCCTGCGGGAAGCGGCCGACGTCGACGTACTTGACGTAGGTGCGGTGGACGCCGAGCGGGACCTGGTTCTCCGACTTGCAGGCCGTGCTGCACGCGTGGCAGCCGATGCAGCGGGTCTGGTCGATCACCTTCGCCCAGCGCACGGGTGCCGTCCGGCGCAGGCTCACGGCCTCGCCCATCTACTTGCGCTCGAGCAGGTGGATGTAGAGCTCTCGGCCCGTTTCGTCCTTGCCGGTGTGCTGCTCCTTGAGCAGCGCGTTCTTCGCGGTCTTGACCCAGCCCTGGAAGTCGGGCATCGAGCCCGGGTCCGTCGTCGTCACCTCGAGCTCGTCGCCGGGCGCCATCGCGTCGATCTCCTTCTTGGCCTTCACGATGGGGATGGGACACTTCGCCCCGCGCACGTCGAGCTTCCTGAGGGCCATCGGAGTTCTCCTTGTCGAGCGAACGGTCGCCTGGATTCTACGCTCGGCCCGCCCGCTGCGCCGAGGCCGCGCACTGGTTCTTCCCGAGCTCCCACAGGGCGACCTGCTCCTCGCTCGCCTGCGCGCCCAGGTTGAGCTTGATGATCTCGGCGTAGGCGGGAGGCGGCTCCTTCACGGCGCCGCGCACGGCGTCGACGAAGGCGTCGGCGTCGGCGAGCTGCAGCTCGGGCACGCTCGCACGCAGCTCCCCGAGCCGGCCCCAGACGACGCCCTCCGCGCCGATCTCGGCCTGGGAGCCGAAGTGCGCGGGCAGCACGCGCGTCTCGGCGGGCAGGTCGGCGAGCCGCTGCTTCAGGCTCGCGTAGAGCTCGCGGCCCCACTCGACGACGTGGCCGCCGAGGTCGGGCCGGCCCACGCTCGCGACGAACAGCGTGTCGCCCGTCAGCAGGTAGCGGCCGCCCACCAGGAACGACGTCGAGCCGGGCGTGTGGCCCGGCGTTCGGATCACGCGGACCTCGATCGAGCACGCCCGCGTCGCCGCCCAGCCGGATCTGCTGGCCGTCGCCGAGCGGCGTCACGGCATGGCGCAGCTCGAACCCGGCTCCGGCCGAGACGTAGTAGGGCGCCTGCGCCCGCCGCGCGAGCTCGGGCCCGCCGCTCACGTGGTCCGCGTGGACGTGGGTGTCGAGCACCTGGACGATGCGCGCGCCGCGTTCGCGCGCGAAGGCCTCGTACCACGCGGCGTGCCGGCTCGGGTCGACGACCACGGCCTCGCCGCCCGACACCACCACGTACGACAGGCAGCCCTTGCCGCGGCGATTCACCTGCCAGAGCTCGAAGCGCCCTTCCTCACCCGCTTCGAGCGGCAGCCTCACGGGCTCGAGGTAGACGCCGTAGGCGAGCATCCCCCCTGCCACGTTCGCGGCGCGCACCCCCGCGTCCTTCAGCAGCTCCACCACCATCTCGGACGAGCCGCCCTTCGCGCACAGCACCACCAGCTCGCGGCCGCGGGGCACGCGCGCGATCGCGGCGTCGCCGTCCTCGATGAAGTCGAAGTACGGCACGTGCACGGTCTCGACCGGCCGCCGCGGCTCGAGCTTCCAGCTCTCGTACTCGTCCTGGTTGCGCACGTCGAGCAGCACCACCGGCTCGCCATGGTCGAGCCGGGTGAGCAGCTCCCCCACTTCGATGCTCGCGGGCGGGGACGACGCGTCCTGGTTGTCGTCGACCATGAAGGTCTCCGGAGCCGGCGCCCGCGGAGGCCGGCCGCTAGATGAAGAGCGTGACGCGCGAGCGCACGGCGTCCGCCATGTACGTCGCGACACCGCCGTAGGTGAGATCGTCGAGCAGCTCGTCCTTGCTCACGCCCATCGCGTCCATCGACATCGTGCACGCGATCATCTTGACGTTCAGCTCGCGCGCGAGCCCCATCAGCTCCTCGAGCGAGGCGATCTCCTTGTCCTTCATCATCTTCCTGAGCATGACCGCGCCCATCCCGAAGAAGTTCATCTTCGAGGTGCCGAGCGCCTCGGAGCTGCCCGGAGTCATGATGCGAGAACATCTTCTCCATCAGGTTCTTCTGGCCGGCGGCCGCCTGCTTCTTCTTGAGCGCGGAGAGCCCCCAGAACGTGAAGAACATCGAGGTCTCGAGCCCGGCCGCCGCGGCGCCCGTCGCCAGCACGAACCCGGCGAGCACCTTGTCGAGGTCGCCGCTGAACACGATGATGGTCGCGGCGTCGTCCACCGTGCGCTCGCGCAGCGCCGCCAGCTTGCCGTCGATCTCTTCACGAAACGCCTTGAGCTGGCGCTCGACCTCGGCAGCGACGGCTCCCTGCACCTCGGCCGGGGCCAACGGAGCGTTTACGCTCATGGGGCCTCCTGGTGGATCCATCAAGACTAGCTGATCGAAGGCGCGCGCGAAACCCGGTGCCGCCGGCCGGCCGAGCGCTCCGCTACAGGTACAGGTGCAGCTGCAGCAGCAGGGTCTTCGCCTTGACGCCGCTCTGGCGGTCCTCGTCGTCGTAGTAGTTCACGACGACGTTCCAGTGCGTGCGCGGGAGCCAGTTGAGGCCCACGCCGAGCCGGCGCAGGCCGCCCGTGCTGTCGCCGTAGGCGGTCGAAAGCTGGGGGAAGACCTCGATCCACAGCCCGCGGACGACCTCGTAGGCGGCGTGGAGGAGCGCCGTGTAGGCGTGGTCCTTGAACTCGCCGCTGCGGAACTGGACGTCGCCCTGGGTCCAGAGCGTCAGCCGCGGCAGCGGCGAGAAGCCGAAGGCGAGGCCGGTCGAGCCGTTCGAGGGCTCGAGCGCGGTCGAGTCCCGCACGATGCCCGAGGCGACCACGACCGTCCGCGGCGTGAGCGTGAACTGGTAGCGCGCGCTGGCGGTGAACGCGAGATCCGATTCGTCGATGTCGTCGGCGCGTCCGGGGCCGACCGAGACCTGGATCAGCTGGCGCTCGTCCCGGTAGCTGCCCTCGACCGCGTAGACCTGGTCCTCGTTGTCGAAGCCGAGCGGGGCGCGCGTGTAGCTGGTGTGGTCCGCGAACTTCACGCCGTACGCCGGCAGGAAGCGGCCGGCGCGCACGCCGAACTTCTCGCTCTGGTAGCTGAACCAGTGCTCGAACGACGCGACGCGTGCGTCGTCGCCGCGCGGCTGGCGCCCGAGCTCGCCGTAGAACGTCCAGCCGCCGTGGCGGAAGGCCGCGGTCAGGTCGGCGTTCATCAGCAGGTCGCGTCCCTCGCTGATCCCCCCGGCAGGTCGAACTCCAGGTGCGACGGCCGCAGGTCGATGCCGAGGCTCACCGGCCCCAGGGTCTTCCCGAGCGCGCCGAACAGGAACTCGTGCTCGCGGTTCTTGGGCGTCGAGCCGGGGCTCTTGCCGAACGTCGACAGCTCCTCGCGCGAGAGCGACCGCCCGTAAGGCGTGAGCAGGCCGCCTCCGGTCGGAGAGTAGTGGCAGTTCGTGCACTGCGCGTACTGGCGCGAGAGGAAGATCGGCTCGGCCGCGAGCGGCAGCGCGGCGGCCAGGAACGAGACGAGCGCGAGTCCGACGCGGCGGGCGCTCACCGCGCCCCGGCCGGCGCCGCAAGGAACGTCACCTTCACGATCAGGCGGTTGCCCACACCCACCCCCATGTATTGCGGCGGCTCGATCCCGAAGTCGGTGAGCACGAGCGGGAAGCTCGCCGACACCCGCATCCCGCCGGCTTCCTTCTTGAGCTCGGCGCTGCCGCCGATCGCGTGGGTCACGCCGTGGAGCTTCAGGTTTCCGGCGAAGCTGCTGCGGCCCTCGAAGGTCACGCTGCGCGCCTCGCCGACTCGGATCTCGGAGAGCACCGCCTTGTCGAAGCCCGGCTTGCTGACCTCGAGGTAGTTCTCCCGCAGGTGCTGGTTGCGAAGCGTGATGCCGGTGTCGATCGTCGCGAGCTCGAGCTCCAGCTCGCCCGTGAGCTGGACGGGATCGGCCGCGGTCAGGCTCAGCGTGCCCTTGAGCGCCTGCGTCTTCGCCTCGAAGCCTCCGCCGGGACGGAGCGGAACGGCGATCCGCACCTCCCCCTGGGTGGCGCGCCAGGACTGCGCGTCGGCGGGACGCGCTCCCAGCACTCCCAGCAGGAGGCCAAAGGCAGCGGTCGCGATCGAGAAGCGAACCGCGGTTCGTCGCGAGAGTGCGGATAGCGTCAGGTGTGACGTTCCAGTCGTGTACCAAGCGAGCCTCCGGCGGTACGATCCTGCCGCGGCTCCCACACCTCGGCGATCTCGTCGATCCCGCACTTGCGGGCACGAGGTATACCACGCCGCGGGCTGGCTTGCGACTCGAGCCCGTTCGAGCTGAAGTAGCGCGGCTCTAGTGCTGGTGCGCGCCGTCCTCGGCGCGGGCCGCGGCGGCGTCCTTCTCGAGGTCGAGCTTCGGGGGCTCGTCCTTGATCAGGTACTCGAACTCGGCGCGGAACTCGGGCAGGTGCAGGCCGCAGGTGGCCGCGAACTTCGCGAGCTCGTGCGGGTCCTCGAAGTCGTCGCGGCGCAGCCGGATCATGTAGCGGCGCGCGATCGCGTAGCGCGTCGAGCGCACGTCCACCATGCGCAGGCGCGCCCGGCCCGTCTTCGGGTCGAGCATCTCGGCGAACGGGACCGGCACGAAGTGGCCGCCCTGGATCGAGACCATCGCGGCGTTGCCGCCCGAGAGCAGGTACTTGGCCGCGCAGTAGCCGAGGTCGCGCGTGTACTCCATGTCGAACGGGATCGGGTCGGCGCAGCGCAGCTCGTAGCCGATGTTCTTGGCGACGATCGTGGTCTTGATCCCGAACTGCTTCAGCCGCTCCTGCACCTGCGCCTTCAGGATCTCGCCGAAGTTGACCTCGGCGATGCGCACGTGGCCGTGCGCGTCGCGCTCGACGTCCTCGAGCTGGGCCAGGTCCTCGATCGGGATGTCGAGCACCAGGCCCTCGGCGAGGACCGCGACGCCGTCGCGCCGCCCGTAGCTCAGGCGCTTGATGATCGAGCCCACGAGCGTGTCGACGAGCGTCTTGAGCCGCACGCCGCCCTCGGGGAACTCCTCGGGGATCAGCGTGACCGTGGCGCCGGCGGCCTTGCCGATGCCGAGCGCGAGGTGCCCGGCCTTCCGGCCCATCGCGATCACGAAGTACCAGCGCGAGGTGGTCTTGGCGTCGACCATCAGGTTCTTCACGATCTCGACGCCGATGTGGCGCGCGGTCTGGAAGCCGAAGGTGTCGACGTAGGCCGGCAGGTCGAGGTCGTTGTCGATCGTCTTCGGGACGTGCACGACGCGGATGCGGCCCTGCGCCTTCTCCGCGAGCTTCATCGCCGAGAAGGCCGTGTCGTCGCCGCCGATCGTGATCAGCTTGTCGACGTTGAGCCGCAGCAGCGAGATCACCGCGTTCTCGAGGTGCTCGGGATTCTTGGTCGGGTTGGCGCGCGCGATGCCGATGTGCGAGCCGCCGCGGAAGTGGATGCGGCTCACGTCGTCGATCGTGAGCGGGTGCACGTGGTCGACGTCGCCCTGCATGATCCACTCGAAGCCGTCGCGGATGCCGAGCACCTCGACGCCCTCGAGCAGGCCGCCGGATGGTGGCCGCGCCGATCACGCTGTTGATGCCGGGGGCGGGCCCGCCGCCGACCAGGATCCCCATTCGCTTCTGTTGACTCACCTGACAACCTCGGGTGTTCCGTGACTTCCGGAACGCGCAGTATAGCGCGCGGCGCCTGTTATCCTTTGAAGGATGGCCCACGCGCACGGGCACGGCCACGATCACGGCCACGCGCACTCCGCGACTCGCGGCCGACTGACGGCGGTCCTGGCGCTCACGTTCGGCTTCCTGCTGGTGGAAGTGGCGGCCGGCCTCTTCACCGGCAGCCTGGCGCTGCTGGCCGACGCCGGCCACATGCTGACGGACGTGGCCGGGCTGGTGCTGGCGCTGCTGGCGACCAAGCTCGCGGAGCGACCGGCGTCTCCGCGCCGCACCTTCGGCTATCACCGTGCCGAGGTGCTGGCCGCGCTCACCAATGCCTTCCTGCTGCTCGGCGTCGCGGGCTACATCCTGGCGGAGGCGTGGAACCGCTGGAGCACTCCCCAGCACGTCCCGAGCCGCGCCGTCCTGCTGGTGGCGAGCGCGGGCCTGCTGGTGAACCTCGTCGGGGCGGTGCTGCTGCAGGCGGGAGCCCGCACCAGCCTGAACCTGCGCGGCGCCTACAACGAGGTCGTGGCCGACGCGCTCTCCTCGATCGGCGTCATCGTGGGCGCCGTCGTCATGGGTCTCACCGGCTGGCAGCGCATCGATACCCTGGTGGCCGTCGCGATCGCGCTCTTCGTGCTGCCGCGCACCTGGGGGCTGCTGCGCGAGACGCTGCACGTGCTGCTCGAGGGGACGCCGCGCGAGGTGGACCTGAGCGCGCTCCGCACGGCGATGGAGGACGTTCCGGGCGTCAAGACGGTCCACGACCTCCACGTCTGGACGCTGACGTCAGGCGTCCATGCCCTCTCCGCCCACGCCATCCTCCAGGACGGCGCCACCCACGGCCAGGTGCTGGGCGACCTGCGCACGCGCGTCACCGCCGGCTTCCCCATCACCCACGTCACGGTGCAGCTGGAAGAGCGCTGCTGCGGCGAGCACGCGCATGCCTGACAAGGTCGTCCGCACCCCGTCCGGCAGTGGATGCGGAACAACCTATCTGACCAGTCCGTCAGCCCGTTCCCGAAGACCCATGACGCGCGTTCTTGCTCTGACCCTCTTCTGCGCGGTGCTCGTGGGCCGCGTCCTCCGACTGGGAGCGAAGCTGCCGACGCCATTCGAGCCGCCGGCGGCGAGATCATTGATCGTGCCGATCGCCCACGCGTCGCTCGCCATCCTCTACGGGACGCATGTTGATCCTAATCGATCCGGCGAGGTTGCGGTCCAGGATTGCCTCGGGCCCCGCAGCCATCGGACGCAGGAGATCGCCCAATTCAAGAATGCCGAGCCGGTCGTTCCATCCGACGGTGAGCCGCCGCCCGCAACGCTGGTGACGGCGTTCTTCGTCCGACCTTGGTCAGTTGGCCCGTTTTCAAGCGACGAAGGCGCCGACCTTGATTCTCATCACCGACATTCATACGGATCATCTGGACGCACGAGCCATCGCAGCGCTGAAACCTCAGGAACGACTCTCATTGTTCCGACGGCGGCCCGGGCACGACTTCTCGACATCCAAGGCGCGGACGACGATGGGCAACGGCGACAAAAGGATCGTGGAGGACATGGTGATTGAAGCCGTGCCGATGTCGCAGCCTTGCTGCCGGATCCCGAGTGACAGCGCAGTGTGGCACGCCAAGGGCCGACGGCAATGGCAACGTCATCAGCATTGGCAGGCAAGCGGATCTACGTCTCTGGCGAGACCGCGTGCTCGCCGGAGATGAAGACGTTGAAGAACATCGCATGTGGCTTTCCGTACCGATGAATAACCCGTTCACCATGCCACCTCCGAAGCGGGCTGAGTGCGCGCCAAGGCATTCAGGCCGCGGATCGCGGAATCCGTACCACTACTTTGAGTCCATCCGAAGGTCGATCGAGACTGGTGCTAGCAGGGCACGGGAATTCGAGGTCCGGCTCCGAGAGCGGTAAATCCCTCGGCGACACGGCTGGCCCCGACGAGATACGGATCGAGGCCGAGAACGACGGCGCCTGAAGCGTCACATCTCGTAGAGCTCGGCGTCGTGCGCCGGCGGCAGCAGGCGGCGCAGGCGCGCGAGGCGCTGGCCGCGCGCGTCCGTGTCCGTCCCGCTGCCTTCGGCTCCGAGCAGGCCGCCGAGCGGGTCCTGCTCGAGCACGTCCCACTGCTTCCTCGATCTTCTCGGGGTCTTCGCCCGCTTCCATGCCGCCGGAGCGCCTCTTCCATGCCGCCGCCGACCGGCATGCCGGTGGCGGAGAGACAGCTTGCGCATGAGCTGGGCGCCCTGCCGCGGGTCGTTCTCGTCGAGCCGAGTCGAGGTCCGAGGCGAGCGCCCCCATCGCGCCTTCGAGGCGCCCCTCGTCGAATCCCGGGCCGGGGCGCGGCGCTCTCGGCTCTTCCTTCCTGCCCTTGGAGATCGGACGAAGGCCGACCGCGGGCGCGCCAGGTCGAGACGCGCCCGCAGCGTGCGGACAGGCGGGCGTCTTGTCCGTGTTCACGGCGCGCGGGGAGAGGAAGCTCATCACGCGACTGGGAGTGCCGCGCAGTAGAACTCGTCGATGGGCATGCGGCGGTGTCCGCTCATTTTAGCGGACATCGCCGCCGTGGTCGTCGTTCGCGTCGAGCGTCGGGGCTAGCGGCGACGATTCCGGAACTTGGCGCCCAGACCGAGACGCCAGGACACGCAGCCGTCCGACGGGCAGCCCGATCGTCCCGGCTCGGGTACCGGAGTGCCGACCGTGAAGCCGGCAGCTTCTACGCGGTCGAGGTCCATTGGATCTGCGAAGTGGAGCCCTGGAACTGGATCACCGCATGGAGCTCGAGGCCGGTCAGCACGTCCCCCGCGCGCGAGCACGAAGCTCATCGCCCGCCCTCGACAGAAGCCAGCCCTTCGCTGAGCACCGTGAACGGTGTGTCGAAGTCATACGTCACGGGGAACGCCGAGTTGACCCATGCTCGACGCGATCGCCAGGAACGGGTTTCTCGACCGGCGAGCTGAAACGTGAGCCGGTTCCGTGCGTCGCTGGTTGAACGCAAGCCTGAAGCCCGGGGCCAGAGTCGTCGACGACGGAGATCGCCCGTGTAGGGCGCCGGCAAGCCTTCGACTCCAGTAATCGGTGACCGCCGGAGCCCCCGCCGACCATGTCCCCGAAGCCGAAGCTGGGCGAACTGGAGGCCCCCGAGGAAAGCTGACGTCGATGCCGCCGAGGGTGCCTTTGGCGCTCGCAAGGTCCGAGGACGCCGTCGAGTCCGTCCACGCGATGACGGAGGCCTGTGAAACAGTCGGTAAGCAACGCCAGGGCGACGACTGCAACGTGCGGCGCATGTACCGCTCCTTCTGGCCCACGTGAGTGCCGGGCCGATCTCTTCACTGTCTGCGAACGGCATGCCATGAGTCGAAACCTCGTGAAGGCAGCAAATTCCGCGAAGACCGCCCTGGCTGTTGGACAGGGCCTTCAAGGAAACACGACGGTTTGTCGGTATGACGAGCCTATCCCTCGCCCGATGTCGAGCACTCGTTTGCCGTACCATCGCGGGAAGCGGCGGGTGGTCGTCGGGATCACGGGAGCTTCCGGCTCGATCTACGGGATAAGGCTGCTCGAGGCGCTCCGCAAGGACGCGACGCTCGAGCTGCACCTCGTGGTGAGCGCGTCGGGCAAGCGCACGCTCGCGTCCGAGAGCCGGCCGCACGCTGCGCGACGTCGAGGCGCTCGCCCACGTCGTCTACGACGACAAGGACATCGGCGCCTCGCTCGCGAGCGGCTCGTTCCGCACCGCCGGGATGATCGTCGCGCCCTGCTCGATCAAGACGCTCGCCGCGCTCGCGAGCTGCGCACGCCGACACGCTGATCGCGCGCGCCGGCGACGTGACGTTGAAGGAAGGCCGGCCGCTCCTGGCACTCGTGCGCGAGACGCCGCTGCACGTCGGCCACCTGCGGCAGATGCTGGCATTCGCCGAGATGGGCGGGATCGTCTTCCCGCCGGTGCCGGCCTTCTACCAGCAGCCGAAGACGATCGACGACATCGTCGGCCACACCGTGGCCCGCGTGCTCGAGCGCATGGGGCTCACGCACGAGGCGCTGCCCGAGTGGACGGCCGGAGGGCGACGGCCGTCCGAGGGCTCGGGCTAGCCGCGTCCGGCCTCGAACTCGTCGCAGGCGGAGTAGAAGCCGGCGTCCCGCAGCGCGTCCGCCACCATCGCGGTCGCGGCCCGCACCGAGGGGGCCGCGTCCCCGTGCACCTGCGCGCTCACGGCCTTTCGATAGGCGACCATCCACGCCGCGACGGCGCGAACGGCGTCGGCCGGCAGGCGCGGCCCGGCCTC
Source organism: uncultured Acidobacteriota bacterium (assembly GCA_963744315.1). Classification (GTDB taxonomy): domain Bacteria; phylum Acidobacteriota; class Vicinamibacteria; order Fen-336; family Fen-336; genus DATBSL01. The sequence goes on from CAVUTB010000019.1 coordinate 141,130, forward strand.
CAGGTTGATCGTGACGTGCGCGTCGGCCGTGATCTGGAGCAGCACGAGCGCCGGGAATCGCCCGATCAGCTCGCGCCGGGTCTGCGTGAGCAGCTCGCGCGTGCGCTCCGTACCGACGTCGGACCAGGTCGGCTGCACGAGGAAGTGGACCGCCCAGGCGAGCAGGCTGCCGTCGACGCCTCCCTTCTCGAGCGCGGCGCTGGTGACCGGCTCGAACGGGGCGGGCGGCTCTGCCTCGACCGGAGCGGCCGCGACGGGCTGGGCCGGAGCGGGCGCCGCTGGCGCCGGCGAGGACGGCAGCGACGCCTTTGGGGCAGGCACGACCGCTGCGGCGGACTCCGGCTCCTCGGGCGCGGGCGCCGCCTCGGCGGGCGGCGAGTCGAGCCGACGCCACAGCCGCGCGAGCTGGACCTGCGCCGCCGAGCGCACCTCGACGTGCCGGCTGCGGCGCGACAGCTGCTGCAGATACGTCAGGTCCTCGCGCCGGGTGAGGTATCGCACCAGGATCTGCCCGACGTGGCGGTCGTCCACGAAGTCGAACAGGCGGTCGTGGTCCTTGATCCGCTTCGCGGCCTCCTGGCGGATGAAGAAGTGGCGGTTGCTCGCGACCACCTCGATCAGCCGCTCGTCCTCGCTCTCGGCGGCCCCGAGCGTCTCGATCTTGTGGAGCAGCTCGTCGTCGTCCAGGAGCAGCCAGCTCTTCGCGGGGGCCTCCCCGTCGGGGCCTTCGCTCCAAGGCAGGCGTCTCGACTCTCCGCCCTCGTCCTCGCTCAAGGCGCCTCCCTCGTTCTTCCCGCGGCAGGGAATCCTCCACCAATCGGGCCTCGCGGTCCACCGCTCCCTGCTCACATCCAGGTCTCGCGCCCGTCGAAGTAGGCCGGCCGCACGGCCGGGCTCGGGAAGCGTGCGCGGAAGCGCTTGTAGCGGGCGAGCGCCCGGGCGTAGCGCGCCTCCGGCATCGGCAGCGCGTGATGCGGGTAGTCGATCAGCCACTGCTCGACCTTCCGGACGTTTCGCGCGGCTGGGCCGCCAGTCGTAGCCGCCGAGGTCGCGCAGGTCGGCGACCGCATAGCCGGTCACGCGGCCGCTCAGGTCCACGTAGGCGTCCATGTAGCTCGCCGCGAGCTGGCGCGGGCGTCCGGAACACCGGCTTGCGGCCGTGCAGGGCGGGGTCGCGCGAGCGGGCGACCGAGCCCCAGCGGCCGCGCTCGCGGAACACGAACAGCACGTGGTCGAGCCCGTCCTGGCTCTCGAAGCTCAGGAGCAGCGGCGGATAGCCGTGCTGCTCCAGCACGCACGCCGCGGCGAGCGCCCCCTCCAGGCAGTGGGCGGTGCGCCGCCGCAGCACGCTCCGGAACGAGCGCAGCGTCTCGCCTCGCTTCTCCCAGTTGTAGGGCAGCGAGCGCAGCCAGCGCTGCACGGCGCGGGGCGTGCGGCAGACGACGCACGAGCGCCCGCTCGGCCGGCGTGAAGGCCGCGCTCGCGCCTCGCGCTGCTTCCGCCGCCTCAGCGCGGCGGGGCCGGCCGCGCACCGGGTCGCGTCTGGATCACGTTCATGGCGGTGGCGATCACCGAGCCGACGTCGGCGAGGTTCGACGGGATGATCAGGCTGTTGCCGGCCTTGCGCGAGCTGGCCGAACTGCGTCAGGTACTGCTCGGCCACGCGGAGCTGGACCGCCTCGAACCCGCCCTCGGCCTGGATCGACTTCGCCACCGAGCCGATGCCTTCGGCCGTGGCCTTCGCCACCGCGAGGATGGCGGCCGCCTGGCCCTCGGCCTCGTTGATGCGCTGCTGCTTGGTGGCTTCCGAGGCCTTGATCACCTGCTGCTTGGCGCCTTCGGCGTTGTTGATCGCGGCGTCGCGCTCGCCCTCGGACTGCAGCACCACGGCGCGCTTCTCGCGCTCGGCGCGCATCTGCTTCTCCATCGCCGCGAGGATGTCCTGGGGCGGGGTGATGTTCTTGATCTCGTAGCGCAGCACCTTGACGCCCCAGGCCTCCGAGGCCTTGTCGACCTCGGTCACCACCTGGGTGTTGACGTACGTGCGCTCCTCGAAGGTGCGGTCGAGGTCGATCTTGCCGATCTCGCTCCTGAGCGTCGTCTGCGCGAGCTGGGTGATCGCGAAGGTGTAGTTCGAGATCCCGTACGAGGCCCGCTCCGGGTCCATCACCTTCAGGTACAGGATCCCGTCCACTGCCACCTGCACGTTGTCCTTCGTGATGCAGACCTGCTCCGGGATGTCCATCGCCTGCTCCTTGAGCACGTGGCGATAGCGGATCACGTCGACGAACGGCACCAGGATGTGGAAGCCGGCGTCGAGCACGCCCGCGAAGCGTCCGAGCCGCTCGACCACGAAGGCGTGCTGCTGCGGCACCACGACGGCGGTCCGCGCGATGAGATAGAAGACGAACAGCGCGAGAAAGACGAAGACGATGAACGCACCCGTACCGGGATTCATGAGATTTCCCTCTCCTCTCTCACTCGGCCTTGAGCCAGAGCGTGAGCCCCTCGACGCGCTCGACGATGCAGCGGTGGCCGCGCGCGAGCACGACCGCACCCGCGGTGCGCGCCGTCCACGAGGCGCCGCGCATCTCGGCCTTGCCCACGCCGCCCGGAGCGACGTCTTCGGTGACCAGCGCCCGCTCGCCTGAAGCGGTCGACGGGCTTGCTCTTCCCGAGGCTGAAGCGGCGCATCAGCGGCCTCCTGAAGAGCGCGAGCGAGGCGACCGAGAGCACCGTGAAGACCAGCCACTCGGCCCAGCCGGGCCCGGCCCACCCCAGCAGCTTGAGCGCGCCCACCAGGATCGCGCCGGCCCCGAAGAACACGACGAAGAAGCCGCCGGGCGTGAGGACTTCGCCGAGCAGCAGCACCAGTCCGCCGAGAACCCAGATCCACCAGTCCATGGCCCCCTCGAACCGCGGCACGGGGCGCGGCCGCGCGCGTCAGGGTAGCACAGCGGGTGGCTGCGGCTTGGCGGGCTGCGGCTTCGCGCGGCGAGCGGGCGGCATCGCGAAGCGGGACGCCTCCAGCGTCGGGTTGATCTCGACCTTCTGGATCAGCAGTCGCTGGCGATCGGGCTTGCCCTTCGGGCCCACCTCGATGCGGTGGGGAAACATGAGACCGCCCACCGAACGGTAGTCGGAGATCTCCGTGACGAAGTCCGTGGGCTGCCCCTCCTCCGAGCGGGTGTCGATCGTCTCGACCACCAGGTGGCTGCGGGTGTCGATGTGGAGCGTCCGCGGCGGGGCGTCGTGGCCCCGCACCAGCAGCTTCCAGGTTTCGCCGCCCGGCAGGCGGTCGCGCCCGACGAGCTCGATCGTGTAGCCCTTGGCGGCGGCGTCGACGAGCGGCGACATGTCGACGTCGGCCTGGGCTCGCGCGTCGGCCGCTTCCTCGGGAGTCATGAGCCGGGGCGGCTCGCCCGGCAGCGGCACGCGCGCCCACGCGTGCTGGCCGTCGTAGGCGCGGACACCGGTCTGCCCCTGCACCACGAACTCGGTGCGCATCTTGTTCGGGCGCGCGAGCTCGAGCGTGAACGGCGCCTTGACGTCGCCGACCTCCATGGTGCCGGCGAAGCGCAGGCTCTGGACCGCGCGCAGCCGCGCCGCGCCGCCGCGGGCCTCGAGGTAGGCGCGGACGATGTCGTCGACGGTCTGGCCCGACGCGAGGCTGGCCGTGAACGCCAGCGCGAGCGCTGCCCGCGGCTCTCACGCGCGCACGCAGAGTGAGGGGCATTCCCGCTTCACTATAGCAGCGGGCTGCCGAGCCCGGCGCGCGTCTCACCCCTTGACGGTGAGCACCGCGCGCAGCGTGTGCACGACCTCGACGAGGTCGGCCTGCGCCGCCATCACCAGGTCGAGGTCCTTGTAGGCGCCGGGGATCTCGTCGAGCACGCCCTCGTCCTTGCGGCACTCGACCCCCTCGGTCTGCTGCGCGCAAGTCGGCGAGCGTGAAGCGCCGCTTGGCCTCGCCGCGCGACATCGCGCGGCCGGCGCCGTGCGAGCACGACTCGAAGCTCTCGGGATTGCCCTTGCCGCGCACGATGTAGGAGCGCTTGCCCATCGAGCCCGGGATGATGCCGAGCCGGCCGGCGCTCGCGTTGACGGCGCCCTTGCGCGTCACCAGCACGTCCTCCCCGAAATGGCGCTCGCGCGCGACGTAGTTGTGGTGGCAGGAGATCGCCTCCTCGTCGCCCGCGGCGAGCGGGCGCCCGAGCGCCTGCTCGACCGCGCCGACCGTGGCGCGCAGCATCTGCCTGCGGTTCGCCGCGGCGTAGTCCTGGGCCCAGCCGACGGCCGCGACGTAGTCCGCGAACAGCTTCGACGACTCCGGCAGGTACGCGAGGTCGGGGTCGGGCAGCTCGACACCCGAGCGCTCGATCTCCTGCTTGGCGCGCTCGATGAAGTGGCTGCCGATCCGGTTGCCGATCCCGCGGCTGCCGCTGTGGAGCATGATCCAGACGCGGTCGGCTTCGTCGAGGCAGAGCTCGATGAAGTGGTTGCCCGTCCCGAGCGTTCCGAGGTGGCGGTCGGGCGCCGCGTTGCGGTCCACCTTCGGGTGCTTCTCGACGAGCCTCTGGTAGCGCTCGTCCTTCCCGAGCCGGCTCCAGGCCTCGGCGACGGCCGCAGGCGGCACTCCCCACGCGCCGCGGTCGCCGGGGCCGCCCTGGTTCGTGCGCCCGTGCGGCACGGCCTGCCTCGATCGCGCTGCGCACGGCGCCGAGCGAGTCGGGCAGGTCGCTCGCGCCGAGAGCGGTCCGCACCGCTTCCATGCCGCAGCCGATGTCGACGCCCACGGCCGCCGGCACGATCGCGCCGCGGGTGGCGATCACCGAGCCGACGGTCGCGCCGATGCCCAGGTGCACGTCGGGCATGGCCGCCACGTGGCGGAACACGAACGGCAGCCGGGCGACGTTGCGGAGCTGGGCGAGCGCCTTCGGCTCGACCGGCACCTCGCCGCGCGGCGACGTCGTCCAGAGCTTGATCTCGGTCTGGCCCTGCTTTTCGACACGCATCTACGAGGCTTCTCCTACGGCCATTCTAGTTCCCGAGCAAGGCGCGGGTCCGGACCCCGCCGGGATCGGAGAAAGGCGACAATCACGCGCATGGCGAGAGCCGAGCGGGTCGCGCTGGGGCTGCGCTCACACTCCGGCTGGGCGGTGCTGATCGCGCTCCAGGGCCCCGTGTCCGCACCGGTCGTGGTCGATCGCCGCCGTCTCGAGCTCTGCGACAAGAGCTTCCCGCGCCAGCCCTACCACGCCGCCGAGGACCTGCCCGCCGCCAAGGCCGAGGCGCTCGTGAGCCGCAGCCTCGAAACGGCCGCCAAGCTGGCGCGTGCCGCCGTGGCCGCCGCGATCGCGAAGCGGCGGGCGGAGGGCCAGGAGGTCGCCGGCGCGGGGCTGCTGCTGTCGTCGTCCCGGCCGCTGCCGAAGGAGCTCGCGGCGATCCTCGCCTCGCACGCGCTCATCCACACCGCCGAGGGCGAGATGTACCGCGACGTGCTCCGGAGTGGCTGCGAGAAGGCGGGCGTCGAGGTGGCCGGCATGCGCGAGCGCGATCTCGCTGGCGAGCGCCGGCCCGCGCTTGAAGCTCGCGCCGGATGCGATCACGGCCCGCCTCGCAGCCCTCGGCAAGCCGCTCGGGCCACCGTGGACCCAGGACGAGAAGCTCGCCTCGCTCGCAGCCTGGCTCGTCCTGCGCGGCCGGGCGAGCTGAGGCGCCGCATGGCCGGAAGGACGCTGCCGCACCGCCGCTACAACCCGCTGACCGGCGAGTGGGTGCTCGTCTCGCCGCACCGGCTCGAGCGCCCGTGGCAGGGACAGGTCGAGCCCGATCGCCGCGAGACGCGGCTCGCCTTCGATGCGGGCTGCTACCTCTGCCCCGGGAACACGCGGGCGAACGGCGAACGCAACCCGCCCTACGCGAGCACCTTCACGTTCGACAACGACTTCCCCGCGCTCCTTGCGGAACGGGGCGCGCCCGCAGAGGCCGCGAGCCCGCTGCTCGTCTCCGAGCCGGTCGCGGGGCGCTGCCGCGGTGGTGTGCTTCTCGCCGCGCCACGACCTGACGCTCGCCGAGATGAACGCGGCCGCGATCCGCGGCGTCGTCGACGCCTGGGCGAGCGAGACCGAGACGCTGGGCCGCGATCCCGCGCTGCGCTACGTGCAGGTGTTCGAGAACAAGGGCGCGATGATGGGCTGCAGCAATCCGCACCCGCACGGCCAGATCTGGGCGACGAGTGCGATACCGCTGGTGCCGGCGCGCAAGCTCGAGACGCAGCGCGCGTGGTTCGAGCGCCACGGCAGCGACCTCGTGGGCGACTACCTCGCGGAGGAGCTGCGGAGAGGCGAGCGCGTCGTCTGCCGCAACGAGAGCTGGGTGGCGCTCGTCCCGTACTGGGCGGTGTGGCCGTTCGAGCTGATGCTGGTGCCGACGCGGCGCGTCGCCGACCTCCCCTCGCTCGACGCGCGCGAGCGCGACCTGCTCGCGGACCTGCTGCGGCGCGTGTGCGTGCGCTACGACAACCTGTTCCGCGTCTCCTTCCCGTACTCGATGGGCTTCCACGGGCGGCCGACGGACGGCGAGGAGCACCCCTGGTGGCGGCTGCACGCGGTCTACTTCCCGCCGCTGCTGCGCTCCGCGAGCGTGCGGAAGTTCCTGGTCGGATTCGAGCTCACGGCGGAGCCGCAGCGCGACCTCACGCCGGAGGACGCGGCGGCGCGCTTGCGGGCGCAGGACGAGACCCACTACCTTCAGGCCTGACGCCATGAGCCACACGCCGGCCGTCAGCGAAGAGCTCGTGCGCCGCGCGACGGCGCGCTTCGCCGAGCTCTTCCCCGGCGGCGCGCCGCGCGTGGCCGCGGCGCCCGGGCGCGTGAACCTGATCGGCGAGCACACCGACTACAACGACGGCTTCGTGCTGCCGATGGCGATCGGGCGCGCGGCGGTCGTCGCGTTCCGGCCGCGCGGCGACGGCGTGCTGCGCGCGCACTCCGTCGCCTTCGCCGAGACGAAAGAAGCCGAGGCGGCCGTCGCTCGCGGCGCCGGGAGGCAGCGACTGGTTCTCGTACGTCGCCTCTGTCTTCTGGGCTTTCGCGTCCGAGGGGCTCGCGGTCGCCGGAATGGACCTGGTGGTGGACGGCGACGTGCCGATCGGCGCGGGGCTCTCGTCGTCGGCGGCGCTCGAGCTGGCGACGGCGCGCGCCCTGGCAGCGGTCACCGGCGCCCCCTGGGACGCGGCGGCGATGGCCCGCCTCGGCCAGAAGGCCGAGAACGGCTACGTCGGCATGAGCTGCGGGATCATGGACCAGTTCGCGTCGGCGGCCTGCGCGGAAGGCCACGCGCTGCTGCTCGACTGCCGCTCGCTCGAGACGCGGCCGGTGCCGGTTCCCGATGCGGCGGCGGTCGTGGTGATGGACACGGGCGCGCGCCGCTCGCTCGCGGCGAGCGCGTACAACGAGAGGCGCGCGGCCTGCGAGCGCGTGGTCAAGGCACTCGCGCAGACGCGGCCGGGGATCCGGGCGCTGCGCGACGTGACGGCCGACGAGCTCGAGGCCGTGGCGTCACGGCTCGACGCGACGGACGCCAAGCGCGCCCGCCACGTCGTCGCCGAGATCGCCCGGCCCGCGGCGCTCGCCGCGGCCTTCGAGAGCCGCGATCTCGTGGCCGCCGGACGCTTGATGAAGGACTCGCACGTGAGCCTGCGCGACCTCTACGAGGTCTCCTGCGAGGAGCTCGACCTCGTCACGTCGCTCGCCCGCCGCCAGCCCTCCTGCTACGGCGCGCGCATGACGGGGGCCGGCTTCGGCGGCTGCGCGATCGCGCTCGTCGCCGCCGACGACGTGGCGGCCTTCTGCGAGGAAGTGTTGTTCGGCTACAAGGCGACCTTCGACCTGCCCGCGGCGCTCTACCCCTGCCGGCCCGTGGCCGGCGCGCGGCTGCTGGAGTAGACTCCGGCCAAATCCAGTCGAGATGACTTCCCGGCCTATGCCCCGCCCCGCGCGGGCGGGACTTGGAGGTGAGCGATGGTTACGATTCCGGCGCTCTGGCTGCCGATCCTGGTGGCCACGATCCTGGTGTTCGTCGCGAGCTGCATCGTCTGGATGGCTCTGCCGCACCACAAGTCGGACGCGCGCCGCATGCCCGACGAGGCGGCAGCGCTCGAGGCGCTCGGCAGGCAGAACCTGAAGCCCGGCCTCTACCGCTTCCCGTGGGCCGACTCGATGGCCGAGATGAAGGACCCGGCCTTCGTCGCCAAGCTCGACAAAGGGCCGGTGGCGCTCATGACCGTGCTCCCGAGCGGGCCCTTCAACATGGGCAAGTCGATGGCGCTGTGGACGGCCTACCTCGTCGTGATCAGCATCTTCGTCGCCTACATCACCGGCCGCGTGCTCGGCCCGGGCGCGAGCTACCTCGAGGTGTTTCGGGTGGCGGGCACCGTCGCCTGCCTCGCCTACTCGGGCTCGCAGCTCCCGAACGCGATCTGGTGGGGCAAGCCGCTGTCGGTCGTCTTCAAGGAGATCGTGGACGGCGTCGTCTACGGCCTGCTGACCGCCGGCGCCTTCGGATGGCTGTGGCCCCGTTAGCGGGGGCACGGGGGGCGCTCAGCCCCCCGATAGTTCAGTCCAGAGAGTCCTGCCCGTTTCTGTTTGTCCGTTTCCGTTAGTCCGTTTCCGTTAGTCCGTCTTCCGAGCCTCTCCCGCGCCGACTCCCACCTCCGCCTGCGCGCGCCCGAGCGCCGCGAGCAGGTCCGTCCTGCTCTCCGTTCGCGTCTCGTCCTTCGTCTTCTTGTACTGCTTCGCGAGATCGGCGAGCGCACGGCGCAGCTCGTCGATCCGCGCGAGAACCGGATCCGGCTCGCGCTCGGCGGCGGGAAAGCCGCCGGGAGCGGCGGCGCCCGTCGTGGGAACGCTGCCGTGCCCGGCCTGCTGGGCGAGCGCCAGGGCCGGCAGGATCGCGCCGACCGCGAGCGTGAGCAGGACGACCCTGACGATGCGTCCCCGACGCCGGTCGTGCATGGCGAGCTCCTCTCGTGCGTGGAGTGACTCTACCAGCCCCGAAAACACGAATCCCGGCGGCCGGGACGAACCGACCGCCGGGACTCGGGAGGGATGAGCTTTCGTCAGTCCGCGAGCTCGATCGTCTTGACCGTCTCCGGAAGCGCTATGGTCGCGGACACGTAGCCGATCGCGCCCGGCGTCGAGCCCACGAACGCGACCACGTCCTCGTCCGAGATCTTGACCGGCGGCGGAGTCACGCCCGAGGACATCCGGCGCTGCCAGTAGATCTGGACCTCCGCGATCCCCTGCAGCAGCACGTCGCCCGAGAAGGTACGGCGCACGTCCGAGCGCACCGACTGGTCGACCGGAGCGATGGCACTCCCGTCGCCCCACTTCGGGGCCTGCTTCAGGAAGATCGAGGACAGCACCGAGCGCGAGATCTTCGCGCCCTTCACCTCGTGGTGGACGATGACACGGAACGGCGTGCTGGCCGGCGAGGGAGTCGCCACGATCGCCAGGCCCGCAACGAGAAGCAACGAAACCAGGACGCGTCTCAAGATCAATACCTCCACTGTGCCGGCCGACGGAGGGAAGCCGCACCAGCTCTCGCCGTCAGTAATGGCAAGGGCGATACCAGCGGCCGAAGGCCGCAAGCGTTTGCGATAACTCATTATGGATATTAGACTTGTCCGCGCGGCCCTCAGACCGGATGCCGTCCAGAACCGGGAAACGTTCCTGCTTCTGGATCGGTTTCCCGGAGGGCGCGCGGGGAGGGGCGACGCGTGCTGGCACGCGGCATTCGAAGCTATCACCGGCCCACGCGGATCGAAGAGGCGCAGGACCTGGCGGCCCAGGGCGCATCGCTCCTGGGCGGAGGCACGCGCGTCCTGGCCAGCGAGGCCGTGGTCCCGAACGTGGTCGACCTGATCGGGCTCGGCCTCTCCGGGGTCAGGGTCGAGGACGAGGACCTGCTGATCGGCGCCGTCACGCCGGTGCTCGACCTCGCCGGCGCCCCCGCCGCGCACGCCCTCTCGGCAGGCCTGCTGCCGCTCGCCAGCCGGCTGGCGCTGCCGTCGCGGATCCTCCGCGGGATGGCCACGGTCGGCGGCGAAGCGATCGCGGCGGACCCCGACTCCGAGCTCGTCGCCGCCCTGCTGGTGCTGAACGCGGTCTTCCTGGTGGCCCATCCCGACGAGCCGCGCGAGAGCCCCGCGCTGCGCTTCCTGAGCGGGGCCGACAAGGACCTGCGCGGCGGCGGCGTGCTGCGCGCCGTCCTGATCCCGGGCGCCCCCGACGGGGCCTCGCTCGAGCGCGTGGCGGCGCTGCCCTCGCTGCCGCCGATCGTCGCGGTCGCGGCGACCACGACCATGTCCGGCGACAAGCTGGCGCGCGTGCGGCTCGCGGTGACCGGCCTCGCCGGACCGCCGGCGCGCGTGATCGACGCCGAGGCGAAGCTCGAGCGCACGGCGGGCGAGCCGGACGTGCTCGAGGCGGCGGCCGAGATCGTGGCGAGCCACGCGGCGTTCCGCGACGACGCGGTCGCGAGCGCTTCGGTGAGACGCCGGATGGCGCGCGCCCTGACGCTGCGCGCGCTCAGAGCGGCGCTCGAGCGCGGCAAGCAGCGCGTGCCGATCGCGCCGCCGCGCGTGAGGGCGAATCCCACGCTGCGGCTGCCGGCTCCGATGCCGAACTTCACGTCGGGGCGGCTCGAGCTGGCGGTGAACGGCCGCCCGCTGCGCGCCGAGGCCGAGGCGCGCACGACGCTCGCGGAGCTGCTGCGCGGGGCCGGGCTCTGGAGCGTGAAGGCCGGCTGCGGCGGCGGCCGCTGCGGCGCCTGCGCGGTGCTGCTCGACGGCCGCCTGGTCGCGTCCTGCCTCACGCTCGCGGTCCGCGCCCAGGGCCGCAGCGTCGTCACCGTCGAGGGGCTCGGGACGGCCGAGCGGCCGCATCCGCTGCAGGCCGCGTTCGCCGAGGCTTCCGCCTCGCCCTGCGGCTTCTGCGCTCCGAGCCACGTGCTCGCCGCGCGCGTGCTGCTCGACGCGGTCCCGCAGCCGAGCGAGGCCGACGTGCGCGACGCGCTCGCCGGCCTCTGCCGCTGCACCGGCTACGCCGGCCCCGTCGCCGCCGTGATGGCCCAGGTCGCGCCGGAGCGGCCGTGAGCATGCGCCGCGCCACCGGCCAGTCCGCGTTCGCCGGCGACCACGCGCAGCCCGGGACGCTGCATCTCGCGCTGCGCCGCTCGCCGAGCGCGCACGCGCGCGTGGTCCGCGCCACCACGGCCGCCGCGCGCGCGCTGCCGGGGGTCGTCGAGGTGCTGACGTGCGCGGACGCGCCGCAGGCGCTTTCCGAGGTCGTCCATTTCGTCGGTGACCGCCTCGCGGTCGCGGCGGCCGAGGAGCCCGAGCTCGCGCGCCGCGCGCTGGAGCTCGTCGAGCTCGAGCTCGAGCCGTTGCCGGCCGCGCTCGACGCGGAGCGAGCCGCGCAGGACGACTCGCGCGTCACGGCCCGCGCCTCCGTGACCGAAGGCGACGTGGACGAGGCGTTGGCTTCGGCCGAGACGGTCGTCGAGGGCGAGTGGTCGCTCCCCTTCTCGCCGGCCAGCCTCGCTCGAGGTGCCGGTCGTCTTCACCTGGCTCGACGAGGACCAGCGGCTCGTCGTCCGCACCTCCGCGGAGTCCCCCTTCCGCGTGCGCGGCGCGCTCGCCGAGCGGCTGGGCGTGCCCGCGGCGCGCATCCGCGTCGAGCGTCCGCTCGTCGCCGGCGGCTCGCTCGGCCGCGCGGACCTGGTCGTCGAGGACGTCTGCGCCCTGGTGACGCTGCGCACCGGTCGGCCCGCGCACCTCGCGCTCGGCGGCGAAGAGGCCGCCGCCACCGCCGCGGGCCGCCCGGCCCAGCGCGTGCGGCTGCGGCTCGGGCTGACGCGCGGCCGGGTCATAGCACTCGACGCCTCCCTGCTCGTCGATCTGGGCGCCGACGGCGACCGCGCGGAAGGCTTGCTGCGCTCGGCGGGGCGCCATGCGCTCGGCCTCTACCAGATCCCCCACCTGCGCTACAGCGCGGTGGCCGTGCGCACCAACCGGCCGCCCGCGAGGGCGCCGCGCGGATCCGACGGCGCCCTCGCCTTCGCGCTCGAGTGCGCGCTCGACGAGGCGGCGCTGCGGGCTCGCAGCGATCCCGCCGCGCTGCGCCGCGCGCACCTGCGGCGGCCCGGCGACCCGGGCGCGCGGGCGCTCGCCGAGCTCGGCGAGCCTGCAGGAGCCGACGACGCCCGCGCGATCCTCGAGCTGCTGCGCCAGGCGCCCTCGCAGCCGGCCGACGGGCCGCTTCCTCTCCGCCGCTGCGGGACGGGCGCGGGCTCGCCGTCGCCCGGCGCGCTCACGGCGAAGGCAGCCGCGGCGGCTCGGCGGCGCTGCGCCTGCTCGACGACGGCTCGTTCACGCTCGCCGCCGAGCCCTCGGTCGCGGGCAGCGCCGACGAGCTCGCCTATGCCCAGGCGGCCGCGGCGATCCTCGGCGTCCCGGCGCGCAGCGTCGTGTGCGTCGCGGCCGACACCGACTCGGCTCCCTACCTCGCGAGCGACGAGGCCAAGGCGAGCGGCGCGGCGGGGCGTGCCGTCGAGCAGGTCGCCGCCCTCGCGCTCGAGCGGATCCGAACCGCGGGCGCGGCCGTGCTGGGCGTGCCTCTGGCGCAGGCGACACTCGCCGACGGCAAGGTCCTGGACGGCAACGGCCGCGCCGTCAGCTTCGGCGAGATCGGCGCGGCGGCGCTGCGGGTCGGCCAGCCGCTGGCCGTCACCGCGACGCCCATCGAATCGGAGGCGGCCCACTCGCTGGCCGCGGCAGTCGCGGACGTGGCGGTGGACGTCGAGACGGGCGCCGTCCACGTGCGGCGGCTGCAGGCGGTCGTGGCGGGCGGACCCTTCGCGGACGCCCGCCCGGCGACCGGGCTGGTCGAGGGTGCGCTGCTCTCGGCGCTCGAGCAGGCGCTCGCGGCAGGGACGACGTTCGACGACGCCGGCCGGCCGCTGGAGACGTCGCTGCGGCGGATGCCATCCGTCGCCGCGGTCGACGCGCCGCCGTTCGCGGTGAGCTTCGTGCCGCTCGGCGATCCGCTGTCGGCCTTCGCCGCCGCGGCCCACGGCGAGGCGGCGGCGCGTGCGGCGCTCGCCGCGCTCGCCAACGCGATCGCCCGCGCGACCGCGAGCCGGCTGCGCGCGCTGCCCTTCTCCCCGGCCCGCGTCCTCGAAGCCCTCCCGGTGGCCCCATGCCCCTGACGCGCCACGAGGACGCCCCGCCGTCGCCCTGGCCGAGGCCCGCGTCGGCGCTGCGCCACGTGATCGCCGAGGGCTACTCGCGCAAGATGCTGCGCGCGGATCTGCTCGCCGGGGCGGTGGTCGGGATCGTGGCGTTGCCGCTGTCGATGGCGCTCGCGATCGCCTCGGGCGTGCCGCCCCAGCACGGGCTCTACACCGCGATCGTCGCCGGCGGCCTGATCCCGCTGCTGGGCGGCTCGCGCTTCCAGGTGTCGGGGCCCACGGCCGCCTTCGTCGTGATCCTCTCGCCGATCTCGCACCGCTTCGGCATCGGCGGGCTGGCGCTCGCCTCGCTCGTGGCCGGCCTGCTGCTGTTCGCGATGGGCGTGCTGCGCATGGGCCGCCTGATCGAGTTCGTGCCGTACCCGGTCACCACCGGCTTCACCGCGGGCATCGCGGTCGTGATCGCCACCCTGCAGCTCAAGGACCTGCTCGGGCTCGAGATCGCCCACATGCCGGAGCACTTCGTCGAGCGCGTGCAGGCGATCGCGCTGGCGGCGCCGTCGCTGCACCTGCCCGACCTCGCGATCGGGCTCGTGACGCTGGCCGCGCTGGCGCTCTGGCCGCGCATCGACCGCCGCGTCCCCGCGCCGCTCGCGGCGCTCGCGATCGGCGCCGCGGCCGCCGCCCTCGCGCGCGCGCTCGTCCCCGGCTTCGAGGCCGCGACGATCGCGAGCCGCTTCGAGTACGTGCTGGACGGCCGCGTGGGCCGCGGCATCCCGCCGCTGCCGCCGCTGCCGCTCCTGCCGTGGACGCTCCCGGGGCCCGACGGCCGCCCGATCGGCCTCTCGCTCGCGCTCGTGCGCGAGCTGCTGCCGGCGGGCTTCGCGATCGCCATGCTCGGGGCGATCGAGTCGCTGCTCTCGGCGGTGGTCGCCGACGGCATGACCGGCCGGAAGCACGATCCCGACGCCGAGCTGATGGCGCAGGGCATCGGCAACCTGGTCGCGCCGTTCTTCGGCGGCTTCGCCGCCACCGGCGCCATCGCGCGCACCGCCACCAACATCCGCTCCGGCGCGCGCTCGCCGATCGCGGCGTTCGTGCACGCGCTCTTCGTGCTCGCGGCGGTGGTGCTGGTGGCGCCGCTGCTCGGCACGCTGCCGATGGCGTCGCTCGCGGCGCTGCTGCTCTTCGTCGCCTGGAACATGGCCGAGCTCGACCACTTCGCGCACGTGCTGAAGGTGGCGCCGCGCAGCGACGTGGTCGTGCTGCTCACCTGCTTCCTGCTCACGGTGGTCTTCGACATGGTGATCGCGGTCTCGGTCGGCGTCGTGCTGGCGGCGCTGCTCTTCATGCGGCGGATGGCCGAGGTCTCGTCGGTGCGGCTGGTGGACGAGCACCCGATGGGACTCACGCGCAAGCTGCCGAAGGGCGTCGTCGCCTACGAGATCGCGGGCCCGCTCTTCTTCGGCGCGGCGCAGAAGGCGATGGCCGCGCTGCAGTCGGTGGACAAGGGGGTGCGCCTCGTGATCCTCGACCTGCGCTCCGTCCCGGCGCTCGACGCGACCGGGCTCGTCGGGCTCGAGTCGGCCTTCGAGCGGCTGCACCGCGCCGGCGTGATGGTGGTGCTGGGCGGCGTGCAGTCGCAGCCGCTCCGCGCGATGGCGCGTGCCGGCTGGACCGACCGCAAGGGCCGCGTCGCGGTCTACAGCTCGTTCGACCACGCGGTCGAGGAAGTGCGGAAGGCCTTCGAATAGGCCGCGCGGCTGCCACGGCCGCGGCGCGCGCGCGGTATAGAGTAGCGTCCCGTCCGCACTGCTACCGAGGAGGATCCGCTTGCGAACCCGCACCCTGATCGCCGTCCTCGTCCTGGCCGCGCCCGCGGCCGCGCTCGCCCAGAGCTCGCCCTTCCTGCCGGACGCCCGCCTGCGCGCGCTCGTCAACGAGATCTCCGGCGACCGCTCGTTCGAGCACGTGCGCCATCTCAGCCATTTCCACCGCACCGGAGGCAGCCGCGACTTCTTCGCCGCGGCCGAGTACCTGCGCGGCGCGGCGGCCGGCCGCAGGGCTCGAGGACGTCGCTCTCATCCGCCAGAAGTGGGACGGCCACGGCTGGTCGTGCCGGAGCGGCGAGGCGTGGCTGCTCGACCCGCAGCCCGTGAAGCTCGCGGACTACGGCGAGGTGGCCGTCGGGATCGCGGACCACAGCCGCACCACGCACGCCACGGCGGAGCTCGTCGACGTCGGCGCCGGCACCGCGGAGAAGGACTACACGGGCCGCGAGGTCAAGGGGCGCGTCGTGCTCGCTTCCGGCAGCCTGGCGACCGTCGTGCGCGAGGCGGTGTGGAAGCGCGGCGCGCTCGGGATCGTGTCGTCGATGACGAACCGCCCGGAGGCGATCGACGCCCCCGACCAGGTGGCCTGGGGCCAGCTGCCGTACGAGGCGAAGAGCGTCGAGGGCGTGAAGGACGGCACGCCCGGCCGGCTTCGCGGTCATGATCTCGCCGCGGCGCGGGCTCTCGCTGCAGAAGCAGCTCGCGGCCGCCGGGACGCCGCTGCGCGTCAAGGTCGACATCGAGGCCGACTACCCCGAGAAGCCCGAGCAGGCGATGGTCGAGGCCTGGATCCGCGGCAGCGAGATCCACGACCAGCAGATCGTGCTGACCGCGCACATCCAGGAGGAGATGACCTCGGCCAACGACGACGGCAGCGGCTGCGCCAACCTGCTCGAGATCGGCCGCGCGCTCGCGCGCCTGATCAAGGACGGCACGCTGCCGCGGCCGCGCCGCGACATCCGCTTCTGGTGGGTCAACGAGCTCGCGAGCCAGCCGCGCTACTTCCGCGAGCACCCCGACGAGCCCAGGAAGCTGCTCGTCGGCATCAACCAGGACATGGTGGGCGCGCGCCAGAGCTGGGGCGGCCGCGTGCAGTACGCCGCGCGGCTGCCGTGGAGCCTGCCGCACCCGCTCGAGGACGTGATGGAGAGCGTGCTCGGGGCCGTGCGCGACGGCAACACGTCGTTTCTCAGCAATCGCGGCACCGGCCAGCCCGCAGCCGTACCTGAAGGAGATCACGGCCATCAAGGGCTCGCGCGAGCCGTTCGCGGCGCAGATGGTCCCCTACTTCGACTCGACCGACCACCACGCGTTCACGCCGCGCCAGGTGGGCGTCCCGGCCACCAGCCTCACCAACTGGCCGGACGAGTACATCCACTCGACCGGCGACGACCTCGAGAACATCGACGCCACCCAGCTCGAGCGCAACGCGGTGGTGGTGGCGGCCGTGTCGCTCTACTTCGCGACGCTCGCGGACGACGACGTGGCGGGGCTCGCGGCCTACGTGGCCGCGCGCGGGCGCGCCCGGCTCGCGGCCGACACGGCAACGGCCGTCGCGCACGTGCTGCGGGCGGCTCCCGACGCGCGCGCGGCGGCGTGGCGCGCGGGCTGGAACCTGCTGCGCCAGTCGGTCGCGAAGGAGCAGGCGGCGCTCGCCTCGCTGCGCCGCCTCGCGGGGCGCGGCCGCGCCGGCGAGCTGCTGCAGAGCGCCGCGCGCCGGCTCGAAGGCGAGCTCGGCAGCGAGCTCGACGCGCTCGAGCGCGGCTACACGGCGCTCACCGGACAGAACCTGCCGAACGTCGACCTGGCGAAGGACGAGCGCGAGATGGCGGACAAGGTCTTCGTGCCGCTCGCCGACGCCGCGGCCTTCGAGGACGCGCTCGAGCGCATGGCATCCGCCGGCTCGCGACTCCACCCGATGATGCGCTTCGAGACGCTGAACTTCGCCGACGGCCGCCGCAGCGCCTGGGAGGTCTACGAGGCCGTCGCCGCCGAGGCGCTCTCGGGGGGCGAGTGGTACTTCGGCGCGGTGACGCCCGCCGACGTGCTCGCGGTGCTCGAGGCCGGAGCGAAGGCCGGCGCCTTCACGGTCCGGAAGCGTTGAGCCGCCGGGCGCGCTAACATGGAGCTCGCGGAGGCTCGATGAAACTCTGGTCGATGCTCGGTGCGGGGGCGCTGGCGCTCGTCGTGGCCGACCGCCGGCTGCGGCGTGGGCAAGCTCAAGGGCCCGACGCGAGAGGCCGTGACCGCCGCGCTGCAGCAGGAGGCGAACTCGCTCAAGGCCGACGGCGAGAAGCTCGACCCCGTGCTGCGCGTGAAGGCCACCTGGACGGTCGAGGGCCTCGACATCACGGAGCGTCCGAACGACGCCGACAAGCCATGGGCTGGCAAGATCCGCTTCAAGATCCGGAGCGAGACCAAGGACACCGACGGCAAGGTGGTGGTCGACGAGTTCAACCGCCAGTTCGACTACCTCTACACGACGAGCATCAACCGCTGGATCTTCCAGATGCCGGACGCCCGCTGAGCCCGCTGCCGGCTCAGTCCCCGTCCACCCTCGCGAAGAGCTCGAGCGCGTAGGACAGGTCGACGTTCCCGCCGGACAGGATCACTCCCACGCGCTTGCCGCGCACGTCCACGCGGCCGCTGAGCGCGGCCGCGAGCCCCAGCACTCCCGTCGGCTCGACCACGAGCTTCATGCCGCTCGAACACGAAGCGCATCGCGCGCACCAGGTCGTCGTCCGAGACGGTCGTCATGTCGTCGACGTTGGCCCGCACGAGCGGGAAGGTCAGCGTGCCGAGCGACGGCGTGCGCGCGCCGTCGGCGATCGTGGGCGGATTGCTCACGGTCTGGAGCGTGCCGGTGCGGAACGAGCGCGTGGCGTCGTCGGCGAGCTCGGGCTCCACGCCCACCACGCGGCAGGACGGCGCGAGCGCCCGCGCCGCGAGCGCCGATCCCGAGAGCAGTCCCCCGCCGCCGCACGGGACGAGCAGCAGGTCGATGGCACCCGCCTCCTCGATCAGCTCGCGCGCCGCGGTGCCCTGGCCCGCGATCACGTCGGCGTGGTCGTAGGGCGGGATCAGCACCGGATCGCCGTCGCGCGCGCAGGCGCTCCGCGACGTCCTCGCGCTTCTCGCGCGCCGGATCGTAGGCGACGATCCGGGCGCCGTAGCCCTCGGTCGCGCAGCGCTTGGCCCGGGGCGCGTTCTGCGGCATCACGATCGTCGCCTGCGCCCCGAGCAGCCGGCAGGCGAGCGCCGTCGCCTGCGCGTGGTTGCCCGACGAGTACGTGAGCACGCCGCGCGCGCGCTCCTGCGCGCTCGAGCCGCGCCACGGCGTTGTAGGCGCCGCGGAACTTGAAGGCGCCCATCCGCTGCAGGTTCTCGCACTTCAGGAACAGGCTCGCCCCGAGCCGCTCGTCGAGCGTGCGCGACGTCGCGACGGGCGTCCGGTGCGCGATCCCCTGGAGGCGCTCGGCAGCGGCCTGGACGTCCTCGAAGCTCACCACGTGCAGCAGACGCTAGCAGATCGCGGCCGCTCGTGTCTTGACAGCGCGGGAGGCCGATGGTCTAGTCCGGCGCGTGACGCCGACTCGGCCGCGCCCCACCGCCTGGAGTCGCCTGGCGTGCGCCGTTCTCGTTCTGTCGGCACTCACCCTGCTCGCGGCCGAAGGCGCGGCGGCGGACAAGAAGCGTGCGCGCGAGCTGGGGCTCGTGCCGCTCATCGGCGGCACGCCGGGCGCGCTCGACGCGATCACCGACGTCGCGGGCGTCGAGGTCGGCCAGACGACGCTCGTCTCGGGCGAGGGGCGGCTGGTCGTCGGCAAGGGCCCCGTCCGCACCGGCGTCACCGTGGTCCACCCGCGCGGCAGGGCGAGCGCCGATGCCGTGTTCGGCGCGTGGTTCACGCTGAACGGCAACGGCGAGATGACGGGCACCACGTGGCTGCAGGAGAGCGGCTTCCTCGAGGGGCCGATCGCGATCACGAACACCCACAGCGTCGGCGTCGTGCGCGACGCGATCCTGCAGTGGCAGGCGTCGCGGCCGGGGCTGCAGCCGTGGGGGCTGCCGGTGGTGGCCGAGACCTGGGACGGCGTGCTCAACGACATCAACGGCTTCCACGTCAAGGCGGAGCACGCGATCGCGGCTCTCGACGCCGCGCGCGGCGGGCCGGTCGCGGAAGGCAACGTGGGCGGCGGCACCGGGATGGTCTGCCACGGCTTCAAGGGCGGCATCGGCACCGCGTCGCGAAAGCTGAGCGCCGCGGACGGCGGCTACACGGTCGGCGTGCTGGTCCAGTGCAACTACGGCCTGCGCCGCGACCTCCGCGTGGGCGGCGTGCCGGTGGGCGAGGAGATCCCCGACCAGCTTCCGTGCATCTCGCTCCCGGATGCGCCGCGTCAGCGACGGCATGAAGCGCTGCTCCGACGTGGGGCCCTCGCGCGACGCCGACCAGGGCTCGATCATCGTCGTGGTGGCGACCGACGCGCCGCTGCTGCCGCACCAGCTCAAGCGCATCGCGACGCGGCCGTCGCTCGGGATCGGGCGCATGGGCGGCCGCGGCAACAACAGCTCGGGCGACATCTTCGTCGCCTTCTCCACCGCGAACCCGGGCGCAGCCGGCAGCAAGGAGAACGTGCGCGTCGAGGCGATGCCCAACGACCGCATCAGCCCGCTCTTCGCCGCGACGATCCAGGCGACCGAGGAGGCCATCCTCAACGCGCTGCTCGCCGCCGAGACGATGACGGGCACGGACGGCGCGCGCGTCACCGCGCTGCCGGTCGACCGGCTGCTGGCCGCGCTCCGCAAGTACAACCGGCTTCCCTAGCGCGCCGGCCATGCCGCAGCAGCGCCTCCTCTATCTGTCGCGCGCCGACGTCGAGCGCGTCGGCCTCGACCTGCGGACCATCATCGACCTGCTCGAGCGCGCCTTCCGCGAGAAGGGCGAGGGCCGCGTCGAGATGCCGCCCAAGCCGGGGATCCATCCGCGGCCCGACGCCTTCCTGCACGCGATGGCCGCCTCGATCCCGGGGATGCAGTCGGCCGGCCTCAAGTGGGTGGCCGGCTTTCCCGAGAACACCGCGCGCGGGCTGCCCTACGTGAGCGGCCTGCTGATCCTGAACGACGTCGAGACGGGGCTGCCGCTCGCGGTGATGGACGCCACGTGGATCACGGCGTACCGGACCGGAGCGGCGACGGCGCTCGCGGCGCGCTACCTCGCGCGGCCGGACAGCTCGGTCGCGGGGATCCTCGCGTGCGGCGTCCAGGGCCGCACGAACCTCGCGGCCCTCGCGACGCTCTTTCCGCTTCGCAAGGTCTACGCGTACGACCGGCGGCGCGAGAGCCAGGACCTCTACGTGCGCGAGATGTCCGAGCGCCTCGGCCTCGAGATCGTGGGTGTCGACGAGCCGCGCCAGGCGGTGGCGGCGGCCGACCTCGTCGTCACGTCCGGCCCGATCCTGAAGGAGCCGGCGCCGACGATCGAGCGCGACTGGCTGCGCGAGGGCGCCTTCGGCTCGGCCGTCGACTACGACTCGTACTGGAGCGGTCCCGCGCTCGCGCAGATGGACCGGATCGCCACCGACGACCACGCCCAGTTCCGCTACGTGAAGGGGACGGGCTACTTCCAGAAGACGCCCGACCCGTACGCCGACCTCGGCGAGCTCGTCACCGGACGCAAGCCGGGCCGCCAGTCGACATCGGAGCGCACGCTGGCGATGAATCTCGGCCTCGCGCTCGACGACATGGCCGTCGCACCCGAGGTGCTGCGGCGCGCGAAGCAGATGGACCTCGGCACCTGGCTGCCGCTTTAGGCTGGAGCCCCCGACATGCGATACACGAGAGCCCTCGTCCCCGTCCTGCTCGTCGCCGCCTCTTCGCTGCCGGCTCGCGCGCAGGACCCGCGCGTCGCCGAGGCCGTGCAGAAGGTCGACGCGGTGGTGGCCAAAGGTCCGTTCGAGCCGCAGTGGGCGTCGCTCGAGAAGTTCCAGGTGCCGCAGTGGTACCAGGACGGCAAGTTCGGGATCTTCATCCACTGGGGCGTCTACTCGGTCCCCGGGTTCGGCAACGAGTGGTACCCGCGGAACATGTACCGGCCGGAGGACAAGACGTTCCGGCACCACGTCGAGACCTTCGGCCCGCCCTGGACTTTCGGCTACAAGGACTTCATCCCGCTCTTCAAGGCGGAGAAGTTCGACGCGCGCGCCTGGGCACGCCTCTTCAAGGAGTCGGGAGCGCGCTACGTGGTGCCGGTCGCCGAGCACCACGACGGCTTCCCGATGTACGACTGCAGCTTCACCGACTGGTGCGCGGCGAAGATGGGACCGAAGAAGGACATCGTGGGCGAGCTCGCGCAAGCGGTCAGGGGCGAGGGGCTCGTGCTCGGCGTGTCGTCCCACCGCGTCGAGAACTGGTGGTTCTACGGCGGCGGGATGAAGCTCGACTCGGACGTGCGCGACCGCCGCTTCGCCGGCCTCTACGGCCCGGCCCAGGATCGCGAGCGCTCCGAGAAGGGCGAGACCCCGCCCACGAAGGAGTTCCTCGACGATTGGCTCGCGCGGACGGCCGAGCTCGTGGACAAGTACCAGCCGCAGCTCGTCTGGTTCGACTGGTGGATCGCGCAGCCCGCGGTCCACGGCCACCTGCAGCGCTTCGCGGCCTACTACTACAACCGCGGCGCCGAATGGCGGAAGGGCGTCGCCATCAACTACAAGAAGCACGGGGGCGACTCCTTCCCCGACACGGCCGGCGTGCTCGACGTCGAGCGCGGCCAGCTCGCCACGCTGCGCCCGCTGTTCTGGCAGAACGACACCTCGGTCTCGAAGAACTCCTGGGGCTACGTCGCGAACCAGCAGTACAAGGACGTCGACTCGATCGTCGACGACCTCGTCGACATCGTGAGCAAGAACGGCAGCCTGCTGCTCAACATCGGGCCGCGACCGGACGGCACGATCCCCGAGCCCGAGCAGGCCATGCTGCGCGAGATCGGCGCCTGGCTTTCGGTGAACGGCGAGGCGATCTACGGCACGCGGCCGTTCGCGGTCTTCGGCGAGGGACCGACCGAGGTCGCGGAGGGCCCCTTCAGCGACACCAAGCGCAAGCCCTTCACCGCGAGCGACGTCCGCTTCACGACGCGCGACGGCAAGGTCTACGCGATCGTGCTGGCGCGGCCGGCCGATGGGAAGGTCGTGATCCGGTCGCTGGGCAAGTCACAGCCGGCCCTGAAGGGCGACGTCCGCAGCGTCGAGCTCGTCGGCTCGAAGGCGGCGCGTGCGCTGGCGTCGGGACGCGGACGGCCTCCACGTCGAGCTGCCGAAGGCGCCCGCCAGCGAGCAGGCGTTCGCGTTGCGCATCGACGTCCGCGCACCGGCGGCGCCCCGCCGGACGCTGACCGCTCTCAGGGCTTCAGCAGCAGCTTCAGCGTCGCGCCAGGGTCGCGCACCATCTTGAGGAAGCCGGCCTGGCCGTCGTCGAGCGGGCGGGTCTCGGTGAAGGCGCGGATGTCCACGCGGCGCGACTCGAGCAGCTCCAGCGAGTCGAGGAAGTCGCGCGGCGCGTAGGCGAAGGAGGTGAAGAGCGCCTGCTCGTTGCGGGTGATCTCGATCCACGGCAGCGGCGAGTCGTTCTCGGCGAGGCCCAGCATCACGAGACGGGCGCCCTTGGCCGCGACCGCCACCGCCGTGCGGCGCGTGGCCTCGGTGCCGACGGCCTCGATCACGGCGTCGGCTCCCCCGCCCGACCACTCGCGCACGATCGCCTTCGCGTCCTCGCGCTTCGCGTGGATCGTGAGATCGGCGCCGACCCGCTTCGCGGCCTCGAGCCGCGCGTCGTTCACGTCGATCACGCACACCTTCGGCACGCCGCGGAGCTTCGCGAGGATCAGCGAAAGGCTCCCGATCGCCCCGCCGCCGACGATCGCGAGCGCGCGCGGCGTTCCCGCGAGCCCGACGCGGAACGCGTGGATCACCACCGCCATCGGCTCGGCCAGCACCGCTTCCTCCTCGGTGAGGCCGTCGGACAGCGACGTCAGCTGGCGCGCCGGCACCGCCACGCGCTCCGCGTACGTGCCCTGGACGCGGTCCATGCCGAAGAGCCACCAGGTCGGGCAGAGGTTCTGCCGGCCGTCGAGGCAGGCGCGGCAGCGGCCGCAGGTGACGAGCGGGTTGAAGGAGACCCGCTGGCCCTTGCGCCATCCGCTCACGCTCGAGTGCAGCTCGAGCACGTGGCCACCGCCTCGTGCCCCATCACGAGCCCCGGCTTGCGGCGCTCGCTGTGGCCGAGGAAGCCGTGGAGGTCCGACCCGCACACGCCGGCCGCCGACACGCCGAGCAGCACCTCGCCCTCGCGGGGCGAGGGGTCGGGAACGGACTGGATCTCCATCCGCTCCGGGCCGACGTAGACGAGGGCCTTCATGCCTGCGTGGCTCCTACAGATAGCTCAGCCACCACTCGCGCCGCGTGGCCTTCACGCGCGCGAACCAGCGGCAGGGGAAATAGAGCACCACGGTGCCGACGATCCAGCACAGGTGCGTGACCCAGAGCGGCCCGCCGATGTCCGGCGGCTGCGGCATCATGAAGATCTGGACGAAGTTCATGAAGAAGGGCGCGAGGCTCTTGCCCTGGATCGCCGCCACGACGATGCCCGAGACGTGCGCCGAGAGCCACTGCAGGCCATAGAAGAAGAGCGGGACGCGGCCGAAGGTCACGAGCACGCCGCCGAGCCCGGAGCCGAGCGTCCGCCCGTCGAGGAGACCCAGGGCACAGCATCGCCGGGGCGAGCGTCACCAGCACGAAGAGCAGCGACGGCCCGTACTTCTGCACGTTGAAGAACGACATGGCCGTCTTCACCGCGTCGCCCTGCGGCGACCAGTGCAGCGGGTCGCCGTAGCCGTTCGCGTATCGCAGGACCAGGAACGCGGCCGCCATCCCCACGCCGAGCCCGATCAGCAGCCGGCGGCGCCGCTCCGCGGGCCAGCCGTAGATCTCGGAGAAGCCGTAGCCCATCGCGATCACGCCGATCCAGGGAAGGAGGGGATAGATCGCCAGCACGATCGGGCTCGGAAAGCCGGCGATCGGGAAGACGCCGCCCTGGTGCAAGACCATCCACAGCTTGCCGAGCGCGCTCGGCACGGGCGTGTCGGGGCCCATCCACGGCTGTACCTGGACGGCGTCCAGCAGGTTGTGGCCGGCGACGATCACAGCGCCGAAGCGCGAGCACCGCTCGCGACGGCAGCCGCACCAGGGCCGAGAGCACGATCATCCCGATCCCGATCACCCAGATCACCTGCAGGAAGCCCAGCATCGACGGGTGAACGTTGAACGTGATGAGCATTCGAATGACGGTGAATTCCAGGAACACGAGCCAGAGGCCTCGCGTCCACAGGAAATGCGCGAGCTCCGAGATCGGTTTGACCGCGCAGCCGCATCAGCCCGGCTCCGAGCCCCGCCAGGAAGACGAAGGTCGGGGCGCAGAGGTGCGTGATCCAGCGCGTGAGATAGAGCAGCGGCGTCGTGGTCGCGGGATTGAGCGGGTCGCCCTGGAAGCCGGTCGCGTGCGTGAAGTCCCGCGTGTGGTCGAGCAGCATCAGGACCATCACAGCCCCGCGCACGGCGTCGATCGCGTCGAGGCGCTTCTGTCCGGCGGACGGGGCGAGCGGGGATCCCATGGGCGAGATTGTGATCTAGAAACCGGCCGGGAGCTGCGCCTGCCACAGCTCCTCCTTGCCGCGCCGGAACTGCACCCAGACGATCTCGTCGCGGATCGACACGTCGAACGGCGTGGCGAGGCTCGATTGAGGCTCGAGAATCGCGACGCGCCGCGGATCCTTGCCCTGGGCGCTCATCACCCAGACCTCGCCCGAGCGCAGCGTCCGGTCGTCGAGCGGCCGGCCCGTTCCGGAAGAAGAAGATCCGACGAGCCGTCTGCGGATTCGATCGGGTTGGAGCCGTCTGCGAGCGTCTCGCAGGGACTGCCGTCCGCCGGGCATCGGACCACGCTGGCTGTCCCGGCTGCCGAGGACGGAACGTCCGTCGCGGCTCCAGGAGACGACGCCGATCGGTTCTGCGAGCGGCTGCTGCTGGCCGGTCGCGAGGTCGCGGATGCGGGCGGTCGCCGTGCCCTTCACCCGCTCCGAGTAGGCGACGCGCTGGCCGTCGGGATCGAATCACGGCGCCGAAGACGCTGCCCCAGCGCCAGCCGTCGACCACCGTCTCGGGGCGGCCGCCGCTCGCCGCCACGCGCCGGAACGACGGCGGGGCGTCGGTGAAGTAATAGAGGAGGGCCCCGTCGGGGGAGAAGCGCGGCATGATGTACAGGCCCGGCAGGCCGCGCGTCACCTGTCGCAGGTCGCGGCCGTCGGTTCCGATCGTGAAGATCTGCTCGTTCTCCTGCGTGAAGGAGAAGAACGCGATACGGGCGCCGTCGCGCGAGAACACCGGTCCGTTCGTGTGCGCGCGGCGCACCAGCGACCTCTCGGGTGGCGCCCGAGCGCGTGTCGAGCAGCATGATCGCGTGCGAGCTTCGGGCGTTGCTGTAGACGAGCGTGCGGCCGTCCGCCGACAGCACCGGCTCGACGTCCTCCCCGGCGCCCGTCGTGACCGGCTCCGGCGCCCCGCCGTCGATCGGGATGCGCCAGAGCGTCTGGCTTCCCGCGCGCGACGACGAGACGATCACCGAGCGCCCGTCGCGCGAGAAGACGACGCCGCCGCCGGTGCTCACGTCCGACGTCAATCGCCGCGGCGTCCCCCCCGCAGCAGGAATCAGCCAGAAGTCTCCGTGGTGTCCCGACTCCGGCTGGAAGTAGGCCAGCCACTGCCCGTCGGGTGACACCGTGGCGCAGTGGTTCAGGTAGAAGGAGTAGAAGTTGTCTGGCACACCCTCCACCGGGCGCGCGTCGCTGCCGTCGACCCGCGCGGTCCAGAGCTGCGGTCCGCGATCGAAGACGAGGCGCTCGCCATCGGGGAAGAAGCTCGCACACGTCCCGCGCTCGAGGATCTGGCGCGCCGCCCCCCCGAGCGGAGGGACCGACCAGATCCCCTTCCGGCTGCGCTCGAAGACGATCTGGTCTCCCTTCGGCGACCAGCGCGGATTGCCAGCGGACGGCTCGCCCGAGGTGATCTGGACGGGATCGCCCTCGCCCAGCGGCTTGACCCAGATCTGCGACGTCTCGTGCGCGTCGTCGACGAACGCCACCATGCGGCCGTCGGGCGACAGGCTGGGCGCGCGATGCGAGCCGGGGAACGTCGAGAGCAGGCTGGAACTGGAGCGGCCCGCTGCGCCTCGTCCACGCGCGGCGTGCCGACGAGCGCGCCGATCGCGATCGCCGCCGCCAGGCCCAGGATCCAGGCGACGCGCAGGCGGGAGGCCGCGGGCCGCGGCCGTACGGCGGCTGCGCCCGTCTCGCGCTGGACGCGCTTCAGGTCCGCGACGACGTCCGCGACGTGCTGGTAGCGGTACTCGACGTCCTTCTCGAGCGCCTTGGCCAGGATGCGATCGAGCTCCTCGGGCAGCTCCTTGCGAAGCGACCGAGCGGGTGGGGGCGTGTCGCGCAGGATCGCGCTCAGCACCTGCGCCTCGCTGTCTGCCCGCGAACGGCCGCCGGCCGGTCAGCATCTCGTAGAGCACGATGCCGAACGAGAAGATGTCGCTGCGCGCGTCGAGCGGCTTGCCTTCCGCCTGCTCCGGCGACATGTACGCGACCGTTCCGGCCACGGAACCGACCGCGGACTAGGGCTCGGCGCTCGCCGTCGGCGCATGGCTGTCGACGAGGCCGCCACCCACCCGCTTGGCCAGGCCGAAGTCCAGCACCTTGACCTGGCCTCCCGGCTTCACGATCACGTTGCGAGGCTTGAGGTCGCGGTGCACGATGCCCGCGGCGTGCGCGGCCGCGAGCGCCTCGCCGATCTGCGCCGCGTAGCCGAGCGCCTGGTCCACCGCCAGGCCGCGCTCGATCGCGGCGTCGAGCGTCTCGCCCTCGACGAGCTCCATCGCGATGAAGTCGACGCCGTCGGCGCTGTCGATCTCGTGGACGGTGACGATGTTCGGATGGTTGAGCGCCGACGCGGCGCGCGCCTCGCGCTCGAAGCGGCTCCGCCGATCGCGGTCGGCCGCCACCTCGGGAGGCAGCAGCTTGAGGGCCACCGTGCGCTGCAGCTTCAGGTCGGTGGCCCTGTAGACGACTCCCATCCCGCCTGCGCCGATCGCACCCGTGATCTCGAAGTGGCCGAGCCGGCGACCGATCATGCCGCCGCCACGCTACCACGGACGGCGCGGTCCGACGCCGGCGCGTCTTCAGCGGTCCTTGTCCGGCACCTCGGCTTGCGCGGCCAGCACCCCGGTTGCCGCCGGCGCGAAGACGGGGCTGCCCCGCAGCGACGCCTGGACGGCCAGCGCCACCTCGGCCTCGATGGCGATCGTCGGGGCTCGGAGCTGGCTGCGCGTGAGATTCGCCGCCGTCAGGCCGGTCCCGTGCGGGACCGACGGCGCGACGGCGTGCACGACCTCGTGTGCGATGACGCGCCCGATCGCGACGGAGACGAGGCGCCGCTCGAACCCGGCGAGCCCGAAGAGCGACGGCCCCCGCGGAGCGCCGAGGGCCCGGCGTATGTTGGGGACGCGCACCCAGATGGCCGGACAGACCGCGCCACGCTTGGTGGCACCCAGCACGACCGAGTCCGAACGCGACTCCGGGCTCTCGCCGACGAGAATCACCCAGAGCTCGCCCCTCTGCATCTGCTCGCCGGGAGTGCCGCGCCGCCACGAGACGGTCACTCCCATGCGGGAGAGCAGCGTCTCCGCCTCGGCGCGCGCCACGAGCTCGCTGCCGGTCGCGACGTCGGTCGGATCGACCCAGACGAGATGAAGGACCGGAACGGGCGGCGCGCTGTCGACCTCGGCGGCGAGCGGCGCGGCTGCGAGGCTCAGGACGGCAAAAGCGGCGCGTGGCGACACCGTGACCTCCCTCCCCCAGGCCGCAGGCAGCGACGCTGCGACTCCGTTGTCGGTGAGACGCGCGGACTCGAACGTGGGTTGCGAAAAGTGAGCGCCGGTGCGCTGAGTTTCGGCTGAGCAGCGACCCCCGCGCGCATGCTTGTTCACGAGGCTGAATGAGACAGAATCCTGCATGCTCCTCCTCGCACTCCTGGCCGCCAACGTCTCCACGGGAACCTTCGCCCCCGAGCCGGAACAGAAGCTCGTGCGCTCGATCTACGAAGAGCTCGTGAACTCGAACACGAGCTACAGCACGGGCCAGACGACGCCCGCCGCCAGAGCCATGGCGCGGCGTCTGCTGGACGCCGGCTTCGCGGCGGACGACGTCGCGGTGCTCGGAGCCGCCGACCACAAGGGCAACCTGGTCGCCCGCTACCGCGGCACCGGCAAGGCGCGGCCGCTCCTGCTGCTCGCCCACCTCGACGTCGTCGAAGCCCGACGCGAGGACTGGAGCGTCGACCCGTTCAGATTGCTGGAGAAGGACGGCTACTTCTACGGCCGCGGGACCGGCGACGACAAGGCGCAGGCGGCGATCTGGGTCGCGAGCCTGATCCGCCTGAAGCGGGAGGGCTTTCGTCCGTCGCGCGATCTCGTCCTGGCGTTGACCGCGGACGAAGAAGGCGGCGGCCCCTACAACGGAGTCGCCTGGCTGCTCGCGAACCGGCGGGAGCTGATCGACGCCGAGCTGTGCCTCAACGAGGGCGGCTGGGGCGAGATGCGGGACGGAAAGCGGCTGGCCAATCTCGTCCAGGTCGCCGAGAAGCACTCGGCGACCTTCCGGCTCGAGGTGCGCAACCCCGGGGGCCACAGCTCGATGCCGGTCGCGGAGAACGCCATCTACCGCCTCGCGGCAGCGCTCGGACGAGTAGCGGCCTACGAGTTCCCGCTGCGGCTCAACGAAGTCACCCGCGACTACCTGAAGGCGATCGCCGAGCAGCAACCCGAGCCCATCGCGACGCAGCTACGCAAGGCCGCGGCCGGAGATCTCGGAGCACAACGCGCCGTGGCGGCGGCTTCGCCCCAGTGGAACGCGGTCCTGCGCACGACGTGCGTCGCGACCGGCCTCGACGGAGGCCACGCCGAGAACGCGCTGCCCCAGACCGCGGGCGCGCGCGTCAACTGCCGCATCCTGCCCGACAGACGCCGGAGCAGGTCGAGGCGGCGCTGCGCAAGGCCGTGGCCGACGAGAAGGTCGTGGTTTCGTCACGAACGCCAACGGCGCGAGCCCGATGTCGCCGATGCGCGACGACGTGCTCGGCGCGGCGCAGCGGCTCACGTCCGCGTTCTGGCCGGGCGTCGTCACGCTGCCGTACATGGTGATGGGAGGGACGGACGGCCGCATGCTGCGCGCGGCGGGCATCCCGACCTACGGCGTACAGGGGCTCTTCTTCGACGTCGCGGACATCCGCTTCCACGGACGCGACGAGCGCGTCGGGGTGCGCGAGTTCTACGAGTCGCAGGAGTTCCTCTACCGGCTCGTCAAGGAGCTGTCGCAGTAGAGCCCGCGACCCTTCGCTTCAGCCGCGGCCGGACGGCGCGATGTTCTTGTTCGTCCGGAACACGTTGTCGGGGTCCCAGCGCGCCTTGATCTCGGCGAGACGCGACAGGTTCTTGCCGTAGGCGGCGGCGATGCGCTCGCCCGTCTCTTCCTCGGTCAGGAAGTTGACGTAGGTGCCGCCGGTCGAGAAGCGCTTCATGTCGCGCCAGCTCGAGCGCGCCCACTCGAGGTTGGCGGCGTCGTCCTCGGGCTTCTCCCAGGAGGCGGTGATGTTGAGCACGGCGGCGGCGTCCCGGTTGCCGACCGCGGAGTGATCGACGCGGCGGTTGGCGATCGCCCCGCCGAGCTGGAACACGATCACGGCGGAGTGCGGCGACAGGATGCGCTCGGCGTGCTCGCGCTGCTTCGCGCAGCAGCTCGGGCTCGATCCCGGGCAGGTACTCCGACTTCCAGTAGTAGCGGCGGCCCTTCGGCTGGGTCGCGTCGAGCAGGCTCTGCAGCGTGACGTACGGCCGGCGCTGCAGCAGGTCGCCGACCGGCTTGCCGAGCGCCTTGAGCGGCGCCAGGAGCTTCTCGCCCTCCTCGAGCTTCCCCGTGTAGCACGCGAGCAGCATGACGATCGGCTGTCCGTGCGCGCTCTTGTCGATAGCCAGGGCGCCGGCGGCGCCTTGCGCATCACCGCGACGAGCGACAGCTCGGGCGGCGCGTCGTTCGCGTGCTTCCGGAAGGCCTCGAGCACCTCCGGCGCGGACTCGGCGCGCCACGCGACCGGCCCGCCGACGATCTCGGGGCCGAGCGGGTGGAGCTCGAAGTCGATCGCCGTCACCACGCCGAAGTTGCCGCCGCCGCCGCGCAGGCCCCAGAAGAGGTCCGGGTGCTCGTTCTCGCTCGCGCGCACGAGGCGGCCGTCCGCCGTCACGAGGTCCATCGAGCGGACGTTGTCGCTCGTCCAGCCGAAGCGGCGCGAGACGTAGCCGAAGCCGCCGCCCAGCGTGAGCCCCGCGACGCCCGTGGCCGACACGAAGCCCAGCACCGCGGCGAGCCCGTGCAGCTGCGTCTCGCGATCCACGTCCCCGAGCAGGCAGCCGGCCTGCGCCCGCGCGATCCGCGCGGCGGGATCGACGAACACGCCGCGCATCAGCGAGAGGTCGATCAGCAGGCCGCCTTCGGCCAGGGCGAGCCCCGCGATGTTGTGACCGCCCCCGCGCATGGACACCGCCAGCGAGTGCTCGCGCGCGAAGCGCACGCAGGCGAGCACGTCGGCGGTGCCGATGCAGCGGGCGATCAGCCGCCGGCCGCCGGTCGATCATCGCGTTCCAGATCGCGCGCGTCTCGTCGTAGCCGGGATCGCCGGCCACCAGCACCGGGCCGCGGATCGCTCCGCGCAGCGCCTGCACCTGCGCCGCGTCGAGCTGCAGCGCACCTCCGTCCCGAGTCACCGCCGCAATCGTGGCCATGTGCTCACCTCAGCGCTCTGGTTTCTTTGGGATCGCCAATGGCCATTCTAGCGAGAGTCGCGCGACACGGGATAGCATCGGTCGGATTCAGGAGACCAGGGACATGACCGAAGCCAGCCGACGCTCGTTCCTGCAGACGTCCCTGCTCGCAGCCTGCGGCGCGGCCGGCACGGCTCGCGCGCTCGCCCAGGCGACTGCCGCTCCGGGCTCGATCCTCGACCGGACGGGCGTCGCGCTCTACACGGTGCGCGACATGATGAAGGACCCGGCGCCGACGCTCGAAGCCATCGCGAAGATGGGCTATCGCTACGTCGAGGGCGCGCTCGTTCCATCGCTCGCGCCGGCCGTGAAGGCGGCGGGCCTCCGGCAGGTCAGCGCCTACCTGCCCACCTACCTCGTCACGGGCAATCGGCAGGCCTGGGCGACAGGCGGCGATCGCGATCTCCTGCCCGAGGGCTACACGCTCGACACGGCGATCCTCGAGGCGAAGGAGCGCGGCCTCCAGTACCTCGTCGTCACGTACCTGCAGAAGGCCGAGCGCGGCGGCCTCGACGCTTACCGCCGCGTCGCCGCCCAGCTCGACAAGGCGGGCGAGGCCTGCCGCAAGGCCGGCATCACGCTCGCCTACCACGCGCACTCGTTCGAGTACGAGCCGATCTCCGGCGTGCGGCCGCTCGACGTCCTGCTGAAGGAGACGTCGCCCAGCCATCTGAGCCTCGAGCTCGACACCTTCTGGGCCAGCATCGCGGGCCAGGACCCCGTGGCGATGCTCGCGGCAAACAAGGGGCGCGTGCCACTCGTCCACCTGAAGGACAAGGCCAAGGGCACGCCGGTGTCGTTCGACGAGACCAAGGCGCCGAAGGAGGCGTTCAAGGAGGTCGGCAACGGCGCCATCGACTACGCCGCGTTCTTCAAGCTCGCGCCTGCGGCCGGCGTCCAGTACTACAACGTCGAGCAGGACTACTGCCTCGGCAGCACGCCGCTCGACAGCCTGCGCACGAGCTACGCGAACATCCAGAAGCTGACCGCGGGCGCAGCTAGATCGCGTGCTCGCGCTGCTGCTGCTCCTGGCGTCGGCCCAGAGCCCGTCGCCCGCACGAAGACCACGGCTGTCCTCCAGAATCTCGTCGCCCCGCACGAGCCGGGCCTCGCCGTGCTCGTGCGCCGCGGCGGCCGCACCGTCTTCGAGCAGGCGCAGGGCGTCCGCGTTCTGCGCACGCGCGCTCCAATCGGCCTGCGAACCGACTTCCGGCTGGCTTCGGTGACCAAGCACCTCACCGCCGCCGCCATCGTGCTGCTCGTCCGCGACGGGCGGCTGCGGTACGACGAGCCGCTCACCGAGGCCCTGCCTGGCTTCCCGCCGTACGGACAGGCGATCACGATCCGCCACCTGCTGACCCACACGTCCGGGCTCCCCGACTACGAGCAGCTGATGGACGAGGCCGAGAGGCGCGGCGCTCCCGGCTGGACCCACGAGCGCCAGATCCGCGACGACGAGGTGCTCGGGCTGCTGAAGCAGGCGACGGAGGCACGCTTCGCGCCGGGCAGTGCCTGGGCCTACAGCAACTCCGGCTACGTGGTCCTCGGCCTGGTCGCCGCGCGTGCCGCGGGCCGGCCGTTCCCCGACGTCCTGCGCGAGCGGATCTTCCATCCGCTCGGCATGACGCGCACGCTCGCCTTCGTGCGCGGCACGAACGAGGTGCCCGAGCGTGCGTTCGGCCACGCCCGGACTGCCGAAGGATTCATGGAGGCCGACCAGAGCTCGACTTCGGCGACGCTCGGGGACGGCGGGGTCTACTCGTGCCTCGAGGACCTCGCGAAGTGGGACGAGGCGCTGCGCACGGGGTCGCTGTTGACGGTGGCCGAGTCGAAGCAGGTCTTTACGCCGGTGCGGCTCGCGGACGGCTCCGAGCCGCACTGGCCCCGCGAGCCCGGCGACGAGAACCTGTTCCCGGGCCGCCCCGTCTCGTACGGCTTCGGCTGGTTCCTGGATCCCTGGCAAGGCCGGCCCCGCGCGTGGCACCACGGCGAAACGAGGGGCTTCCGCTCGACCATCCAGCGTTTCCCCGACGCCGGCCTGACGGTCGTGCTGCTCGCGAACCGCGACGATCTCGACCTGCGGGCGCTCGGGTTGCGGATCGCCGAGGCGCAGCTCGGCCCGTGAGCCGACCGCTCGTTACGCCCGGCGCGTGGCGCGGACGGCGTACATCGCTTCGTCGGCCGCCCGCAGGGCCTCGTCGGGATGGCCGCCCGGCACGAGCGGTGCCGTCCCGACGGAGAAGCTGATCTCCGGTCCCTGGTCCCCCGCGTCCTTCAGCAGGCCGCGCAGGCGCGCGAGGCGGTGGCCGATGCCGTCCTCGTGCAGGCCCGGCGCCACCACCACGAACTCGTCGCCGGCGTAGCGCACGACGAAATCGCTCGGCCGGAAGCACTCCCGCAGTGCATCCGCGAAGCGCTTCAGGCAGAGATCGCCGATGTGGTGCCCCAGGCTGTCGTTGATCTGCTTGAAGCCGTCGAGGTCGAAGAAGAGCAGCAGCGCGCCCTGGGGCTGCACGGCGCGCAGCGCCTCCGGCAGCGCGCGGCGGTTGGCGAGCGCCGTGAGCGGATCGCGGTCGGCGAGCCGGCGCAGGTCGGCCTGCGCCGCCAGCAGGTCCTCGTTCGCCTGCCGCAGCTCGCGCTGCAGCTTCTCGGAGACGGCGATCACGCAGCCGAGCGCGAGCAGCCACTCGACGCCGCTGTCGAGCGAGGAATGCGCCGAGAGAAAGGCCGCGGCCTGGTCGACCGTCGCGGGCTCGATCGTGCCCGCGGGCAGGAGCGTGGTGGCGTAGGCCGCGGCTTCGACGAGCGCGAGCCCGCCGCGGATGAAGAGCCCCGCCGAGAGCCATCCGAGCCCGTGGTCGCGCGGGCGCGCGTCGACCAGCACTCCCCCGACGAGCAGCACGACGCCCATCGTCGTGTGCTGGACCACGCCGACCTGCTCGATGACGAGCGGCAGCGCAGCACAGATCGCGGCGTAGACGAGAACGCCGAGTGCCAGGTAGCGGGCGGGGACGAGCCGCGCCCCGGGCCGCTTGAGCGCCCACGCCCCCTGGATCAGCAGCAGGACGAACGCGGCCTTGAATCCCATGTAGGAGGCGCGGATCAGCGCGCCGAGGCTCGCCTGGAAGTACCAGTACGCGACCGTCACGAGCAGCGCGCAGAGATTGCAGAGCCAGGCGCCCACCCAGATGCGCACCGGCGCGAGCTTCACCGAGCGCGCCAGCACGGCGAAGAACACCGCGATCATGAGCAGCGACGTCGTCTGGACCGCGGTGCTCCAGACCCACAACTGGTTCATCGGATTTCTCGCGCTCTCCCATCCGGGATCGCGACCGCGGGATTATAGCGGCGCGACCGCCTCAGGCCTGCTCGAGCGCGGCGCGCAGCTCGCGAAGCTCGGTGTCGACCGGCACGTCCTCCCGCAGCCGACGCCCGCAGCGTCCGTACCAGTAGCGCGCGTTGCCGAGGTCGCCTTCCATCCGGTGGGCCACGGCGTGCAGCCAGTTCGCGAGCTCGTCGCCCTCGTGGTCCTGCGCCACGAGGTGCGCGCCCTGCCAGTCGCCCGTGAGCGCGAGATCGACGGCAGCGGCGAGCTTCTCGTTGAGCTTCGCTCGCATCACAGCGGCCCCTCGAATAGATCATAAGATGACGGCAGTGCTCCAGGTCCGGCTCCTCGGCCAGTTCCGGCTGACCGTCGACGACCAGCCGGTCGATCGGCCCACCACGGCGCGGCTGCAATCGCTGCTCGCCTACCTGCTCCTCCACGTCGGCGCGCCGCAGTCGCGCGCATCGCTCGCGTTCGCCTTCTGGCCGGACGCGTCGGAAACGAGCGCGCGCAACAGCCTGCGCCAGCTGCTGCACCAGCTGCGCCAGGCGCTGCCCGATCCGGACCGTTACCTGCGCGCGGATGCGAACAGCGTCCAGTGGACGGGCGACTCGTCCTTCAGCCTCGACGTCGCCGTCTTCGACCAGGCCGTCTCCGATGCGGAGAAGGCCGGCCGGGTGGGAGACATCGCCGGGCGTCTCGCGGCCCTGGAGCGCGCGGCCGCCGTCTGCCAGGGTCCGCTGCTTCCGAGCTGCTACGACGACTGGATCGGACCGGCTCGCGAGCGGGTCACGCAGCGGTGCAAGGACGCCGTGGCTGCGCTCGTGGGCCTGCTCGAGGAGCAGCGCGAGTACGCGACTGCCACGAGGCACGTCCGCCACTGGCTCGAGCACGATCCGCTCGACGAGCGGGCGCATCGCTGGCTGATACGGCTGTTGGCGCTCGGCGGCGACCGCGCGGGAGCGCTCCAGGCCTATCGCCGGTGCGTGGACGCCCTGAAGCGCGAGCTCGGCGCGGAGCCGGCCGCCGAGACCGTCCGCGTCTACGAGCAGATCCGCGACGCTCCCGAGACCGCCGCCGCGGTCCCCGAAGGAGGCGAGGACGCCCCCGCGGGAATGCCGCTCGTCGGCCGGCAGCGCGAGTGGGCCAGGCTCCGCGAGGCCTGGGAGCGCGCGACCAGCGGACCGGCGGGCCTCGCGCTCGTGACCGGCGACGCCGGCATCGGCAAGTCGCGGCTCGCGGAGGAGCTGCTGACCTGGGCCGAGCGCCAGGGCGTGATCACGGCCCGCACGCGCTCGTACGCCGCCGAAGGCCGTCTCTCGCTCGCCCCCGTGAGCGAGTGGCTGCGCAGCGACGCGCTCGCGCCGCACCTCGCCCGCCTCGCGGACGTCTGGCGCGTCGAGGTCGCGCGGATCCTGCCCGAGCTGCTGGCCGAGCGCCCCGACCTGCCGCGGCCGGCGCCGATGACCGAGTACGGCGATCGGCTGCGCTTCTTCGAGGGCCTGGCGCGCGCGCTGCTCGCCGCGCCGCAGCCGCTGCTGCTGCTGATCGACGACTTGCAGTGGTGTGACCGCGAGACGATCGAGTGGCTCCACTTCCTCGCCCGCTTCGATCCGCAGGCCCGCCTGCTCGTGCTCGGCACCGCGCGCTCGGAGGAGTGGGGTGCGTCCCACCCGCTCGCGTCGCTCGTCCGCGACCTGCGCAGCGCATCGCAGCTCGTCGAGGTGGCGCTCGAGCCGCTCGACGCGGCGGAGACGGCGGAGCTCGCGGCCGGCGTCGGGAACCGGGACTTCGACGTGGACGCGGCCACGCGCCTCTATCGGCAGACGGAGGGCAATCCGCTCTTCATCGTGGAGACCGTGAGGTCCGAGAGCGGCGGCGGCACGCCGGACGTCCCCGAGCAGCGGATCGCCGGGCTGCCGCCGCGCGCGCACGCGGTGATCGCGGGCCGCCTGGCCCAGCTCTCGGACCAGGCCCGCGAGATCGCCGCGACCGCGGCCGTGATCGGGCGCGCCTTCGACCTGCACGTGCTGGTGCGGCTCGTGGGCGAGGAAGAGGTGGTGGTACGCGCGCTCGACGAGCTCTGGCGCAAGCGCATCGTGCGCGAGCAGGGACCGAACGCGTACGACTTCACGCACGACCGGCTGCGGGACGTCGCGTACGGCGAGACGAGCGCGCCGCAGCGAAGGCGCCTCCACCGCAAGGTCGCCGAGACGCTCGCCGAGCTCCACGAGCGGGATCTCGACGTCGTCAGCGCCCGGATCGCCGCGCACTTCGAGAGCGCCGGCCTGCCGGAGCTGGCGATCCCGCACTACTCGCGCGCGGCCGTCGTCGCGCAGGCCGTCTACGCGCACGACGAGGCCGTAGCACTCGTCGGCCGCGGGCTCGCGCTGCTCCGCGAGCTGCCCGCGAGCACGCACCGCGACGGCTGGGAGCTCGAGCTGCAGCTGCTGCTCGCCCCGAGCTATCGCGTCACCCTGGGCTGGGCGGCCCCCCAGCTCGGCAGCGTGCTCGATCGCGCGCTCGCCCTCTGCGATCGCGTGGGCACGGGCGCGCAGCGGGTGCAGGTTCTCTACGGACTGCAGTCGCTCTCGATCGTCGCGGGCCGGCTCGACAAGTCCGCGATGATCACGGACGAGATGGTGCGCGTCTCGCGCGAGGCGCTCGCCTCCGAGCCGCCGCGCTCGGCGTTCGCCATGCTGGCGGGCGTCCGCCTCCAGATCGGCCAGTTCCAGGAGGCCTGCGACGGCATCGACGACCTCGTCCGCGAAGCCGACCCGGCGCATTTCCAGCGCCTGCAGGAGTCGCAGGGCCTGAACTACGAGGTGATCGCGCGAGCCTGGCAGTCGCACGCGCTCTGGTGCCTGGGCAAGCCCGACACCGCCTTCGAGCGCGGGTCCTACGCGCTGCGTCGGGCGCGCGAGCTCGACCAGCCGTTCAGCGAGGCGATCGCCGCGACGTACCTGGCGCTGCTCCAGCAGCTGCGTGCGGAGCGCGAGACCTTCACCCGGCAGGCGGAAGAAGCGCTCGAGCTCTCGGCGCGCTTCAAGGCGACCTACTACCGCGCGTGGGCCGCCATCCTCGTCGCCTACGCGCGGACGCTCGGCCGCCCGGACGAGGGCGCGCTCGCCGGTCTGCGCAGCGCGATCGACAGCTTTCTGCAAACGGGAGCGCAGCTCCGGATGCCGTACTACCTCGCGCTGCTGGCCGATGCGCTCCTGCGCTCCGGCAAGGCCGCAGCCGGGCTCGAAGCCGTGGAGCGGGCGTTCTCTCACAGCCGGGAGACGAACGAGCGCTGGTGGGATGCCGAGCTCCACCGGCAGCGGGCGGTGCTGCTGGTCGCGAGCGGGGCGGCGCCCGCCGAGGCGGAGGCGGCCCTCAAGCGAGCGCTCGAGATCGCGCGCGCCCAGCAAGCGCGAGCGCTCGAGCTGCGCTCCGCCCACTCGCTCGCGGTGCTCTGGGCGGAAAACGGCCGGATGCGGGAAGCAAAAGAGCTGCTCTCTCCGCTTCATGCGTGGTTCGCCGAAGGTCTCGAGACTCCCGATCTCGCGGCCTCGCGCGAGCTGCTCGCGCGCCTCGGCTGAGGGTGCTTTGTAGAAACGTCGCCGTTGCGGGCGGAACAATTCTTGCTCCCGTTCGCGACATGGCCGACACGCGCGTGCTGTCCCTTGCCGAGCCGCGCGTTCCCGCTCGCCGCGCACCGTTCGGCTTCGACTCGCCCTACGCACTGCTGTGGATGCTCCTGCGCCAGGCCGGTCACGAGCTGCGCGTGCGACGCCTGCGCGGGATCGCGTTCCGGACGTCGCGAAACGACGAGGCGTGCCGCGCCTATGCGTCGCTGCGGCTCTGGGAGTTCGAGGCGAATCAACGAGCGGCAGGCCTGGGCCAACTGGCGGACGATCCGCCGCAACCTCCAGGGCCGCGCGCCGCGGCGCCCCGTGAGCGTCGATCGACCTCTGCTGCGGCACGGGAGGCTCGACGGAGGTGCTCGCCTACTGCCTCGAGGGCGGCTCCGCCGATTCTCGGCGTGGACGCGGACGCGCGCTTCGTGACGGCGCCGCGCGAGAGGGCGCTACCTGACGCGCGGGGGACAGGCCGCCGACGTCCGCTTCGGCTGCCAGTCCGTGCTGGACCCGCTTCGCGACGAAGCGCGCGAGCCGGTTCCCGACGCGAGCGTGGACGTCGTCAACTCGAGCGGAGCCGTCGGCTGCCACTTCGAGGCGAAGGCCACGGCGGTGCTGGCGGCCGAGGTCGACCGCGTGCTGCGCCCGGGCGGGCTCGCGCTCATCGACTGCGGACCGGACGGCACGCGGCCGCCGGAGCTGCGGGCGATCTTTCACGCGCTCGGCCTGCGAGCCATCCACCGCGCGCGCAGCTGCGTCGTTCGACCGCTACTGGCAGCTCTGCTTCCGCAAGCCCGACGCGTGACAATGGGACGATGGCTCGGGGGCGCGCCCGCGAAGAACTACCCTGACCCGCAGGGGCCCCGCTACTCCGGCTCGTTCGCGCGCGAGCGGGCAGCCGGCCTCAAGGTGGTGACGTTCAACATCCGCTTCGCCCGGCGCATCGAGCGGACCGAGGAGCTGTTCCACAAGGCGGACCACCTGCGCGGGGCGGACGTGATCGCGCTCCAGGAGATGGACGCGCCGGGCACCGAGACGCTCGCTCGCGAGCTCGGCTACGGACTACGTCTACTATCCGTCGGCGCTTCACCCCCGGACCCGACCGCGACTTCGGCAACGCCGTGCTCAGCCGCTGGCCGATCCAGTCCGCGACCACAAGCTGATGCTTCCCCACTTGAGCGGGCTGCGGCGCAGGCGGCGCGCCCGGTGACCGCCGCCGACCTGCGGCTGCCCGCGGGGGGCTCGGTCCGCGTCTACAGCGTCCACCTCCGCGACACCCGCCGAGCTGCTGCCACAGGCGCGCGTCAACCAGCGCCCCTGGCGATCGCCGAGGATGCCCGCGTGCTTCGCGGGAGGCGGTGATCGTGGCCGGCGACTTCAAAAACCGCGCCTGTGGTTCGTCGTGTTCGAGGGGAACGCGGACTTCACTCTGGATCTACGCTGCGACCTGGGCGCCCACGCTGCGGCTTCTTCTGCTGGGACCACGTGTTCGCACGCGGCCTCGAGCACCCGCCGCCCAAGGGCCGCGGCATCGTCGCCGACAACAACGGCGCGAGCGACCACCTTCCCGTCTGGGTCGACCTGCCGCTGCCCGGGCCGCGTTGTCACAACTTGTCTGGCCCGGGTGCCAAGACCTCGCCTAACGCCCGCCTAACGCTCCCGCCCTAGCTTTGGAGCGTGATCGACCAATTGATGGACCGCACCTTCGACGTGGTGGCGGGCTCGATCGCACGCCTGGAGCACGAGACGGCGCTTCAGGAGCGGCTGTCGACGCTCGGCCAGCTCTCCGCGGTGATCGCCCACGAGCTGCGCAACCCGCTCATGGTCATCAAGGCGTCCGCCCGCGAGCTGCAGCGGCAGGATGCCTCGCTCGACGACGTCCGCGACTCGGCCGTGGACATCATCCGCGAGGTCGCACGGCTCGACCGGATCATGAGCGACGTCCTCGACTTCGCCCGGCCGCTGCAGGTCCAGCGTTCGCCCGTGAACGTGGCGGCGCTGGTGTGGGACGCGGCGGGGGCCATCCTCGACGGCTGGGAAGGGCCTCACGTCCGCCTCGCGCTCGATCCCGAGGTGGGCACGATCGTCACCGACGGCGAGCGGCTGCACGGCGTCCTCGCGAACCTGCTCCAGAACGCGCGGGAGGCGGTGCGCGCCGCCGGCCGCTGCGACGCCGTCGACAGCATCGAGCTCGGCGGCCGTCGGATTCGGGACGCCCGGCTCCTGCTCTGGGTCGCGGACAACGGAGCCGGAGTTCCCGCGCGGGACCTGCCCCACGTCTTCGAGCCTTTCTTCACGACGAAGCGGGCCGGGACCGGGCTCGGGCTCGCCATCGCGCGCAAGGTCGTGGATGCCCTCGGCGGCACGATCCGGATGGAGAGCCGCGAAGGCGACGGCACGCGCGTCGAGGTCGAGCTGCCGGACCGGCCCGAGGACGGACGCTGAATCGTTCTTTCCAAAACAGGAGATCGAAATGAACGCGACGGAAATCCAGGAGCTGCGGGCCAGGTTTCGCGGCGAGCTGATCGTGCCCGGCGACGCGGGCTACGACGCGGCCCGCAAGGTCTACAACGGCGATGATCGACCGCCGTCCCGCGCTCATCGCCCGTGCGCCGACGTCGCCGACGTGATCGCGGCCGTCAACTTCGCCCGCGAGAAGAGGCTGCTCCTCGCCGTGCGCGGCGGCGGCCACAACGGGCCGGGCCTCGGCGTCTGCGACGACGGGCTGGTGATCGACCTGTCGCGGATGAAGGGCGTCCGCGTCGACCAGCGGCCGCACCGTGCGCGTCGAGGGTGGCTGCATGCTGGGGCGAAGTCGACCACGCCACGCATCCGTTCGGGCTGGCGATGCCGAGCGGCATCGTCTCCACCACCGGCGTCGGCGGGCTGACGCTCGGCGGCGGGATCGGCTACCTCACCCGCCAGCTACGGCCTGACGATCGACAACCTGCTCGAGCGTCGACATGGTCCTCGCCGACGGCAGCTTCGTCACGGCGAGCGCCGAGGAGAACCCCGACCTCTTCTGGGCGATGCGCGGCGGCGGCGGCAACTTCGGCGTCGTCACGTCGTTCCTGTTCCGGCCACCCGGTCGACACCGTCTACGGCGGGCCGATGTTCTGGCCGATCGGACAAGGGCGCGGACGTGCTGCGCTGGTGGCGCGATTTCATCCTCGAACGCGCCCGAGGACCTCAACGGCTTCTTCGGCTTCCTCACCGTGCCGCCCGGTGCCGCCGTTCCCGGCGGAGCACCACCTGAAGAAGATGTGCGTGATCTCTGGTGCTACACGGGCGACCGCGAAGGCCGAGGAGGTCTTCGCGCCGATCCGCGCGTTCTCGCCGCCGCTCATGGACTTCGGCGGCCCGATCCCGCTCCCGGCGCTGCAGAGCATGTTCGACGGCCTCTACCCGGCCGGGCTCCAGTGGTACTGGAAGGCCGACTTCTTCCAGGAGCTCACCGACGAGGCGATCGAGCTGCACGTGGAGTACGGCCGAGCGGCTGCCGACGCCGCAGTCGACCATGCACCTCTACCCGATCGACGGCGCGGCCGGCCGCGTCGCCAAGGGCGACACCGCCTTCAGCTACCGCGACGCGAAGTTGGCCGAGGTCATCGTCGGGGTCGACCCCGACCCGGCGAACAACCCGCGCCTGATCGCGTGGGCGCGGGACTACTGGGCGGCGCTGCACCCGTACTCGGCGGGCGGCGCCTACGTCAACATGATGATGGACGAGGGCGAGGACAAGGTGAAGGCCGCCTACCGCGACAACTACGCGCGCCTGGCGCAGGTGAAGAGGAAGTACGACCCGGGCAACCTGTTCCGGGTCAACCAGAACATCAAGCCTGCGGTGGCCTGATCGCTCCTCTAGTACCGCTCCGTGTCCGGATGGAAGCTGCGCCAGCTGTGCCAGAACTCCTGGCTGGCGCTGACAGCTCCGCAGCGCGCCGGTCGGGCCCGCTTCCGGACGCGCTGTAGACGCCCGCGGGGCTGACCAGCGTCTCCTCCTCGAGCGCGAAACGCGTCTCCGCATCGGGCCGCTCGAGAGCGAAGAACGACGCGCCGTCGGCCGCGAGAACCAGAACAACCGGCGTGCCGCCGACGACGTCGTTGATCACGCGCTCGCGCTTGAGCCGGTTCCAGTCGAAGGCCTTGCTGCGCGTGCCGATCTCGATGCCGACCACCCAGGACTTGTCCTGCCAGGAGTCGGGGTTCGTGCCGGTCAGCGTCTTGCGGCTCGTTCCCTTCTCGAAGGCGTCGTCCTTCGGGATAGCGGTCGGCCGCCACAGCCGCCGCGTCGGCCTGCATCACGAGGCTCGCCGGGTGCGACGCCAGCCACTCGCGGAGCGTCATCTGCCGCGACGGGATCGCCACCAGCCGGCGCCCTTGCGGGGGCCGGTCACGGCGGCACCGGTCGCCTGCCGCCACCAGCTGCCGGTCGTCTCGTCCTCGAACATGGCATTGAAGCTGTCCATGCCGACGAGGCGGAACCGCTCGCGCGTCCCGTCGACGAGCGGCGAGAACACCCGCCCGGAGCGGCAGACCGTGCAGTAGGTGACGAGCACGTCCTTGCCGCCGACTCGGTCGTGCACCTGGTGGTGGTAGCCGATGAACATCAGCGGATACGCGCGCGCCTCGCCGTTCATCTCGATCCCGACGACGAGCCGCTCCTCCGGTACCTTGTTCTCCGCCCCCGCCATGAGGACGAGCGCTTGCGGCGGCAGGAACACGTGGTCGGCCGCCAGGGCGAAGTTGGCCGCATAGGCGACGCCCCCGAGGGCGACGGCGCCGAGCGCCACTCCCGCCCGCCAGCGCCCGCCGGCGCGCCACGCGTCCCAGAGTCCGACGAGCATCAGCGCGGCGAAGGCCGCGCGGATCCGCCAGCGCCACTGGTAGAGCGCGTACGCGAGGTCCAGCGTCTCGAACCTCTGGCTGCCGGGAAACGGCATGACGAAGTAGACGTTCACGGCCTCGAACAGCACGAGACCGAGCACACCCAAAGCGAAGGCCAGACGCAAACGCATGGAATCGCAGACAGTCTATCCTGAGGTCTTGACGTGACAAGCGGACCGAGGAGGAGCGATGGCGATGAAGAAGCGACGGCTCGGCAGGAACGGACCCGAGCTCTCGGCGCTCGGCCTCGGCTGCATGGGCATGTCCGAGTTCTACGGCCCGCGCGACGACGCCGAGTCAATCGCGACGCTGCACGCCGCCCTCGACGCGGGCGTGAACTTCCTCGACACCGCCGACATCTACGGCCCGCGCACGAACGAGGAGCTGGTCGGCAAGGCGATCGCCAAGCGACGCGGCGAGGTCTTCCTGGCGACGAAGTTCGGCATCGTGCGGGGCCCGAACCCCATGGACCGTGGCGCCAACGGCAGGCCCGACTACGTCAAGGCCAGCTGCGACGGCAGCCTGAAGCGCCTCGGACTCGACACGATCGACCTCTACTACCAGCACCGCGTCGACCCCGATACGCCGATCGAGGACACGGTCGGCGCGATGGTGGAGCTGAAGCAGGCCGGCAAGATCCGCCACATCGGCCTTTCGGAGGCCTCGTCGAAGACGCTCCGCCGCGCGGCCAAGGTCCACCCGATCACCGCGCTTCAGAGCGAGTACTCGCTCTGGAGCCGCGACGTCGAGGACGACATCCTCGCGACCTGCCGCGAGCTCGGGATCGGCTTCGTGCCGTACAGCCCGCTCGGCCGCGGCTTCCTGACCGGCCAGATCAAGCGCTTCGAGGACCTGGCGCAGGACGACTGCCGCCGGCACTCCCCGCGCTTCCAGGGCGAGAACTTCGCCCGGAACCTCGCGCTCGTGGACCGCATCGGCGAGATCGCGTCCGAGAAGGGCGTGACGAAGTCGCAGCTCGCTCTCGCCTGGGTCCTCGCCCAGGGCGACGACATCGTCCCGATCTTCGGCACCAAGCGCCGCTCGTACCTGGCCGACAACCTCGGCGCCGTGGACGTCGTGCTCAGTCCCGCCGACCTCGCGCGGATCGAGGCCGTAGCCCCGAAGGGCGCGGCCGCCGGCGAGCGCTACCCGGAGGTCGGCCGCGCGCTCATCGACCGCTAGCGACGACCTGCGTGGACGCACTCAACCGTTCGGAACGAGTTGTGGGCCACGCCAGCGTTCGCCGCTACTCCTGGTGCAGCGCCGCCACCGGGTCGAGACGCGAGGCGCGGCGCGCCGGGAAGAAGCTCGCGCCGAGGCCGACCAGCGCCAGCACCAGTCCGGCGGCGAGCAGCGTGAGCGGGTCGCTCGGCTCGATGCCGAAGACCAGCGAGCGGACGGTGTGCGACAGGGCCAGCGCCAGCACCGATCCAGCGAGCACGCCAATCGCGACGAGCGCGAGCGACT
The DNA here is from genome assembly GCA_963744315.1 of uncultured Acidobacteriota bacterium. Lineage (GTDB taxonomy): Bacteria > Acidobacteriota > Vicinamibacteria > Fen-336 > Fen-336 > DATBSL01. The sequence goes on from CAVUTB010000019.1 coordinate 185,499, forward strand.
CGCGCAGCACCATCTGCAGGATCGGGCCGCGCTGCGGCGCCGAGCGCCATCCGGATGCCGATCTCGCTCGTGCGGCGCGCGACGACGAACGCCATCACGCCGTAGAGCCCTAGCGTCGCCAGCAGCAGCGCGAGCAGGCCGAAGAACCCCGAGAGCATCGCGACCAGGCGCTCGCGGACGAGCGCGCGCTCGAGCATGCCCGGGAAATCCTGGAAGGTCGCGACGATCGCGGGGTTCGACTGGCGGAAGGCCTCGCGCAGGCTCGGCACCATCGCGTTCGGCGCGCCCGCGGTGCGGATCAGGAGCTGGGCGAAGCTGGACGGACGCGGGTCCTGGGACATGGGAACGTAGGCGATCGGCGGCATCCCTTCGTGCAGGTCGCGATATTTCGTGTCCTTCACGACGCCCACGACGTCGAACGCCTCCTCGGGGTCGCGGGGCGTCGCCTGGCGCCGGAAGCGCTGACCGACCGGGCTCGCCGAGCCGAAGACGGAGCGCGCGAACGACTCGTTCACGATCGCCACGCGCGGCGCCTGCGACGTGTCCCGGTCGTCGAAGACCCGGCCGGCCACGAGCCGCACGCCGAGCGTCGCGAAGTAGTCGGGGCTCGTCCGCGAGAGGCTCGCACCGGTGCGCTTCGCGCCGTCGCCGCCGTCGCGCCAGACGTCGTTGCCCCACCCGCTGCCGCTCAGCGGCACCACGGTCGTCTCGGCGACCGACAGCGACGCCCGGGACGGCCCGCAGCCGATCGTAGAGCTCCGTGCGGAAGGTCGGGCCGCCGGTCGACGGCAAGCTCCAGCGGGCTGAAGTCGGCGTAGGCGATCAGGACGTTGCCGACCTCGAGCCCGGTCTCCTGCGCGAGCAGGTTGCCGAGGCTGCGCGCCGAGAGGAACGCGCCGGCCACCAGGACCAGCGAGAGCGCGACCTGTCCGACGACGAGGAGGCGACGGACGCCGAGGCGCGCGCGTCCCTCCGTCGATCCGCGCGCCGCCACGCGCATGACCGCGGCCGGCGCGACGTGCGCCGCGCGCAGCGCCGGCGCGAGCCCGAAGAGCAGCAGCGTCAGGACGGCGGCCGCCGCCGCGAAGCCGAACACCCGCCAGTCGAGTGCGATGTCGAGGAATAGCGTGCTCGGCCGGGTGTCGATCGCGCTCACGAGCACGCCGCTCAGCGCGTTGGCGACCCAGGCTCCGAGGACGGCCCCGCACACGGCGAGGCACAGGCTCTCGCAAAGCAGCAGCTGTACCAGGCGGCCCCGCCCGGCCCCGAGCGCGACACGCGCCGCGAGCTCGCGCTCGCGCGCCGTCGCGCGCGCCATCATCAGGCTCGCGAGGTTCGCGCAGCCGACGAGCAGCACCAGCCCCGCCGTCGCCTGCAGGAACAGCAGCGAGCCCGTGTACCGCTCGCGCAGGTGCGAGATGCCGCCCGCGGCCGGCACCGCGTGGAGCTTGAAGCCCAGGTAGCTTCGAGACGCTCTCGCGCGGATAGTTGGACGGCAGCGACGCCTCGAAGAGCGCGGGCGAGATGGCCGCGAGCTGGGCGCTCGCGCGCTCCTTCGAGACGCCCGGCTTCAGCCGGCCCATCACCACGAGCCACCAGTCGGTGCCGGACTCGAGACGGCTCTCGCTTCCCGGAGGCAGCGCCTCGGCGCAGAGCGGCACCGCCACGTCGAAGCTCTGCCCGACCTCGAGCCCGGTGAAGCCCGCGGCCGCCACGCCGACGACCTCGTACGGGAAGCGGCCGAGCTTGATCTTTCCGGCCGACGACCGAGGGATCGCCGCCGAACTCCCGCTGCCAGAACGCGTGGCTCAGCACCGCGGCGGGCGCGGCGCAGCCCTTCCGGTCGTCGTCGTCAGTGAGCAGGCGCCCGAGGACTGGCCGCACGCCCAGCGTGGAGAAGAACTGGCCGCTCGCGAGGATCGCGGACGCGAACCGCGGCTCGCCCGACGACTCCAGGCTCAGCCCCGCCGTGCCCCACGCGAAGACCCCCGAGAAGGCCTCCTGGCGCCGGCGAGTCTCCTCCCAGATTGCGTTCGTCGCCCCCGCATGCCAGGAGCTGAACGAGCCCCGCGCGCCGTCCATGTCGGCGATGCGGACCTCGACGAGGCCCGCCGGGTCCTGCACCGGCAGCGAGCGCAGCTGCACGGCCTCGAGCAGCTGGAAGATCGCGGTGTTCGCCCCGATCCCGAGTGCGAGCGTCAGGACTGCGGCGAGCGCGAACGCGGGGCTCTTGGCGAGCCGGCGAACGGCGTAGACCAGGTCCGGCCAGAGTGTCGCCATCGGGCCTCCCGAGCGGTGCTGGTCCGATGCGGCTGCAAGCCGCGTACCGCTGCGCTCGGTGGCCTTTCCTGGCCTAGGCCGTGCGAATCTGTCCGCTTATGGGATCCGGCCGTCCCAGACGAGAGGCGTCCGACTGCCTACCAGATGCTCCGCTTGCGGGCGCGGACGTTGCGACGGCTCCCCTTGGGACGCGGGCGAAACGCCGGCCCACCGGCGGGCCGACCGCCCTGCCCGAACGAGCGCGGCGCGGACGGACGATCTTCGGCGCCGTTGACCCGCAGCTGGCGGCCGTCGAGCTCGCGCCCGTTCAGCTGCTCGATGGCGGCCGCGGCCTCCTTGGGCGTGGACAGCTCTACGAATGCGAACCCCCGTGCGCGACCGCTGTCGCGGTCGGTCGGGATCGATACGGCCAGCACCTCGCCGATCGGCGTGAAGAGCTCGCGGAGCTGATCCTCTCCGGTGTCGAAGCTCAGATTGCCGACGAACACTTTGTATGAGATGGCTTTCTCCTTGTTTCTTTGCGCGGACTACCCGCGTCTGTGGACCGGGGATTCCAGGGACGGCGTCTTCGCTACGGGCTTCGGCACCGAGGGGCGGCGCTGCGGCGGCGCGTGAGCGACGCGGTAATCGAGCAGCTCGCTCTGCGTCACCTCGAAGCTGCGTCCGCCCGGCAGCTCCGTGTCCGCCAGCTCGCGGCGGAGCTTCTGGTAGCAGATGTCCGGCCCGTCCTGGAAGAGTGCGTGTCCCGCCGTGAAAGCCGAGTTGGCGATCCAGACGGTGTACTCGCAGCTGTCCGTGCCCAATCGCGCGCACAGCACGTACTCGCGACGGTCCCGACCGTTACGGAAGCCCAGGTACTCGAGGCTGAGGTGCCGCACCACGGGGATGATTGGCTTGGGGAGCGCGGATGCGGCGTGCGAATAGGCCATGCGGTCTCCTCCGGCACAGTGGTGCACGTGGAGGGACCATGATGGCCCGCGCGGCGTCTGTGTGCTTCAGGATACCACGTCCGCGCCGGCGGCCGCGCGCCGCGCGCCGATTCTCGGGAAGTCGCCCGAAAAGCGAATGCCCGGGGCGTTCGGCCCCGGGCATTGCGTGTGTGTGGATCGAGTCGCTGGGTTAGCGGACGAGCGTCACGTTCGCCGCGCGGGGCCCCTTGGGGCTCTGCGCGATCTCGAACTGGACCTTGTCACCCTCGTTGAGGGTGCGATAGCCGTCGGCCTTGATCTCGGAGTGGTGGACGAAAACGTCGGGACCACCTTCCTGCGAGAGAAAACCGAAACCCTTGGACTCGTTGAACCACTTGACCGTACCTTGAACCATGAACGTACAGGCCTCCTAAGCCTCGTGCTTAGATGCGTCGTCACCTGCGCGTACAAATGGCAAAGCCGCCCACTGTGGGCGGCTCCCAACGCAACGCCAGAGCAACGGCCAACTAATGCGATTCGAGCATAACACACGGGCTCCTCAGGGCAAAGCCCCCTGCCGGAGGCAGCGTCACTCGTTCCGGAGCGCCACCGCCGGGTCGATCCGGGCTGCACGCCAGGCCGGGCCGGCGACCGACAGCGCGGCGCCGAGCACGAGCAGCGGCCGTCACGAACGCGAAGGTGGCCGGATCGAGCGGCCGGACGCCGAACAGCAGGCTGGTGAGCAGCCGGCCACAGAGCGCCGACAGCAGGAGGCCGATCAGGGCGCCGGCCGCGATCACCCGGGCGGCGCTCGCGACGACGAGCCGCAGCACGTCGCCCGTGGTCGCGCCGAAGGCGCGGCGCAGCGCGAAGTCGCGCACGCGCAGCTGGACCGAGTAGGCCAGGATGCCGAACACCCCGACCATCGCGAGCAGCAGCGCCAGGCCCGCGAACGTCATCACCATCACGGCCCGGAAGCGGTGCCGCGCCGTCGCGGTCGCGGGCGATGTCCTCGAGCGTCGTCAGGCGCCTGACGCTCACGAGCTGCTCGCGGGTCGACGCGGCCGATCGCCGCGCGCACCGGGTTCGCGTAGGCGTCCGCGGGACCCCGACTCCGGGCGGACCAGCATGAAGGTGTCGTCCATGACGGACTGCGCCATCGGGACGTAGACCTGCATCATGTCCTCGGCTTCATCCGGACGGCCCTTGACCTGTCGCGCGACGCCGATGACCTCGCGCTCGACCTGCTGGCCGCGGGCGGGCCCGTCGGGAGCGCCATGCGCACGCCGATCGGCGAGCGGCCCTGGAGCTCGCGTCCTCACAGGGCCTCGTTCACCATGCAGACGGGCACGCCGTCGATCCGGGTCGCGGTCGTCGAAGCGCCGGCCGGCGACGACCGGCAGGTCCACCGTCGCGAAGTACGAAGGGCTCACGATCTGGAAGTCGGCGCTCGGGCGCTTCGCGTCCTCCACCGGCGGATCGCCCACGATCGAGAACGACGTCCGGCCCGAAGTAGGACGCCCCGAGCGGCAGCGTGCTGGCGAAGGCCACGCTCTCGACGCCGGGGATCGCCCGCACCTCGCGCTCGACCGCGTCGTAGAACTGCAGCATCGACGCCGGCGTGGGATAGCGCGAGCCGATCGGGTCCACGATCATGGTGAGGACGCTCCGCGCCCGGTAGCCGCGGTCGACGCCCTCCACGGACAGGAGCGTGCGCAGCAAGAGCCCGGCGCCGAACAGCAGCAGCACGGCCGTCGCCACCTCCGCGACGACGAGCTGCGCCCCGCATCCTCCCACCGCGGCCGGTCGAGCGCCCGGCTTTGGGAGGGCCATCACCTGAGCCGCGGCGAGAGCCGGGTCGCCTGCCACGCGGGCGCCAGCCCGAACAGCAGGCCGACCACGAGCGCAACCAGGGCGCAGAACCCGACGACCCGCGCGTCGAAGTCGAGCCGCACCGCCGCGGGCAGAAGGCCCTGCGGGATCACGGACGGCGCGGCGCCCAGGATCAAGGCGCCCACTCCCACGCCCAGCAGGCCGCCGAGCGCCGACAGCAGCAGGCTCTCGGTCAGCAGCTGCCGGATCACGCGCCGCCGGTCGGCGCCGAGCGCCGAGCGGATCGCCAGCTCGCGCGCCGCACCGTCCCGCGCGCCAGGAGCAGGTTGGCGACGTTGGCGCAGCAGATCGAGCAGCACGAAGCCCACCACGCCGAGGAAGAGCATCGACGTGAGCTTGAGCTCGCTGCCGACGAGAGCGTCGTGGAGCGCCTCGAGCGTGACGCCGCGTCCCGCATTCGTCTCCGGGAACTCGCGCGCCAGCTCCTCGGCGATCCCGGACAGGTCGGAGCGCGCCGCCTCGATCGAGACGCCGGGCGCGCAGGCGCCCGACGGCGGGAAGAAGAGCCGCGAGCGCCGCGCAGCTCGGGAGTCCGCTCGAACGTGCGCAGCGCCCAGATGCTGGTCCCGCCCATCAGCTCGAACTCTTTCGGAACCGACGCCGACCACGGTCCAGAGATCGCCGTCCAGCCGCAGCTGGCTGCCGATGACCTTCGGGTCCGCGCCGAAGCGCGTCCGCCAGAAGGGCTCGCTCAGCACGATCGCCCGCGTGCGCTCGGCGTCGTCCGGGGGGAGGAACGTGCGGCCGGCAAGCGCCCGGACCCCGAGCACGTCGAAGAGCCCGGACAGGGCCCACTGGCGCGACACGGTCTCGGCGTTGCCGTCCGCGCCCGACATCACCATGCCGCCGACGTTGGGGATGTAGCCCGAGGATCCGCTCGAACGTGCGGCTGCGCGCGCTCCAGTCGAGCGCGTTGAGCGGCGCCACCCGGTTCTTCGGCGACCTGTCGTTGCGCTCGTAGATCATCACGAGCCGCTCCGGATCCCGGTACGGCAGCGGGCTCAGGAGCGTCGCATCCACGAGCGCGAAGATCGCGCTGGACCTTGCGACTGCTCCACCACAGCCTGCGACTCGGCCGCCCCCGCCTGCGACCGGCCGACGCACGCCGTCACGACGCAAGGCCCGACGGTCAGTGCCAGCAGCGACGCCAGTGTCACCCTTTGCATGCGACGATTGTGCACACCGGCGGCATCGTTTCAACGACGGTAACGCACGGCTCCGCGCTTCCCGCCGGTTCCTTCTGTTGACAATCCACAGGAGTCCGTCCTAGCTTCATGTGGACGATCTAAAGGAGGCGGCGTGTCCAACCGTTCGGACGTCCTGCAGGGAACGCTCGACCTGATCGTGCTGCGCAGCCTCGACCTGCACGGCGAGATGCACGGCTACGGCCTGGCCCGCCACATCGAGGACGTCTCCGAGGAGCTGCTGCGCATGAACCAGGGCACGCTCTACCCCGCTCTGCTGCGGCTCCAGCAGGCCGGCCACATCCGCTCGCACTGGGGCACGTCCGAGAACAACCGGCGCGCGCGCTACTACGGCCTCACGGCCGCGGGCCGGCGCCGGCTCGCGCGCGAGCGCGAGGGATGGGAGCGGATGTCCGCCGCCATCAACCGGCTGCTGCTCGGCCCGGCGAGGGGATGATGGGAGCGATGCGCCGGACGCTCGCCCGCCTGCTCGGCTTCTTCGGCCTCGGCCCCTCGGAGAAGGTGCTCGACGAGGAGCTGCGCTTCCATCTCGCCGAGCTCACGCGCGAGCACGAGCGCGCCGGCCTCGACCCCGAGGAAGCGGCTCGCCGGGCGAAGCACCAGCTCACGCTCGAGACCACTAAAGAGGAGTGGCGCGACGAGCGCAGCTTCCCCGCGGTCGAACAGGTCGTGCAGGACCTGCGCCACGCCGCGCGCGGGCTAAGGCGCGATCCCGCCTTCACGTCGGCGGCGGTGCTCACGCTCGCGCTCGGCCTCGCGGCGAGCACGGTCGTCTACAGCCTGATCCAGGGCGTGCTGCTGCGCCCGCTGCCCTATCCCGAGCCCGAGCGCCTGGTTCGCGTCTTCGAGACGAGCGCGCGGTTCGCGCGCTGGCCCGTCTCGCCGCTCAACTACGTCGACTTCGCCGAGCGCGCCAAGGCGCTCGCCGGATTCGGCGCCTGGACGCGCGTCGACCTCGAGCTGTCCTCGGACGCGAGGCCGCTGCGGCTGCGCGCGCTGCAGGTGAGCCCCGGCTACTTCACGGTGCTGGGCGCCCGCCCCGCCCTCGGCCGCAGCTTCGAGGAGCGCGAGCTGCGCGGCGACCCGCGCGTCGTGATCCTGAGCCACCGGCTGTGGCAGGACCGCTTCGGCGCCGACCCCGGCGTCCTCGGCCGCGTGGTGCGCCTCGACCGCCGCGACTTCACGGTCGTGGGCGTGATGCCCGCCGGCTTCGAGCACGTGGGCGGCGAGTACCGGTCGCTCCCGCAGGGCGAGCACGTCGACGCCTGGTGGCCGCTCGTGCTCGATGCCGAGAAGGTGAATCGCGGCTGGCACTACGTGAACGTCGTGGCGCGGCTCGCCCCGAACGCGACCTTCGCCCAGGCCGACGCGGACATGGAGCGTGTCGCAGCGGAGCTGCGCCAGCAGTATCCCGACACGAACAAGGGATGGCGGGTGACGCTCCAGCCGCTGCGCGACGAGCTCGTCGGCAACGGGACGTCGGCGCTCATGCTGCTGGCGGCCGCGGTGGGCCTGCTGCTGCTCACCGCCTGCGCCAACGTGGCGAGCCTGCTGCTCGCGCGGGCCACGACGCGCCAGCCGGAGATCGCGATGCGCCACGCGCTCGGCGCGAGCCGCACGCGCCTCGTGCGCCTGGGCCTCGCCGAGGCGGCCGTGCTCGCCGTCACGAGCGGCGTGGTGGGCCTGATCCTCGCGCGCCTCTTGCTCCCGGCCCTGCTGCGCCTGCTGCCCTCCGACTTCGCGCGGCTCCACGCCGTGCGGCTCGACACCGGCGTGCTGCTCTTCTCGTTTCTGCTCTGCGGCCTCGTGGCCCTGCTCTTCGGCCTCGCTCCGGCCGTGCAGGGCAGCTCCGGCGACCTGCGGAGCGCGCTCCACAGCGACGGCAGGAGCGGCACGGCCAGCGCGAGCACGCTGCGCTGGCGCGGCTTCATCGTCGTCTCCGAGGTGACGCTCGCCTGCGCGCTGCTCGTCGCCGCTGGGCTGCTCGCAAGAAGCTTCGCTGCCCTGGTGCGCACCGATCCGGGCTTCGAGCCCTCGGGCGCCGTCGCGTTCGACCTCTTCCTCCCCGAGGCCGGGTATGCGGCCGACGGCTCCAAAGCGGCCTTCCACGCCCGGCTCGAAGAGCGGCTGCTCGCCCTGCCGGGCGTGCGCGCGGCCGGCGCCACGACGGCGCTGCCCTGGAGCGGCTGGGACGAGAACACCGGCTTCGACATCGTGGGCGATCGCCAGGGAAGCGAGTCGCCGAACGCCCGCTTCGGCGCCGCCAGCCCCGGCTTCTTCGACGGCGTCGGCCTGTCGCTGAAGCGCGGACGCTTCTTCACCGCCTCCGACGTCAAGGGAGCGCCGTTCGTCGTCGTGGTGAACGAGGCCCTCGCGCGCAAGTACTTCCCGGGCGAGGATCCGGTCGGCCGCACGCTCGAGATCTGGGACCAAAAGCCCGTGATCGTGGGCGTCGTGGGCGACGTGAAGGACGCGCCCGCCGACGTCGAAGCGAAGCCGGCCTTCCTCTGGCCGCTCGCCCAGCAGACCTTCTCCGCCACGACCGTCGTCGTCCGCGCCGACGTCCCCGGGGGCCTCTACGAGAGCGTGAGAGCCGCGGTCGCCGCCGTCGACCCCGAGCTGCCGGTGACGAACCTGCGCCCGCTCGCTGAGGTCGCCAGGGACGCGCACGCCCGCCGCCGCTTCCTGCTCTCGATGGTGGCGACCTTCGCCGCCCTCGCCCTGCTCCTCGCCGCGGTCGGCGCCTACGGCGTCCTCTCTTATGCCGTCGAACGCCGCCGCCGCGAGATCGGCATCCGGCTGGCTCTGGGCGCCGACTCCAACCGCATCCTGAGAGACGTCCTCGGCCAAAGCCTCCGCCTCGCGGTGCGCGGCGTCGTCCTCGGCCTGGCCCTGGCGCTGGTCCTCGCCCACCTGATGCGCAGCCTGCTCTACGGCATCACGGCGCGGGATCCGCTGACGCTGCTGGCTGCGGCCGTCGACGATCCTGATCGTCTCGACGCTCGCCGCGGCCCAACCCGCCTGGCGCGCCACGCGATCGGAGCCGGCGAGGATCCTTCGCTCCGAGTAGACGGGCTCCTGAACGGAGCCGAGCGGACAAACGAACGCCCGGGGCGTTTCCACCCCGGGCGTGCGTCTTCTGTGAATCGCGGAGTCTAGCTGGCGAGCGTCACGTTCGCGGCGCGCGGCCCCTTGGGGCTCTCCGTGATCTCGAACTGGACCTTGTCACCCTCGTTGAGCGTGCGAAAGCCCTCGGCCTTGATCTCGGAGTGGTGCACGAAAACGTCCGGACCACCCTCGTGCGACAGAAACCCGAAACCCTTCGACTCGTTGAACCACTTGACAGTACCTTGAACCATGAACGTGCAGGCCTCCTAAGCCTCGTGCCTAGATGCGTCGTCACCTGCGCGTTCACAAATGAAAAAGCCGCCCACCGCGGGCGGCTCTTTTCGGTACGCCAGAGCAACGGCCAACTAATGCAACTACAGCTTACCACGCGCCGGCCCCAGGCCGAGCTACGCCAATCGCAGAGGCACGGCCTTCGCGATCTTCTCGAACACGCGGTCCTCGGTGAGGAGGGCGCCGCCGGTATCGATCGCGCACTGCGCCACGTGCGCGTCCGGCGTCGAAACCGACAGTCCCTTCGCGCGGAGCTCCGCCCGCAGCTTCCCCACGCGGAACCAGTGCTCCGGTTCGGTCCCGACCGCCGGCAGATCCGACAGCATGTCTTGAAGCTCGGTCCGCAGCGAGTCGTCGAGCCGCCCGCTGAGCAGCTCGGCGGACACGATCACGGGAAGGTGTAGCCGCCCTTCCTCGAGCGCCTCGTCGACGAGGGACGAGCCTCCCCCGCCAGCCAGGCGATCCAGCTCGACGTGTCAACGACGAGAGCGCTCACGCGAGACCTCGAGGTCCACGTCCAAACGGATCCGCCCCCGCAGCGCCTTCGCTTTTCGCGCGGCTGCGCTCCGCTTCACGAGCGTCAGGCCGGCGACGAGGGTCTCGGTGATCCCCTTCCCAGAGGCCCTGGTGGCCTGGTCGAGGAGATCGATCGGCAGATTGGCCGTGACCCGTCGCGTCCCGTTCATACCGTGATACTGACGCTGATATGAACCGTCGTCAGAGAGAGATCGCGGATGCGCGCGCGGTTCAACGCGGTGGATGGCGGCAGACAGGCTGCGATCCGGCGCAGGACTAAAATCGGCCTCATGGACACGCTGGTTCAGGACGTGCGGCTGGCGCTCCGGAAGCTTCTTCGCAGCCCCGGCTTCGCCGCCGTCGCGATCGCGACGCTCGCTCTCGGAATCGGAGCCAACACCGCCATCTTCTCGGTGATCGACCGCGTTCTGCTGCAGCCGCTGCCCTACAGCCAGCCGGACCGCCTGGTGCGGCTGCAGCTCAAGTTCCGGGACGGTTTCGGCAACAGCATCTCGATCCCCAAGTTCATGGCCTGGAAGCAGCACACGCAGGCGTTCCAGGCGATCTGCGCGTACAACTTCTCGGGGCCGGGCCTCAACCTGAGCGGCGGCGCGACGCCGGAGCAGGTGAAGGCGATCCACGTCACGGCGGACTTCTTTCCGGTGTTCGACGCCGGCACGATGCTCGGCCGCGTCTTCGGCGCGGACGAGGACCGGCCCGGCGGGCCGCGGCTCGCGGTGATGACGAACGGCCTCTGGGTGCGGCGGTTCGGCGGCGATCCCGCCATCGTCGGCCGCGCGATCGTGCTCGACGGCGAGCCCTACACCGTGATCGGCGTGCTGCGGGCCTCGTTCCGCTCCTACCCGCCCGCCGACCTCTACCTGCCCCTGCAGGCGGATCCCGCCAGCACCAACCAGGGCCACTTCCTCGCGGTGGCCGCGCGGCTCAAGCCCGGCGTCACGCTCGAGACCGCCAAGGCGGAGATGGGCGTCGCGGCGGAGCGGTTCCGCCAGGTGTATCCCGACTCGATCGGCAAGGAAGAGTCGGCGACCGCGGCCTCGTTCAGCGAGGCGATCGTGGGAGACGTCCGCAAGCCGCTGCTGGTCCTGCTGGGTGCGGTGGCGATGGTGCTGCTGATCGCGTGCGCGAACGTGGCGAACCTGCAGCTCGCGCAGTCGACGGGCCGCTCGCGGGAGCTCGCGATCCGCGGCGCGCTCGGCGCCGTCCGCTGGAGGATCATCCGCCAGCTGCTCACCGAGAGCCTGGTGCTGGCGCTGGCGGGCGCCGCCGTCGGCCTCGTCGTCGCGAACGTGGGAGTCCGTGCGCTGCTCGCGCTCGGCCCCGACACGCTGCCCCGAAGCGCCGAGCTCACCGCCCAAGCACCCATCGACCTCCGGATCCTGGCGTTCACGCTGGGCTGCGCGCTCTTCACCGGTCTCGTGTTCGGCCTCCTCCCCGCGCTTTCGATCTCGAGGACCGATCTCCAGTCGACGCTCAAGGAGACGAGCTCGCGCTCCGGGACCGGCCGCCACCACTACACGCGCAGCGCCCTGGTCGTGGCGGAGACGGCGCTCGCGATCGTGCTGCTGATCGGCGCGGCGCTCCTGATCCGGACGTTCTCCTCGCTGCGCTCGGTCGACGCCGGCTTCAACCCCGTGCGCGTGCTGAGCTTCGAGACCTCGCTCGGCGGCTCGAAGTACAAGACGAGCGCCGACATGGACCGCCTCACCCGCGAAGTCGTGCGGCGGCTCGAGACCGTGCCGGGCGTGACCCGCGCGGCGAACGTCCCCTTCCTGCCGCTCGAAGGCGGCTTCGGCCTGGGCTTCGACATCATCGGCCGGCCGCTCGCGCAGGGCGAGCGCAACTCGGGCGGCGCCGGCTGGATGTACGTCTCGGACGCCTACTTCGAAGCGCTCGAGATCCCGCTGCGGCGCGGCCGCCTGTTCGGCGAGCGCGACGCCGCGAGCGCACCCGGCGTCGTCGTCGTCAACGAGGCGTTCGCGAAGAGGTACTGGCCGTTGGGCGACCCCCTCGGCCAGCAGATCGAGATCGGCAAGGGCATGGGCCCCGACTTCGCCGAGCCGCCGCGCGAGATCGTGGGCATCGTCGGTGACGTGAAGGAAGGCGGCCTCGGCGATCCCGCGCCCCCGGTGATGTACATCCCGCTCGCGCAGGTGAAGAACAGCTTCATCGAGCTCAACAACAAGCTGATCCCCACCACCTGGGTCGTGAAGACGTCCGTCAGCCCCCTCAGCCTGGCGAGCGCCGTGAAGCAGCAGGTCCTGAACGTCGACAGCCAGCTCGCGGTCGCCCACGAGCGCTCCCTCGAGCAGGTCTTCGCCGAGGCCACGGGCCGCCAGACCTTCAACATGACGCTCCTGAGCGTCTTCGCCGGCGTCGCCCTGATCCTGGCCGCGCTAGGGATCTACGGAACTCTTTCCTATTCGGTCGAGCAGCGCTCCCAGGAGATCGGCATCCGCATGGCCCTGGGCGCCGAAGGCGCCGACCTCAGAAAGATGGTGATCCGCCAAGGCATGTCCCTCGCCGGCCTCGGCATCCTGATCGGCCTAGCCGGCGCCCTGGCCCTCTCCCGCCTCATCACGACCCTGCTCTTCGGCGTCTACCCCAACGACCCCGTGAGCTTCGCCGCGATCGCTGCGCTCCTGGCGCTGGTCGCCTTCCTGGCAACGTGGCTCCCGGCCCGTCGAGCCACACAGGTCGACCCGCTCGCAGCCCTGCGCCACGAATAGAGCTGCTCCAGGACCGCGAACCCTCAGACGCCCAGCGTCGCGGTCATCACATGGGTCGCGCCGGGGGCGAGCGTCAACGCCTGCTCGCCCACGTTGGCCGTCTCGACGCACAGCATGCGCGGCCACTCGTCGTCGCCGAAGTCCGGCATCGCGCGCGCCTTCGCGACCCATGGGTTCCACAGCACCGTCGAGGCCGAGCCCGTCTTCGCGATCACGACGCGACGGTCCCAGCCGGGGTCCTCGATCGTGACGGTGGCCGTGGTGTCGAGGTAGACGCGGTCGGTCTCGGCGGAGATCGCGATCGGGCCGGCCGCTCCGGGCTTGCGCGCCATCGCCTCCGTCTTGTCGAGGTAGGACGTCGCCTCGAGTCCGTGTACGCGGACGCTCGCCACGTCGGAGACGGCGAAGTAGGAGTGGAGCGCCTCCTCGAAGCGGGCGGGGGCTGCGCCTTCGTTGTGGACCGCGAGCGTCAGGCGCAGGCTTCGGCCGACGCTGAGCGTGAGTGCCACGCTGAGCTCCTGTCGGAAGCCGCCTCGGGCCGCTGCCTCGAGTCGTGAGCTCGAGCGTCGCCTCGAGCCGGCCGGAAGGCTCGCGCGTCACCCCGGCCAGGGCCCACGGCAGGATCCGTGCGAAGCCGTGCATCGGCGCATCCGGGGCTCCCGCCTTCGGCCCGAACCAGGGAAAGCACACCGGGACGCCGCCGCGGATCGCGTGGGTGCGCTCGAAGCGGCTCGCGCGGCTCACCCACAGCACCGGCCGCTCCCCCTTCGGCTGGAAGTGGGAGACGTGGCCGCCGTGCAGGAAGACGTGGGCCTCGCCCTCGGACGCCTCGAGCCTCAGCCGGTCCAGGCCACCCGGACCCGGCTCGAGGCTGACGCCATTGGGGAAGGGCTCCACGGCGCGCAGTCTACTCCTCGCTGGTGTCGAGAGCGCTCACGCGAGACATTCCGTATATACTCCTCCAGCGTATTTACCATGAGCCTCCTCGAATACCACCTGCTGCTGGCGCTCGCGAGCGGGCCTTTGCACGGCTACGCGATCGCCGAGCGCGTCGCCGCGGAGTCGGCAGGCGCGCTGCAGCCGCGCGCCGGCTCGCTCTACCGCGTCATCGCGCGGCTCGTCGCCCTGGGCCTCGTCGCCGAGAGCGAGGCCGAACAAGAGGTGGCGCACCCCGGCCTCGCACGCCGGTACTACACGCTGACCGCGCGCGGTCGGCGCACGCTGGCCGACGAGACGCAGCGGCTGAAGCGCACCGCGGCCGTCGCCGAGAAGCGGCTCGGGCTCGCCCGAGGTCGCTCGTGAAGACGCTTCTCGGGACGCTGGTGCGGCTGTTCCCCGCGCCGTTCCGCGCCCGCTTCGGCGCAGCCGTCGTCGAGCATGCGCTCCTCGACTGGGAGCGCGACCGGAGGCGCGGCCCAATAGCCGCCGCGCGCTCTCTTGCCTCCACCGTGCTCGACCTCGGTCGGACCGCGCTCGCGGAACAGCTGCGGCCCTCCTGCCCCGCCGTTCCCGCCAAGAAGAAAGGACCGACCATGAGCTTCGACCTGAACGGCTGGGCTGGAGCGCTTCGCCACGCGCTGCGCACGCTGCGGCGCTCGCCCGGCTTCGCCGCCACCGTCGTCGGCACGCTGGGACTGGCGATCGGCACGATCACCGCCGTCTTCGCCGTTCTCGACCACGTGCTGCTCTCGCCGCTGCCCTACGCGCACCCGGAACGGCTCGTGTTCATCGCCGGCCACCGCGCCCGGGTCGGACATGAAGGGCGAGTTCGGCCCGGCCGGCGAGTTCTTCCTCCAGTACCAGGACGGCGCGAAGCTGGTCGAAGACGTCGCCATCTACGGCACCTTCACCAACTCGCTGCGCGTCGGCGAGCGGGTCGAGCGGATCCGGATGGGCGTCGCGAGCCGCTCGCTCTACTCGACGCTCGGCGCGCGACCGGCGCTCGGCCGCCTGCCGCTGCCGGCGGACGAGGATCGCGCGGTCGTGATCAGCGACGCGCTCTGGCGCTCGTGGTTCGGCTCGGATCCGAGCGTCGTCGGGCGCTCCTACGACATCGCGGGCAAGAGCCGGACCATCGTCGGCGTGATGCGGCCGGAGTTCCGCTTCCCGAACAGCCGGACGCTCCTGTGGGTCGTGGGCGACGTCCGCGCCGAGGGGCTGACGCCGGGGCGCTTCGGCTACCACATGGTGGGGCGCCTCGCTGCCGGGCGCCTCGCTCGTCGGCCGCGGAGGCGGAGCTGACGGCACTGGCGCGCCGGCTGCCCGAGCGCTTCGGCGGCTCGCCCGGCTACGCGCGGCTGATCGAGCAGCATCGCGCCGTCGTGCGGCCGCTGCTCGACCAGATGCTCGGCCCCGCCGCGCGCTCGCTCTGGATCCTGTTCGCCGCCGCCGCCATCGTGCTGGTGATCGCCTGCGTCAACGTGGCGAACCTCTTCATGGTGCGCGCCGAGGGCCGCCAGCGCGACCTCGCCGTGCGGCGCGCGATCGGGGCCTCGCGCGGGCAGCTGCTGCGGCTGCAGATGGCGGAGGCGCTCGTGGCGGCGCTCTTCGGCGGCGCCTTGGCCATCGCCCTCGCCTGGATCAGCCTGCCGCTCGTAGTGAGCGCGGCGCCGGCCGGCGTCCCGCGCCTCGACGAGGTCGCGCTCGGCCCGCGCACGCTGCTCTTCGCGCTGCTGGCCGCCGTGATCTCGGGCGTCGCGTGCGGGTCGGTCGCGGCCCTGCGCGGGTCGTCGCCCGACATGGCGCGGCTGCGCGAGGGCGGCCGCGGCTCGACGGCGCGCCGCCGCCTCGTACGCGACGGCCTGGTGGCGGCCCAGACGGCGATGGCGCTGGTGCTGCTGATCGGCGCCGGGCTGCTGATGCGGAGCTTCGAGGCGCTCAAGTCCGTCGATCCCGGTTACGACACGCGCGACGTCTTCACCTTCCAGTTCGCGCCGGAGCAGCCCACGCTCGTGGACGGCCCGAGCTGGGCGCGCTTCCACCTCGACTTCCTCGAGCGGCTCCAGAGGCTGCCCGGCGTCGCCTCGGTCGGCATCGTCGAGAACGTGCCGCTCGACGAGGGCACGTTCGACGACCGCTTCCGCAGCGACGAGATGCCGGAAGGTCCCGACGTCGGCCCGACGCTCAACGTCACCTACGCCGCCGGGGACTACTTCCGCACGATGTCGATCGCCGTTCTCGACGGCCGCCAGTTCGAGACCGCCGACCACGTCTCGCAGCTCGGCAACGTGATGGTGAGCCGCTCCGCGGCCAACCTGCTCTGGCCAAACCAGCGTGCGATCGGCCGCCGGCTGCAGCAGCGCGGCTCGAAGGACTGGCACACCGTCATCGGCGTCGTGAAGGACGTGGTGCAGTACAACTACCGCGACACGCCGCAGGCGCTCGTCTACTTCCCGCTGGTCGGCCCCACGCCGAAGGCGTGGGCGCTGTCGTCGCCGGCCTACGTGATCAAGACCGCGCGCGCCGAGACGATCGCCCCCGAGGTGCGCGCCCTGATCCGCGAGGTCGCCCCCGAGGCCCCGATGTACCGCTCGTACACGATGGCCGCCCTGGCCGCCCGCTCGATGATCCAGCTCTCCTTCGCGCTCCTCACCCTCGGCATCGTCTCGGCCCTCGCCCTCTTCCTCGGCGCGGTAGGCCTCTACGGCGTCCTGTCCTGCGCGGTCGCGGAGCGCACGCGCGAGATCGGCGTCCGCATGGCCCTGGGCGCGACAGCCGCAGCGGTCCGAAGGATGGTCGTGGCACAAGGCGCCCGCGTCGTCGCGGTAGGAGTGGTGATCGGCCTGCTCGCAGCCCTGGCCGCCACCCGCCCCCTGGCCGCCCACCTCTTCGGCGTAACCCCGGTGGACGCCCCCACCTTCGCAGCCATGGCCGCCCTCATGCTCCTGATCGGCGCCGTCGCCGCTTACGTCCCAGCCCGCCGAGCTTCCCGCGTCGACCCCTGCCAGTCGCTCCGCAGCGACTGAGCTGGCGTCTCCTAGTCCGCCCGCAGCGTCACCACCGGGTCGACCGTCGCCGCTCGCCGCGCGGGCAGATAGCAGGCGCAGAACGACACCACCGCCAAGAGGACGGGCACGGCCGTGAACGTGAGCGGATCGTAGGAGTGGGTGTCGTAGAGCAGCGACCGGAGCAGCCGCGCGGCGCCGAGCGCGCTCGCGAGGCCCAGGACCAGGCCGATCGCCACGAGCCGCATTCCGCGTTCGACGACGAGCGCGAGCACCTGCCCACGCCTGGCGCCGAGCGCGATCCGCACGCCGATCTCGCGCGTCTGCCGCGCGACCACGAACGCCAGCACGCCGTAGAGGCCGATCGCCGCGAGCAGCAGCGCGCCGCCGGCGAACCCGGCGAGGGCCGCGGCGCTCAGGCGCTGCGGCGCCGACGCTTCGCCCACCACCTCCGCCATCGTCATGATCTTGCTGACGGCGAGCGCCGGGTCGACGCCGGCGATCACGCGGCGCACCGACGGAGCGAGCGACGCCGCGTCCACTTCGCTTCTGACCGCGATCGTCATGCGGCGCACCATTCCGAAGGCCGCGGGATCGTCCGCGAGGTCCGTGTACGGCACGTACGCGTGAGGCGGAGGCTCGGTGCCGAGCGCGCCCGTGACCACGTCGCCGACCACGCCAACGACGCTGAGCCACGGCGCCGGCGAAGCGGGGATGCCCCACTTGAGCCGCTTGCCGATCGGATCCTGGCCCGGCCACAACTGGTCCGCGACGTTGCGGCTGACGATCACGGCGCGGCGATCGACGGCCTGCTCCTCGCGCGTGAAGTCGCGCCCGCGGAGGATCGGGATGCCGAAGCTGGCGAAGTACTCCCCGTGCACCCAGGTGACGGCGATGGCCGGTAGCGGGGCGCTCGACGGATTCGTGACGTCGGCCGTGAACGCCCGCCGCTCGACGCCGGGGCGCAGCGGCAGGTCCGACGCGATCACGGCGGCCTCGACACCCGGGACGGCCTGAACGCGCTCCACCACCGTCTGGTAGAAGGAGCGGATCGGCGCGGGCCGGTCGTACGCGGCGGGCGGCAGCGTGACCTCGAGGCTCAGCACGTTCGAGGCGTGGACGCCGGATTCCGCGCTCATCAGGCGGTCGAAGCTTCGCGCGAGCAGCCCCGCCCCCACCAGCAGCACGAAGGCGAGCGTGACGCTCGCGACCACCAGCCCCGCCTGCACGCGGCCCTGGTGACGCCCGCCCACGGACCGCGCGCCCTCGCGCAGGACTTCCGCCAGCCCGCGCCGGCCCGCGACGAGCGGCGCCAGGCCGAAGAAGAGCGCCGTGCCGACGGAGAGCGCGACGGCGAACGCCACGACGCGAACGTCCAGCGCGACTCCCGACACCCCCGGCAGGCGAGTCGTCAGGACCGCCGGGATCGCGCGCCAGCACGAAGCGCGCAAGCGCCAGGCCGAGCGCTCCGCCCGCCACGGCCAGCAGCAGGCTCTCGACGAGCAGTAGCTGCAGCAGCCGGTGGCGGCCGGCGCCGATCGCGGTCCTCACGCCCATCTCGCGCTCCCTCGCCACGGCGCGACAGAGAAACAGGTTGGCCAGGTTCGCGCAGGCGACGAGCAGCACGAGAGACACGGCGCCCAACAGCATCAGCAGCGGCCGCCGCGCCGCGCCGGAGATCTCGTCCACGAACGCCGTAGCGGCGATCTGCAGCTTGATGCCGCGGAGCTCCGCCGGGTAGTTCTGGACCACACGCGAGGCGAGCGCTGCCGTGTCGCGCGCCGCCTGCTCGCGCGTCATGCCGTCCTTCAGGCGGCCGATCACGCTGTTGTTGTAGGAATTGCCGCGCCCCTCCCGCTCGAGCGCGTTGAACACGCGCGGCAGGTAGGCGTCCGCAGGCTCGCCGTTGAACTGCGGACCGCGTGGCGGGAACTCGACTCCCGGCGGCATCACGCCCACGATCGTGTACGGCCGGCGATCCAGCATCAGGCGCTCGCCGATCGGCGACGCGCCCGCGAAGCGGCGGCGGCGCAGCCGATCGCCGATGACGACGACCGACGGCTCGGCACCATCCTCCTCCGGCAGGAACGTGCGCCCCTCTGCCGCGCTCACGCCGAGCAGCGGAAAGACGGCGGCCGACACCTCCGCGACCGCGATGCTCTCGGAATCGCCCGCCACGCCGGACATCTCGCGCTCCCGGACCCGGTAGACGCCGAGATCGGTGAAGGCGCCCTGCATCTCGCGCAGATCGAGGAAGTCCGCGGGCGAGACGCCGAAGCGCGGGATGCCCGACTCGGGGATGACCTCGTGGATCGCCATCAGCCGCCCGGGATCCCGGTACCCGAGCGGACTCAGCAGCACGGCGTTGACGAGGCTGAAGACGACGCTCGTGGCGCCGATGCCGAGCGCGAGCGTCAGCACCGTGACGCCGGTGAACACCGGCGACTTGACGAGCGCGCGCAGCGCGTGACGGAGATCGACGCTCAGCGATCCCATATGGTCTTCTCCTCCCAGGGTGACGCCGTAGCGGCGCTGCCGCGCGCGCTGGTCGTCGGAATGGACCATCGGCAAGGCCCGCCGAAGGTCCGCGAGCGCGTAGCTCCAGGCGGCCCGCCGCCCGCGAGCGGCCAGGATCTCGTCGAAGTCGGCCGCGAGGTCTGCGGCGAACCGTTCGCGGAACTCCCGCGGGTAGAGGCGCAGCAGCGCGCGCAGCAGCCGCGTCGACCAGGGCGTCCGCGCCACGCTCACGCCTCGCCGGGCACGAGCCGCTTGCCGCGCACGAGAGCGGCGAGATGGGCGAGGCGCTCGGCCTCATGGACGAGCGCCCGCCGCCCCGCCGGCAGCAGCGCGAACAGTCGGCGCCGATCGTCCGCGCGCGCCGCGATCTCCCGGACCAGGCCGGCTTCCTCCATGCGCAGCAGCGAGCCGTAGATCGTCCCCGGCCCCATGCGAGGCTCGGCGACGGCGGAGCGTTCGACGGCCTGCATGATGGCGTACCGTGCCGCGGCCCGTCCGCGAGCGCGAGCAGGATGTGGAAGACGGCGGGTGTGAGCGGCGGAGTGCGCTTCCTCAGCAGCCGGTCCATGGAGGACCAGTATTACCGTTACGGTAATAGCTGTCAACGACTGCCTGCGATGGGCGACCGACGTCGTGTCCGCCATCTTGAACGCGCGTCGCCACGAGGTGTCCTCGCTGGCCATGCGCGAGCTCCTGTTCGAGACGCCGGCCGCCGATCCCGTGATCTATCTCGGCACGCAAGCGGTCTTCAGCGTGATCGCGGTCCTCGCGACCTGGGATCCCCGCGCGCCGCGCCGCCCGGGTGGACCCGTTGATCGTGCTCAGAGGCTAGGCCCGACAGGCTCGCGCCAGCGTG
>CAVUTB010000020.1:0-409944 GCA_963744315.1 uncultured Acidobacteriota bacterium
GGGAGCAACGTCCGGCCTGGGCCGTGCGATCGCCATTCAACTCGCGCGGGATGGCGCCGACGTCAGCGTGCACGGCCGCGACGCAGCGCGCGGTGTGCAGACCGTCGAAGAGATCCAGTTGCAGGGCGGCCGCGCCCACTTCGTCGCGGCCGACCTCAACGACGCAGCGAGCGTCACCCGTCTCGCCAAGGAGGTTGGCGACATCGACATTCTGGTCAACAACGCCGGGCTCGCGGTGTGGGGACCCACCGAGACCTTTGAGATCGCGTCCTTCGACGCGATGTTCGCCGCCAACGTCAGGGCGCCGTTCTTCCTTGTCTCGGCGTTGGCGCCGGGCATGGCGGCACGTGGGACTGGGAGCATCATCAACATCAGCAGCATGGCCGGCCGCCTCGGTCTCGCCGGCGGCGCAGCCTACGGGGCCACCAAAGCCGCTGTGGCTTCATTGACTCAGGCATGGGCGGCGGAGTACAGCCCGCGCGGCGTCAGAGTCAATGCTGTCGCTCCTGGCCCGATTTACACCCGGCCCGAGGCGCGGGAACGCTTCGACTCGCTTGGGGCCACCACGGCCATGAAGCGTGCGGCCGACCCTGCCGAGATCGCCGAGGTCGTGGCATTCCTGGCCTCGCCGCGCGCCAGCTATATGACCGGCGCGATCGTGGCTGTCGACGGCGGCCGAACCGCGATTTAGCAGTCAGATCGTGGCGAGGGCCTCTACAGGACGGACTTAAGTTCTCAGGGCACGCACTGAGCTCCAGAGCGCACCTCTATTGATCCAATCAGGGTACAGCTTGAGCATTTCGTCATAGAGTTCCCGCGCGGTCGTCGTCTGCATCGCAAGGCGCTCGAAGTCGCGAATATATTTCCGGGTGTCTCCAAGGATCCGAGGGCTATCATCGTTCCCGACCCGCTTGTGCCCGGCGATCACTGCGCGTGGCTCAAGCGACTCCATCTTGTCGAGGGCAGCAACCCACTCCTGGCGCTTCTCCCGATCTGGCGACTCTGACAGATGCAGATGATCGCCGTTGTAGGCGGCATCACCAGCAACGATCAAGCCGATTGATGGAACGTGGAGGCAGGTCGTGCTTGCCGTGTCGGTGAATCCGAGCGGCACACTGACTAGATCGTGGCCTTCCAGGTTGATGACGTTTCCCGTCAGTTCCTCCGCGATGGCAAGCTGACTGGAAATCTGGCCGGGAAAGCGCGGCTTCCAAAACGTATCGAGAGACTCTGGCGATGCCTGCTCGCGCATGACCTTGATCACCTCCGGGCGCGAGACGAAACGGGCACCTGGAAATCGCTCCAGAACTGTACTGGTGCCAAAGAAATGATCACCGTGGCCATGGGTGGCATATATCGTCGTGAGATTCTTGCCCTTCGCCACCACCCAGTTCGCCAGCGCTCGAGCCTGCTCGACCGTGATGGGGGTGTCGACCAGGACAGCGTCCCGCTTCCCGGAAATGAGCGTTGACGAAATCGGCGGCCACGGCCGCTGTTTTTCGCCTGGAGGCACATCGGTCGTGATGGCCGGTATGCTGGGCGCTAAGAAGACGTCCCACCTCAGGGAGCTCTTGTGAGTTGTACGTCCGGAGTTGGCGGTACTGCTGTCGGATTGTCCCTGCATCGAACGGGCGTGATCAGCTGGGATCGGCCAAGTCGAGGCCGTTGCAAAACCGATCCCGAGGCTATTCGATAGAAACTCCCGTCTTGAAGTCATTGTCGCCTCTTCGGACCGCATACTCTTGCTCCTTGCTCGCATGTTTCCACCGCCCCCCCTTACGCTAGATCACTTGAGTCCGAGCACCGCCTGGCCGAGGTGATACGCCACCCTAATGGGTGTCGAGCCACTTCCGAATATTCGAGACGGTGTCCTCGTAGAACGTCTTGTAGAGATCATGCGATACGTAGCCGATATGCGGCGTTGCCAGTACGTTGTCCAGCGTCCGCAAGGGGTGAGACAGGGGGAGCGGCTCAATGTCGAATACGTCGATCGCCGCGCCGGCGATCTGCTTGTTCTTCAACACGCTGATCAAAGCCTGCTCTTCGACGATCGCCCCGCGCGACGCATTGATCAACCGGGCCGTCGGCTTCATCCTCTCCAGCTCCGCGGCCCCTACCAGCCCGCGCGTACGGCTGCTCAACACCAAATGGATCGTCAGGATGTCGGCCCGCTCGAACAGCTGGTCCTTGGAAACCAGGATTGCCCCCGCGGCTTTGGCGGCCTCGGGCGTCAGGTTCTGGCTCCAGGCAATCAGATTCATTCCAAAAGCGCTCCCGACGCGAGCGACCTGTGATCCAATCCGTCCAAGCCCCAGAACTCCCAGGGTCTGTCCACGCAGATCCGTGCCCACTGTTCGCTGCCACCCGCCGGATCGGACGGAGTTGCTCTCCGTCACGACATGTCGCGCGGAGGCCAAGATCAGCGCCCAGGTGAGTTCGACCGTCGGGTCCGACCTGTAACCCGTGTGAACCACTGCGATCCCACGATCGCCGGCGGCGGCGACGTCGATCGACGCATTTACGGATCCCGTCGAGGCAATGAGCTTGAGATTGGGAAGGCGCTCAATGACGTTACGGGGCAGCGGGGTCCGCTCGCGCATGACACAAAGGACATCAAAAGGCCGCAACCGCTCAATCACGGCGTCCGGATCGGCGAGGTGGTCCTGAAATACGGCGATGTCCGCTCGATCGCGGAGCAGCGACCAATCGGCGCTTTCAAGCGCCACACTCTGGTAATCGTCCAGAACAGCGATCTTGTACTTCTTCATTGGCATCCATCCCGCCGCGATTGATTCGAGCCGTCGCGCCCCGCGCCGTCAGGTTCCGCTTTTTCTACCTCTTGTCCCATTGATCGGTAAATACCACCGGCGCCCAGCTATACCCACTCCCCTCCTTGCGCAAGCGACCCAGGGCAGGAAAATTCATATGCGGCCCCGCGATCAAAACATCCTCGCGCGCGAGCTTAGCCAGCAATTGATGCCGCGTCGCCGCAGCCGCAGTCTGGTCGATGTCGAAAATCGCGGTGACCTCGGGATGCTGCAGTTGGACGCGCAGTGCATGGACGATGTCGCCCCAAAACAGGATTTTTTGTCCCTTCGACGAAAATTCAAAGCCGGTATGTCCCGGGGTATGACCAGGCAGCGGGACGAGTTGCATGCCGTCGACGATTGGCTCGGAGCCACTAAACGTGTGCCACTTACCGGCCTTGATGTACGGCGCTGCGATGGCTTGCGCACTCTGGAAGAACGGTTGCGCATCGTTCGGCGCCTTAGCAGCGATTTCCGGCGACAACCAGAAGTCGCTTTCGGCCTTCGCGACGTAGACATCGGCATTTGGAAAGACGCGCTTTCCGTCCTGAGTGGTCAGGCCGCCGACGTGATCGGAATGGAGATGCGTGACCAAAACGATGTCGACTTCTTCCGGCGTGTAGCCTGCGCTGCGTAGGCTGCCCGCCAAGCGCCCGAATGCTCCCCCACCCCACCAGGTGCCGGCACCCACATCGACGAGGACTAGTTGCTTGCCGGTGTTGACCAGGAAGCCCGTATCCGCAACATCCAGCATGTGCGGATCTTCGTGCAGTGCCTCTACAACACCATCCATCGTCGCCTTCGTTCCGTTCAGCCAATGCGGATCGAATACGCCGGTACCATCGAATAGGGCCGTCACCTCGAGATCGCCGACTCTCAGTCGGTAGAAGCCCGGCGCCTGATCATGATGCTGGGGTGTGGCAGGCCGGGCTGCGTTCGGACCGGCGACAAAGCTGGCCAGCGCTGCCAGGAGAGCGGCGGCGAAGCGCGGCGCATTTCTCTTGAGCACGTTTCTCCTATTCGTCACGCTCGTGCGTCGGGTTCGGCGCGAACATCCGTGCCGACGACGACGCGTAACAGGTCACGCAACTGCGAGGCCCGCTCCTTGCCCAGCGTCCCTTCGAATTCGGCCTGTGCTTTGGCCCATCCATCGAAGCTCGCCTCGAGGCGTGCCCGCCCGGTCGGCGTCAAATGCAGCTCCTTCCGCCGGGCGTCGTTCTCGCCCCGCTTCACAACGATCAGGCGTCTCCGCTGCAGCGGCAGGATGTTTCGTCCGAGCGTCGTACGGTCCATCACCAGGGCGTGCGCCAGGGCGTTGATCGTGGTCGGTCCGAGTTCCTTGAGCCGCGCGAGGATCGAGAACTGCGTGCTGCGCAAGCCCGCCGCCGCCAGATGCTGGTCGTACAGCTGGGTCACGTAGCGAGCCGCTTCGCGCAACGCCGCGCAGTTGCACCGGGTCGGCGGTGGGGCGACCTGTCGGGGGCTATTTTCGGGGTGTCGTGACATAAGCGTATATGCTCCCATATATAGGCGTAGATACGCATATGTCAAGCCCCTAATGTTGGACCAAGGAAGTCGGGGCGTCCCGCGGCTAGCCCCAGTTGCTTCCCGGGCCCGGCCACAGGAGCTCGGCCTGAAGACGCCAAGGTGAGCTGCGCCTGCTACCAACCTGCTACCAGGGCAGCGTGGCCGAAGGCCGCTCAACGCACCTACGCCTCTTCCCCGCTCGGTGCCTTTCCCTTGGCTTTCGGCTGCTTTAAGTAACCTTCGACAGCGTCCGGGGGCTCCTCAGGCCCGACTCTTAATCTCTGGGTTCTAGGTTCGAGTCCTAGGCGGGTCACCAGCCCCTTGCACAACTTGCGGCGACGCGGTCGGGCCTTTCGCAAAGGATAGATCTTCGATCAGGAGCCGGAGGTGGTTGCAGTCTGAGCGGGTTTGTAGCGGCCGGGCAGCGCGCGCGTGGAAATCGCCAGGCGATTCCACAGGTTGATCATGCCCACGGCGAGGGTCAGGTCCACAATTTCTTTTTCGCTGAAGTGCTTCTTCGTTTCCTCGTAGACGTCGTCCGGCACATGGGTCTGCGAAACTAGCGTGACCGCATCGGTCCAGGCCAGCGCGGCGCGCTCGCGGTCGGTGAAAAATGGCGTTTCCGCCCACGCGTCGAGCGTGTACAAGCGCTGTTCGGTCTCTCCAGCGGCCCGAGCATCCAGCGAATGCATGTCCAGGCAGTAGGCGCATCCATTGATTTGCGAGGCCCGCATTTTGATCAGGTGGAGCAGCTGGTGCTCCAGACCGCATCCGGCCAAATACTTTTCCAGGTCGAGCAACGACTTGATGGGTTGCTGAGCGAATTTTCTGTAGTCGATACGCGGCTGCATGGCGATACCTCCCTCAACCACCCTATAACCGTGCCCGCCGCACGGCGCAAATTGCAACCTATTTCCGCGCAAAGAATCGGCAACTCTCCCCCAACGGCGCATCGCTTAGGAGCAGCGTACCGGGCAGTAGTCGCATCGTCCCTAAAGCCGGTGGTGAACTCCCTTAAATCCAGGTAGCGGCGATGGCCGCCGGTGCCTACATTCTGGGCGCGGGATAGCGTGGCGGGCAGCGGATACATTGGCGATCCGGAGTTTCTTGGGTCTCGGGCTCGAGGAGCGGGTCGGGAATCCAGAACCGCCGGCAGGCGGGTCGGAGTGTGCGTCCTGCGGTGGCCTTGGCGCTTAGCTGCGGGGATGGGCGTTCGCCCTCGACCCCCACTCCGTCGACCAGCCCACCCGCACCGCCTCTGACGATGCCGCCTGCGGCCGCGAGCTGCCCGTTCGGCAATGGCTCGGCCAAGACGGAGTGCTCCCGCCGCACACCGACCGAGCTGCTCTCGGCCATCGACACCGCGATCGATCTCGTCGTGCAGCGGCCGACCGGCATCCTGGACCTCACCGACGAGAACCCGCGCGGCTCCCGCCAGTACCACATCCTCAGCCAGAAGGCCTTCATGGACGCCCTGCTCGCGAACCTGAGTGCGGCGGGCCTCTGCGCACAAGCCGACTATGACTTCCCGCTCGAGGGGATCTCGGTGAAGAGCTCCAACGAGTTCTCGGAGGATTTCGTGGTCGTCCAGTGGGGCGAATGGGTCAGGCGCGGGCCGACGTCCTATGTTCGCAACTGCAAGCCGGCTGCCTTTCCCGTCGATCCCGACCCGGACTGGCCGCCTTCCGGAAGCGGGTGCGGGAAACCGTACCCCGATCCGATCCACCACTTCAACTCGAAGGTCCACATGAAAGGACGCGATTACCACACACTCGACTCGACTCCGATCGTGGGCCCGGACGCGAACTACTGCGCTGCCATCGGCTACACGGACGGGCGGGCCTGGTGCCCCGTGCGCATGGAAGGCAGCCGGGATCGCGTGGAATGCGAGAACTGGCGCGTCGGCAAGGCCAAGGACACTGGGCGCGACGGCCCGACCTGGCAGTACAGGAATGGCGAGACCCTCGAGTACTGCAAGGGCCTGAAAGTGAACGGCTGTGAGAATCATCCCGCAGAACCAGTACGGGCTGCTGGCCGCCAGGGGCGGCACCTATGTGATGTGCGCCCAGAACGGCGCCTGCGGCGAGGTCGGGGTCGACCGCTGACGCGGCGAACCCTGTCTCCATGGCTGCACGCGGGCGGACCTAACAAGGCGAGCGGGAACAGACCAGGTTGTACGATCTAGCCGCGACGTCCCGTCGACGTAGACGTCGATTCGAAGGAGAGCAAGCCCATGAGAGTTACGCGCGTATGTTCTGTTTGCCATTTCGTCGTTGTCGCTGCTGGTGGACGCTCGGGCCAACACCTACGGCTCCGTCGAGCCGATCGCCAACCCGGCAGTCATCGACACCCGGCCCCTGCGGGACCAGGACCTGAGGGTCCGCGAGGCGTTCGCCGAGCGGCTCCTCCAGTGCGGCATCGTGGACGACGTGATCAAGGTGCTCTCCTCGACCCGCGCCATCACCACCGTCAACGACCTCAACACGCACTTCGAGGTCGGGGCGGGCGGCTTCGCCGGAAACACGAACCCCGCTTACGTCTACACGGTGATCGACAGCGGTCCCAACGCGGCGAGCCAGGACGACGTCAAGGTGCTGACCGACAGCCTCGGGTACGTCCTGTCGCAGGGCAGCGCGTTCCTGCTCGACGCCGACGACACGACGAGCTTCGACTTCCCCGCCAACTACGTCGTCCTCAACTTCGCAACGCCCCCGTCGATCAGGAGGTCGGCCGCGCTCTTCGAGACCGTCGGCCGAATCGACCCCGAGCTCTTCGAGACCGATACGAGCGGCTACACGCAGTACGGCCGCGCCTACCTCTCGCTCCAGTCCGCGGTGCCCGACCAGCAGTTCATCGACGGGTACGTGGCGGCGGCGGCGGCATTCGGCGTCGAGTACACCCCGATCGTCGGGGGAAGCCCCTCGCTCTTCGCGGGAGGGGCCGCCTTCCCCGGCAACGACTGGACCCAGAGCCCCGGCGGGCAGGAATACCTGGCCCGGATCCCGGCGCAAGCGCACTCGGCGCTCGGCCGCATCCGCGCCTTCCACCTGAGCGTCACCCGTAAGGTTCTGCGCCGGATCGAGCAGGGACGCCACGACGTGGTCGAGTTCAGCTGCCACTGAGCCGCCGGGCGATCGTGTGCGCTGCGTCCTTGGGGCCCGACTCTATCCACCGACTCGGAATTCCTTCCAACTCACCCGCCCCGCCAAGACTGCGTCTCTGACGCGGCGCTCACGCGTAGTGAGGTTGGAGCCACGTATCTTGACTTCAAGAAAGACGACCTCGCGGACGTCGTCATCGCTCATTCCGTCGAACACGAGGAAGTCGATGGGCGTGCCCAAGAAGCGCGCGTCCTTCGGGTTATACGGGAAGCCGGCCATGTAGGGTGCCAGGTGCTCGCTGACCTTGCCAGACACGACCGCGGAGCTTCGACGAATCGCGTCGGCCCGGATGTCTACCTCCGTCTTGACGCGCCACCGTTCGAGAGAAGCGCCTGCCTCGGCCTGCGCGGCCTGCCGAAGTTGCGCGAGCGCTCTTCAAGCTCCCTGTCCTTCCACAGGGCGACCTCCTCCTGCACCGCGTCATTGACCCGGAGCCGAAGGCGATAGTAGGCAACGAGTACCACTGCCGAGATGCCCATGAGTGCTAGAAGAAGCAGCCGCAGCTCAGTTTCGCTCATAGACCTACAAGTTGTCACCGAACACCGGGACAGGCTCGAGGCCCGGGACTCTCGGTTTCCTCGTCCTTGAGCATGCAGGAGCGTAGCGCGCAGGGGCGGCAGGGAGGGTCCACTTGGTCTTCCGCGCATAGTGCCGCCCGACCTGGCTGTGATACCTTTTACTCGGAGGGTCACCTTGGAGTTGTCACAACCAGATGCCGAACGCCTCCGGGCCATCCGCGCTGCTATCGAGAACGAGCTTCGGCTCCTCGACGAGTTGCTCTCGCGAGTCTCGAGTCCCGCGCTGAAGCGAACGATAGCGATGGCCCGCCGCGATGTGTCGGAGATCGAGCCGAATATTCTCAAGTTCGTTGAGGAGAGCCCGGACCCCAATACCTTGCTCGCGGGGGCGGAGCACTGCCTGGCGGGGGCCGTCCGCGTGCGCGAACTCGCCCAAGAGGACCTGAACGTCACCGCCTGAGAGCTGAGGCCCGACAGCCCCATCGGGTCCGCTGTGACACTGGCGGAACCGTCACGCCGCCCGCGCGCCGCTCACGTCCTCAAAGGCTACGCTGCCCGCCATGCTGAGAGTGGCGATTCGGGTTGACGCTGACGGCGAGTGGCCGATTCTGGTGGACGATAGCGATGAGCTGCGGGCTGGCGAGGGCGTGAGCTTCCGCTACGTCTGCGACGTGAGCACGGTCGCGGAAGCCAACGCGGTTCGCTTGGAATGGCTCTCGCGGCGGATGCCTCCGGAGGTGCGCACGCCCTCCTTCCCTTCAGAGTCCTGGCCATCTAAACAACCGGGCCGCTTCCACAACGTGCGCTGACGAGCTCGGGCTTCCGACGACGCGCCGTCTCGGGGCTGTCCCACGAAAACCCCGCTGCCGCCACTGGTCTCTGCTAACCTTCCGGGTCGCATTTGGGGAAGGAGGCACTGAGATGAAGAGACTCTGGCGCACGTTTGCGGTGGGTCTGGCCGTTGCCCTGGCGTCGGCGAGCCACACGTCCGCAGACGGCAGCGGTGTCGGGCTCGAGCTGCAGCGGGCTCCCGAGCCATGGGCAGTTGAGGGCGGCTCTCGTCGCGGCCGTGGCAGCCGAAGCCAGCGGCCTCAACAACCACATGTGGGCCACCCTCGTGAACCGCGAGGGGGTCGTCTGCGCGGTCGCGTTCTCGGGCGTGAACGCCGCGGCCCAATGGCCCGGCAGCCGCGTGATCTCGGCGCAGAAGGCCAACACGGCCACGGCGTTCAGCCTGGACAGCAGCTCCTCCAGCAACGGATCGGGGCAGCCGAACGGCCTCGCGCTGTCCACGGCGAACCTCTATTCGGCCGTCCAGCCCGGCGGCAGCCTCTACGGCCTGCAGCACAGCAACCCCGTCGACACCGGTTCCGCCTACCAGGGCCCGGCCTCCCGGTTCGGACGCTCCAACGACCCCCTGGTCGGGAGCCGGGTCGGAGGCGTGAACGTGTTCGGCGGAGGCCTCGCCCTCTACAACTCCGCCCGCGAGGTGGTGGGCGGCCTGGGAGCCAGCGGCGACACGTCGTGCGCGGACCACAACATCGCGTGGCGGGTCCGGCACAGCCTGAACCTCGACTTCCTGGCGGGCGTCGGCGGGGTCAGCGGGGATCGCGCAGCGCCCGGACAACATCGTGTTCGACATCACGGCCAATCCCGCGGGCGGCACCGGCAACAGCGCGGGTGGGTTCGGCCACCCGATGTGCCTGAACACCTCCGGCTCG
This sequence comes from uncultured Acidobacteriota bacterium, assembly GCA_963744315.1. Lineage (GTDB taxonomy): Bacteria > Acidobacteriota > Vicinamibacteria > Fen-336 > Fen-336 > DATBSL01. The sequence continues at coordinate 9,735 of CAVUTB010000020.1, forward strand.
GCCACGCTGCCCGCGGTCCAGTAACCCCGTCTCCGAGGCCCGCGGCGGCCCGCCTGCCGCGGGCCTCACCCGCATCGCCGCGCTAAGCCCTCGCCACTTCGCGGGCGTAGCGACGCGGAGGCCGGCCCACGTGCCGGCTGAACGCGGTACTGAAGGTGCTGGCCGAGCCATAGCCGACGCGTTCGGCGACCTCCTCGAGCCCTAAGTCGTGGCGGCGGAGCAGATCCTTCGCCACAGCCATGCGCCAGGCGACCAGGTATTCCATCGGCGGCAGGCCCACGGTGCGGGTGAAACGCTCGAAGAAAGCCGAACGCGAGAGCGCAGCCGTCTTCGCGAGTTGGGCCACCGTCCACGAGCGCGTGAGCTGGGAGTGCATCTGCCGTATCGCTGGCGCGAGCCGGGCGTCGGCCAGCCCGCGCAGCAGCCCCGGAGGCGCGTCTTCAGCCGGCGTCGACCGCAGCGCTTCGATGAGCAGCACCTCCACGAGCCGCGTGAGCACCAGGTCGCGGCCTGACCTGCTTTCGCTCGATTCCTCGCCGACGAGCCGTACCATCACCGAGAGCCGCTCGGCGCCGCGTATGTGCACGAGCGCCGGCAACAGCGAGACCAGGAGCGCCGCATCGGGCGAGTCGAAGGCGAACCAGCCGCCCAGCAGCCGGACGTCGGGGGGACCGCTGCGCGTGCCGTGACGGACTTCACCCATGTGCGCGGACGTCACCTTGGGGTCGAAGCGCACGGGCCTCACCGGCTCGAAGCCAGACATGGTGAAGCCCGGCGTCGCCGGCAGGAGTACGAAGTCGCCAGCCTCGAGCGTGAGGGCACGCTGGCCGTCCACAGCGAGACGGCAGCGCCCCTCGAGCACGGCGCAGAAGCTCGGGTGGCCGAACGCCGAGTAGGCGACGCCCCAGCGACCGGCGCCGCTGATGCGTCTCGAGAACACGGCGCGCGGCTGTAGCAGCGCAATGACTTCCGAGAGCGGGTCACTCACTTCTGGACGCTTGCAAATGAAATGTGGACTCTACATTGTAGCGAGTCCGGCATGCTGTCGCTATCTTCACCACCATGAAGAACGTGAAGACGGTGCTCATTACTGGTTGCTCCTCTGGCTATGGCCTCGAGACCGCGCGTCACTTCCACGCGCAGGGCTGGAACGTCGTCGCCACCATGCGAACGCCGCGCGAAAGCGTACTGCCCCGGTCGGAGCGGCTCCGGGTGCTGGCCCTGGACGTGACGAAGGCCGAGAGCATCGCGGCCGCGCTCCAGGCGTGCGGGCCCATCGACGTGCTCGTCAACAACGCGGGCATCGGCCTGTTCGGAGCCGTCGAGGCCACGCCGATGGCCACGGCGCGCGAGGTATTCGAGACCAACACCTTCGGCGTGATGGCGATGACGCAGGCGGTGCTTCCCCAGCTCCGTGCGCGGAGGTCGGGCGTGGTGGTGAACGTGACCTCAAGCGCGACGCTGGCGCCGATGCCGATGGTGGCGGTCTACACCGCGAGCAAGATGGCGATCGAGGGGTTCACCGCGTCGCTCGCGCTCGAGCTCGAAGCCTTCGACGTGCGCGTGAAGCTGGTCGAGCCGGGCTACGCGCCGAGCACGCGCTTTGCGAGCAACACCGGACCCCGCATGGAAGGGCTGATCCCCGAGGCGTACGCGCCTCTCGCACAGCGCATCTTCGCTTCAATGGCGCAGGCGCCGGCTGCGGTGACGACCGAGTCCGACGTGGCCGAGGCGGTGTACCGCGCCGCGAACGATGCGTCTCGGCAGCTCCGATTCCCCGCGGGTGCCGACGCGGTGGCGCTGGCTAAGTCGAGATAGAGGACGGCCTGTGACAGCCGCGGAACCGTCACAGCCCGCGCCAGCGGTGTCGAGGCGCGGCGCTACGCTCGCGCGCATGATCCGCGTCTACGCCGACCCCGACTGCGGCGCGCGCTGCATCACGTTCAAGGACGAGCAGGCCCCGGCGCCGCTCGAGCTCGTGCGCGCGTTCGACGACGACGAGCGGGAGGCGGCCTGGGCGCTGTTGCACGAGCTGGGGCACCTGTTCACGCGTACGGCGAGACCCGCGGGCCCGCCAGCGGCCCGGGCCAGGAGCGCAGGGCGCGGGCCCGCTCCCGAGCCACACGCTCGAGTCGGTCGGCGAGCAGTCGCTCGCTCCGGGCCGTGAGATTGATGGCTGCCGACACGGATCGTAGACTGCAGATTACGGTGCCGGAGCTCGCGGCGGCCGCCGTGCGGCCGGAGGAAGCATGGCCACGGACGCACTCGCGCGAGGGCGCGAGGCCTATGGGCGCCGGGCGTGGGCAGAGAGTTGCGCCCTGCTGTCGGCTGCCGATCGGCTAAGCCCCTCTCGACCCGGAAGATCTGGAGCGCCTCGCTACGGCCGCCTATCTCGCCGGTCGCGAAGACGACAGCTCCAGCGCCTGGGCACGGGCGCACCAGGAGCGTCTCGCGCGCGGCGAGGTCGAGCGCGCCGTCCGCTGCGCGTTCTGGCTCGCGTTCGCCTCGCTGAATTCCGGAGAGCTCGCTCGAGGCACGGGATGGCTCGCGCGCGCCCGCCGGCTGCTCGACGACGCCGGGCGCGAGTGCGTGGAGCAGGGCTACCTGCTCTTGACGGTCGCGTTCCAGCACATCGGGTCCGGAGACTACGCCGGCGCGGCCGACACCTACGGTGAAGCCGCGCGCACCGGGGCTCGCTTCGGCGAGCCGGACCTGGTGGCGTTCGCGCTGCACGGCCACGGCCGCGCTCTCGTCCGACTGGGTCGGTCAGCGAGGGAGTGGCCCTGCTCGACGAGGCGATGGTCGCGGTCGAGGCGGGCGGCCTCTCCCCGATCGTCGTCGGCGACGTCTACTGCAGCGTGATCGCGGGCTGCCTGGAGATCGGCGACTTCCGACGCGCGCGCGAGTGGACCACGCGGATGACGCGCTGGTGCGAGGCGCAGCCCGGACTCGTCGCCTACGGCGGCCAGTGCCTGGTGCGGCGGGCCGAGATCCTGCATCTGCAGGGCAACTGGGCCGAGGCCGCGGAGGCCGTGTCGACCGCGTTCCAGCGAGGCTTCGAGGGGCCCGACCGCGCGGCGATCGGCGCAGCGTGGTATGAGCGGGCGGAGCTGCACCGGCTCCGGGGCGAGCCAGAGGCCGCCGAGGAGGCATACCGCGAAGCCGCTCGGAGCGGCCGTCACGCCGCAGCCTGGGCTCGCTCTCCTGCGTCTGTCGCAGGGCCAGGTCGCGGAGGCGGCAGCCGCGATCCGCAGGGCCGTGGACCAGGCAGCCGAGCCAAGGTTGCGCGCCCGCCTGCTGCCCGCGCACGTCGAGGTGCTTCTCGCCGCGGGGGAAATCGCGGACGCTCGCGAGGCTGCGAAAGAGCTGGCGACGGTCGCCGGCCATCTCGGCGCTCATCAGCTGCAAGCGGCCGCCGCCCAGGCTCGCGGAGCCGTCCTCCTGGCCGAGGGCGACTCGCTGGCGGCGCTCGCAGCGCTGCACGACGCCCTGACCGGATGGCGCGAGCTCGATCTGCCGTACGAGGCGGCGAGGGCCCGCACTCTTCTCGCCGCGTGCCTCCTCGCGGCCGGCGACGCCGAGGCGGCCCGCATGGAAAGGGAGGCCGCCGCCGAGGTTCTCCGCGGACTCGGCGCGGCGCCGGACCTCGCTCGCCTCATGGAGGCGGGCCGGGACTCCACGCCGAAGGGCCCCTTGAGCCGGCGCGAGTCGGAGGTGCTCCGCCTGCTCGCCACCGGCCGGACGAACCGCACGATCGCCGCTGCGCTCTGCATCAGCGAGCGCACCGTCGAGCGCCACGTGAGCAACATCTTCGTGAAGCTGCACGTCGCCTCGCGCGCCGCGGCGACCGCCTACGCTTACGAGCATCGGCTGCTCTGACCGCTCTGCGTGGAATCACCCATGGCGCCCCGCTCGACGAATTGAGTGATCCCGCCGATGCCGGCCTTCGTCGCCGCTCCTAACCTCAAACCAGCGGCTCCCACGAGGCCGCGAGGAGGGGCCGCATATGTATGACGCGATCATCGTCGGCGCGCGCTGCGCCGGATCCCCCACGGCCATGCTCCTCGCCCGCAAGGGCCACCGCGTCCTGCTCGTCGACAGGGCCACGTTCCCGAGCGACACCGTCTCGACGCACATCGTCTGGCCGCACGGTGCCGAGTGCCTCGACCGCTGGGGACTCCTCGACAGGCTCGCGGCCACGAACTGCCCGCCGGTCGCGCTCGACATGGTCTTCGACCTCGGGCCCTTCGCACTGCGCGGCGGCGTCCCCGACGCGAACCGCGGGCGCGGCGGCTTCTGTCCGCGCCGAACCGTGCTCGACAAGCTGCTCGTCGACGCGGCCGCGGAGAGCGGCGTCGAGGTGCGCGAGGGCTTCACGGTCGACAGGCTGATCTGGGACGGCGACACCGTCGCCGGCATCGCGGGGCACGGCCGCGGCGGCGCGCCGGTCGAGGAGCGGGCGCGCGTCGTGGTCGGGGCCGACGGCGTCCACTCGCTGGTCGCGAAGGCCGTGCGCGCGGACGAGTACGAAGCCAAGCCGCCGATCGCCACGTACTTCTACAGCTACTACAGCGGCTTCGACGCGACCGACCTCGAGCAGTACGTGCGCGACGGCGAGGGGGCGGCCTGCTTCCCGACCAACGACGGCCTCACGCTGATCGCCGGCGTGTGGCCCAGCCGGCGCTTCGAGGAAATCCGCTCCGACGTGGAGGGACAGATCGCGAAGGTGCACCGCTCGGCGCCGAGCGTCGCGGACCGGCTCCGGAGCGCCCGGCGCGAAGAGAAATGGACGGGGACGGCCGGGGTGGCCAACTACTTCCGCAAGCCCTACGGGCCAGGCTGGGCGCTGGTCGGCGACGCCGGCTACGACAAGGACCCGCTCACCGCTCAGGGGATCAGCGACGCGTTCGCCGACGCCGAGAGCCTCGCGGACGCGCTGGACGCCGTCCTGTGCGGTCGGCGGCCGTTCGAGGCCGCGCTCGGCGAGCATCACGCCCGTCGTGACCAGCGGCGTCAAGCCGATGTACGACTTCACCTGCGAGCTCGCCACGCTCGCCCCGCCGCCCCCGCACATGCAGCAGCTCTTCGCCGCGCTTCACCGCAGCCGCGAGGAAACCGGCCGGTTCTACGCCGCCTTGACCGGTGCAACGCCGCTGCAGCAATTCATGAACCCGGAGAACGTCGGCCGGATCCTCAGCGCCGCCTGAGGAAACGCGCTCCGTCAGTCCTCCACCGCAGCCTTCAACCGATCGAGCGCCTCATCCCAACGTCTCGAGATCAGGTCGAGAGAGCGGCGGACTTCGTCCAGGGGCTCGGGTTGGAGGCGCCAGAGGACTTCGCGGCCTCGGGGGGAGCTGCGGGCGAGGCCGGCGCCGGCGAGGACGCGGAGGTGCTTGCTCACCGCTTGACGCGTGACCCTCGTGCCGTCGGTCAGCTTCGTGATCGAGAGGGGGCCTTCCTGGCCCAGGCGGGCGACGAGGCGGAGACGCACCTCGTCGCCCAGGGCCGCGAAGACCGGGGCCGCGTCGGTGAGGGCTGCGGCCGCCTTGCGGGCGTTAAGCCCTCTCGGCAAGGTGTCTCGCGATGTTCTGGAGCTGCTGGGACCAGCCGTCCGTGTTCATGCGGTAGGCCTCCGCGCGGCGGTCGAGCGGGATCTGATCGAAGCCGGACTCGACGATCTTGAGCTGGGTGCCGCCGGGGACCTCCTTGAACTCGCACTCGACGAGGGTCGTGGGCTCGTTGGAGTAGTCCTTCTTGGGGTCGACCGCGTACGGGTGCCAGCGCCAGGAGAAGAGCCGCTCGGGCTCGATGCGCTCGACGGTCAGCTCGAGGATCAGGTGCTCGTAGCCCGGGTGCGTGATCTTTCCCTGCGCGCGCATGCCGGGCGCGAAGCTGCCTTCCATCTTCGCGCCGAACCACTGGCCGAACTCCGGGGCGTTGGTCAGCGCGCGCCAGACGCGGGCTCGGGGCGCCTTCAGCACGATCTCCTTCTCGATCCGGTCGGTGCTCGTGGCCGTGGGCATTGGCAACCTCCTGGTTGCATCTTAGGGCGACCGACCGCGATCATGCAACCCATAAGTTGCAAATAACAGTGTCGAGCCGGCTCACCTCTTTCGGCCTGGGTTGCTCGGGTGTCAGCGTTTGTGGCGCTTGCGCTTCACGAGGTCGTACGGGGCCTGGCAGCTCCAGGCCTCGACGAGCAGCTGGCGGAGCTGGGAGACGGAGACCGCCTTCAGGCGGACGAGGACCGCGGGAAAGCCGTTGTAGTGGGGCTCGGTGAAGAAGCGCTCCGGATCGCCCGCCAAGAGCGCCGCCTTCTCCGCTTCGTTGCGCACGCGCACGGCGATGACGCCGGGATTCGGCACGCGCGGCTTCTTCGGCTCCACGCGCTCCTGCCAGATCCAGGCGAAGCCCTTGTGCTTGCCCTTGTTCTCGACGCTGAACCCGAAGCCTTCCCGCGCGACCTGGGCTCCGGGCAGGGAGCGCGCGATGCGCCGGGCGTCGGTCCAGGTCGCCATTCCTTCCCTCGCCCCGAGGATGCAGCACCCGCTCCTGCTGCGGCAAGGGCTATCGGGACCGACGCCGACGGGTCCTCTTGGCGTCGCTGCGGCAGGGTGCGTCAGGCGGGCGAGAACCGCAGACCAGCCCAGCCCAAAGCACGAGCGGAGTGCGGATCGAGAGCACGTCGGGCTTCAGCAGCTCGCCGCGACCGAGCTCGGCCCGCATCATCCGTGCGCGGCGTGGGGAGCGTCCGGAGCGACGGCGTGCACGATCTCGTGCGCCACGACGCGGCCGATCGCCTGCCCGAGGATGGCCTCGTCGGTCCATGGACTCCTGGACCCGCCGAGCGCGCGCTGATGCCGGCGAGGAGATCCAGAGCGTGCCGATCGGCCGCTCGAGCTTCATGACGAGCCCCATCGTCTGGTCGTGCTCGCGCCAGCGCCGGGTGTCGGCCGGAAGCAGACCACCGAGACCTGGCCTCGGCGCGCTGTCGTAGCTCGCATCGAGCGGGCACCGCTTCCACGCGACCTTCACGCCGAGAGTACCGAAGATCGCCTGCACCTCCGACGCCATGTCTCGAAGCCTCGCGGAAGCGTGCCTTGCGGATCGAACCACAGGAGGGTCAGAGTCGGCTGCGACTCGGCGCTCTCGCCCCTGCCCGCCAGGTACGAGCTCGAAGGTGGCGCCACCACAAAGCGTTAGCGGGTGCGGCGGCGAACGAGAGCGCGAGCAGCGACGTCAGCAGGATGGTTCGGGCTCGACAACGACTTTCCGGCGCGACATGAGGCCTCCTTGGACAGTCGTGAAGCTAGGCTCCGGGTCGCACACCGGGAAGTGGAGAAATCGGACGTCGCCCGGTGTAACTTTGGGACTTGGCGCGCCGGCCGCAGCGGCGGGAAGATCGCCGCATGGGGAAAACAGCAGTACTGCCCGGTGGCGCGGCTGCGGAGATCTTCGCCGACCGCTGGACGCCCCTCTGTATTCGCGAGCTGCTGGCGGGGCTCGTCGCACTTCAACGAGATCAAGCGGGGACTGCTGAGCATCTCGCGCACGCTGCTCTCCACGCGGCTGCGCGCGCTCGAGGACGCCGAAGTGGTCGCGCGCCACGTCGGGGACCGGCCGCACTCTACCGAGTACCGGCTCACCCCCGCCGGCGACGAGCTCACCGCCGTCGTCGAGCGCCTGGGACGCTGGGGGGCGCGCTGGGCGTTCGGCGACCCGCGGCCGGAGGAGCTCGACCGGCGCTCCTGGTCTGGAAGATCCGGGGGCGCATCCATCTCAAGCGCCTGCCTCCCACGCGCGTGGTCGTGGAGTTCGAGTTCTCCGGGAAGAAGCGCTCGCGCGTGTGGCTGGTCCTCAAGCGCGAGGAGGCGTCGGTGTGCCTGAAGCCGCCGGGCTTCGACACCGACCTGATCGTGACGGCCGACCTCGGCGTCTTCTATTGCGTCTGGCTGGGGCGCTTGCCCTACGCCAACGCGATCCGCACGGGCCAGGTGCGCCTCGAAGGCCCCACGCAGCTCGTGCGCGAGTTCCCGCGCTGGCTCCGGTGGAGCCGATGGCCGAAACGTGCGCTCGGCGCTGGCGAGCGCATGAAGCTCGCTGTCGTGCTCGCCGCCGGGCTCATGCCCGCTGCGGCCGCCGCTCAGCACCCGGGCCATCACCCCCCAGCGAGCGCAGGACAGCAGGGCGGCCACGCGATGAACGGCCTCTTCGGACCCTACCCGATGAGCCGCGAGTCTTCGGGCACCAGCTGGCAGCCCGAGTCGACGCCGATGTTCGGATACCACTTCACCAAGGGCTCCTGGATGCTGATGGTCCATGGCACCGCCGACGCGGTCTACGACCACCAGGGAGGCGAGCGCGGAGAGACCGAGTTCTACGCGCCCACGATGGGGATGATCATGGCGCACAGGCCCGCGGGGCGCGGGACTTTCGGCCTGCGCGGCATGCTCTCGCTCGACCCGGCGACGCGTCGGAAACACGGGCTACTCGCTGCTGCTGCAGACCGGCGAGACCGCGGACGGTCAGACCCCGCTGATCGACCGTCAGCATCCTCACGACTTCTGGATGGAGCTCGCCGCGAGCTACAGCGTGCCGTTTCGCGAGCACGGCTCGGTGTCCGCGTATCTGGGCTTCCCCGGCGAGCCGGCCCTGGGGCCGCCCACGTTCATGCACCGGTTCTCGGGCCTGCCGCTTCCCGAGGCGCCGATCACGCACCACTGGCTCGACTCCACGCACATCACCTTCGGCGTCGCGACGCTCGGCGTCGCCTGGAAGGGCGTGCGCCTGGAGGGCTCCAGCTTCACCGGGCGCGAGCCCGACCAGCATCGCTGGAACTTCGACAAGCCGACGTTCGATTCCTATAGCGGCCGCGTGTCGGTGAACCCGTCGTCCGACCTTTCCTTCCAGCTGAGCGCCGCGCACCTGCACAGCCCCGAGCAGCTCGAGCCGGACGTCGACGTGGACCGCTACACGGCGTCCGCCGTCTACAACCTCCGCCTCGAAAACGGCGCCAACTGGCAGACGACGGCGTGCTGGGGGCGGAATCGCAAGGAGGGGCGCAGCCAGGACGGCGTGCTGCTCGAGTCGAGCTGGTGGAGCGGCCTCAGGCACACGGTCTTCCTCAGGGCGGAGAGCGTCGAGAAAGACGAGCTCTTCGAGTCCGAGCCGCTGCGTCACGAGGTGTTCCGGGTCGCGAAGCTGAGCGGTGGCTATGCGTACGAGTTTTCGCGGATCGGGCGCGTCGGCGTGGGGATCGGCGGGCTGCTGAGCCTCTACCAGCTCCCCGAGGAGCTGAAGCCAGCCTACGGAGACAGCCCCGTCTCGTTCATGCTGTTCCTTCGCAGCATCGTCCGCTGATCGAGCGTCAGCGAGACAGCTCGCTCCCGGTCAGCACGGCGGTGCGCACGCTCGGCGGCTCGGCCGCGTCTCTCCAGGCCAGCACGACTTCGTCGTCCGACCGGACCATTCGCGGGAAGCCGCTCGAGCGGGCGGCGCTCGAGTCGGCGACCGTCAGGGCCTCGCCGCGCGTACCGTCCGGCGAGACGCGCCGAACGCGAAGCTCCGTTCCCTTCTGCGTCTGCTCGAGCCAGCTCACCAGCGCCGCGCCGCGGGGACAAGACCACGACGTCCACGCGTCCGAGGGGCCGGCCGTCGTCCACGGCGATCGGCGCGCCGAAGGTCTCCGCGGCGTCCGACGAGAAGGCGACCTTCACGCGCGACTTGCGTCGGCCGGCCGTGAACCACGCCACGGCGACGTCGGTCGCCCGCGGCGGCGATGGCCGGGCCCGTTCACCGGGCAGCCGTGGATCTCCCAGCCGTCGCGCGGCCACCGGCCGCGGCTCCGACCAGCGCCCGCCCGCGAAGCGCACGACGGACATGTCCCGCACTTCCGTCGTCCGAGCGGTCGCGGTACACGACGACGGTCGCTCCGTCGGCGACGCGCGGCGTCCGTCTGGCAGCAGTCGCAGACGCGGGGATCGAGCGCGGTCTCGGGTCCCAGGCGCCCGTCGGCGTCGAGCGTGGTGTGGACGAGCGACATGGCGGCCTGCCTTGCGTGGCCTCGTGCGAGCGCGGCGGTCTTGCGCCCGTCGAGCCAGACGAGGCCCATCTCGCGGCGCCCCAGGGCGTCATCGACACGAAACCGTGCTCGGTCTGGCGTGCCGTCCCGGTGCGGAACGACCGGCGCGCTCCAGGACTGGCCGCCATCGCGCGAAGCGGTCACGCGCACGTCGTAGGCATAGGCACCCGGCCCGCTCTTGCGCGAGCCAGTGCGCGAAGAGAGTCGCCGTCGGGCAGCGCGCGCCACGGACGGGAAATCCGCCCAGTTCACGAACCAGTCCTTGCCGGCTGGCGATGGTCTCAGGTGCGGACCACGTGCCGCCTTTCGGGCGTGCCGAGTAGCGCAGGCGGTGGCCATCGTCGCCAGCGGGCTCGATCCAGCTCAGCAGCACGCGCCCGTCGGGCGCCACGGCAAGGTTGGGCTCGCCACTCCCGGGGGCCGAGGGCGTTTCCAGCTGCCGCGCGATCAGGCCCTTCTCCGGAACGGGCCGGGTACAGGCCACGAAGGCCAGGACGACGAGCAGGACGCGCTGGGTGGCTCCGTGGCGGCTCATCGCCGCCCGTTCACACGACCGCGACCTTGACGTTGTGGATCGGGGGCAGCGAGTCGAACAGGCAGTCGAACTTCTCGCCCCCGTCCCTGCCGATCCAGAGCTGGCCGGTCGTCGTGCCGAAGTAGAGGGCCGGCGTGCCGAGCGCGTCGATCGTCATGCGCGTCGCGCAGGATGGTGAAGTAGCTCTCCTTCTTCGGCAGCCCGCGGGCGAGCCGGCTCCACGAGCCGCCGCCGTTCTCGCTGCGCCACACGCGCGGGCGCGCCGCCGGGGCAGGTGCGCGTCGCCGGCTCGAGCGGCATCACGTACACGGTGTCGGCGTCGCGCGGGTGGACGACGATCGGAAACCCGAAGTCGGACGGCAGGCCCGCGGCGATCGAGCGCCACGAGCGGCCGTGGTCGTCGCTGCGCAGCACGCCGATGTTCGGGCGCGGGCCGCCGGGACCGGTCCAGTCGGCCCAGCCGCCGTGGTTCTGCATGTAGAGCCGGCCCGGCGCGGCCGGGTGGCGCACGATCTTGTGCACGCACTGGCCGAACTCGGGATAGGGATCGGGCGCGAAGCCGGCGCCGACGCCCTTGTTGGACGCGCGGAAGGTCTGGCCGCCGTCCTCGCTCAGGTAGTGGCCGCCGGTCGAGATGCCCAGGTGCACGCGGTTGCCGTCGCGCACGATCGTGTGCAGGCAGAGGCCGCCGGCGCCGGGCTCCCACTTGCGCGCGTGCTCGTGGTTGCTGATGCCGGGCACCAGCTCCCACGAGTCGCCGGCGTCGCGGCTGCGGAACAGCGACGCCGGCTCGACGCCGCACCAGAGCTCCTTCTGGCCGTCGCCGGCCTCGAGCGACCAGATGTTCGCGAGCGCGCGGCCGTCCTCCTTCGGGAACGCGGGCGCCGACTTCGTCTCCTTGAAGCTCTTGCCGAGGTCGGTGGAGCGCAGGAGCTTCATGCCGAAGAACGGATTGCAGCTCGACGCGTAGAGGCGCGGCTTGCCGCGGGTGTCGATCAGCGTCGAGTACACGGGGACCCCGGGCCCGAAGGGCCCGCGCAGCTTGAAGCCGCGCCGCGTCTTCGGCGCGTCGGCCACGAACACTCCCTTTCGCGTCCCGATGGTGACGACCACTCGATCCGCCATCGTCAACCTCCTGAAACCGCGGGCAGGAACGTGACCACGTCTCCTGCCGCGAGAGCCGTATCGAGCCCCCGCAGATCGCGGATGTTGTCGGCGTTCACGAACACGTTCAGGTGCCGCCGCAGCGCCCCCGTCTCGTCACAGAGGTTGCGGTAGAGCGCGGTCTGGCTGCGCTCGAGGACCCCGAGCGCGGCCTTCACCGTGGGTGCTTCGATCTCGAGCCGCGACGCCCCGCCCGAATACGGGCGAAGCGGGGCCGGTGAGGTGAATCGTGACGATCGGCTCCGCGCCCATCTGTGGTCATAGTACGCCGCCGCAGCGCCCGAAGTTCGGGCCGCGTCGCGGGGCGGAGCCCGGCCCGCTTCAGGACTGGTGGTTGTGGCACTCCGGCGGGCCGATCGGGGTGTAGCGCGACTCGAGCATCGGCCACGGCTCGCCCGGATAGCCACAGTAGAGGCAGCGTCCCTCGAGCTCCGCCTGGCAGAAGCGGCACTGGAGACCCTCGGTCGTGAACTTCGCCATGCGGTCGGCGATGCGGCCGCAGTGGCAGCAGATCATCATGACGTCGTCCTCGGGTGCGGACGAGTCTCGGAAGACGCGCTCGTCCGGAGAGCCTTGGCGCAGGCGTGGCAGTAGAAGCGGTGGAAGTTGAGGCCGAGCGGACGCAGCGAGACGGTGGCGGAAGCGCCGCACCCCCAGCAGGCCTTCAGGTGAATGCCGTGAACAGTCGTGGATGGGACGCGGCGTCGCATGTGGGATCTCCGCCTGGAGGTGACGCACTCCATCGGCAACAGGCATCGTACTACGGGCGCGGCGTGACAGCGCGCACAGGGCGACGCCGCTTCTGCTCACTCGCGCGACGATTCTCGGCTAGTGCCCGGTGGGTGCGCTCATTCCTTCTGGGTGGCGAGCGCGGACTTCACGCCCCTGGCGAGCGCGTCCACGCGCCCGCGGCCCCAGTAGTGCAGGAAAAGGAGCCGGGGCGTCTCCCCCGTCATGTGGTGGTGGATCGCGACGATGCCGATGTCGGCCTTCCGCAGCGCCTTCAGCACGCCCTGGAGCTCCGTTTCCAGCACCACGAAGTCGCCGTCGACGACCGCGTTGTCGTCGGCGCCGGCGAAGGCGGCCCAGGTGTTCACGCCCATCTCCTTCGCGACCTCGCAGCCGCAGGCGGCCGAGGCCTTGCGGCCGATGACCACCTTGTACATTCCCTGGTTCGCCTGTCCTTCGACGCCGAGGATGTCCGCGACGGTCTTGCCCGTGATGGCGCTCGCGTCCGGCAGCGCGGGCGCGCCGGAGCGCGGCGCCGGAGCGCCTTTGGCGCGCAGCTCCTTCACCTTGTCGAACGCCTTGCGCACGCCCTGCGCGACCGCGTCGAGCGCGCCTTCGCCCGCGACGTGCATGAAGTAGACCTTGGGCTCGTCGAAGAAGAAGTGGTTGTGGAGCGCGGTCACCTCGAGCCCCGCTCCGAGCAGCTCGCTCATCACCGGGTTCACCTCGTCCTGCAGCAGCACCAGGTCGCCCATGATCATCGTCTTGGCGGACGGCGTCTGCCCGAACGACACCCACGAGGTCAGGCCCATGAAGGGCGGCATCGTCCAGCCGTCGACCGAGACCTTCACGTCCGTCCTCGGCGACGTGACCTTGAAGACGCGCTCGGCGTCGATGAACGTGCCCTTGAGCCCCGTCAGCTCCTCGATGCGAGTCCGGTCCTGCTTGGAGCTCTGTGCGAGCGCCACGCTCGCGTCGGCCGCGACGGCCGCCGCGATCGCCCAGACCAGGGTTCTCCTGCCCATGCCGCTCTCCTCCCGCTCAGGACACTTGGATCATGGGCGCGGCACCGCGGTCAAGCACGGCGCTCGGCTAGCGCCCGTGCGCGCGCTGCCAGGAGGCGAGCAGGTTCGTCATCACCTCCGAGCGCGGAGCGTCGCAGATCTCCCCGATCGCGGGCTCGAGGCCGAAGCGCTGGTAGGCGACGAAGGGGCTCCCCGCCGCGTTGACCGGCACCTCGGGGTTCGCCGGGGCGGAAGCCGTGCTCGAGCGAGCGCTGCTGCACGGGCACGCTCAGCAGGAAGTCGAGGAAGCGCTCGGCCGCCTTCCTCTGGTCGGCGCTGCTCCAGGGCACGTCGAGCACGTAGTACGGGTTGTCGTTCCACATGTTGCGCTTCGGGTAGACGACGCGCAGCTCGCCCCAGCGGCCCTCGGCGCTCTTCAGGTAGTCGATCGCGACGCTCTCGTAGACGAGGAGGCCGTCGAACGTGCTCGGCCCGCGCAGCACCATGTCGCGCATCATGCGTGCCGGTCGAGTTGCTGAGGCCGGAGACCCCGCGCTCGAAGTCGGCCATCCAGGTCTGGAAGCCGGGATCGAGGACGTCCTTGAGCTCGAGGCCGCGGCTCTTCCTGTGGAAGTCGTAGGCCATCAGCACGAGCGTCATCAGCCCGCTGTTCGACTCGTTCGGGTGCGTGTGGCCGAACTTGAACAGGCCCCACTCGGGCTTGCCCGCGATCCCCGCCCAGCCGCTCTGCTCGGCCAGCGCGCGCGACACCGTCTCGAAGCTCACCGCCCCGTACTTGGCCTTGAACGCCTCGTGCCGCTCGGCCCACATCACGAACACCATCGGCGTGAGCGCCAGCGCCTCCTCGCGCAGGATCGGGTTGCCCGACTGCTTCGACCTGCCCACTCCTGGACGAAGGTGTCCTTGTAGAGCGCGCTCGCGGGCGACCAGACGTGGATGCGCTTGTCGCCGGCGAGCACGGCCTGCGCCCCCTCCAGCGAGCCCATCGGGATCAGGTTCACGCGGATGCGCTCGCCGTCCTCGGTCTTCGCGAACTCCGAGACGGCCCACTCCAGCCAGCGCTTCTTCTCCGTGCCGTAGGCGATGCCGATCTCCGCGGACGGCGCGTCGCCGAAACGAGAGAGCAAGCCGCCGCCCGGCGACGGGCTCGCGGCGGCCGACCCGGCCGCGGGAGACAGCATCCGGCCGAGCTGCGGCCGCAGGAACAGCCACGCCCCGTAGACGCACGCCGCCCACGAAGGCGACGAGCACCAGCTTGCCGAGGACCGTCAGGCCGGGAGCTTCTCTTGCATGGCTATTCCGGCTCTCACCCGCTCGTCAGAAGAACATCGAGATGTCCCGGAACACCTGGCGGATGTTCTCGGGCTTGCCGTCGAAGGCGCGCCCCTGCGTCGCCTCCGCGATCTGCTGCAGCACGTCCTTCTTCGCGTCCGCGCCGTAGGCGATCGTGAAGACCCGCACGCTGCGCCGCTCGCCGTCGAAGCGGATCCTGTCGAGCAGCTCCCCGAGCTTGGTTCGGCTGTCGCGGTCCTCGCCGTCGCTCAGCACGACGACGGCCGCGATGCGGTCGCCGTGGCCGGCGTGCTCCTTCGACTGCTGCTCGACGGCCGCGAGCACGGCGTCGTAGAGCGCCGTGCCGCCGTCCGCGACCGTCCCGGCCAGCGCCTGGTCGACGCCCGCGCGCGAGTCCTTCAGCACGGCCGCCTCGCCCAGGACCAGCGCGGCTCCTGGTTGAACAGCATCAGCGCGAAGCGGTCGCGGTCGGCGAGCGCGGCCACGAGCTGGCGCGCGCCGTCGCGCGCCCCGGCGATGCGGGCGCCGTTCTCCTCGTTCATGCTGCCGGAGACGTCGAGCGCCAGCGTGACGCTCGCCGTGCTGCTTGTTCTCGCGCCAGAGCCGCAGCGTCGCCTCGATCACGTCGGCCGTGGGCACCTCGAGCGTCGTCTGCGGCTCCTTCGGATCGACGCCGTGCGCCGCGTCGACCGGGGCGCCGAGCGGGACGTCCACCGACGCCGGACGGAAGCCGTGCGGCAGCGCGCGCTCCTGCTGCGGCGGGCTCGAGCAGGAAGCGGATGTAGGCTCGCGCCGCCTCGCGGTGCTCCGGCGCTCACCCACTCGCGCTCGACGACGCCGATCGGGTGATCGCTCCAGAAGCTGCCTTCCTTCGGGTAGATCGCGACGAGCGGAAACGGCAGCCGGTACTTCGGGTCGTACGACTCGATCACCATGCTCTCGTAGAGCACGGCGGCGCTCAGGTAGCTCGGGCCGCGCTCGAACATCTTGCGCGCCGAAGAAGCCGGTCGAGCTGCCGTAGTGCACGACCGACGCTCTCGATGCCGGCGACGAGCGCGCGCGACGTCCGGCCGCGCGACGTCCTGCGAGCGAGAGGCCCGCGCACCTTGCCGGCCGCGGCGTAGGTCTCGGCGAGGAGCGCGATCAGGCCGCTGTTGCTCGTACTCGGGGTGGGTGTGGCCGAAGCGGAAGGCGCCCGCACTCGCGGCTGCCCGAGGCTCGACCAGCCTCGCGGGGTCGCGCGCGAGGTCGAGGACGTCCTTCCAGCCGACGGGCTTCCTGCCGAAGCCGAGCGCCTCCGCCATCGGCTGCCAGATGGCGATCACCACCGGCGAGAGCACGAGGTTCTCGGTCGGCGCCGATCAGGTCCTTGCCCGTGCGCGCGCGCGACTGCGCGTTGCCGAGCGTGATGAAGGCGCGCGAGGCCGGGCTCGTGAGGTGCGCCTTGCCGTGCGTCCGACAGCAGCTCCTCGATCGCCTCGCCCGAGCCCATCGGGAGCGCCGTGACCGCGATGACGTGTCCGCCCGCCGTCTTCAGGCCGCGGCGGTTGAAGACGTCGGTCGTCTCCTTGATCCAGGCTTCCTTCTCGGAGCCGTAGGTGAAGACCAGCTCGAGGGCTCGCGGGTCGCGAGCCGCCGGGCCGCCTGCGGGGCTCTCGGCGGGAGGGCTCGACCGGCGGCAGGTCGTAAGTCCCAGTCCCAGAAAGAACAACAGAAGGGCGGCCGCCGGCTTGCGGGACGATCGACGTCCGTCGGGCATCGATACCCCCGACACTAGGTACGAGACCCGTGTGACAAAGCTGTGACATCCGAGTGCTGCGACTCCGTGCGGCGGGTGTAGAGTGCGGGGCTTCGGACACGGAGCCACCACTGGAGGACACGTTGAATAAGCGAAGCGCAGGGCTGGCCATGGCACTCGTGCTGGCCGCGGCGGCCGGAGGGGCCGCCGAGATCCAGGTGAAGACGACGGCGGGCCTCGTCAAGGGAACGACGATCGAGGACGGCCGCATCCGCGTCTACAAGGGCATCCCCTTCGGCGCGCCCCCGGTCGGCGAGCTGCGCTGGCAGGCGCCGCGGCCGGCAGCGGCGTGGCAGGGCGTGCGCGAGGCGACCGAGTTCGGCTCGCGCTGCATGCAGGGGCCGATCTTCTCGGACATCGTCTTCACCAACAAGAGCGAGGACTGCCTGAACCTGAACCTCTGGACGCCGGCGCCGAAGGCCGACGAGGGCCTGCCCGTGATGGTCTGGATCCACGGCGGCGGCTTCCAGGCCGGCTCGGGGGCGGAGAACCGCCACGACGGCACGGCCTTCGCGCGCAGGAACGTCGTGATCGTGACGGTCAACTACCGCCTCGGCATCTTCGGCTTCTTCTCGCACCCCGAGCTGACGAAGGAGTCGGGCAGGAACGCCTCGGGCAACTACGGGCTGCTCGACCAGGTGCTGGCGCTCGAGTGGGTCCGCGACAACATCGCCGCGTTCGGCGGCGACCCGAAGAACGTCACGATCTTCGGCGAGTCGGCGGGCTCCTTCGCGGTCAGCGCGCTCATGGCCTCCCCGCTCGCGAAGGGCCTGTTCCACAAGGCGATCGGCGAGAGCGGCGCCTACTTCCCGCTCGGAGCCGGGCGCGCCTGCCGCTGCGGCCGCTCGCCGAGAGCGAGCAGCAGGGCCTGAAGTTCGCGGGCACGATCGGCGCCGCGTCGCTCGCCGAGCTGCGGGCGAAGAGCGCCGACGAGGTGCTGCAGGCAGCGCTCAAGACGCAGCCCTGGTTCGCGCCGAACCTGGACGGCCACTTGCTGCAGCGAGACGTGCTCTCGGTCTTCGCGGACGGCAAGCAGGCGCAGGTGCCGCTGCTCGCGGGCTGGAACGCCGACGAGGTCCGCGGCGGCGTGGTGCTCGGGCGCGACAAGCCGACCGCCCAGACCTTCCCCGACGACGTGCGCAAGCGCTTCGGCGACCAGGCCGAGGCCGTGCTCAAGGTCTACCCCGCCGGGAGCGACGCCGAGGCGCTCGAGTCGGCGGCCGCGCTGGCGAGCGACGCCTTCATCGGCTACTCCACCTGGCGCTGGCTCGAGGCGCATCGAAAGACCGGCAACGCGCCCGTCTACCGCTACTCGTTCGACCGCAAGATCCCGCTCGAGCCCGACCAGATGGTGAACGGCGTCAAGGCGACGTCGGCCGACATCGGCGCGCGCCACGCGGGCGAGATCGAGTACGTGTTCGGCGCGCTCGAGCTGTCGCTGCCGAAGGTGCAGTGGCAGGAGGGCGACCGCAAGCTCGTCGGACGCGATGACGAGCTACTGGGCGGGCTTCGCGAAGAGCGGCGACCCGAACGGGCCGGGCCTGCCGAAGTGGCCTTCGTACGCCGACGGCCAGCAGGTGCAGCACCTCGACGTGGCGATCACGGCGGCGCCCGACGCCCTGCGGGCCCGCTACGAGACGCTCGACGCCTTCGCCCAGAAGCAGCGCGCCGCGCATTAATCCGTCCGAGGCGAGCGGCAGGTGCGCTAAGCTGAAGTCGGATGGAGACGCTCAGCCCACCGTACCTGCTGCTCGCGACGCCGTCGCTGCGCGATCCCAACTTCGTGCAGACGGTCGTGCTGATGGGCCATCACGACGAGGAAGGCGCCCTCGGCTGGGTGATCAACCGCCTGCACGAGAAGCTGGCGCGCGAGATCCTGACGCCCGAGCACCGCGAGCAGGTCCACGCCGCGACGCCGCTCCACGTCGGCGGCCCGGTGCCGACGGACGCGCTGCTCGCGCTCTTCCACGGCTCGGCGCCGGACGTCGAGTCGGCCGAGCTGGCGCCGGGCCTCTCGATCTCGCGCTCGGCGGACATCCTGCCGCAGCTGTTCTCGGGCGCGCCCGGGGCCACGCTCGTGCGGGGGCGGCTCGTCTTCGGCTACGCCGGCTGGGGGCCGGGCCAGCTCGAGCGCGAGATGCAGGAGGGCGCGTGGCTCGCGCTGCCGAGCGAGGAGGAGCTGGCGTTCTCCGCCCGCGTGGACGACCTCTGGCAGCGCTGCTTCGACCGGCTGGGGATCAACCCGGCGCTGCTCACGAGCCCCACCGGGCGCGCCCACTAGCGCGTGCGCGGCGCCTTCGGCTTCTCTCCCACGAGGCCGCTCGCGACCCGGAACTGGTAGCGGCCGGAGCCGACCTCGTAGACGACGCGGCCGCCCTCCACGCCGACGTAGCGCACGCCGGCGGCGCTCGCGGCCGCGATCGCCCGGCCCGCGCCGACCTCGCTCACGACCCGCGCGCTCGGCGCCGGAACGTAGACCTTGCCGGTCGCACCCGCGGGCACGGTGACGTCCAGCTCGAGCCCGGTCGGCGTGCGCTGCCAGCTCGCGGCGATCGTTCCGCGCACGCTGTCGTAGGACGCCGACACGCGGTCGAGCCCGCTCGCCGGGATCTCGGGCTTGAACTCGATCGTCCCGTAGCCGGGCGCGAGCCGGCCGGATGCCGGCGAGGTCCTCGTAGAGCCACTGCACGATCGCGCCGAAGAAGTGGTGGTTGCGGGAGCGCGTCGTCGCCGGCCAGTGCTCGCCGAGCGCCGTGAAGCCGGCCACGTCCGTCCAGTAGCCCCAGCTCGGCTCGGTCGGTCTGGGTCGCCACCGCGACGGCCGCGTCGTGGTGGCCGGTCGCGGTGAGCACCGGCAGCACGTAGCGCGCGCCGATCACGCCCACGTACGCGTGGCCGCCGCGGGCCTTCACGATGTCGTCGGCCAGCCGCGCCGCGAGCGGCCGCGCGCTGCTCGTCGGGCACGAGGCCGAACGCGAGCGGGAGGATC
Source organism: uncultured Acidobacteriota bacterium (assembly GCA_963744315.1). Lineage (GTDB taxonomy): Bacteria > Acidobacteriota > Vicinamibacteria > Fen-336 > Fen-336 > DATBSL01. The sequence goes on from CAVUTB010000020.1 coordinate 29,349, forward strand.
TGCGCGGTCTGCGACGAACGGGTCGGCGTCCTTCTCGCGGTAGACGCCGTCCTTGCCGAGGAAGCGCGCGTTGAAGTCGCGCCGGATGGCGGCGAACAGGCGCGTCGTAGCGCGCGGCGTCGTCCGCCTTGCCGAGCGCGCGCGCGACGTCGGCGCGATCCGCGCGAGGCGCGCGTAGTAGGCGGTCGACACGAGCGCGTTGATCGTCGGCACGCCCTCGGGCGGCACCCAGTCGCCGAGGCCCGGAGGTGAGCGTGTGGCGCGTAGGCGTCGCCGTCCTTGCCCGGTCCAGCGCGGGATCCACTCGTCGAGGTACTTCTGCATCGCCGGGTAGGTCGCCTCGAGCGCGTCGCGGTCGCCGTGGCGCTGGTAGCTCTCCCACGGGATCACGAACCAGAACGCGTCCCAGGCCGGCGTCGCGCCGCAGCAGTCGACGGGCTTGAACGCGGGCTTGCCGACGTAGCCGTAGTTCTGGTTGCTCGGCGCCAGCAGCGGCACCTCGCCCTCCGCGGTCTGCGCGTCGAGCATGTCCTGGAACATCTTCCGGTAGAGCCGCTCGGTGTCGAAGAGCAGCGAGGCGGTGCCCGCGGTGAGCTGCGCGTCGCCGGTCCAGGCGTTCTTCTCGTAGACCGGCGTGTCGGTGATGATGCCGTGCATGTTGCTCTGGACGGCCCAGGCCGTGTTGCGGTGGATGCGGTTGAGCGTCTCGCTGCGGACTCGAAGCGTCGACGGTCGCCGCGAGGCCCGTGCGCACCTGCTCGATGCGCTCGACGCGTCACGCTGACGCCCGCCGGCAGCGGCTGCGCCGCGCGGGCCGCTGAGCTGCACGTACTGGAAGCCCTTGTAGCTGAAGCGCGGCGTCCAGCGCTCGTCGCCCGCGCCCTTCGCGACGTAGTAGTCGGTCTGCAGCTGGCCGAAGACGAGGTCGTTGCCGACGGTGCTGGCCCGGCCGTCGGCGCCGAGCTTCTCGGAGTAGAAGACCTCGATCGCGCGTGCCGGCGGGAGCGTTCACGCGGATCGCGGCCCAGCCGGTGAGGTTCTGGCCGATGTCGTAGACGAACGACGCCCGGCGACGGCTCGCTGCGCGTGCCCGGCGCGCCGCTTGTCGACGACGCGGATCGGCTCGCTGCGCCTGCGCGCGCAGCGTGCCCGCGGGCGCCGTCCACCACCCGCGCCGCCGCCCAGCGCCGAGTCGTCGAATCCCGGCCGGTCCCATCCGGCGATCTCGCGCCGCGCGTCGTAGGTCTCGCCCAGGTAGTAGCTGTCGTAGCGGGTCGGCCCGTCCACGCTGACCTTCCAGCGAGTCGTCGGAGCGCACGAGCTGTCTCGGTGCCGTCGGCGTACGTCGACGTGCAGGTCGAGCCGCAGCCGCGGGGTCGCGCGCCACTGCGCCTTCTCCCAGCCCCAGTCCCAGGTGCGCGTCGCGTCGTCGAAGTGGCCGGAGCCGAGCTCGGACGCGATCACGTTCTCGCCCTGCCGCAGCAGGGCCGTCACGTCGTGCGTCGTGTAGAGGACGGTCTTGCTGTAGTCGGTGAAGCCGGGATCGAGCACGCTGTCGGAGACGCGCGCTGCCGTTGACCGCGAGGTCGTCGTAGGCGAGGCCGCGACGCGTAGACGCGGGCCCGAGCGCACCGGCTTGTCGAGCGTGAACGACTTGCGCAGCATCGGCGCGGGCCGCAGCTCGCGGCACTCGCCCTGGTCGTTCTTGTTGCGCGCCGCCGCGAAGCCGCTCGTCAGCCAGCGCGACCGGCCGGCAGAACTCGCCCGCCGCGCGGATCGCCGCGTCGTCGGCTTCGCCTTCGGCCGCGCGAGCCGACGCTCGCGCGCTCGGGGCCCGCGATCCACTGGCCGCGCCACTCGTCCGCGGCCAGGTAGGCCGTCTCGAACCAGGTGGGCTTCGCCCAGTCGCGTCGGGCTCTCGCGTCCCGTCCACACGCGGACCGACCAGTAGTAGCGCGTGCGCGAGGCGAGCGGCTTGCCGGCGTACTTCGCCCACGGATCGGCGGACGCCACGCGGCCCGAGGCCCAGACGTCCGGCTGGTCGCTCCGCACGAGCTCTTCCGTCGTGGCGACGCGGATCTCGAACGCCGCCTGCTTCACCCCGCGGCGCGTGCTCGAAAGGATCCAGCTGAAGCGGGGCGCGGGATCGTCCACGCCGAGCGGCCGCTCGCGTCGCCTGCGTCTCCAGGCGTTGGAGCTGGACGGGAGCGATGCTCGGGGGCGCCGCGCCCAGCAGGAGCGGGACGGCCGCGGCGGCTAGCGTTCTCTGCATGTGCGGCGGGCGGCGGCATTCTAACGGCATACCATAGGCGACGCTTCGAAGAGGAGGAACGATGAAGCCCTCGCGACGCCGCTTCCTCGAGACGGGTGCTTTGGCCGGCGCCGCGCTCGGGCTCGGCCGGACGGCACTCGGCGAGCCTCGGGTCGCCGCCGCGCAGGCGCCGCCGGCGCCTTCCTGGATCGACAAGCCGATGCGCTGGGCGCAGCTCACGCTCGTCGAGGACGATCCCGGCAAGTTCGACCTCGGCTTCTGGCTCGACTATTTCACGCGCACGCAGCTCCGACGCCGTCTGCCTGAGCGCGGGCGGTTGCGTCGCCTACTACCCGACGCGAGGTCCCGTTCCATCACCGCAGCGCCTGGCTCGGCGAGCGGGACGTCTTCGGCGAGCTCGTCGCGGGCTGCCGCAAGCTCGGCATGGTCGTCGATCGCGCGCACCGATCCCCACGCCACCTACGACGACGTCGCAGGCCGCGCATCCCGACTGGATCGCGGTCGACGCCGACGGCAAGCCGCGCCGCCACTGGGCCTCGCCGGAGATGTGGGTCACGTGCGGGCTCGGCCCCTACAACTTCGAGTTCATGACCGAGGTCACGAAGGAGATCGTCGTCGCGCTACAAGCGTCGACGGCATCTTCATCAACCGCTGGGACGGCTCCGGCATGTGCTACTGCGAGCACTGCCGCGACGAACTTCCGCGCCGCCACCGGCCGCGAGCTGCCGCGCACGCGACGACCCGCAGGACCTCGACCGGCGCGCCGCGACTACATCCTCTGGCGCCAGCAGCGGCTCTTCGACCTCTGGCAGCTCTGGGACGCCGAGGTGCGCAAGATCAATCCCGACTCCTGCGTGATCCCCAACACCGGCGGCGGCGCCACCAGCTCGCTCGACATGAAGACGCATCGGCGAGCGCGCGCGCGATGATGGTCGCCGACCGCCAGGCGCGCCGCGGGCTGCAGCCGCCCTGGGCGATCGGCATGAACGCGAAGGAGTACCGCGCGACGATGGGGCGCAAGCCGATCGTCGGGCATCTTCAGCGTGGGCGTCGAGGAGCCCTACCGCTGGAAGGACTCGGTGCAGAGCCCGGACGAGATCCGGCTGTGGGTGGCCGACGGCGTCGCCAACGGCATGCGGCCGTGGTTCACGAAGTTCGCCGGCGACGCTGCACGACGAGCGCTGGCTGAAGCCGGTCGAGGAGCTCTACCGTCTGGTGCCACGGCGGCGGAGCGTACCTGCGCAACGAGCGGCCGCTCGCGCGCGTCGGCCTCGTCTACTCGCAGCAGACGGCGTGGTTCACAGGCGGCGATCGCTCGCGCGAGCGGGTCGAGGACCCGCGCTCGGCTGGTATCAGGCGCTCGATCGAGGCGCGCGTGCCGTTCGAGATGGTGCACGACCAGCTGCTCGACGCCGCGCAGCCTCGCGGCCGTTCAAGACGCTGATCCTGCCGAACATCGCGGCGCTGTCGGACGCGCAGTGCGCGCAGCTGCGCGAGTTCGTGCGCGCGCGGCGGCGGCCTCGTCGCGACGTACGAGACGTCGCTCTACGACGAGAGGGCGTGCCGCGCGACGACTTCGGCCTGGCCGATCTCTTCGGCGCCTCCTTCGTGCGCCGAATGCCGCGGCCCGATGCGGAACGCGCTATCTGCGCCTCGAGCACGAGACCGCCAAGGGCCACCCGCTCCTCGCGGGCCTCGAGGACGCCCCGCGCATCATCCACGGCGCGTGGCCGCTCGACGTGAAGCCGACCGCGCCGTTCCCGAACCCGCCGCTCACGCTGATCCCGTCCTATCCCGACCTGCCGATGGAGAAGGTCTACTCCGCGCAGCCGAAGACGGACGTGCCGCAGGTGTTCCTCCGCGAGGTGGGCTCGGGCCGCGTCGCGTATTTCCCCTGGGACATCGACCGGACGTTCTGGGAGGTGCTCGCGCGCCGACCACTTCAAGCTGCTGCGCAACGCCGTGGCCTGGGCGACGCACGAGGAGCCGCCGGTCACCGTCACCGGCCCGGGCGTCCTCGACGTCACCGTCTGGCGCCAGAAGGACTCGCTGACGGTGCACCTCGTGAACCTGACGAACCCGATGATGATGAAGGGGCCGGTGCGCGAGCTGATGCCGGTCGGCGAGCAGCGCGTGCGCCTGCGGATGCCCGAGGGCCTGAAGGCGAAGAGCGTGAAGCTGCTCGTGGCCGGCACGACGCCGAGCGTGCGCGAGGCGTCTGGATGGCTGGAGCTCGTGGTGCCGAGTGTCCTGGCACACGAGGTGGTGGCGATCGACGTGTGAAGGAAGAAGGTACTCGTTCCGGAACGAGTCGGCGTCAGTCCGCCGCCACCATCGCCTTCATCGCGGCCTCGTCGAGCTCGAGGCCGAGCCCCGGGCCGTCGGGCACCGTCGCGTAGCCGCTCTTCGGCGAGAGGTCCTGCTTGAAGAGCGTCCAGAGCTTCGCGGCGCGCTCGGGAACCCACGAGTACTCCTGGGCGTGGGCGGAGTTGTCGAAGGCCGCGAGGTAGTGGACGTTCGCGGTGTGGCCGATCGTCTGCTGCGTCTGGTGCGGGACCAGGACCTTGCCGTGCGCCTGCGCGAGGTGGGCGATGCGGACGGCCTCGGAGAGGCCCGCGCACTTGACGAGGTCGGGCTGCACCACGTCGACCTTCGCGCGCTCGATCAGGTCGCGGAACTGCCAGAGCGTGTACTCGTGCTCGCCCGCGGCGACGGCCATGTCGAGCGCGGCGCAGACCTCGGCGTAGCCCGCGTAGTCGTGCTGCGCGATCGGCTCCTCGTAGTGGAGCACGTTGAGCTCGTCCTGGAAGCGCCGGCCGAGTCGGATCGCGGTCGCGACCGAGAGGCCGTTGTTGGCGTCGTAGTAGAGATCGAGCGTGTCGCCCAGCTCCTTGCGGACCGTGCTGACGAGCTCCCAGTCCTTGGCCGGGTTCACGTCCGTGGCGCGGGAGCTCCACTCCATCCGCATCTTCACGGCCGTGTAGCCCTGGCTCGCGGCGGCGACCGCCTTCTTCACCTGGTCGGCGACCGGGTTCTGGGCGCCGTTGCCGATGCTCGCGTAGAGCCGGACCTTGTCCTTGCGCCTGCCGCCGAGCAGCTGATGGATCGGCAGGCCGGCGGTCTTGCCCAGGATGTCCCAGAGCGCGATGTCGATCCCCGCCATCGCCTCGGGCTGCGAGCCCGCGGTGCCGAGCTTGTAGGTCGCGTGCAGCATCTCGTCCCAGATGCGGCCGACGTCGAGCGGGTTCTTCCCCACCACGATCGGCGCGAGCGAGTGCTGCACGACCGCCTGCGAGCACGCGCGTTGTTCATCGGGCTGACCTCGCCCAGGCCGCGTGAGCCCTTCGCTCGTCCGAACCAGCACGAAGAGCGATCCGGTCTGGAGCCGGTACGGCTCGACGGCCGTGATCTTCAGAGAACGCCAGTCCGCCGCCGCGCGCAGCACCGACGGCAACGCGGCCTCGGCCACGAGGCCGGCGAGGCCGGCCCCGCCCAGCTTCACGAAGTCGCGCCTGATCATCGGCAGAGTCCCTCGAGCTTGGACATCGAGTCGTCGGCGATCGTCGCGGCCGTGACGCCCTTCGCGGCCGCCATCTGGTCGAGCAGCGTCGTCCCGAAGCTGAACCCGCGATCGGGATCGTCCGCGTAGACGGGATCGCTCTGCGCCTGCGGCAGCGTCACGAGCTGGAAGCCGCGAGCCGACAGCAGGTCCAGCAGCTTCGGCAGCATGACCGTCTCGAAGCTGCCGATGTGCAGCAGCATCACGTGCGCGATGTCGCGTCCGTAGAGCCGTCGAGCCGTCTCCTGGCCGGCCGCGATCGACTGCTCGGCGCGGCGCACGTAGGCCTCCTTCAGCCAGTCGATCGAGGCGGTGTCGTTCTTCGCGACGCAGCGCGCGTACGGGTCGTTGAAGGCGTAGTCGTCGAAGTTCATCGTGACCTGCGCGATCCGGTACTTCTGCTCCCCGAGCGAGCGCCGCACCTCGCGGCGCTTCTCGACCGTGTCGCCCTCGCGCAGGTACGGGTAGCGCAGCCAGCGCCAGCTCTCGTCCGTCATCTGGCTCCGCAGCGCCGGCTCGTTCGCCGCCACGTCCTCCGCGAAAGCCGCCGGTGTCGCCTTGTTGAGGTCGATGTGCGAGTACGTGTGATTCCCGAGCGGGTGGCCGGCCGCGCGCCACAAGCCGCAGCACCTCGGACGACTCCGGCGCGCCCTCGAGCGCCCTTCGCGTTGATGAAGCCGTAGGTCGCCGGCGCCTTCTTCGCCGTGAGCGCCGCCAGGATGCTGCGCGCGACGTCCGCGCGGCTCATCCCGGGCGGCAGCGCGCCGTGGACGGGCAGGTCGTCGAACGTCAGGGCGACGCGCGGCGGGACCTCGACCGCCGGAGCCTGGACGTAGCGCTCGGCCCAGGCCAGGAACGTCGGCCAGTTCGGGCCGGCCGTGTGGCCGCCGCGGTGCTGGCGGAACGCCACGTCGCCGCCGACCAGCGCGGTCTCGATCGGCGGGAACTCGGTCGTGCCGAGGTCCTTCTTGCCGAGCAGGCGATACACGGGGCCGGCGCCGGCCGCGGCCAGGAACATCCCCTTGGCGTCGACCCAGCCGCCCTCGACCTCGAAGGAGCCGCACGACGACGAACACCGGCCGCGGCGCGCAGAGGGCGACGAGCTCGTGCGAGTCGACCGGCAGGTCGCTTGGCTGTCAGCGGGCCGGCGTACTTCAGGATAGTTGCCGGCCACCCAGTGGTACGCGCGCGCTGCCGGCGGCGTTCTCGACCAGCTCGCCGAAGCGGCGCCGATGGAGCTTGGCGCCGCCCTGGCCCGACGAGGCCACGAAGGCGACCGCGAAGCGCGGCTCGTAGGCCATCGTCACGAGCGCCGCCTTGCCGAAGCGCGAGAGCCCCTCGATGCCGACGTGCTTCGCGTCCACGGCCTTGTCGGTCTCGAGGTAGTCGAGCGCGCGGCTCGCGCCCCACGCCCACGCGCGGAGCGCTCCCCAGTCGTCCGGCTTGCGCGGCTGCCCCTTGTTGACCAGGCCGATGATGCCCTTCGTCAGCCCCGCTCCGCCGTCGGCCTGGATGCTCGTGGGATAGAGCACGGCGTAGCCCCAGCCCTTCGCGATGCAGCTGCTCCTGCCAGGTCGGTCCATCGGGAGCGGCGCCGGGCGGACGCGGCGGGAAGCGGAAGCCCGGCGGGAAACGGAAGCCGAACTCGATCATCACCGGTACGGGCCCGGCCGCCTTCGCCGGCGTCGTCAGCGACATCTCGATCTCGACGCTGATCGCCGGGTAGGCGGAGTTGTCGGCGCGGCCGAGCAGGCGCTTCGTCACGACCGGGATGCCGGCGACCGTCTCGGGGTCGTCGCGGTGACGAACCACGTGACCGCGGGCGTCACCTTCGGCACGCGCCCGTAGACCTCGCGGTCGAAGTCCTCGACGATCTCGGGCCTCCGCGACTTCCACCATGTCGAAGCGCTCGTGACCTTCCCGCCGCTCTTCAGCACCAGCGGGTCCGGCAGCTTCGGGTACGGGTTGGCCTTCGCCTCGTCGTAGTTGACCGGGTTCGGCGCCTGCGGGTTGCGCGGATCCGCCCCGGGCCGCAGCGACGCGATCCCGAGCAGGTCCATGAGCCGCTTGTGATCCTGCTCGGCCGATAGCTCGACGGGCTGCGGCAGCGGCGCCTCGTCGATCCGCAGCGCCCACTTCCCCGCCTCGAGCCACATCTGCCGCATGTCCGCGCGCGCCCACTGCTCCGGCGGATGGCCGAGCGCCGAGTAGAAGACGCGCCCACGCCCGTAGCTGTGGGTCCACGCGAGCGGGAACTCCTTCGCGCGGACGCCCTTGTGCTGCATGTCGACCGTCGCGGGATCGAGGCTCATCAGCACGTGCGAGCGGCTGCGGTTGAAGTCCCTGACCTGGTAGTACTCCTCGAAGAGCGGCAGGCGCTCGGGGAAGTGCCGCGTGGCCTGGAACTGGCGGTCCTCGACTCTCACGACGCCGTCCACCTGGCCCCACGGGTGCTCGTCGAAGGTGCCGCCCACGAGCTCGATGTACGCCGGCCAGTCCATGAGAGTGGCTGTCGCGCTGTGCGCGCCGAGGAAACCCTTGCCGTCGTCCCTCACGAACGACAAGAGCGCCTGCCTCTGCTCCTCGTCGAGCGAGAGGTCGCCGCAGGTGACGAAGAAGACGGCGTCGTAGTCGTCGAGGTTCTTGGCGTTGCGCTCCGGCTTCTTCTTGGTCACGTACGCGAGGTCGGTGCGGACCGTCGTCTCCCAGAGGCCCGAGTCGCGCCCGATCTCGTAGATCGCGACGAGCGCGTCCTTCACCGAGTCGTGCTCCCAGCCGGGCGAGGCGCCCACCGCGAGCACCCGCCTCGGGCGCTTGACCGGTTCCTGCGCCTGGATCTCCACCGCCCCGAGCGCCACTGCCATCGCCCCGGCCGCCGCGAACGCTCGCCTCGTCACGCCCACCACCCTTCTCGAGTCACTGCGCTCTCGGCTTCATGCGGATCACGACGCGCCTGTAGGACGTGAGGCTCGGCGTGCCGGAGTCCTCCACGGCGAGGATGACGTGCGCGAGGCCCTCCGCCCTGGGCGTCACGATCGCCAGCGCCGTGCTCGCGTTGTCGACGAGCAGGCGTGGCGGCGGCTCCGGCGGTCCGCCTGAGGGCGCAGAGGGTATTCCGCCTTCGCCGGGCGCCTCCGCGCCCGAAGCCGGCGGCCGGCGGCGCACGACCAGCGGCTGGCCCGGGATCCCCGCCCCGGCCTCGGGATAGAAGAACCAGCCGAAGCGGAGCGCGTCGCCGTCGGGATCGGTCGTCCCCGCGGCGTCCAGCTTCAGCGGCTGGCCGACCACCGCGTCGAGCGCGACCGGCTCGCGTCCGCGCCGCCCGTTCACCACCACGTCGGGATTGTGGTTGGCGCCCTTCGCGTCCTCGACCGACCAGTCGAGGCGCGCCGCGAAGTCGTTCTGGAACGCCGTCCGCCAGCGCCAGATCGTCGCCTGGTCCGAGGTGTAGGTCTTGCCGTCGCTGCCCAGGACGGTGTCGCGCGAGCTGTCGCGGCCCGGGTACGAGTCGCCGCCCTGCGTCCAGAACGGGCGCGTCTCGCCCGACGGCTGGCGCCAGACGTAGCGGCCGCCCCAGCCGCCCCAGGCCGGGCTCATCGCGCTCGCGAGGCCGTTGTCGATCAACCCGAGGAACGACGGCGTGTCGCCCTCGTGGATGCAGCACGGAAACGGATAGAGCTTGCCGAGCGGGCCCTTGCGCCGCACGTTCGCGTTCACCCAGTCGTCGGTGAACGTCGTGAAGTCGGCGCCCGGCGCGTTCTTGTAGAAGCGGTCGCCGCTGATGCCGGTCCAGGTCGCGTAGGCGTACTCCTCGCCGTCCTGCGTCGAGGGCGACGCGACGTAGCGGAGCGACGGGAACTCGCGGCGCAGCCACGGGCCGGCGTCGTCCTGGTCGGAGATCGTGTAGACGCGGAGCCTCGCGACGACGTCTTCGAGCTCCTGCGGCGTGCGGCTCGCGCGCGCGTCGAAGAGCGCCTGCGCCAGCGTGTTCGTGCCGCCCCAGCCGAGCACCCAGAGCGGCCGCGCGTCGGGCTTCCCGCGCCGCCCGCAGGATCAGCTCGGAGCCGGGCGACGACTTGCCGGATCCCACCGCGGCCATGCCGTAGGCCGGCTGCCCGGACACGACCACCGCCCGCAGCGCCGCCGCGGCCGGAAAGCCGGGCGCGTGCTTCAGCAGGTTCGGCTGGACGCTGTCGTAGGCGTCGAGCAGCGAGAGGATGACGTCGGGCCGGACCTTGTTCTTCATCCAGGTCGAGGTGGTGGCGACGAGCCCCTCGACGTCGAACCCGTTCGAGTAGAGCAGGAAGCGGACCATCGACATCTGGTCGTCGGGCTCGTTGGCGATGTCCGTCATCACGACGATGCGCGGCCGCGCGACGTAGGGATCGGGCTGGGACGCCGCGGGCGGAGCCTCGCCGCGGGCGCTGGCGGCCAGCGCCAGGCCCGCGGCGAAGCAGAGTGCGGCCCGTTTCATGGACCGACGGACGTCGAGACCGTGGCGACCTTCTCTTCCTGCGCCTTGGTGAAGCTCGCCGTCTGGCGGATGTCCTCCGAGGACGCCCCGACCTTCACGGCGTAGGTCCCCGCCTCCACGACCCACGCGGACGACGCGCCGTCGAACGAGGCGAGGTCGCGCGGCGAGAGCGTGAACGAGAGCGTCTGCGACTCGCCCGGCTTCAGCAGCTTCGTCTTCGCGAAGGCGCGCAGCTCGAGCGCGGGCTTCGGCATCGCCTTGCCGGGAGCCGACAGGTAGAGCTGCACGACCTCGCGGCCGGCGGACTTGCCCGTGTTCGTGACCTTGACGGTCGCGGTCAGCTGCTTCTGGAACTCCTTGGCGCTGAGCTTCAGGTCCGCGTACTGGAACGTCGTGTACGAGAGCCCGTACCCGAAGGGATACGCCGTCTTCACGCCCTTCGTCGCGTAGTGGCGGTAGCCGACCCAGATGTCGTCCTCGTACTTGATCTCGGCGGCGCGAGCCTGACCCGCTCTGAACCCGGTGGCGTTCGGGTCGGGGCCTTCCAGCACGACGCCCGGGAAGTTGGCGGACGAGGGGACGTCCTCCCACTTCACCGGGAAGCTCGTCGCGAGCTTCCCGGAGACCGCCACGCGGCCGGTGAGGACGTCGGCGATCGCGTGGCCCGCCTCCTGGCCCGGCTGCCAGGCGAGCAGGATCGCGTCGGGCACGTCACGCCAGCTGGCGGTCTCGATCACGCCGCCGATGTTCAGGACCACGAGCAGCTTCTTCTTCTGCGCGTGGAAGGCGCTCGCCACGTCCTGCAGCAGCGTCTTCTCGGCGGCGGAGAGCTCGAAGTCGTCCTCGCGCTTCCTGTCCCGGAACTCGCCGGAGTTGCGGCCGAGCGTGACGACGGCCAGATCGGCTTCGCGGGCCAGCCGCTCGATCTCCTCCTTCGCCACCGCCAGCTCCGGGATCGGAGCCCGCGGCGCGAAGATCGTCGGGGCCGGCTGCTTCTTGAGGATCTCCTCGATGTAGCGCGTGTAGCGCGTCGGCGAGCGCGCCGTCCGCCGTGTGCCCCGCGTCCTTCAGCCCCTGGACGAGCGAGACCGTGTAGGCCTCGTTCACGTCGCCGCTGCCGGTGCCGCCGGTGATCATGTTGTAGGAGCTGTTGCCGAAGAGGGCGAGCTTCGCGGGCGAGGCGAGCGGCAGGACGCCCGCGTTCTTGAGCAGCACCATGCCCTCGGCGGCCGCCTCGCGCGCCACCTGCGCGTGCGCCTTCAGGTCGGGCGCGTCCGAGTGCGGCGTGCCGAGAAAGCTCGGCGAGCGGCGCACGAGCTCGAGCACCTTCGCGACGTTCCGGTCGAGGACCTCCTCCTTGAGCTGGCCGCTCGCGAGCGCGTCCGTGATCGCCTTGCGCTGGTTCGGATTGCCGGGCATCAGCAGCTCGTTGCCGGCGTTCATCTGCGCGACCGCGTCCTTGCCGCCGAACCAGTCGGTCATCACGAGGCCGTCGTAGCCCCAGTCCTTGCGCAGCACGCCCTGGAGCAGCTCCGAGCTCTCCGAGGTGTAGGTCCCGTTGAGCTTGTTGTAGGACGACATGATCGTCCAGGGCTTGCCCTCGCTCACCAGGATCTCGAAGCCGCGCAGGTAGAGCTCGCGCAGCGCCCGCTGGCTGGCCTTGACGTCGATCGTGTTGCGGTTCCACTCGTGGTCGTTCGCGACGAAGTGCTTGGCCGAGGTCCCGACGCCCTGCGACTGCACGCCTCGGATCATGGCCGCCGCCAGCTTGCCCGAGACCACGGGGTCCTCGGAGTAGTACTCGAAGTTGCGGCCGCCGAGCGGGTTCCGGTGTGTGTTGAGCGCGGGCCCGAGCAGCACGTCGACGCCGTACTCCTTCACCTCGTTCCCCATCGCGCGGCCGACGCGCTCGACGAGGTCGACGTCCCACGACGACGCCAGCAGCGTCTCGATCGGGAAGGCCGTGCAGTAGTAGGTCTTCGTGGAGTCGGCGCCGCGCTTCGGCTGGATCCGCAGGCCGGCCGGGCCGTCGGCGACGACGACGGCAGGGATCCCGAGCCGGGGGATCGCGTAGGTCGTGCCCGCCGCGCCAGGCACGCCCCGCTGCGTCTCCCCCACCGCGGGCCCTTGCTGCGCCGGCGGCTGCTGCGCGGCCGGCTGGCCCGGCAGGCGCATGCCGGTGCCCGTCACCAGCGCGGCCTTCTCTTCCTTCGTCATCGCCGCGATCACGTCCTTGTCGGGGCTCTTGCCGAGCTGGGGGTCGGCCGCGTGAGCGAGCGAAGCGCTCGTCGCGACGACCGCTGCGGCGAGCGGCAGGAATCGGGGAGGCCTGTCCATCATTGATGCTCCTCCATCGAGCGCAGAAGCTACCACGAGGCCGGCCCGGAGGGAGCGTCGCCTAGGAGCGGCGGCGCAGCTCGTGGAGCATGCGGCGGATGTCGCGCACGCCCTTCCAGGCGACGTAGACGGTGAGCGTCGAGTACCAGACGAGGCACGCCCAGGCCAGCAGCCACCAGAACCCGCGCGCCAGGCTCATGCCGCCTCCTGCGAGAGCGAGCCCACGACCATGGCCAGGGCCGCGCCGACGTAGGCGAGGATGCCCGACCAGTGCGGGCCGACGCTCGTGCGCACCGCGGGCGTCGTCTGCTCGAGCACCAGGTACGCGACCGGGATCGCGGCGCCCACCACGATCGCCGCGGCCGCCCCGCGCCGCGTCGCACGTGGCCAATAGCAGCAGGCCACCAGCAGCGTCGACATGCTGGCGAGGTAGATGGTGGCGGTGACGCCTATGTAGTCCAGGAGGTCGCCCCGCAGCGGATACCAGAGCCCATATAAGAGGAGGAAGACGCCGATCGCCGCCACCAGCAGCCGGTTGAGCAGCAGGCCCTTCCGGTCGGTCCAGCCCGGCCGCCGCCACGGGGCCACGATGTCGTTGTAGATGACGCTCGCCCACGTGAGCATGTAGCTCGAGTCGGTGGACATGTCGGCCGCGAGCATCGCGGCGATCAGCAGGCCCATGAGGCCGACCGGCAGGAAGCCCGCGAGCCAGGTCGGCATCGCGCTCAGGCTCGTGACGCCCGCCGCGGCCGGTCCGAGCGCGTGGAGCGCCGCGATGCCCCAGAGACCCGGGATCAGGAAGCGGCAGACGAAGAAGAACGCCGTCCCCACGTAGATCCGCTGACCGGTGCGCGAGTCCTTCGCGGCCATGACGCGCTGGAGCGAGGTCTGCCAGGTCAGCACCACGGCCAGGTTGAAGAAGGCGTAGAAGAGCACGTAGGGCCAGCCCATCTCGGGATGGACGAGCGGATTGAAGCCGCCGGGGCCGAGCCGCGGCCTCCACCGTGTCGGCGAGCGCCGCGAAGCCGACCTTTCCCAGCAGCAGGAAGGTCACGGCCACGAGGCCGATGCTCATCACGACGAACTGGAGAAAGTCGGTGACCAGGACCGAGAGCATGCCGCCGAGGATCGTGTAGACGGCCACCATCAGCAGGAGCGCGGTCATCGTCAGCTCCAGGCGGTGCGACGCGGCCCAGGATTCCCCGCCGGCCGTCGTCGCGCCGAAGCCGACCACCGTCATCAGGAACTCGCCGCCCATCCGCAGGAAGACGCCCATGTTCAGGAGGCCGCCGAGCACGATCACGACGCCGGAGGCCCGGCGCACGCCGACCCCGAAGCGCCGCTCGAAGAGCTCGGGCAGCGTCATGACCGCGGCTTCGCGCAGCGGCTTCACGCAGAAGCCGGTCCAGCCGACCACGAACATCGCGAGCGCCATCAGGATCCCCGGCACCGCGCCCGAGAAGCCGTAGCGGTAGCCGCTCTCGGCCGCGTACATGCACGTCACGATCCCGAACTCGGTGGCCGCGAGCGAGGCGATGCCGAGGTGCACGTCCATCTCGCGCCCGGCGAGCAGGAAGTCCTCGACCCTGCCCACGTAGCGGCGCACCGCGAGGCCGGCGGCCATGGTCGCGAGCAGATAGAGCCCGACGATGCCGCCGTCGATCCAGCCGAAGTGGCTCAAGCCGGCCTCAGGCGCACCACTCGAGCGCGGCGGCCAGGTAGGTCTCGGCCGTGCGCAGCACCGAACGGAGCTCCACGTACTCGTTCGCGTTGTGGCTGCCCGCGCCCTTCGGGCCGAAGAGCAGCGTCGGCATCCCGAAGCGCTGGTGGATGAAGGCGTCGCACGGCCACTGCGAGGCGGCGACCTGCGCCGTCTGGGCCGACGATGCCCTGCGCCGCGCCGAGCAGGCACGCGGTCCAGGGATGGTCGGCCGGCTGCTCGTGCCCGTGAAGCGGCGGGTCGAGCACGCGCACGAAGCGAACCGGGTGACGCCGGAAGAAGGCGTCGGCTCGCGCAGAAATCGTGGAGCGACGCCTCGACCTCGCGCAGCACCGCCTCGACGTCCTCGCCGGGCAGGAACTGGAAGTACGCCCGGATCCGCCCGAGCATCGGGACGCTCCAGGGCACCTCGCGGTCGAACGTGTTCGCCTCGACGGCGAGCACCTGGACGGGCGCGGGGTCGGGGAAGTCGGCGTACGGCCCCGCGCTCCGCTCCACGCGCTTGCGGCGCGCGACCCAGCCGTCCACCCAGCCCAGCACGCGGCCCATCGGCACGGCCGGGCTCACGACCTCCTCGCGCGAGAAGTAGCCCATCGGGTCTCCGGCCTCGCAGATCACGTCGAAGACGCAGCCGCCGCGCGTCGCGCGGATCACCTCGTAGTTCGTGCCCTCCGCCACCGCGCAGGCGTCGGCCTGGTCGCCGCGCAGCCGACCCGCCAGCGTGCCGCCGCCGCCGCCGAACTCCTCGTCCACGATCGACTCGCACACGAGGTCGCCGCGCAGCCGCACGCCTGCGCGCTTCAGCGCGGCCGCCACCGCGAACTGCGCGACGAGGCCGCCCTTCATGTCCCAGCTGCCCCGCCCGTGGAGCTTTCCGCCGCTCACGGCGCCGGAGAACGGCCCGCCGTGCTTCCAGGGCGTGCGGCCGGGCGGCACGGTATCGATGTGTCCGCTCAGCAGCAGGCTGCGGCCGCCGCCGGTCCCGGGTGTGCGCGAGACGAGGTTGCGCCGGCCGCGATAGCGGCGGTCCTTCCGTGCCAGCGGATGCTTGGAGCGCTCTAGAAACGCGGTGTCGTAGGTCTCGACCGGCACGCGCTTGCGCTTCAGCCAGGCCTCGAGCACGCGCTGGGCCGCCGTCTCGTTGCCGTCCGGCGGCACCGCGACGCTGTCCGTACGCACGAGCGCCCGCAACAGCGAGACGAGCTCGCCGTGGAACGGCCGCAGCAGCCGCCGCGCGTCGCGGACGGCGCTCATGCAGCGACTCCCGCGAGCCCCTCGAGCGACGGGCCGAACCGCACGCCCAGCGGAGCCAGGAACGAGCGCAGACGAGCCCATCCCACGTCCGGCGGAATCGTGTGCGGCGAGCCCACGGCGTACGCGGCCAGGCACACGCCCAGGTCGAGTGCGCTGTCGGCCGGCCGCTCCGCGAGCGAGCGGCTCGACGCCGGGAAGAGCGGCAGATTCGCCGCGACGCCGGTCAGGAGCCCGCCGAGAACGGCGTCGCCGGCGCCGGCGGTGCTCGCGACGGGTACCGGCAGCGCCGGGACGTGAACGTACCCGCGCTCGTCGCGGCCGAAAGCGCCCGCGGCGCCCGCCGTGACCACGACACGCGCGGGCACGTCCGACAGCGCCTCGAAGAAGGCCGCAGCCTCGCCGGGCACGAACGGGCGGCCACCGAGTGCTTCCGCTTCGTCCTGGTTCAGCGAGACGAGATCCGCGAGGCCGAGCAGCTCGCGGCCCTCGGCCGTGCGCAGCTCTGCCGAGCTCGCCGCAGCGACCGCGAACGCCCCGCGCTCACGGCCCAGCTCCAGCAGCCGCCGGCGGGCAGGCAGCGGCACCTCGGGCGCCGCGAGCACGATCGTGCGGTCGTCGACGAGCTCGGCGACGGCCTCCACGTCCGTGGCCAGCAGGCCGGACGCTGCCGAATCGCTCGTCGTGATGTTCCCGCCCGATCCGTCGGGATACTGGAAGCAGACCGACAGCAGCGTCGGACGTCCCGGCGCCTGCTGCACGAAGCCCACGTCCATGCCGGCGGCCGCCATCTCGCGCAGCAGCTGCTCGCCCTCCGCGTCGAGGCCCACGCGGCCCACGGGCAGCACGTGGAACGGCGAGCCGGACGCGCGTGCGCCGAGCAGCCGCGCGGGATAGTGCGCGACGATGTGCAGCTTGCAGTAGTCGCGCACGTCCAGCCTGCGCGCCATGCGGCTCTCGTTGCGGCCGAGGTCGTGCTCGCCTTCGAGCGCGAAGAAGACTCCGGTGCCGATGCCGCCCACGCCGACGAGGCGTGCCGCCTTCACAGGAGCTCCCACTCCGGATGCTCGCTGATCGGGTGGCGGGCAGTCTCGAGCGTCGCGGTGATGAGCGCGTCGGGGTGGCGCTGCAGCAGGGTGATCGGGTACTCGGCCACGGGCTCGGAGAAGAGCGCGACGCGCAGGGCCGTCTGCTTCCAGGCCCCGGTGTCGCTGAAGACGCGCAGCCGCCGCGCCGACAGGCACTCGCGCATCCCGAGCGTCACCGACATCGGCGGCACGAAGGTGTAGGCCGCGCCGAAGGTGCGCTGCGCCAGCGCCAGGATCGTGTCGAGGTTGTTCTCCTGGATCCGGATCGTCGAGCGCTCGAGCTCCTCGACGCTCGTGTGCAGGTACGGGTGCCGGCGCGCCTGGTTGTAGGCCACGTGGCCGTCCTGGCCCCAGCCTCCGAGCGTGAGGTCGATCGGCGCGGCGTCGATCGCGGCGCGCACGCTCTCGATCGTCGCGGGCAGCAGCCAGTGCCGCTGCGCCTCCGGAACCTGCAGGCGCTCCGCGATCCCGCCGTAGAAGCGCTGCTCCATGAAGCTCTTGAAGTTGTACGGGTGCCGGCGCGGCAGCGGCCGCCCCTGCCAGTCGAGGCACTCGTCCATGTGGAAGACGTGGAGCCGCGCGAGCGAGACGCCGCGGCGGTTCACCTCCTCGGTCCACGGCGCGTACCAGGACGACGGCCCGCACGGCACGATCACGCGCGTGTCCTGGCCGGCGCGGTTGCGCTCGTCGATGAAATCGACGAGCTCGCGCGCCATCAGCCGGCCCATCTCGGCCCCGTCCCTGACGATGCGCAAGGGCACGCGGCGCTTCGGGTGCTGCTCCAGCTCCTCGGCGGGGATGCGGCACCACTCGAGCAGGTCGCGCGGCCGGACGCTGTCCGCCATCAGAGCTCGAGCACTTCGTAGATCTCGGTCCAGGCCTCGAGGAAGAAAGGCATCTGCTTCTTGAGCAGCCGCGCGTGGCCCGGATCGGCCGCGAGCGTCGCGAGCGCGCGCTCGGCTTCGGCCAGCGTCGCGAACTGCGACTCCCACACGAGCGTGTGGCTCGCGTCCCGCCCGGCGAACGGCCGCAGCCTTCGCCCGCGCGGCAGGCCGCGACGGCGCCGCTCGAGCCGCGCGAACTCCCGCTCGAGTGCCAGGAACTCCCTCTCCTTCGACGGCTGGAACCGCTGGACGAAGCGCACCACGTAGGCCATGAGCTCGCTTTTCTTTTGCTTGCGATTGCTTGCGAGCGCCATTGTTATACTCCGCCGGACGGCGAGCAAGGGAGAAGAGAGCGTGAGCGAGGCGTTCCGCGCCCTGCGCGAGGAGGTGTACCAGGCGAACGTCGAGCTGCCGCGGGCAGGGCTCGTCACCATGCACAGCGGCAACGCGAGCGGGATCGACCGCGAGAGCGGGCTCGTGCTGATCAAGCCGAGCGGCGTCGACTACGAGACGCTGCGGCCGACGGACCTGGCGATCCTGGATCTGCGCGGGCGCCCGGCGCCGGCGAGCGACGTGCCGGACGGGCTGTCGAGCCCGCTGCGGCCGAGCGTCGACACGCCGCACCACCTCCACCTCTACACCCGCGACGCCTCGATCGGCGGCGTCGTCCACACGCACTCGGCGTACGCCACGGCGTGGGCGGCGGCCGGCCTCGCGATCCCGTGCGCGCTCACGGCGGTGGCCGACGAGTTCGGCGGCGACATCCCGTGCGCGCCCTACGCCGACAACGAGGGCGACCACATCGCCGAGGCGATCCTGAAGCACCGCGCGCGCGGGCCCGCCGTGCTGCTCGCCCAGCACGGCGTCTTCAGCTTCGACCGCACGCCGCGCCTGGCGCTCAAGGCCGCGGTGATGGTCGAGGACACGGCGCGCACGCTGTGGCTCGCGCGCCAGCTCGGGCCGCTGCACTCCCTGCCCGAGGCCGAGACGCGCAAGTGGTGGGACCGCTACCACTCGAGCTACGGCCAGACCAAGCCCTGACGAGCGCATGAAGCACATCGGCATCGTCGCCTGCAGCGCCGAGGGCGCCGCGCTCTGCTACCAGACCATCTGCCGCGAGGCGCTCGCGACCGTCGGCAAGAACGACCACCCGCGCATCACCCTCGACTCGATAGCGATGGCGCGCTGGATTCCCGCGTTCGACGCGGGCGACTACGCGGGTGTCGCCCGCATCATGCTGGAGTCCGCGCGGCTGCTCGCGCACGCCGGCGCGGACTTCGCGATCTGCCCCGACAACTCGGCCCATCTCGCGTGGGACCACCTGCAGGCGGCGACGCCGATCCCGTGGCTCCACATCGCGACGGTGCTCGGCGAGGAGGCCGCTCGCCGCGGCTTCCGGCGCATAGGCGTTCTCGGCACGCGCTACACGATGGGCGGCCCGGTCTACAGCCAGGCTCTCGGCAAGCTCGGGATCGCCACGCTCGTGCCGGAGGCCGAGGACTTCGCGATGGTCGATCGCGTGATCTTCGCGGAGCTGGTCGACGGCGTCTTCAGCGACGCATCGCGACAGGCGTACTACCGCGCAATCGGCCGCCTCGGCGAGCGCGGATGCGACGCCGTGGCCCTGGCCTGCACCGAGATCCCGCTGCTGGTCCGGCCGCAGGAGTCTCCGCTGCCGACGCTCGACTCGACGCGCCTGCTCGCGCGCGCGGCGCTCGCCGAAGCGGCGCGGCCCTAGCCCTCCGGGGGGCACCTCGGGGAGGGCGCGTGCTCCCATGCGAGCGCCGCGCTACGATGCGAGAAGAACCCCTGACGCAGCGGAGGTGGACCCGTGGCCGCGTACTTCGACGACAAGGATCTCGCACACTTCGGCGATCTCAAGGACCATGCTCCCGAGCTGTGGGAGCGCTTCATGCAGTACTACGGGCCCGCGTTTGAGCCGGGCCTGCTCAGCAAGCGCGAGAAGGTCCTGATCGGCTTCGCCGTCGCGCAGGCCTCGCAGTGTCCCTACTGCGTCGACAGCTACACGCAGCAGGCGCTCGAGCAGGGCCTGACGATGAAGCACCTCGCCGAGGCGATGCACGCGGCTGCTTCGCTCAAGGCCGGAATCACGCTCGCGCACGGCCTCGTGGCCCACAACGTCGGACAAGAAGGTGTCGATGTGACGGCCGTCCCGCTGCGCGTGCTCGAGACGCCGCCGCGCGCCCGCTTCGACGGGTACCTGGCGCGCCATGGGGGCGAGCTGCGCGCCGAGCGGGTCACGACGCTCCAGATCAACGTCGGCAAGAAGTGCAACCAGGCCTGCCGCCACTGCCACGTCGACGCCGGACCGCTGCGCACGGAGGTGATGCCCGACGCCGTCGTGGACGCGTGCCTCGCGGCGCTCGCCAGGGCACCCGAATGCGACACGCTCGACGTCACGGGCGGCGCGCCGGAGCTGCACCCGCGCTTTCGCGAGATCGTCCGGCACGCGCGCGGGCTCGGCCGCCGGACGATCGTCCGGCACAACCTGACGGTCCAGCAGGAGCCCGGCCAGCAGGACCTGCCCGAGTTCTTGGCGGCCCAGCAGTGCGAGGTCGTGGCGTCGCTGCCGCACTACACGGAGGACGCGACCGACCGCCAGCGCGGGCGCGGCGTCTACGACAAGTCGCGTCGCCGCGCTCGTTCGCGCTGAACGCCGTCGGCTACGGCGGCGGGCACGGCCTGGTGCTGAACCTGGTCTCGAACCCGGTCGGGGCCTTCCTGCCTCCGCGCCAGCAGGACCTCGAGCGCGACATGCGCCTCTACCTCGGCGAGCGGCACGGGATCGTGTTCGACCGCCTGTTCACGATCACCAACATGCCGATCGCGCGCTTCGCCGACTGGCTGGACGCAGCCGACCGCCGCGCGGAGTACATGCGACCGGCTCGAGAGTGCCTTCAATCCCGCGACGCTGCCGGGCCTCATGTGTCGCAGCCTCGTCAGCGTCGCTTGGGACGGACGCCTCTTCGACTGTGACTTCAACCAGATGCTCGAGATTGAGCATCGAAGGCGACGAGCCGCGCCTCGATCTTCGGGCTCGACCTCCGCCGGCTGGCTGGCCGGCGCGTGCGCACCGCGGACCATTGTCTCGGCTGCACGGCCGGCGCTGGGTCCAGCTGCGGGGGCGCGCTCACGTAGAGTGCACGTCAAAGCGTAGTCGCTGCCGATGCAAACGGCGCCCGGTCGCACGGCGAGCGCGGGTGTGCCTATAATCGAGCTAGCTCTCAAGACATCCTGGGCGAACGCTTCACTCGCGGGAGCTCACTGTTCCGTCATTCATCATCTGCCGTCGTCGAGGAGGAACTTACTTTGCCTAAGCAGCGTCAGAGATCGTTGGGCGCCGAGGTCCAGACAATCAGAAGGTCCCTCACTGCCGTCGTCCGCGCCCTCGCCCGCCTGGGGCCGGCGCTCGAGGCCGATGCGCGCGCGCTGAAGGGCGCCGTGCGTCCGCGCCGCAAGCTGCGCCTCACGCCCGCGCGCCGCGCGCAGCTCGAGCTGCAGGGGCAGTACATCGGGCACATGCGCATGCTGCCGCCGAAGCAGCAGGCCGCCGTCAAGGCGATGCGCGTCAAGAAGGGCATCCGGCCCGCGATCGCGCTCGCCAAGAAGCTCGGCAGCCACTGACGGCCTGAGGCCCGAGAGCGGTGTGCGGCCGCTTCAACCAGACGGCGTCCGGCGAGGAGATCGCCGAGGCCTTCGCGCTGGACGAAGCCCAAGCCCTCGCTCCCCGCTACAACATCGCCCCCACGCAGCCGGTGCCGGTCGTCGTCGTCGAGCCGGCCTCGTCGCGCCGGGTGCTGGTCGAGCGCAAGTGGGGCCTCGTGCCGCGCGACGCGCTCGGCAAGGAGCGCGGCTTCATCAACGCCCGCGCCGAGAGCGCCGCCTCCAAGCCGGCTTTCAGCGAGGCCTTCGCCGAGCGGCGCTGCCTGGTCCCGGCCACCGGCTTCTACGAGTGGCAGCAGGTCGATGCGCGCCGCCGCCAGCCCTGGCTGATCCGCCTCGCCTCGGGCGCGCCCTTCGCCTTCGCCGGACTCTGGGAGCCGCCGCCCGCGGCGCTGCCCGGTGCGCCGCCCACCTTCACGATCCTGACCACGCAGCCGAACGACGTGACGCGAAAGGTGCACGACCGCATGCCGGTGATCCTCGCGCCCGCGAGCTACACGCGCTGGCTCGACCCGGCTGTGCGCGCCTTCGAGGAGCTCCGCGAGCTCACCTTGCCCTTCCCCGCCGAGGCGATGACGGCCTACCCCGTCAGCACGCACGTCAACAGCGCCGCCTTCGACGATCCAGCCTGCCTCGCACCGGCCTGAGGTAATCTGCGACCATGCCCGCCCGCGCTCCTCGCTCCCGCGTGCCCCCGCGCGTCCGCGTGAAGACGCCGCCGCTGCTGTTCGAGAAGACCCAGGCCCTCTTCGAGCGCGCGCAGAAGCAGGTTCAGGGGACGCTGCTCTCGTACTGGACCTCCACGAGCGGCTCGGTCTGCGACAACGACGTGATGGCGCTGTCGGCGATCCTGGAGGCGCGCGGGCCGCAGGAGCGGGTCGCGCTGCTCGTGAAGTCGGACGGCGGCAGCGGGATGGCCGCGCTGCGGCTCGTGCACCTGCTGCGCCGCTACGCGAAGCGCCTGACCGTGATCGCGCCGCTCAACTGCGCTTCGGCGGCGACGATGCTGGCGCTCGGGGCCGACACGATCCAGATGGGGCCGCTCTCCTACCTGACCGCCGTCGACACGTCGCTCGAGCACGACCTCTCGCCGCTCGACCACACGAACCAGCTGGTGCCGGTGAGCAACGACGAGGTCGACCGCGTGATCCGGCTCTGGCGAGAGATCCTGAGGCGCGGCGACGGCGTCAATCCCTACCAGGAGCTCTACAAGTACGTCCACCCGCTGGTGATCGGCGCGCTCGACCGCGCGAGCAGCCTGTCGCTGATGCTGTGCCGCGAGATCCTCGGCTACCACATGAAGGACGCGCGCAAGGCCGAGCGCATCTGCCCGCCGGCTCAACTCCTCCTATCCGGCGCACCAGTACCCGATCACGAGCCGCGAGGCGCGCCGCCTCGGCCTCAAGGTCCAGGAGATCCCCGCCCGAGCTCGACAGCCTGCTGCAGCAGCTGAACCTGCTCTACTCGGAGATGGGCCAGCGCGCGATCACCGACTACGACGAGGAGAACCACCACGACAACGAGATCACGAACATCCTCGAGGGCGCCGGCGTGCAGGTGTTCTACCAGGTCGAGAAGGACTGGCACTACCGGAAGGAAGAGCGCCGCTGGGTGCGCGATGAACGACGTCTCGTCCTGGTTCCGCTGCCGCACAGAAGGACGGCAAGATGGTCAAGGACAAGCTGCACATCCGCTAGCTCACGCGCCCCGGCAGCTCGTTCGACCGCCGTCCGGC
Organism: uncultured Acidobacteriota bacterium; assembly: GCA_963744315.1. GTDB lineage: Bacteria > Acidobacteriota > Vicinamibacteria > Fen-336 > Fen-336 > DATBSL01. Next base: position 52,353 of record CAVUTB010000020.1, read on the forward strand.
GCCTCAGGCTCCGCTTCGGCTAGGCCCTCCGGATACGAGCCCAGGATCCGCAGCTCGCGGCAGCTGCGGCCGCAGCTCCTCGATCGCCTCGCCGGCCGACCCGCGCGGGTCGCCGATCACGTCGAGATAGAACGAGTGCTCCCAGGGGTGCCCGCGCAGCGGACGCGACTCGAGCTTGCAGAGGTCGAGGCTGCGCGAGGCGAAGACGCCGAGCGCGCGGTAGAGCGCGCCGGGCTTGTTGTCGAGCACGAAGACGATCGAGGTCTTGGTCGCCGCCTCGAGCGTGCCGGCCTCGCGCGCGAGCAGCAGGAAGCGCGTGTAGTTCTCGGGGTCGTCCTCGATCCCCTCGAGCAGCAGGTGCCCGCCGTAGAGCTCGGCGGCGAGGCGCGAGGCGATCGCGCCCTGCGTCGCGAGCCCGCCCTTCATGAGGTCCTGGACGGCGCCCGCGGTGTCGTAGGCCGAGACGGCCTCGACCTGGGGACGTTCCGCGAAGAAGCGCCGGCACTGCGCCAGCGCGACCGGATGCGAGGCTACGCGCCGGATCGTCGCGACCGACGAGCCCGGGCGCCCGATCAGGCACTGCCGGATCCGCAGCTGCGTCTCGCCCACGATGTGCAGCGGCCGGTTCTTGAGCCGGTCGTAGTTCTCGTGGATCGAGCCGTGGAGCGAGTTCTCGATCGGCACCAGCGCGCGATCGGCCTTCTTCTCGACCACGGAGTCGAACAGCTCGTCGAAGGTGGTGCGCGGCAGGATCTGGATCTCCGCCCCGAGCGCCTCGATCGCCGCCTGGTGGCTGAACGCCCCCCGCTCGCCCTGGATCGCCACGACCAACGCCGCCATCCGACCTCCCCGAGTGAAGAGCCGACATCTCGTGCGACCGGCTGGTGCGGAAGGAGGGACTCGAACCCCCATGCCCTTTCGGGCACACGCTCCTAAGGCGTGCGCGTCTGCCAGTTCCGCCACTCCCGCGCCGGCGTGGCCAGTTTAGCCCAGGTAGGGCAGCGCACCGGAGCCCCCGTGCTACTCTGTATCCCTTCAGGAACGCCGTTCCTTCTGCCGTGCCCTTTTGAGGAATTCCTTTGAAAGTCGACTACGTCGAGGAAAGTTCGGTGAGGAAGGCGCTCGCCTTCGAGGTCGAGCCGGAGCAGGTCCAGCAGGAGATCGACGCACGGGCCAAGGAGCTCGCGCGCCGCGTCAAGATCCCCGGCTTCCGACCGGGCAAGGTGCCGCTCGACGTCATCAAGAAGCGCTTCAAGGACGAGATCCTGGGCGAGGCGGCCGAGGCGATCGTCAACAAGGTCGTCTTCGACGAGCTCGACGGCCGCGGCCTGAAGCCGCTCGCGCCGCCGCGCGTCGAGGAGGTGAAGCTCGAGGAAGGCCAGCCGATGAGCTTCAAGGCGGTGTTCGAGACGCTGCCGCTCGTCGAGCTGCCCGACTGGAAGGGCCTGCGCGTGAGCGCCTCCGGACCGAAGGTGAGCGACGAGGACGTCCAGAAGGAGATCGACCGGCTGCGCGAGGAAGCGGCCCGGTACGATCCGGTGGACGAGGAGCGCGCGACGCAGGCGGGCGACTTCGTGCTGCTCGACCTCGTGTGGCAGCCGAAGGAAGGCGGCAAGGGCGGCCGCGACGAGAACGCGCTGATCGAGGTCGGCAACGCCGGCAACCACCCGGACATGAACGCCGGGCTCGAGGGACTCAAGGCCGGCGAGACGAAGGAGATCGAGGTCGCCTGGGGCGAGGACGCAGCGCCCGCCATCGCCGGCAAGACCGTGCGCTACACGGTCACGCTCAAGGGCATCAAGAAGAAGGTGGTGCCCGAGCGCGACGACGAGTTCGCGAAGGACCTCGGCGAGTTCGGAAGCCTGGCCGAGCTACAGGACAAGATCCGCCAGCAGCTCCAGACGGCGGAGGAGCGGAGGAGCGAGCGCGACGTCAAGGGCGCGCTCGTCGAGGCGCTCGTCGCCAAGGCGAATTTCGAGGTGCCCGAGGCGCTCGTCGAGCGGCACATGTCGGCGCGCGCCGAGAGCCTGGCGCGCGGCCTCGCCTACCAGGGCATCGACCCGCGCAAGGTGGGCGTGGACTGGAAGCAGTACCGCGAGTCGACGCGAGAGGACTCCGTGAAGGCCGCGCGCGCGGACATCCTGCTCGACGAGATCGCGCGCCGCGAAGGCGTCTCGGTGCTGGACTCCGAGGTCGACGCCGAGGTGGCACGGATTGCGGATCGTTCGGGTCGCTCGCGCGAGCAGGTTCGCGCTCAGCTCACGAAAGAGGGCGATATTGGTGCTCTCGCTGCGCGCATCCGCGAGGAGAAGACCCTTGACTTGCTCAAGTCCAATGCTAGTATCGAGCTAACATGAGTGGAGGCAATGCCTTCGCGGGAACGCTCGTGCCGATGGTCGTCGAGCAGACCGCGCGCGGCGAGCGGGCGTACGACATCTACTCGCGCCTCCTCAAGGACAACATCGTCTTCATCGGGACCGCCATCGACGACATGGTGGCGAACCTGATCATCGCGCAGCTGCTGTTCCTCGAAGCCGAGGACCCCGAGCGCGACATCCACATCTACATCAACAGCCCGGGCGGCGTGACGACGGCGGGGCTCGCGATCTACGACACGATGCAGCTGATCCGCCCCGACGTGCAGACGATCTGCGTCGGCCAGGCGGCGTCGATGGGCGCGGTGCTGCTCGCCGCCGGGACGCGCGGCAAGCGCTTCGCGCTGCCGAACTCGCGGATCCTGATCCACCAGCCGTGGGGCGGCGCGCAGGGGCAGGCCTCCGACATCGCGATCCAGGCGAAGGAGATCCTGCGCACCAAGGACCGCATCAACCAGATCCTGTCGGCCCATACCCAGCAGCCGCTCGAGCGCATCGTGTCCGACTCCGACCGCGACTTCATCATGGACGCGGAGCAGGCGAAGGCGTATGGCATCGTCGACCACGTGATCTCCCGCAGGGAGAAGTGACAGGCAGGCGACAGTCATGACCACCACCAAGAAAGCCACCGAGGGCGAGGTCCTGCGCTGCTCGTTCTGCAACAAGGACCAGAACGACGTCCGCAAGCTGATCGCCGGACCCACGGTCTTCATCTGCGACGAGTGCGTCGACATCTGCAACGACATCATCGCGGACGATCGCCGCTCGGAGGGCCGCCAGAACCGCAGCGGCCTGCCGACGCCGCAGGAGATCAAGAAGTTCCTGGACGAGTACGTGATCGGCCAGGAGCAGGCGAAGAAGAAGCTGGCGGTCGCGGTCTACAACCACTACAAGCGGATCGAGATCGGCAAGCAGCGCGGCCGGAACGACGTCGAGCTCACGAAGTCGAACATCCTGCTGATCGGGCCGACGGGCACCGGCAAGACGCTGCTCGCGCAGACGCTGGCGCGCCTGCTCTCGGTCCCCTTCACGATCGTCGACGCCACGACGCTCACCGAGGCCGGCTACGTCGGCGAGGACGTCGAGAACATCATCCTCAAGCTGCTGCAGGCGGCGGGCGGCGACATCGAGAAGTGCCAGGAAGGCATCATCTACATCGACGAGATCGACAAGATCTCGCGCAAGGACGAGAACCCCTCGATCACCCGCGACGTCTCGGGCGAGGGCGTCCAGCAGGCGCTGCTCAAGATCCTCGAGGGCACGGTCGCGAACGTGCCCCCGCAGGGCGGCCGCAAGCACCCGCACCAGGAGTTCTACCAGATCGACACCACGAACATCCTGTTCATCTGCGGCGGCGCCTTCGTCGGCCTCGACAAGGTCATCGAGCGCCGCGTGGGCAAGAAGACGCTCGGCTTCCGCACCGAGGCGAAGAGCGCGCAGCCCAAGGGCACGCCGGTCGACAAGACGCAGCTGCTCGGCCAGGTTCAGCCGACCGACCTCATCAAGTACGGGCTGATCCCCGAGTTCGTGGGCCGGCTGCCCGTCGTCGGCGACGCTCCACGACCTGGCGCAGCCCGCGCTCGTCGAGATCCTCACCCAGCCGAAGAACGCGATCACGCGCCAGTACCAGCGGCTGTTCGAGTACGAGAACGTCAAGCTGCGCTTCGAGCCGGACGCGCGCTGAGGCGATCGCCGAGCTCGCGATCCAGCGCAAGATCGGCGCCCGCGGCCTGCGGATGATCATCGAGGACCTGATGCTCGAGCTCATGTACAACCTGCCCTCGATGCGCAAGGTGCGGGAGTGCGTGGTCACGCGCGAGATGCGTGCTCGACCGCGAGAAGGCCGCTCTCCCTCATCGAAAAGGCGGGCTAGCCTCGCCTCCGCGTGCTACCTTAGAGGACGCCGGCGGGGGGCAATGCTTGTGCCCCTCCCCACGGCCGGAGCGAGAACATGTTCGGGCGTGACAAGGCCGACCTGATCGAGAACCTTCCGATGGTGCCGATGCGGGACCTCGTCGTCTTCCCGCACATGATGATTCCGTTCGTGATCGGCCGGAAGAGCTCGATCCGGGCGCTCGAGCAGGCGCTCGCGCGCGGCAAGCGCATCTTCCTCTCCGCGCAGCACGACGCCACCCGCGACAACCCGGGCCCCGAGGAGATCCACACGATCGGCACGGTCTGCAGCATCGTGCAGAGCCTGAAGCTCCCCGACGGCAACGTGAAGGTGCTGGTCGAGGGCCTCGAGCGCGCCCGCGCGCTCGAGTACCGCGAGGAGAACGGCGCGCTGCGCGTCGTGGTCAAGCTGGTGCCCGCCGTCGAGGAGCCGCCGAGCGGGCTCGAGAGCCTGATCTCCAAGGTGATCGGCCTCTTCGAGCAGTACGTCAAGCTCTCGAACAACCTGCACTACGACGCGATGCTGGCCGCGGTGCGGGTCGAGGACCCCGGCCGCCTCGCCGACACCATCTCCTCGCACCTCGTGGTGCCGGTCGAGGAGAAGCAGAACCTGCTCGAGATCTTCACCGCCGCAGGAGCGGCTGACGCGCGTCTCCTCGATCCTGGAGGCCGAGGTCGAGAAGCTGCAACGTCGACCGCCGCATCCAGGGCCGCGTCAAGAAGCAGATGGAGCGCGCGCAGAAGGAGTACTACCTCAACGAGAAGATGAAGGCGATCCAGAAGGAGCTCGGCCGCAAGGACGACCGCATCAGCGAGGTCGAGGAGCTCCGGCAGCAAGATCGAGCAGGCGCGCATGCCGAAGGACGCCGAGGAGAAGGCGCTCCAGGAGCTGAAGCGGCTCGAGTCGATGCCGCCGATGTCCGCGGAGGCGACCGTCTCGCGCAACTACCTCGACTGGCTGATCGCCGTGCCCTGGACCAAGAAGACCCGCGAGCGCAAGGACCTGTCGGCCGCGGAGAAGATCCTGAACGAGGACCACTTCGGGCTCGAGAAGGTCAAGGAGCGCATCGTCGAGTTCCTGGCCGTGCGCCAGCTCGTGAACAAGCCGAAGGGCCCGATCCTGTGCTTCGTCGGCCCGCCCGGCGTCGGCAAGACCTCGCTCGCCAAGTCGATCGCGCGCGCCACGGACCGCAAGTTCGTGCGGCTGTCGCTCGGCGGCGTGCGCGACGAGGCCGAGATCCGCGGCCACCGCCGCACCTACATCGGCGCCTTCCCCGGCCAGATCATCCAGATGATGAGGAAGGCCGGCGCCGCGCAACCCGGTGTTCCTGCTCGACGAGGTCGACAAGATGGCGATGGACTTCCGCGGCGACCCGTCGGCGGCGCTGCTCGAGGTGCTCGACCCGGAGCAGAACCACACCTTCCTCGACCACTACCTCGACATCGAGTTCGACCTGTCGACGTCATCTTCATCGCCACGGCGAACGTGCTGCACACGATCCCGCAGGCGCTGCAGGACCGGATGGAGGTGATCCGGCTGCCCGGCTACACCGAGCACGAGAAGATCGAGATCGCCAAGCGCCACCTGATCCCCAAGCAGATCAAGGCGCACGGCCTCGAGGCGCGGACAACGTGGCTTCGAGCGACGACGCGCTCGCAGGAGCTGGTCCGGCGCTACACGCGCGAGGCCGGCGTGCGCAACCTGGAGCGCGAGATGGCGATCGATCTGCCGCAAGGTCGCGCGCAAGGTGGTGCTCGAGGGCAAGGACTACTCGACCGACGATCACGCCCAAGAACCTCTCCGACTACCTGGGCGTGCCGCGCTACCGCACGACTCGGCAGGAGGAGCGCCACGAGGTCGGGGTCGCCACGGGCCTGGCCTGGACCGAGGTCGGCGGCGAGATCCTGCCGATCGAGGTGACGCTGATGCCCGGCAAGGGCGCGCTGCACGCTCACCGGGCAAGCTGGGCGACGTGATGCAGGAGTCGGCGCACGCGGCGCTGTCGTACGTCCGCTCGCGCGCCGAGCAGTTCGGCATCGAGCCGCGACTTCAACCGCAAGTTCGACATCCACATCCACGTGCCCGAGGGCGCGATCCCGAAGGACGGCCCCTCGGCCGGCATCACGATGGCCACCGCGCTCGTCTCGGCGCTGACCGAGTGCCGGTGCGGCGCGACGTGGCGATGACCGGCGAGATCACGCTGCGCGGCAAGGTGCTGCCGATCGGCGGCGTGAAGGAGAAGGTGCTGGCGGCGCACCGCATCGGCATGACGACCGTGATCCTGCCGCGCGAGAACGAGAAGGACCTCGCCGAGATCCCCAAGGACGTGCTCGAGGGCATCGAGGTGCGCCTGGTGGAGCACATGGACGAGGTGCTCAAGATCGCGCTCGTCCCGCCGACGCGCCGCCCGCGCAGGTCACGGTCGAGCCGGCGGCGGAGCGCCGGCCGGTGCCCGACGGCATGACCCACTGAGGCGACGGGCTCCTCAGAGCCCGCGGTCCTCGATCCAAACCTGGTGTGAAGCACGAAAGCCCGTCGCACGTCTTTCCACGACGCCTCGAGGCGAGCTTCGCCGGCAGCGCGGCGAGCCCGGCCCAGCCCCGCCGACGGCCTCCCGGAGGTGGCGTTCCTCGGCCGCTCGAACGTCGGCAAGAGCAGCCTGCTCAACGCGCTCGCGGGGACGCGCGGGCTCGCGCGCGTCGTCGCAGACGCCGGGCCGCACACAGAGCGTGAACTTCTACCGCGTGAGCGCCGAGCGCCCGGCAGCCGCAAGCGCGACGACTCTACCTGGTCGACCTGCCGGGCTACGGCTACGCCAAGGCGCCGCGCGAGGTGCGCGAGAGCTTCGAGGAGCTGGCGCTCTCCTACCTGGTCGTCGCGCGCCGCTGCGCGCTCGCGCGTGCTCATCGTCGACGCGCGCCACGAGCCGAGCGCGACGCGACCACCAGCTGCGCGAGTGCCTCGACGGCAACGAGCTGCCCTGGGCGCTCGCCGCCGACAAAGGTCGATAAGCTTCGCGCAACGAGGCCCGGACCCGGATGCAAAGCGCTCGAGGCCGGCATCGGCCGCACCTCGGCAGGCGTCGTCCCGGTCTGCGCCGAGAAGGGCACCGGGCTCGGCGAGCTCTGGCGCCTGATACGCGCGGTCGCCCTGGACTCCCCCGCCGCCGAGCCCGAAGAGCTCGCCACACGAGGACACGATGGACGGAACTGACAATCACGAACTGCCGGAAGACTCCTTCGAGCCGGTGCCGCCGCCGGGCGGCCCCGTGCCGCTGGCGCTCTCGGCCCTCAAGGAGATGGACATCCACGCAGCTGACGACCGCTGGCCCGCGAGGCCGGCATCGACAGCGCGGCCGGCTCAAGAAGCACGAGCTGATCTTCCGCATCCTGCAGGCGCAGGCCGAGAGGAACGGCCTGCTGTTCGCCGAGGGCGTGCTCGAGATCCTGCCCGACGGCTACGGCTTCCTGCGCGCGCCCGAGTCGAGCTACCTGCCCGGGCCCCGACGACATCTACGTCTCGCCCTCGCAGATCCGGCGCTTCGACCTGCGCACCGGCGACACCGTCAGCGGGCAGGTGCGCCCGCCCAAGCGAGGGCGAGCGCTACTTCGCGCTCGTCAGGGTCGAGGCGGTCAACTTCGAGCCGCCCGAGCGCGGCGAAGGACAAGGTGCTGTTCGACAACCTGACGCCGCTCTACCCGCGCGAGCGGCTGCGGCTCGAGACGACGCAGGACAACATGACCGCGCGCGTGCTCGACCTGATGACCCCGATCGGCAAGGGCCAGCGCGGGCTGATCGTCTCGCCGCCCCGCACGGGCAAGACGATGATCCTGCAGAACATCGCCAACTCGATCGCGGTCAACCACCCCGAGGTGATCCTGATCGTGCTGCTCGATCGACGAGCGGCCCGAGGAGGTCACCGACATGCAGCGCACGGTGCAGGGCGAGGTGGTCTCGTCGACCTTCGACGAGCCCGCCGACGCGCCACGTGCAGGTGGCCGAGATGGTGATCGAGAAGGCCAAGCGGCTGGTCGAGCACAGGCAGCGACGTGGTGATCCTGCTCGACTCGATCACGCGCCTGGCGCGCGCCTACAACGCGATCGTGCCGCCCTCGGGCAAGGTGCTCTCGGGCGGCGTCGACGCCAACGCGCTGCAGCGGCCCAAGCGCTTCTTCGGCGCCGCGCGCAACATCGAGGACGGCGGCTCGCTCACGATCATCGCGACCGCGCTCGTCGAGACCGGCTCGCGCATGGACGACGTGATCTTCGAGGAGTTCAAGGGCACCGGCAACATCCGAGATCGTGCTCGACCGCAAGATCGCCGACCGGCGCATCTTCCCGGCGGTCGACATCAACCGCTCGGGCACCCGCAAGGAGGAGCTGCTGCTGAGCCGCGACGAGCTCCAGCGCGTCTGGATCCTGCGCAAGGTCCTGTCGCCGCTGTCGCCGGTCGAGGCGATGGAGCTGATCCTCGACAAGCTGGGCAAGACGAAAGGCAACAAGGACTTCCTGGACGGCATGGCGATCGGCTGATCGCTTCGCTGAGTCTCCGCGCGCTTATCCGGCCACAAGGGGTTGCACCACTACCCCTGGCACCCTGAGCATAGTGGAGCTTCGCAGCGGAGGTACTCCGATGCTGCATCATTCAGAGCGGTTAGCGATCGCGATGCTGTCGACTGTACTGCTGGCAACATCACACGCGCAGGAGCTGGTCGTCTGGCGGGATCCGTCGAAGCATCAGGTGCGGCTCGTGACCGTCGAGAAGGATGTTCAGCTAGAGGTGCTCGATTGGGGCGGATCGGGACGGCCAGTTGTGCTGCTGGCGGGGTCGGGCAACACCGCCCACGTCTTCGACGACTTCGCTCCCAAACTCACCGACTGCTGCCATGTCTACGGCATCACGCGACGAGGCTATGGCGCCTCCAGTCAACCGGCGTCGGGCTACGACGAGCAGCGGCGGGCGGATGACATCCTTCACATCCTGGACTCACTGAGCATCGATGCGCCTGTGCTGGCTGGCCACTCCATGGCGGGTGGTGAGCTGACGACCCTGGGGAATCAGCATTCCAAGCGTCTGGCGGGTCTCGTGTATCTGGATGCGCTTGGCGATCCGAAAGACTTCCCTTCTGGCGACCCCGCGTACATGCAGCTCTTCAATCGGTTGCCTGTCTCGATGCGGGGCCCTTCCTCGCCTCCTTCAGTACAGGAAGCCGCTTCGTTCAGCGCGTACCGAGCCTGGCAAGTGCGGAACGAGAGGTTCGCGTTTCCTGAATCCGAGTTGCGTAACACGCGCGTCACCAATCCCGACGGAACAATGGGCGGGTTCAAGGCTTCCGAAAGCGTCTATGCCGCGATCGCCGCCGGAGGACTACGGCGAGACTACTCAAACATCCGAGTGCCCGTACTGGCCTTGTTCGAGTACCCTCGGCCCACAGGCGGTCCGGAATACGAGCCGAAGAACGAGGAGGAACGGGCTGCTATCGAGGCCTTCAGCCGTGCAACGGCGGCATATGTCGATAGGTGGGTGAAGAACGTCAAGAGCGGAGTGCCCGGAGCCCGTTTCGTCGACCTGCCTAGGGCAGGTCACTATGTTTTCCTCACCCGAGAGGCCGACGTGCTTCGGGAACTACGGCGGTTCGTGGCGGGCTTGTCGTAGTCGTTTGGTACGACTCTGCACGGAATCCCCCATTACGGGATGGCCTCGGCTGGTGGAGGCCTGGCTCGGAACGATCGGGATGATTTCGCGGTAAGACGGAGGGCTCGATGAGAGCTAGAAACGTCGTAACGCTGGTGGTGACGTTCGCCCTGCCGGTGGCGGTCCTGGCGCAGGCACCCGCAGCTACGGCAACGAAACAGCCGGCGACATCGGCGCAAAGCCGACTGGTCGTCATGCCGGCCAGCGACATGAAGTGGACGGATCTCGACCCCGGAGCCCCGGGCGTCAAGGTTGCGGATCTGTGGGGCAACCACGCAAGCGGCGGCGCCTTCGGCGCGCTCTTCAGGCTGCCGGCGGGATTCGCAGCTCCCCTCCACACGCATACCCACGACATGAAGGTCGTGATCATTTCGGGGACCTACATCCAGGTTCCGGAGGGAAAGCCCGAGTTCCGGCTGGGACCCGGCTCCTACTTCCTGCAGCCCGGCGGAAGCTACCGGCATACGACGACCTGCGACAAGGCGTCCGACTGCGTTTTCTTCGTGGAAAGCGAGGGCCCGTTCGATCTCAAGCCGGTGGCTGCAGGAGCGGGGCCCACCAAGTAGAGCCTTGTCTCTCTCCGGCTTCAGACTCCGGGCTGCCGACGCGTCCGACCTCGATTTCATCTGGAGCCTGCGCGTGGCAACGATGAAGCAGACGATCGAGCAGGCCTACGGGTGGGACGAGCCGACACAGCGCGGCTATGCGGAGGAGTCCCTTGGCGGGATGATCGTCCTGGTGGAAGAGAAGCCGGTCGGCGTGGTGACGCTGGCCGACTGGGGCGACCAACTGCACGTGGTCTGGATGGCTCTCGCGCCGGAGGTGCAGGGCCGGGGGCTGGGGCGGGCACTCGTCGAGTATTGCCAGCGGCAGGCGGGGCGGGCGACGAAGCCTCTGACACTGCAGGTCCTGGAAGGCAATCCGGCCGTGGAGTTCTACGAGCGCTGTGGCTTCGAACAGTACGGTCGCAGCGACCCGCACAGGCTGCTCATGCGTTGGGTACCGTGAAGCGACGTGGAGTCCCGTTTGCCACCGTCTGCGCGCTCGCAACGGCCCTGCCCGGCGTCGAAGAGGCCATGTCGTGGGGAACTCCAGGCCTCAAGCTGAAGGGCAGGTTCCTGGCGCGGCTGAAGGAGGACGGGGACTCTCTCGTCCTGCGCATCGGCTTCGAGACGCGCGATCGGCTGATGAAGGCGTCTCCCGAGGTCTTCTACATCACCGATCACTATGCTGGCTATCCGTCTGTGCTGGTCCGGCTGTCGGCGGTCCGAAAGAGCGTCCTGCAAAAGCTGCTGAGGGAAGCGTGGTCCGAGGTGGCTGCAGAGCTCCCGCTCGGCGAGCCGCGGGGGCCCAAGCGTCGATCGCGAAAGTGAGGAGTCCATGACCACCCCCATCGCTCCGCAGGTCGAATGCGAGCAGCAGCACGCGAGCTTCGCGGTCAGCGACGTTCGCGGCCGCGGTCGAGTTCTACACGAAGAAGCTGGGCTTCCGGCCGGGCTTCACCTGGGGCGAGCCGCCGACGTTCGCGGCCGTGAACCTGGGCCAGGTGCAGATGTTCCTGGAGCAGGGCACTCCCAACCCCGAAGGCTCCTCGGTGTACTTCGTCGTCGGCAACGCCGACGAGCTCTACGAGTTCCAGCGCGCCAACGGTGTCGAGGTCGTGGTGCCGCCGGACGACAGAGCCTACGAGCTGCGCGACTACACGGTCCGGGACCTGCACGGGTACCGTCTCACGTTCGGACATCGCCTGCTTGGCGCGGGACCGCCTCTCAAGATTCGAGCGCGTCGAGGTGCCGGTGCGCCTGGAGAAGCGTCTCGCCGCTCTCCTGCACGACCTGGCCGAGCACAAGCGGATGAGCCTGAACAGCTGTCTCGAGGAGATCCTGCTGCACACCTGCGAGCCGTTCGGAGACGGCGTCGCCAGCCCGCATACCAAGACGACCCTCGCCCACATCCAGGAGCTGAAGAAGAAGCACGGCATCGACTACGACAGCCACGCGAGCTACCGGTTTTCCGAGGAGTAGGAGGCGGCGCCCAGGTAGCCTGGCGTAGAGCGCTACCATAGGGCGGCGGGAATGCAGGAGCCGATGAGAAGGCTGGTGGCCTGCGTCGTTGCGACTGCCGTTCTGGGCGCGACGCCCCTGTTCGCCGGACAAGCCGGACAAGCCGGGCAAGTCGAAGGACAAGTCGAAGGGCAGTGACGCTGTCGGTCAGCGTCACCTTCACTACGGGCCAGCGCGAGAACACGCAGGCCTACTTCGTGGAGAAGCACGGTCGGGGCGGCTGTCCTCCCGGCCTGGCGAAGAAGAACAACGGCTGCCTGCCGCCCGGGCAGGCCAAGAAGCGCTACACCGTCGGTTACGCCCTGCCGAAGGGCATCGAGACCCACCCGCTGCCCGCTGACCTCTCGATCCGGATCGGTGCGCCTCCGGCGGGCTACTCCTACTTCATGGTCGACGGCGACGTCGTGAAGCTGGCCGTCGGCACGATGCTCGTCGTGGACGCGATCGCCGGACTCGTCGAGTGATGCGGTGGGCCCTTCTGATCGGGCGTGCTGGCGGGCCTACTGGTCTCCGCGCTGCTGCCGTCAGTGGCGGCGCAGGAGCCGTCCCCGCGCGTCAAGCTCGCCCAGGACCTGGCTCGCGCACATGCGGCGTCCGCTCCGGGAAAGCAGTGGCTGGCGCTCAACCACGGCCGGGCGGCCCAGCTCATGGCGCCGGTGCTGCAGAAGTGCGTCGAGGAGGTCCAGGACGGCGAGCTCACGTCCTTCTCCACCTACCTGCGGCTTTCGCAAAAGGGCAAGGTGCTGGAGATCGTGACGGAGCTCGACGACGAGCTCGGCCGCTGCATGACCAAAGAGGCACGGGAGGTCCAGCTCCCCGCCGCGCCCCGCGAGGACTTCTGGATCCAGGTCAACCTCGCCGCGATGCTGTGACGCGATGGAGACGGTCGCCCCGACGGTCCGGTGCTTCGGCTGCGGCGGCCTCGTCCCGCAGATGGAGGGGCCGACGCACCGGTACATGCTGTCTTCGCCCGGCTGCTGGCACGTCTACGGCCAGGTCCTGGTGCGCGACTACACCGATCCGGCGCTTCGGGACGTGCACCGCCTGACGGTCGACAGCTACGCCGTCCAGCACCCGGGCCAGCCGACGCCGCAAGCGATCCAGTCCGTCTGCGTGCACCTGATGAGCCTGTGCCTCATCGTGGAGCGGGGTCTCGCGACCTCGTACGCCACGCGCGTCATGGGCGCGGCCACGAAAGCGAAGGACCGCTACTTCTGGCTCACGCCGCCGGCCTCGCTCGGTGCGGTAACCGTGGTGGACGTCGCCGATGCGGCGCCGGCCCGGTACCCGGAGAGAGTGCGAGAATGGGCTGAAGCCGCCTGGTCCGCGTGGGCGGAGCACCACCCGACCATACGGGGCTGGCTGCGCCGAGCCGGAATACTGAGCCTGATCGCGAGCGCGGCTCTCGCCGCGAGCTGCAGCGGGTCCGCTTACGTACCGACGCCACAGCCGACGCCGGTCGAGGACAGCTGGTTCACCTTCGTCGTGCAGTGCGCGGGCTGCCCGGGCCTGACCAACGCCGCGATCGATCGCGCCGTCACGCCCCATCGCGCCCGGCTGCGCGTGGGTCAGCTGACGTCGCTCCGCGCCGCCTCTCGCGACGGCTGCGAGGCGCCCCAGAGCCCGCTGCAGATCACGCGCTGGACGCCGAGCGATCCGTCGGTCCTGAAGGTCGAGCCGAGCGGCAGCGAATCGGCCATCGTCACGGCGCTCGCGCCGGGAGTCTCTTCGATCACCGTCGAGCGCCAGCTGCCGACCGGCGGCCTCAGCCAGCGCGGGCTGCGGGACGCGCAGACGACCTCGGGCTGCGGGCTGCTGCCGGAGATCGTGTTCGAGATCCTGCCTTGAGCGCGACCGTACGCCTGGCGCTCGCCAACATCCCGTTCCCGGAGAGTCCCGAGCAGTCGGTGACGGCTGCCCAGGACGCCATCGCTCGCGCCTCCGCCGCGAAGGCCGACATCGTCTGCTTTCCGGAGTGCTTCGTCCCCGGCTATCGGGGCCTCGGAAAGACCGTTGCGCCCGTCGACGCGGCCTTCCTCGAGCGCGCCTGGTCCACGGTCGCCGCCTCCGCGGCAAAGGCCGACGTCGCGGTCGTGCTGGGCACCGAGCGCGTCGTCGACGGCGCGCTCCGGATCTCGGCGCTGGTCGTGAACCGCGACGGGACGCTCGCCGGCTTCCAGGACAAGGTCCAGCTCGACCCTTCGGAGGAAGCGACGTATTCGCCCGGCTCGGGCAGGCGCGTCTTCCAGTCGGGCCCGCTGACGTTCGGGATTTCCATCTGCCACGAGGGCTGGCGGTATCCCGAGACGGTCCGGTGGCCGGCCCGGCATGGCGCGCAGGTCGTCTTCCACCCGCATTTCCACACGGCGGAGCCGGGAAGCTACCGGCCGAGGCACTTTGCCGATCCCGCGAACTCGTTCCACGAGAAGGCCGCCCTCTGCCGCGCCGCCGAGAACACGTGCTTCTTCGCGACGGTGAACTTCGCGAGCGACGGCTCCCCCACCACTTCCGCTGTCGTGCGCCCCGACGGCACGCTGCTCTGCTATCAGCCCTACGGTGAGGCGGGGCTGCTGATCGCCGACATCGACCTCGCCGAGGCGACCGGGCTTCTCGCCTCGCGCTGCAAGCCGCTCTAGGCGTTCAACATGAGCCCGAGCCCGGAGGCAGACTGGCACCCGCCGGGCGATTGCTGCTAATATTGGAGTTTCGGCAGTGGCCTCCGGGCCGGCCTAGAGGAACCCATGAAAGCTGGAATCCACCCCGACTACGCCGTCGTCAACGTCCATTGCGCCTGCGGCGCCACCTGGACGACGCGCTCCACGAAGAAGGAGCTGCGCCTCGAGATCTGCTCGAACTGCCACCCGTTCTTCACGGGCAAGCAGCGCCTCATGGACACGGCCGGCCGCATCGAGCGCTTCACGCGCAAGTACGGCGCCACCAAGCCCTCGGGCACCAAGGCCAGCACCAAGAAGGCCGCCGCGAAGGCCTGAGGCGGCCCCGGGCTGCCGGGGCGAACGGCCATGGACGGGATCACCTTCCAGAAGCTGCGGGACATCGAGTCCCGCTTCGCCGACGTCGAGGCGCAGATGTCCGACCCGGCCATCGCCCAGGACCCGCCCGCCTACCAGAAGCTCGCGCGCGAGGCGAAGGAGATCTCGCCGATCGTCGAGCGCTACCGCTCGTACAAGGACACGCTCCAGGAGCTCGCCAAGGTCCAGGAGATGGTGAAGGCCGAGAGCGACCCCGAGCTGCGCGAGATGGCGCACGAGGAGGCGAGGACCCTCGAGGCGAAGCGCGACGCGCTCGACGCCGAGATCCCGCTGCTGCTCGTCCCCAAGGACCCGAACGACGACAAGAACGTGCTGCTCGAGATCCGGGCCGGCACGGGCGGCGACGAGGCGGCGCTCTTCGCCGGCGAGGTGTTCCGCATGTACCAGCGCTACGCGGAGCGCCAGGGCTGGAAGGTGGACGTGGTCTCGCTGAGCCGCACCGGCCAGGGCGGGATCAAGGAAGCGATCGCGATGGTCGAGGGAGACCGCGTGTTCTCGAAGCTGCGCTTCGAGAGCGGCGTGCACCGCGTCCAGCGCGTGCCGGTGACCGAGGGCTCGGGCCGGATCCATACCTCCGCGATCACGGTGGCCGTCCTCCCGGAGGCCGAAGAGGTCGACGTCAAGATCGAGCCCAAGGACCTGCGCGTCGACACCTTCTGCTCGTCCGGCCCCGGCGGCCAGAGCGTCAACACCACCTACTCGGCGGTGCGCATCACGCACCTGCCCACGAACACGGTCGTCTCCTGCCAGGACGAGAAGAGCCAGATCAAGAACCGCGAGAAGGCGCTCAAGGTGCTGCGCTCGCGGCTCTACGAGATGGCGCTCGAGGAGCAGCAGAAGAAGATCGCGAGCGACCGCAAGGGCCAGGTCGGCAGCGGCGACCGCTCGGAGAAGATCCGCACCTACAACTTCCAGCAGGCCCGCGTCAGCGACCACCGCATCGGGCTGACGCTGCACCGGCTGCACGACGTGCTCGACGGCGATCTCGACGAGATCGTGGCCGGGCTGATCGCCCACTACCAGGCGCAGAAGCTCAAGGGCCCGTCGAACGGCGACGATCCCGCCCCGGCCCGCTGAGCCGGAGGAGCGCGAGCGATGACCGTCGCGCAGCTCCTCGCGCAGGCCGCGCGCGAGCTGCGCGACGCCCGGACCTCATCGCCGGAGTGGGACGCGGAGCGCCTGCTGCGCCACGTCCTGGCCTGGGACCGGGCGACGCTCGTCGCCTCGCCCGAAACATCCCCCCGCCCGGAGCACGCGGCCGAGTTCCGCCGGCTCGTCCGCGAGCGCGCGCGGCGGATTCCGCTCCAGCACCTGACCGGCACCCAGGCCTTCTGGAAGCAGGAGCTGCGCGTGACGCCCGACGTGCTGATCCCCCGCCCGGAGACGGAGCTCCTCGTCGAGGCCGCGCTCGAGCTGCTGCGCGGAGCGGCGCGTCCGGTGATCGCCGACGTCGGCACCGGCAGCGGCTGCATCGCGCTGGCGCTCGCCGCGGAGCGAGCGGACGCGGAGCTCCATGCGACGGACCTCTCCGAAGCCGCGCTCGCCGTGGCGCGCGACAACGAGCGCCGGCTCGGGCTCGAGGGCCGCGTCGCCTGGCGGCTCGGCGACCTGCTCGAGCCGGTGGCGGCCGCCATCCGGGGCCGTGGCGATCTCGTCGTCAGCAACCCGCCGTACGTCGACCAGGCCGAGCGCGACTCGCTCGCTCCGGAGGTGAGAGACCACGAGCCAGAGCTCGCGCTCTTCCCGCCCGGTGACGCCCTCTCCGTCTACGAGCGCCTCGTGCCCGCTGCGGCCGAGGTCCTGAAGCCGGGCGGCGCCCTGGTGGTCGAGATCGCGCCTGCGCTCGACCGGGCCGTGGCCGGCCTGCTCGAAGCCGCCGGGTTCGAGGGGATCGAGGTCCGTCCGGACCTCGCGGCGCGCCCGCGCGCGGTGCTCGGGCGGCAGCCGCTCCGTCCCCGCTCGCGCGTCGGGTAGACTCGCCCCGTGGCAGAGCCGGCGCGCCCGGACAAGGACAAGGCCGCGCTCCGCCGCACGCTGCTCGCCTGGTACGACCGCAGCCGGCGCGACCTGCCCTGGCGGCGCACCACGGACCCGTACCACATCTGGGTCTCCGAGGTGATGCTGCAGCAGACGACCGTCAAGACGGTGCTGCCGTACTACGAGGCCTTCCTGAAGCGCTTCCCGACCGTGGTGGCTCTCGCCGAGGAGCCCGAGGACGAGGTGCTCGCCGCGTGGTCGGGGCTCGGCTATTACCACCGCGCCCGCAACCTGCACCGCGGCGCCCAGCACCTGGCGGAGCGCCACGCGGGCCGCTTCCCGCGCACGCTCGAGACGGCGCTCGGCGTGCCCGGCGTCGGCCTCTACACGGCGAGCGCCGTGCTGTCGATCGCCCACGGCCTGGCGCTGCCGGTCGTCGACGGCAACGTGCGGCGCGTGCTCGCGCGCCTGCTCGCGCTGCGCGGTCCCGCGTTCCGCAAGGACGGTCCCTACTACAACCGCGCGGAGGAGCTGCTCGACCCGAAGCGGCCCGGCGACTGGAACCAGGCGCTGATGGAGCTCGGCGCCACGATCTGCCTGCCGCGCAAGCCCGCCTGCCCCGCGTGCCCGCTGCGCCAGCGGTGCCAGGCGCGCGCCGACGGCATCGTGGAGGAGCTGCCCGAGAGCCGCGCGCGCCGGGCTCCCGTCGACGTGACCGTGGCCGCGGCGCTCGTCGAGCGCGACGGCCGCGTGCTGCTGGTGCGCCGCCCCGAGGGCCGGCTGATGGGCCGCATGTGGGAGGTGCCGCAGACGTCGCTCGACGCCCGCGGCCGTCCCGACCTCGCGCGCGAGATCGAGGAGCGCCACGGCATTCGCGTCGTGCCCGGGGCGCTGGCGGTGCGCGCGCGCCACGCCGTGACCTACCGCCGCATCACGCTCGAGGGCTACAGCGCGCGGCTGCGGGCGCCCTTTCCCGAGGACCCCGAGCGCTTCCTGTGGGCCCGGCCGGACGAGGTGGCCCGGCTGCCGGTCGCGTCCTCGACCCGCAAGCTGCTGCGGGGCCTGAGCTTGCCCCAGCTTCCGCTCGAGCTCGGCTGACCGGTGCTGGACACGCGCCGGCGCGGCCGGACGAGGTAAACTGTCCAGCCGATGGCCTGCGTTTTCTGCCAGATCGTCGAGGGGAAGATCCCCGCCAAGGTGGCGGCATCCGACGACCGCCTGCTGGCCTTCCACGACCTCAACCCGCAGGCCCCGACGCACCTGCTCGTGATCCCCCGCCGGCACGTCGAGAGCCTGATGGCGCTCGAATCGGGCGACGACGACCTCGTGGGCGCGATGGTGCGCAAGGCCCGCGATCTCGCCCGCGAGCTGGGGCTCGGCGAGCGCGGCTTCCGCCTCGTCTTCAATTGCGGCGACGACGCCGGCTACAGCGTCTACCACATCCACCTGCACCTGCTGGGCGGACGCAAGCTGGGCTGGCCGCCCGGCTAGGAGAGCGAACGACGTGAGCGCCACGAAGCCCGCCGTTCCGGACCCGACCGAGATCGCCGAGCGATACGTGATCGAGAAGAAGCTCGGTGCGGGCGCCTTCGGCACCGTCTACAAGGCCAGGGACAAGAAGCTGCGCCGGCTGGTCGCGATCAAGACGATCCGGCTCGAAGGCCTCGCGGCCTCGAGCGTCGCGCTCGAAGACCTGCTGAAGCGCTTCGAGCAGGAGGCGGAGGTCGCGGCGCGCGTGCAGCACCCGAACATCGTCGCGCTCTGGGACATCGGCACCTGGGAGGGCCTGACCTACATCTCGATGGAGTTCGTCGACGGCGTCGGGCTCGACCGCGTGATCCAGGGCTCCGGCAAGATGGCGATCGAGCGCGCGGCCGCGATCGGCGCGCAGATCGCCGAGGCGCTCGACGTCGCGCACCAGCAGGGCGTGATCCACCGCGACATCAAGCCCGCGAACATCATGATCCTGCCGGGCGATCGCGTGAAGGTCACCGACTTCGGGATCGCCAAGGTCACCGATTCCGCGGAGCACCTGACGGTGACGGGCAGCCTGCTCGGCACCCCGTCCTACATGAGCCCGGAGCAGGCGCGCGGCGGCAAGATCGACGGGCGCAGCGACCTCTTCTCCGTCGGCTGCATCCTCTACGAGATGGTCGCGGGCCAGCGCGCCTTCCGCGGCGAGTCGATCACCGCGCTGCTCTTCAAGATCATCACCGAGGAGCCGCCGTCGCTGCGCGAGCTCGACCCGACCGTCTCCGACGCCATGCTGCACATCATCGGCAAGGCGCTCTCGAAGGCGCCGGAGACCCGTTACCAGACCGGCCGCGAGCTCGCCGACGACCTGATCGCGATCACCCAGCCCGGCTTCGTCCCCACGCTGCGAGCGAAGGAAACGCCCACCACGCTGCTCCCGCCGGACACGCCGCCTGCCCACGTCCCCACGCTGCAGTCGCCGCTGACGGCGCAGCAGGAGCCCACGATCGCGTCGCAGGCCACCAAGGGCGCCGCGCAGACCCCCACGATGGTTCCGCCGATCCCGCCGGTGGCGCCGACCGTCCTCACGCCGGCCCCGCCGCGCGGCACGCCGCCTCCGCTCCCGAAGCCGCCGGCCGCTGCGCCGGCCGCGCGGGCCAAGGCCGAAGCGCCGGCGCGCCGCACGGGCGGCGGCGCGGGACTCGTGATCGGGCTCGCGATCGCGGGCGTCCTGCTCGTCGCGATCGTCGCGGCGGGGGCGTTTTTCCTGCTGCGCAAGCCGGCCGCGACGCCGCCCGTCGCGGAGGTGACGCCGACGACGCTCGCCGCTCCGCCTTCGACGACCGCGTCGCAGACCTCGCCCACGACGACGGCGGAGGCCACGCCTTTGCCTCAGTCCGCGACACCGCCGCCCGCAGGCCCGCCCGCGACGCAGCCGGCCACGCGCGTGGCCGCGAGCGCAGCACCGCCGTCCACGACCGCGCGGGCCACAGCACCGCCGCCCACTCAGCCGGCGAGCTCGGCGGCGGCCCAGGCCGAGCCCCCCGGCGGGGACTTTTCGCACCTCGACGCGTTCCCGGGCGACGAAGGCGGCGACGGCCGCGCCGCGGGGGACGCGCTGGCGTCGAAGTACCGCTCGGACGGCCAGAGCTCGTACACCACTGGAAGGTTCAAGGCGCGCCCGAACGTGCCGCGCGGCATCACGATCCAGGAGCGCCCCGCGGTGGCCACGCTGCTCCACCTGAACTCGGTCGAGCAGGCCTACCACGGCCGGAACGGCAAGTGGGGCACGCTCAAGGAGCTGCACGATGCGGGGCTGCTCGTGCTCGACGTGCCGGTGGACGCGACCGGCTTCAAGCGCGCGCGCTACGCCTTCCGCCTCACGGTCGAGTCCGACGGTTTCCGCGCCGAGGCCGTGCCCCAGGCCCCGGTCGGGCGGCCGTTCGTCGTCGACGACACCGGCAAGGTCCGCTTCATCGACTAGGCGTGGGCGCGGCGGCCTCGCCGCTGCGGCCGTGTCACCCGCGCCTCGCAGCGTGCGCTCGAAGAGCGCGAGCACGCGCCTGTACTCGTCGGTCCAGCTCGAGGCCTCGACGAAGCCGTGGTTCTCCACCGGGTAGGCCGCGAGCTCCCAGTCCTCCTTGCCGAGCTCGATC
Organism: uncultured Acidobacteriota bacterium; assembly: GCA_963744315.1. Taxonomy (GTDB): domain Bacteria; phylum Acidobacteriota; class Vicinamibacteria; order Fen-336; family Fen-336; genus DATBSL01. Next base: position 73,036 of record CAVUTB010000020.1, read on the forward strand.
AGGCGCTGCGCGAGCCGCACCGAGTCCTGGAAGTGCACGTTGGTGTCCACCATGCCGTGGCAGATCAGGAGCGCGCTCTTCAGCCCGTCGGCGAAGTAGATCGGCGAGCTCTGGCGGTAGGCCTCGGCGTCCTTGGGCGGCTGGCCGAGGATGTTCGAGGTGTAGGGATGGTTGTAGTGGGCCCAGTCGGTCACCGGCCGCAGCGCCGCGCCCGCGGCGAAGGTGTCCGGCGACGTGAAGAGCGCCATCAGCGTCAGGAAGCCGCCGTAGCTGCCGCCGTAGACGCCGATCCGCTTCGGCGTCGACTCCGTGCTCGGCCACCAGGTAGGCGGCCGCGTCCACGATGTCGTCGAGGTCCTTGCCGCCCATGTGGCCGGCGACGGCGGTGCGCCAGTCGCGGCCGTAGCCCGCGCTGCCGCGGTAGTCGACGTCCAGCACGACGTAGCCGCGCGAGGCCAGCAGGTGGTGGAACATGTACTCGCGGTAGTAGCTGCGACCAGTAGCGGTGCGCGTTCTGGAGATAGCCGGCGCCGTGGATGAAGATCACGGCGGGCCGCCGCGGATCGGGCGACGCGGCGAGCGACTGCGGCGTGTAGAGCCGTGCGGGCACCTTCACGCCGTCGCGCGCCTCGAACCGTGACGACCGGAGGCCGCGATCCACGCGAAGCTCCGAAACGCCGGACGGGTGGAGGTCGTGACCTGCCGCGCCGGGTCCCGTCCCGCGCGCGGGCACGAGCTGGATCTCCGGCGGGTTGGCGGCGTCCGAGAAGAGGTCGGCGAACGTCGCCTCGTCGGGTGAGACCTCGACCAGGTGGGCGCCTGGCCGCGTGGTGAGGCGCGTCGCGCTCCCCGCCCGAGGCGGCCACGCGGTAGAGGTGGCGCTCCCCCGGGTCCGGCTCGCTCGTCGTGAGGTAGAACGCGTCGCGCCTCGGGGAGAGCATCGACCTCCAGGACCTCCCACGCGCCGGAGGTGATGGCCTTCGGGGCCGCGGTCTCCGCCGCGGCATCGACCGTGTAGAGGTGGGTGTAACCGGTGGCTTCCGAGAGGAACCAGAGCGTCCGGTCGTCCACCCAGCCGAAGCCGGTCCCGGCCCCGGGAAGCCGGGCTCGCGCACCCAGGCGTCGTCGTGCTGGTGGTCGAGCACGCGCCCCTTGCCCGCTGGCCGGATCGACGAGCACGAGCCAGCGGTCCCGGCTGTCGGCGGCCCGAACCGCCGCCGACCGCGCGCGTTCCCTCGGGGGAGAGCACGGGAAGGCCCCAGCGCACCTCGCGCTTCTGCTTCTTGCCCGCATCCTCTTTCTTGGGCTCTTCCGCTCAGGGAGGGCTGCTTTGCCGACGCGGCCTTCGGGCGTCGCGTCCTCTTTCTTCACGGGCTCCGGCTCGGTGACGCCGTCGACGGAGGCCCACACGCTCTTGCGCGTCCTGGAGGTCCATCACCGCCAGGCGCCGGGTCTCCTGCCGGTCGCCCACGTTCGTGCGCGTGGGAATCGCCTCGACGTAGGCCGACTCGGTCACGTAGTTCGGCACGTCGGCCGTCTTCGCGCCCTCGGCCTTCTGCGCCACCAGCAGGAACGCGAAGCGCCCGTCGCCGCTCGTCAGGGCCTCGGAGACCGACTGGCCCTCCGCGATCTCGAAGCGCGGCGGCGCCTGCCTCTCCTTGCGCTCCTCCTCCGCGCTTGCTGGCGCGCCGCCGCCTCCTCGACCTGCTTCAGCAGCTTGCGCTCCTCGTCCTTCAGGAACTGCTGGCTCTCGGTGAGCTTCGGCTCCTTCTTCTTCGGCGCCACGTCCGTGAGCTGGACGAGCACGTCGCCGTCGCCGGCCAGCGCCACCCGGAACAGGTTGTTGTCGCGCACGTAGGTCGCCGCGGTCTCGCGCGATGGCGAAGCGGGGGCTCGACTCGCTGCCGGTCGAGCCCGCCAGCACCCGGCCGCGTGCGCGCCACCGTGTCGACGAGCACGACGTCGCCGTCCTGGATCGCGAAGGCAGCGCCGCCGCGCCTTGTCCCACTCGCAGGAGGCGGCAGGGAGCGAGCTTCCTCTCCTCCTCCGAGAGCCGCCGCGGCTCGCCGCCGGCGCGCGGCACCACGTAGGTGGCGGCCTCGTCGTCCGCCGGGCTGGCGCCACTCGAAGAAGAGCTCCTTCGAGTCGCCCGACCAGCGCAGGTCGGAGGGCGGGTAGCCCACGAGCTCGGGGCCGCGCATGACGCTCGCGACCGTCAGCGGGAAGGGCTTCGCCTCGTCCGCGACGAGCGCCATGCGGTCGCCGCGCGGGGCTCGCGGCGAGCCGCGTGACGTTCTGGAGCTCCGGCTCGCCGAAGCGCACCAGCTCGCGGAACTCCGTCGCTCCGGGCGGCAGCTCGAGCAGCCGCGCCCCCTGCCCGACCAGCACGCGACCATCCGGCAGCCAGGCGTAGTCCTCGACGCCCTCGGGAAGACGCGCGATGCGCGCCGTGGCCCGCGTCCTCGGCTCGAGCGCCTCGAGCCACCACTCGCCTTTCGCGCACCTTGCGCACGAAGCTGACCGTCGTGCGTCCGGGCACCGGCCGCACGCAACGGCCGACCTGCCGTGGCGACGACGTCGGCCTTGCCCGGTGCGGCGATCGGCGACCTGCAGCGTGAGGGGGTCGCCGAGCACCACGAGCACGAGCGTCTCGGCGTCGGCCCAGGCGTGATAGGCCACCGGCTCGACGTCCGGAACCAGCGGCTGCCGGGGCGCCACCCTCCGTCGAAGCTTCCACAGCCGCTGTGTCCCGTCGGCTTCGAAGCGCACCACGGAGAAGCCGCCTCCGGGAACAGGCGTCGGCGAGAACTCGCTCTCCGGCGTCGTCGGCCACGGCTCGGAGCTGGCGCGGTGCCGAGGTCGTAGCGCTGGACGTCGGTCTGGTCGTCCGATGCGCGACGTGAAGTAGAGGCGAACGGCCGTCGGGAGAGAAGGCCGGCTGGTTGTCGTAGCCCTCGTGCTCGGTGACGCGCTCGCGGACGTCCCAGCGCGAGGACTCCCCCGCGCAGCGTCAGATCGACGAGGAAGATGTCGGTGGCCGGTGCTTGCGCCACGGGCGACGGCCGCGGAGTCGCGGCGGGCGCCGGCGCCTGCGCGCGGAGGGGCGCGCCGGAAGCGAGAGCGAGGGTGAGGGCGAAAAACGCCAGCGCCACGGTGCCGCGGCGAGAACGCATCGAGCCTCCTTGGGTATCTAGTAGCCTGGCGGGCGCGCTTCGGCCAGGAACGGTGCTATCCCGTCGAAGATCTCCTGCGCGTGGCGCAGGTCCGCCGCGGTGAAGTCGGCTCCGGCGTCGCGGATCGTCTCGCCCTTGCGGCTGATCTCCACGACGCCCACGGGCTGGCCCTTCACGACCAGGGGCGTCGTCACCATCTTCTGGATCGGCAGCGGCTTGTCGCGGAGCTTGATGCTCTCGAAGAAGGTGACGTGCTTCACCAGCGGCACGTTGTTGATCACCTCGCCGGTGCGGCGCGCGAGCACGTTCACCGCGATCGAGTCGCGCTTGTTGGTCGGGATCGAGCCGAGCTCGGCGAAGCGGCGCGGCGCGATGAAGCGCAGGTGGCGGCCGTCGTTCGACAGCAGCAGGATCCCCACCTCGTCCTGCTTGCAGCCGAACTCCTGGCTCACCGCCTTCACCACGCGCTCGCCCATGTCCAGCAGCAGCTCCTGCCGGTTCTTGATCTTGTCCTTCTGGGCGAGCATCGCCTGCAAGATCTCTTGGAGCTCCCGCATCAGTCCCACCTGAGAGGCCGGCATTATACCCTCTGCCTCCTAGTCGTCCGGCCGGCGAGCGCGCGCGACCCGTTCGGAGCAGCGCCGACAGCTCGACCGCCACCCGCTCGAGGTCGAACGCGAAGAAGCCCACGCGCACGCGCAGGAGCGCCAGCACGCGCAGCAGGTGCTTGCCGAGCCGCCGGCCCGGCGGACGCTGCGCCTCGGCGAAGAAGAACGCCCGCCGCGCCAGCCGCCGTTCGGCCTTGTGATTCGCCCAGGGCTGCTTGTCGAGCGCCGCCCAGGCCTCGAGCGGGCGCGCCGCCGCAGCGGCGGGCTCGGGCGGATCACGGTGACGGCGGAACGGCGTCTCGAAGCGGCTGTCCATCGCGCAGATCGCGCGCGCGACCGCCACGGTGGCGTCGAGCCCACCGCCCATCGCCGCGGCCTCGTTCACGTCGAACACGAATCTCCCGCCGATGCCCGCCGCCCGCAGGCGGGTCGCCACTTCGAGGAGTCCGCCGCGGGCCGTGCCGTTGGACACCACCTGCAGGCCGCGGCACCCGCTCTCGAAGAGGCGCTCCAGCACGCCCGGCTTCGCCTCGAGCACGTCCCGAGGCCGGGCCTCCGCCCGCCACGCGAACGGCTGCGCCGGTCTCGACGAGCCCGTCCGCGATCTCGAGGACGCGCTGCTCGTCGGCGAAGAAGTCCTCGTCCTTGAACGTGAGCTCGGTCGCCCGGTAGCGCTCCGCGAGCTCGACCGTCTCCGCCACGACGCGCTCGGCGCGCAGGCCGAGCCAGTCGGGATCCTCGCGCACGCCCCGGCTCGAGCAGTAGTCGAGCCGGCGCACGCCGCGCTCCTCGAAGTAGCGCTCGGTGTCGAGCAGCGAGTAGTCCGCGCGCGGCCAGAGATGCGTCGGCGGCCGCGCGGGAGCGATTGCTTCGCCGCCCGGTACCATGACGCCCGCCGCCGTCGCGAGCGGCCGCTCCGAGCGCGCCGCCTCCACTGCGGCCTCGAGAGACTCCTCGCCGGCGCCCGCCACGCAGCCGTCGACGACGCCCGTCGCGAAGCACGACTCCGGGTCGACCGCGGCGTGCGGGCCGCCCCACAGGATCGGCAGCGTCGGGCTGGCCGCGCGCGCGGCCCGGCTCACGCGCAGCGCCTCGCGCAGGGGCTCGCCCGTGCGCGCGCTGACGAAGAAGAGCAGCGCGTGCTTCGCGAGCTCGACGACGCGGGCCTCGGGCGCGAGCTCGAAGCGGCCATCCACGATCACCACGTGACGGCCCTCGAGCCACGAGCCGAGCGCGAGCAGTCCGAGCGGCATCGCCGCCCCCCCATCCCGCGGCTGGTACAGCACGACGGGCTGCCGGGGCGCACTGCGCAGGGTCAATGTTGAAGCACCTCCGAGGAGGGCCTAAGGATACCGGAGATCGCCGATCGACAGGCGCCCGGTCGCGAGCTTGACGGACGCGAGCGTCACCGTCAGCTGCACGAGCCCGCCGAGCGGAACCGCGAGCAGCAGATCGTCGCGAACGCCCCACACCGCGAGCGCCATCGGCAGCGTCGCCGCGAGAGCGCATGCGAGCGGACGCGCGAGAGCGGACCGCGGCCTGTGCGGCGGCGCAGGCCCGCGCCGCGAGCAGCAGCAGCAGCCACTCGGCGAGGGCGATCCCGCAGGCCGCTCCCGTGCCCCCCGCCGAGCGCACGAGCGGCACGGCGAGTGCTATGGCGATCAGCACGCGCGCGCCCGTCAGCCTCGGCAGCCAGCGGGTGCGGCCGGCGGCGATCAGCGTGCTCTGCAGCAGGCCGTTCATGAAGAGCGCCGGCAGCGCGAGCGCCAGCAGCAGCAGCGGCGCCTGCGTCCCCCGGTAGTCGGCGGCCTCGTACCCGGGACCGAGCAGCAGCCGGGCGAGCGGCTGCGCCACGAGCGCGAGGCCGACGGCGGCCGGGGCTGCCAGGAAGGCGAGCGTCCACGCGGTGCGCGCGCGCACGCCGCCTTTACCGCGCAGCGACTCGCGCGTGAGGCCCGGCATCGCTCCGGCGTTGACCCCCGCCGGGACCACGTTCAGGAACTCGTAGACCCGCAGCGCGGCGAGGAAGAGGCCCGTCTCGCGGTCGCCGCGCAGAAGCGACAGCACCAGGAACTCGACGCGCGGGCTGAGCAGCAGCAGCCCGCCGTGGATCGCGAGCGGCAGCGCCTCGCTCATCACGACGGCCACGCGGGCGTCCTCGACCCGGTGCGCCGCCGTCGACCGCCGCAGCAGCCAGGCGCCGAGTGCGATGGCCGGGACCGTCGAGAGCGCGAGCGCCCAGGCGAGTGCCACCAGCCCGGCCCCGAGGCCGAGCGTCGCGGCCACCGCGACGAGGCCGAGCCCGCGCAGGCACAGGAGCACGATCGCTTCCCACACGCGCTCGCCGCGGCAGCGCAGCGCCACGCCCAGGAACTCTCCCCAGCCGGAGAGCGCGAACCAGAGCACGAGCGGCGACAGCACCGGCGCCCACGCCAGGCCTGCGACGGCGGCGCCGCCGAGCGCGCACGCGAGGACGAGCCGCGCGCGAACCAGCGACCGCAGCGAGAGCGTCCCCGCCACCAGCGCCCGCGACGCCAGCGTCTGCAGCCCGAGCTCGCCGAGCTCGGCCAGCAGCAGCGCGATCACCGACAGCCGCCCGAAGGCGCCGAAGTCCGACGCGCCGAGGCCGCGGATCAGCAGCAGCGTGGTCGCGAGGCCGAGCAGGCGTGAAGCGACCTCGGCGGCGAGCTTGATGGCGCTCCCGCGCGTCGCGTCGCGCGCCTCGCGCGCGTCGCGCTCGGGCTCGTCGGTCACGGCGGCATGATACCCTTGCGGCCCCGTGACCACCCTCCTGCTCACGGTCGCGCTCGCGGCGACGCTCGCGGTGCCGATGCACTGGTGGCCGCGGCTCGCCGCCCCTCACCGACGGCGCCTCTCGATCGCCACCAGCCTCGCCGGCCTCGGCTTCCTGGTGGCGGCCTTGCGCTCGGAGGGTCAGCGCGACACGGCGCTGCGTTCGCTGGTGCTGGTCGGGCCCGCCACCGCGACGGCGCACGCCTCGGCCACCGCCAGCCTCTACTACTACGTCCTCACGGGCGTCTGCCTGCTGCTCGGGTTCACGGGCCTGATCGCGAGCGACCCGCTCGCCCGCTGGCTGCGGCCGCGCGCCGTGCTGAGCACGGTGGCCGTCGCGTGGCTGGTGACGCTCGTGCGGGCGCTGCTCGAGAAGAGCGCGGCGCCGTCGGTGCTGGTGGACGCCGTCGGCGTCACGTGGCTCGCACCGGTCGCGGGGGCCTATCTGGCTCTCGCGCTCGAGCCGCGCCGCAGCGGGGCGGCCGCCCTCTGGCCGGAGCTGCTCCGATACGCGTACCTGGTACGCGTCGTCGTCGCGGCCGTTGGCGTGACGGCGACCCGGCTTGGCGTCGGCACGCACTACGACGTGTCGCCGCTGACGGAGGTCGCGGTCGCCTTCTCGGACCGCACGTGGGTGTTCGAGGCGGGAAGCTGGACCCAGCTGTTCTGGCTCACGCTGCTGCCGCAGCTCCTGATCTGGCCCGCCTTCACCGTGCTGGTCGGGATGGCGGGAGCGGCGCTCGCGTTCGCGCTCGTGCCGGCCGACGTCGCGACTGCGCCCGAGGCAGCGGAGGCGCCGGCGGGCGCCTCCGCCCGCGTCGACACGAGCGACGCCCCGAGCGGCGACTAGGCCGCTAGCGCACCCGGCAGTTGGTCTCGCCCGTGCCCGAGCCGCAGCGGCGGCTGCCGTCCGAGAAGCTGGAGCAGATGAGCCCCGCCGTGCAGTCCTGGTCGCTGGAACAGGTGTCGCACTCCTCGCCGGTGCTGCCGCAGGAGCCGATCGGCAGGGCCAGCATCAGCAACAACCCCAACGCCCAGTAGCGCCTGACCATTGTCCTCTCCGTAGCTCCTGCGCTTGCTCGGATTCTAGCCTGAGGCGCGTCCGGACGCCGCTTTTTGACGGGCAAGAAACGCGCGTGCTACCCTGCCCTTTCATGCTTCTGGAGCGGTTTTTGCCATGAAAACCGAGTCCGACCTCCGCTCGACGCTCAACCTCCCGAAGACCGACTTCCCGATGAAGGCCAACCTGGCCCAGTCCGAGCCGCAGCGGCTCGCGCGCTGGAAGCAGGACGACCTCTACGGCCAGGTGCGCAAGTCCCGCAAGGGCGCGCCGAGCTTCGTGCTGCACGACGGGCCGCCCTACGCCAACGGCCACATCCACCTCGGCACCGCCCTCAACAAGATCCTGAAGGACGTCGTCGTGCGCAGCCGCTCGATGATGGGCCACGACGCTCCCTATCGGCCCGGCTGGGACTGCCACGGCCTGCCGATCGAGCTCAAGGTCGAGCGCGACCTGGGCTCGAAGAAGCACGCGATGTCGCCGATCGCGTTCCGGCAGGAGTGCCGCAAGTACGCCGAGAAGTACGTGGGCATCCAGCGCGACGAGTTCGAAAGGCTCGGCGTCATGGGCGAGTGGGCCGATCCCTACCTGACGATGGCGCCCGGCTACCAGGCGACGATCGTGCGCGAGCTCGCCACCTTCGCGGAGAAGGGCCTCGTCTACAAGGCCAAGAAGTCCGTCCACTGGTGCATCTCGTGCCGCACGGCTCTCGCCGAGGCCGAGGTCGAGTACGACGAGCACCACGAGAGCCCGCAGATCGACGTGCGCTTCCCGCTGGCGGCCGAGGAGCAGGCGCGGCTCGCGAAGGCGCACCCGGCGCTGGCCGGGCGAAAGGTGTCCGCCGTCGCCTGGACGACGACGCCCTGGACGCTGCCCGCGAACCTCGCGCTCGCGTTCCACCCCGAGGCGGAGTACGCCTTCTTCCCCGTGGAGGGCAGCGGCGAGGTGCTGCTGCTGGCGAAGGCGCTCCACGAGCAGGCGCAGAAGCGCTTCGGCCTCACCCTCGGCGCGCCGCTCGCCGTGCTGAAGGGCGCCGAGCTCGAGAAGGTGCGCTTCCGGCATCCCTGGATCGACCGCGACTCGCCGGGCGTGCTCGCCGACTACGTCACCCTCGACACCGGCACCGGCGTCGTGCACACGGCACCCGGCCACGGCTGGGACGACTACCTGACCGGCGTCCGCTACGGGCTCGACATCTACTGCCCGGTGGACGAGGGCGGCCGCTTCGTGCCGGAGGTCGAGCGATTCGCGGGCGAGCGCGTCTTCGAGGCCAACCCGAAGGTGATCGAGCTGCTGCGCGAGACGGGCGCGCTCGTCCAGGCCGGCAAGGACACGCACTCCTACCCGATCTGCTGGCGCTGCAAGCACCCGATCATCTTCCGCGCCACCGAGCAGTGGTTCATCGCGCTCGACCAGGGCCAGCCGACGCTGCGCGCGCAGGCGCTCGCGGCGATCGCCGCGACGCGCTGGCTGCCGGCCTGGGGCCAGGAGCGCATCCACAACATGATCGAGACGCGCCCCGACTGGTGCATCTCGCGCCAGCGCCTCTGGGGCGTGCCGATCCCGGCCTTCTATTGCAAGAGCTGCGGCGAGGTGCTGCTGCGCCCCGAGCTGCTGCGCAACGTCGCGTCGATCTTCGAGCGCGAGAGCGCCGACGCCTGGTACGCGCGCGAGGCGACAGCAGCTGCTGCCCGCGGGCTTCGCCTGCCCGAAGTGCGGCGGCAAGGAGTTCGAAAAGGAGCGCGACATCCTCGACGTCTGGTTCGACTCGGGCTCGTCGCACGCCGCGGTGCTCGGGCAGCGGCCCGACATGCCGTGGCCCTGCGACGTCTACCTCGAGGGCAGCGACCAGCACCGCGGCTGGTTCCACTCGTCGCTCCTGATCGGCGTGGGCACGCGCGGCCGCGCGCCCTACAACCAGGTGATCACGCACGGCTTCACGGTCGACGCCGAGGGCAAGAAGATCTCGAAGAGCCTCGGCAACGACGTCGACACGCACAAGCTGATCGCCCAGTACGGCGCCGAGGTGCTGCGCCTGTGGACGATCATGGTCGACTACCGCGAGGACATGCGGATCTCGGACGACATGATCCGCCGCGTGGCCGAGGCCTACCGCAAGGTCCGCAACACGATCCGCTACCTGCTCTCGAACCTGAGCGACTTCGATCCGGCGAAGGACGCCGTCGACGAGGCCTCGCTCGACGAGCTCGACGCCTATGCTGCTGGCGCGGCACCGCCAGGTCGTCGCCCGCGTGCTCGACGCCTACGAGGCTTGCGAGTACCACACCGTGTACCACCAGCTCGTGCAGTACACGGCGGTCGATCTCTCGTCCTTCTACCTGGACGTGCTCAAGGACCGCCTCTACTGCGACGCCACCACGGCGCCGCGGCGGCGCTCGGCGCAGACCGTGCTGTGGCGCATCGCGCGCGACCTGCCGCTGCTGCTCGCGCCGGTGCTGCCGTTCACGAGCGACGAGGCCTGGGAGGCCCTGCCGGGCCGCCCGGCCGGCTCGGTCCATCTCGGCACGTTCCCCGGGCGCGAGGCCGCCGACACGCCGCGGCTCGAGCGCTGGGCGATGCTGCTCGACGTCCGTGCCGAGGTGACGAAGGCGCTCGAGGCGGCGCGCGCGGCCAAGCAGATCGCGGCGAGCCTCGAGGCGGCGGTCGTGGTGCGCGGCCCGGCCGAGACGATCAAGGCGCTGCGGGGCCACGACGCGCGCTCCAGCGTATTCCCGGGCAACCTGGCCAACCTCTTCATCGTCAGCGAGGTGCGCCTGGAGGACGCGGAGGCTCCGCTCGAGGTGCGCGTCGAGCACGCCGCCGGCCGCAAGTGCGAGCGCTGCTGGACCTGGTCCGCCCGCGTCGGGACGTTGCCGGCGCACCCGGGCGTGTGCGAGCGTTGCAACGAGGTCCTCGGCCGACAGTGAAACGCACCCTGCCCTACGCGCTGCTGATCGCCTTCGTGGTGATCCTCGACCAGGTCACCAAGGCGATCGTGGTGCGCTCGATCGGGCTGCACGACTACGTGCCGCTCGTCGACGGGCTGCTGAGCCTCAGCCACGTCCGCAATCACGGGGCGGCCTTCGGGCTGCTCTCCGACTGGAACCTCCCCTACCAGTCGCTGATGCTGTCGACGCTCAGCCTGCTCGCGCTCGTGGCGATCGCCGCCTACTTCGTCCACCTGCCCGCCCGGGCGCGGCTGCCGCGGCTCGCACTGGCGCTCGTGCTGGGCGGCGCGTTCGGCAACGTCATCGACCGCCTGCGGCTCGGCTACGTCGTCGACTTCGTCCACGTGTACTGGCGCGACTACCAGTGGCCCGACTTCAACACCGCCGACTCGGCGATCACGATCGGCGTGGCGCTGCTCGTGATCGACATCCTCAGCTCCCCAGAGCCCCAGGCGCAGCGCGCGCCCGGCATCGACTCGGCCACTCCGGCCGGGAGGACCGACTGACATGCATCCCCGGCTGCTGACGCTCCCGGTGCCCGAGTTCAACCTGCTGGGGCTGCACGTCGGCCCCACGATCACGCTCCACACCTACGGCCTGCTGCTCGCGATCGCCTTCATCGCCGGCCTCTGGGTGGCCTCGCGCGAGGCGAAGCGCCAGGGGCTCGACGCCGGCCGTGTGACGGACATGGCGATCTGGGTGCTGATCGCGGGCCTGATCGGGGCCAAGGTGCTGCTCGTCCTCGTGGACTTCCACTACTACCAGCGCAGCCCGCGCGAGCTCTGGAGCATCTTCCAGAGCGGCGGCGTCTTCTACGGCGGGCTGATCGGGGGCGCGCTCGTCGCCTGGTGGTACGCCCGGCGTCACGGGCTCCGCGGCTGGTCGACGGCCGACGCGCTCGCCCCGGGCGTCGTGCTCGGCCAGGCGATCGGACGGCTCGGCTGCTTCGCGGCCGGCTGCTGCTGGGGCAAGCCCACGAGCCTCCCCTGGGCGGTCACCTTCACGGACGTCTACGCCTCTCGCGCGGTCGGCACGCCGATGGACACGCCGCTGCATCCGAGCCAGCTCTACGAGTCCGCCGCGGCCTTCCTGATCTTCGCGTTCCTGCTGTGGCTGCTGCCGCGCAAGCGCTTCCACGGCCAGGTGACGCTCGCGTACGTCGCGCTCTACTCCGCGGTTCGCTTCGGCCTCGAGTTCCTGCGCGGCGACCCGGAGCGCGGCTCCTGGTTCGGCGGCGCGCTCTCGACCTCCCAGGTCATCGCCATCGTTCTGCTGCTGGGCACGGCCGTGCTGCTCCCGCGGCTGCGCCGCACGCAGGCCCTCGCGACCGCCTGACGGCGGCTCCCTTGGCCGAGGCCCACGAGCTGGTCGTCGGGGCCGACGAGGCCGGACAGCGTCTCGACGCGTGGCTCGCGCGCCGCCTGCCGGAGCTGTCGCGCTCCCGCCTGCAGGCGCTGATCGCGGCCGGCGAGGTCCAGGTCGACTCGGCCCCGGCGCGCGCCTCCTCCCGCGTCAGGCTCGGGCAGCGCGCCGTGGTGCGCGTGCCGCCCGCCGCGCCCGCCGAGCCGCAGGCCGAGGACATCCCGCTGCGGATCGTGCACGAGGACGCCTCGCTGCTCGTGATCGACAAGCCGGCGGGGCTCGTCGTCCACCCCGGTGCCGGCGCGGCCGGCGGCACGCTCGTCAATGCGCTGCTCGCGCGCGTCCGCGACCTCTCCGGCGTGGGCGGCGTGCTGCGGCCGGGGATCGTGCACCGGCTCGACCGCGGCACCTCCGGCCTGCTGGTCGTCGCCAAGGACGACCGCACCCATCGGGCGCTCGCCCGCCAGTTCGCCGCGCGGACGGTCGAGAAGGAGTACCTGGCGCTCGTGCTCGGCAGCCCGGCGCGCGCGAGCCGGCGAGATCGACGCGCCGATCGGCCGCGACCCCGTACGGCGCCAGCGGATGTCCGTCCGCGCCGTGCGCGGGCGCGCGGCCCGCAGCGCCTGGCGCGTCGAGGAGCGCTTCGACGGAGCGGCGCTCGTCCGCGTGCGCATCCACAGCGGGCGCACCCACCAGATCCGCGTGCACCTGTCGTCGGTCGGGCATCCGGTCGCGGGCGACCCGCTCTACGGCGGGACGCGGACGCCGTCCTCCCGCAAGGCGGCGGCGCGCCTCGCGCTCGCTTCGCTCGCGCGCCCGGCGCTGCATTCGGCGCGGCTCGCCTTCGAGCACCCGGCGACAGCCGAGCGGCTCGCCTTCGAAGCGCCGCTCCCGGAGGACCTGCGCCGCGTGCTCGAGGCGCTGCGCGCCGCGTCGCGCTCCTGACGCCGCTGCTATCATCGCGGCATGCCCGACGACACGGCCCGCGTGCTCCAGCACCGCCGGCTCTACGAGGGCCGCGTGCTGTCGCTCGACGTCGACGAGGTCAGCGAGCCGGGCGGAGTGATGGGCACGCGCGAGGTCGTGCGCCAGCCGGGCTCCGTGGCGGCGCTTCCGGTCCTGGACGACGGCCGCATCGTGCTCGTGCGCCAGTACCGCTACGCCGTCTCCGACTTCGTCTGGGAGCTGCCCGCCGGCCGCCGCGATCCGTCGGAGTCGCCCGAAGCCGGTGCGCGCCGCGAGCTCGAGGAGGAGGTCGGCCTGCGGGCGGCTTCGCTCGAGCCGATCTCGACCTTCTGGACGACACCCGGGTTCTGCGACGAGGTGATGCACCTCTTCCGCGCGACCGGCCTCGAGAGCATTCCAGCCTCGGCCGGAGGCCGACGAGCGGATCGAGCCGGGCACCTTCACGCTGGACGAAGCGATGGCGATGGTGGCGCGGGGAGAGATCCGCGAAGGCAAGACGCTCGTCGCGTTGCTGCTGGAACGGGCGCGGCGACGGCGAGGCTTCGTAGTCCAACCTCCGAGGACTCGCGGCGCAACGAGGCTAGCGGCCTGGTGCCGGCTTTCCTTGAGACGAGGGGGCTCCGCCTCGGCTCCCGGGTTATCGGGCTGCCTTAGTCGTAGTACTCGGGGCCGAGGTGCGTGATCAGCTCCTCGCCCCGCAGGTGGCGCAGCGTGTTCTTGAGCTTCATCAGCTGGATGAAGAGGTCGTGCTCGGGGTAGAGGCCGGGGGCGGTCTCGGGCTCTTGAAGTAGAAGGACAGCCACTCCTGGATGCCGCTCATGCCGGCGCGCTGCGCGAGGTCGATGAAGAGCGCGAGGTCGAGCACGATCGGCGCGGCCAGGATCGAGTCGCGGCACAGGAAGTCGACCTTGATCTGCATCGGGTAGCCGAGCCAGCCGAAGATGTCGATGTTGTCCCAGCCTTCCTTGTTGTCGCCGCGCGGCGGGTAGTAGTTGATGCGCACCACGTGGTGGATGTTGCCGTAGAGGTCGGGGTAGAGCTCCGGCTGCAGGATGTGCTCGAGCACGCCGAGCTTGCTAGACTTCCTTGGTCTTGAACGACTCGGGATCGTCGAGCACCTCGCCGTCGCGGTTGCCGAGGATGTTGGTCGAGTACCAGCCGTTCAGCCCGAGCATGCGCGCCTTGAAGCCCGGGGCGAGGATCGTCTTCATCAGCGTCTGGCCGGTCTTGAAGTCCTTGCCGGCGATCGGCGCTGCCGTCTTCTGCGCCAGCTCGAGCAGCGCCGGGAAGTCGCGCCGACAGGTTCGGCGCGCCGTTGGCGTACGGGACGCCGGCCTTGAGCGCGCGTAGGCGTAGATCATCGAGGGCGCGATGTCGGGGTGGCTCTCGTCGAGGCCCTTCTCGAACTTCGCGAGCGTGGAGTGGACCTCGCCGGCTCGCGGTAGACCTCGGTCGAGCCGCACCACACCATCACCAGCCGGTCGCAGCCGTTCTCCTTCTTGAAGCGCTGCGATGTCGTCGGTGACCTGCTCGGCCAGGTCGCGCTTCGACTTGCCCTTCTTGACGTTCGTGCCCGTGCAGCTTCTTGACGTACTGCTGGTCGAACACCGCCGGCATCGGCTTGATCGTCTCGAGGAAGCGGCCTTGAGCGGCTCGAGGTGCTCGTCGCTCGAGCACGCCCGCCTTGCTCGCCGCCTCGTAGGCGTTGTCCGGGAAGATGTCCCAGCCGCCGAACACGAGGTCGTCGAGCTCGGCGAGCGGCACGAAGTCCTTGATGCAGCGGCGAGCGGTTGTCGGTGCGCTTGCCGAGGCGGATCGTGCCCATCTGGGTCAGGGAGCCGATCGGCTTGGCGAGCCCCTTGCGGATCGCCTGCACGCCGGCGATGAACGTGGTCGCGACCGCGCCCATGCCCGGCAGCAGCATGCCGAGCTTGCCGGTCGCCGGCGCGATCTCGCGCCCCTTGCCTGCACTCGACATCAGCTCGCCTCCTGTACGGCTCTTTCTCTCACGGCCAAACACGGGATGCTATCACACGAGTTCGCCGCCGAGGCGCGCTCGCGGCCTCAAATGTTTTGACGGGCCGAGCTGAAGAAGCGTCCCCGGGCCTACGACGCCGTCTGCAGGCGCCCGCTCTTCTGGAGGAACGCGAGCGCGGCCTCGGTCAGCTCACTGTCGTGGCGCGGCCCCACGAAGCGCCGCTCGACGAGGTGGTAGTGCAGGATCCCCGAGCGCGCGAGGCGCTCCTCGGTCTCGAACGAGTAGAACATCAGGATCCGGCTCTCGCGGGGCTGGCCACTGTCGTCGAAGAATCCGAAGTTGAGATTTCGCATCGTCACGGGATCTGCGGGCCGCACCTCGAGGTCGTCGGGAAAGGGACGAAGCAGCAAATTTATGGCCCGCTCCTCGCGCTGTCAATAGTCTTCGTCACGCCGCCTCACGCTTCGGCCCTGCCGCCGCCCTTCGCCATCTCGAAAAAGGTCGGAAGGTACTCGCTGTCGCCGAGCTCGAGACGCCGATACGCCTTGCCGATCGCGTCCCACGCCGAGCCGTCGCGCAGCGCGACCACCATCGGCCAGGGCGAGACGCCGCGCAGCGGCGAGCGGCCGGTCGCGACCCACGCTCCGCCGAGCCGCTGCACCATCACCTCGCCCAGGTAGCAGCCGAGCACGAACAGCACCTCGGCGGCCTCCTCGCCGTCGCGCCCTTCCTCGCGCAGCGAGTCGATGAGCGCGTCCGCCACCTCCAGGCTGGCCGGCGTCAGGTCGAGCACGGCGTCGTACTCGTCGCGCGCCAGCTGCACCGCGATGCGCGCGTGGTCGGCGGCGTTCTCCGGGGTCGCCGGGTAACGGAGCGAGATCTTCACGCCTGGTCCATCTCCGCCGCGCTCCCGGGGTTAGTATAGACGCGTCTCCGGCCGCCACGGCACGGGGAACCCATGAGCCCCACGCGAGCCGAAGCGCTCGACCGCCAGGCCGCCGCCGCCGCGGCGCTCGCCGCGTTCCTGCTGATCGCCAATCAGGTGGCGTCACGGGCCGTGCGCGACGCGCTCTTCCTCTCGGCGTTCGACGTCACCGCGCTCCCGCTCGCGATGGGCGCGGCCGCGCTCGCCGCCCTCGCCGGCGCCGAGATGCTCTCGCTCGCGCTCACGCGGCGCTCGCCCGCTCAGGTGGTGCCCGTCGCCGCCACGGCCTCTGCCGCTGCTGCTGGGCGCCTGGTACGCGCTCGGCCTCGTCTGGCCCGCCGCCGCCGCGGTGCTCGTCTACCTCCACGTCTCCGCGTTCGGCGGCGCTTTGGTCTCCGGCTTCTGGTCGCTGGTGAACGAGCGCTTCGACCCGCACACCGCGCGCAAGGTCGTGGGCCGCATCGGCACGGGCGCGACCGCGGGCGGCATGGCGGGCGGCGCGCTCGCGTGGGTCGCCTCGCAGGTCCTGCCGCTCGGAGCCGCGGTGCTGCTGCTGGTCGTGCTCGGCCTGCTGGCCGCCGCGACGCTGCGCCGCACCCACTCCGCCGCCGCGACGTCCGCGACGCTGCCGATGGAGCCCCAGGCGCCGGCGCCGATCGCGGCGGCGATCCTGCTGCGCAACCCTCACCTCCGCAACGTGGCGCTGCTCGTGTTCCTGGGCGCGATCACCGAGGCGCTCGTCGACTTCCAGTTCAAGGTCCAGGCGACCGAGCGCTTCGTCTCGGGATCGCGCCTGCTGGGCGCCTTCGCGGCGTTCCACACCGCGATGGGCATCCTGAGCCTGGGCCTGCAGGCGATGCTGAGCCGCGCGACGCTGCGCCAGCTCGGGGATCGCGGGCACGCTGGCGCTGCGGCCGCTGCTCACGGCGGCGAGCTCGCTCGCCGCGGCTTCATGCCCCGCCTCGAGACCGCGACCCTCGCCCGCGGCGCCCACGAGTCCCTCGACCAACTCGCTCTTCCGCTCGGCCTACGAGCTGCTCTACACGCCCGTGCCCGAGGCCGAGAAGCGCCGCGTCAAGACCGTGGTGGACGTCTCGATCGACAAGGCCGGCGCGCTCGTCGGCAGCGCCGCCGTCGCGCTCGTGCTCGCCGTGATGCCCGCGCGCGCGGAGTCGCTGATCTTCGCGCTCGCGGTCCTGCTCTCGCTGCTCGCGCTCGGGCTTTCGCGGCCCCTGCACCGCGGCTACGTCCAGACCCTCGAGCAGAGCCTGCTCGCAGGCCGCGTGCGCCTCGAGGACGTGGACGTGATCGACCACACCACCCAGGTCACGCTCGCCCACACCGGCCACCTCGAGCGCGACGAGCTCCTGCGCCAGATCGCTGCGCTGCGCGGCGAGGACAAGCCGAGCTCGTCTGCGCCTTCGGCCCCGTCCCACGGCGCGATCCGCGGCGAGCCTTCGCTCGACGCTTTGCTCGGATTGCGCTCGGGCGACCCGAAGGTGGTCCGCGCGGTCCTCCGCGCGCACCCGGAGCCGACGCCCGAGCTCGTGGCCGCGATGCTGCCGCTGCTCGCCCAGGACCCCCTCGTGCCGGACCTCGTGCGCTCGCTGCGGCGCGTCGCTCCGCGGGTCACCGGCCAGCTGGTGGACGCCCTGCTCGACCCGTCGCTGGAGCGCGTCGTGAGGCGGAGGGTCCCGCGCATCCTCAAGGCCTGCGCGACCGCGCGCGCCGCCGAGGGCTTGCAGGCCGCGCTCGACGACCCGGCGTTCGACGTCCGCGCCGCCGCGGCGGCCGCGCTCGCGGCGATCCACGAGCGCAGCGCCGTCGTTCGCACCACGCGCGACGAGGTGCTGCAGCGCGTCCGGCGCGAGCTCGACTCGGGCGAGACGGTCGAGCGCCAGATCCCGCAGATCTACGCGCTGCTGTCGCTGGCGCTCGAGCGCGGGCCGCTGCAGATCGCCTGGGCCGCGATGAAGGGCGAGGACCGCAGCCTGCGCGGCACGGCGCTCGAATACCTCGCGAACGTGCTGCCGGAGGACGTCTTCAAGCGCCTGCGTTCCCTGTTCGGGGCGTTCACGTGGACCGCCGAGCCGGTGCCGCGGCCGGTGTCCGAGCTCGCCAACGAGCTGCGCACCTCGGCGCTCGGCCTGAAGATCGAGGGTCCGCACTGGCGCGAGAGCGGCGAAACCGGCGAGACCAGCTGATGGGTCGCTCCGCTGGCAAGCAGCCTACGGCTCAGGCCGCGGCGGGGTCGTAGCCGAGGTTCGACGACAGCCAGCGCTCGACGCTCGCGATGTCCATGCCCTTGCGCCGGTGGTAGTCCTGCACCTGGTCGCGGCCGATCTTGCCGAGCGAGAAGTAGCGGGCCTCGGGATGCGAGAAGTAGAAGCCACAGACCGACGCCGCCGGGAGCATCGCCAGGCTCTCGGTGAGCTGGATCGCGAGCTTCTGCTCGCCGCCCAGCAGGTCGAAGAGCAGCCGCTTCTCGGTGTGGTCGGGGCAGGCCGGGTAGCCCGGCGCGGGCCGGATGCCGCGGTACTTCTCGCGGATCAGGTCGCCCACCTCGAGCGCACTCGTCCTTGCCGTAGCCCCACTCGCGGCGCGCACGCTGGTGCAGCCACTCGGCGAGCGCCTCGGCCAGGCGGTCGGCGAGCGCCTTCACCATGATCACGGCGTAGGGGTCGTTCTCGCGGTCGTGGCGCGCCACCAGCTCGTCGACCCCGAGCCCCGCCGTCACCGCGAAGGCCCCGACCCAGTCGGCGAGCCTCGTCTCGCGCGGCGCCACGAAGTCGGCGAGCGCCTGCGCCGGCAGGCCGTCGCTCTTCTGGGCCTGCTGCCGCAGCGTGTGCAGCGTGCCGAGCAGCCCCGAGCGCGACTCGTCCGCGTAGAGCTCGATGTCGTCGCCGACGGAGGCCGCCGGGAAGAAGCCGTAGGACGCGCGCGCCTTGAGCGTGCCGTCGGCCAGGAGCTGCTTCAGCGTCGCCTGCGCGTCGTCGAAGACCTCCTTCGCCTTCGCCCCCCAGTCGGGGTTCTCGAAGATGCGCGGGTAGGTGCCGCGCAGCTCCCAGACGGCGAAGAACGGCGTCCAGTCGATGTACGGCACGATCTGCGACAGCTCGACGTCGCAGATCTGGCGTGCCCCGCGGAACTCCGGCTGCGGCGGCGCGTAGCCCGACCACTCGATCGGCGTGCGGCGCGCCCGCGCCGCCTCCAGCGTCAGCAGCGGCTGCTCCTGCTGGCGCGCGAGGTGCTCGCGGCGCAGCCGCTCCTGCTCGCTGCGGTTCGTGGCGTCGAGGGCGCTCCGCTTCTCGTCGCCCTTGAGCTGGCCGACCACGCCCACGGCGCGCGAGGCGTCGAGCACGTGGACGACGGGCCCGCTGTAGGCCGGCGCGATCTTGACGGCGGTGTGCGTCCGGCTCGTGGTCGCGCCGCCGATCAGCAGGGGCTTGGTGAAGCCCTGGCGGTCCATCTCGCGCGCCACGTGGACCATCTCCTCGAGCGACGGCGTGATCAGGCCGGAAAGGCCCACGATGTCGGCGCCCGAGTCGCGCGCCACGGCCAGGATCTTGTCGGACGGCACCATCACGCCGAGGTCGACGACCTCGTAGTTGTTGCACTGCAGGACCACGCCCACGATGTTCTTGCCGATGTCGTGGACGTCGCCCTTGACCGTGGCGAGCACGATCTTGGCCTCGGACCTGGCGCCGCTCGCCTGCTTCTCCTTCTCCAGGAAGGGCGTCAGGTAGGCGACGGACTTCTTCATGACACGGGCGCTCTTCACGACCTGCGGCAGGAACATCTTGCCGGAGCCGAAGAGGTCGCCCACCACGTTCATCCCGGCCATCAGCGGACCCTCGATCACGGCGAGCGGCCGGCCGTACTTCTGGCGCGCCTCCTCGGTGTCGGACTCGACGTAGGCGTCCACGCCGCGCACGAGTGCGTGCGTGATGCGCTCCTCGACCGTGCCCTGGCGCCAGGCGTCCTCGACGACCGGGCCCTTCTCGCGCTCCCTCACCGTCTGGGCGAACGCCACCAGGCGCTCGGTCGCGTCCGGACGCCGGTTGAGCAGCACGTCCTCGACGTGCTCGAGCAGCTCCTTCGGGATCTCCTCGTAGACGGCGAGGCGCTCGGAGTTGACGATCCCCATGTCGAGGCCGGCGGCGATCGCGTGGTAGAGGAAGCTCGCGTGCATCGCCTCGCGCACCGCATTCATGCCGCGGAAGGCGAACGAGACGTTCGAGATGCCGCCGCTCACCTTGGCGAGCGGGAAAAGCACCTTGAGCCGGCGCGTCGCCTCGATGAACGACACCGCGTAGTCGGCGTGCTCCTCGATCCCGGTCCCGACCGTCAGCACGTTCGGGTCAAAGACGATGTCCTCGGGCGGGAAGCCGATCTCCTCGGTCAGGATCCGGTAGGCGCGCGACAGGATCGCGACCCGGCGCGCGACGTCCGTCGCCTGGCCCTCCTCGTCGAACGCCATCACGACGACACCGGCGCCGTAGCGACGCACCACGCGGGCATGGTCGCGGAAGGCGTCCTCGCCTTCCTTGAGCGAGATCGAGTTCACGATGCCCTTGCCCTGCAGGCACGCGAGGCCGGCCTCGATCACGCGGAAGTCGGACGAGTCGACCATGATCGGCACGCGGGCGATGTCGGGCTCGGCTGCGAGCAGGTTCAGGAACTTCCGCATCGCCGCCACGGAGTCGAGCAGGCCCTCGTCCATGTTGACGTCGAGGATCTGGGCGCCGCCCACCACCTGCTGGCGGGCGACCTCGAGCGCCTCGGCGTACTGGCCGGCGAGCACGAGCTTCGCGAAGCGCGGCGAGCCGGTGACGTTCGTGCGCTCGCCGACGTTGACGAAGTTCGAGTCGGGCCGGATCACGAGCGGGTCGATGCCCGAGAAGCGGCTGAGCGGCGCGACCTGCGGCCGGACCCGCGGCTTCACCCCGCGCACGGCTCCGGCGATCGCCTGGATGTGCGCCGGCGTCGTGCCGCAGCAGCCTCCGACCACGTTCACGAGCCCGGACTTCGCCCATTCCCCGAGGTCGCGCGCCATCGAGTCCGGGGTTTCGTCGAAACCCCCGAAGGCGTTGGGCAGGCCGGCATTCGGGTAGGCGCTCACGAACTTCGGGCTGAGCTTCGACAGCTCCTCCACGTGCGCGCGCATCTCGCGCGGCCCGAGCGCGCAGTTCACGCCCACGCGAGAAGAGCGGGACGTGCATCACCGAGATCCAGAAGGCGTCGACGGTCTGCCCCGAGAGGTTGCGGCCCGAGAGGTCGGTGATCGTGACCGAGGCCATCACCGGAAGGCTCGTGCCGCGTTCGTCGAGCGCGCGCACGACGCCCGCGAGCGCCGCCTTGGCGTTGAGGGTGTCGAAGGCGGTCTCGACCAGCAGCAGGTCCACGCCGCCGTCGATCAGGCCCAGGGCCTGCTCGTGGTAGGCCGCTTCGAGCTCGGCATAGCTCACGGCCCGAGCGCCGGGGTCGTTGACGTCGCGCGAGAGCGAGGCCGTCTTGTTCGTCGGCCCGAGCGCACCGGCGACCCAGCGCGGCCGGTCCGGCTCCGCGGCCGTGGCCGCGTCGACAGCCTTGCGCGCGGCGCGGGCGGCGGCGACGTTGATGTCGTGGACGAGCGCCTCGGTGCCGTAGTCGGCCTGCGAGATGCGGTTGGCGTTGAACGTGTTGGTCTCGACGATGTCCGCGCCCGCGGCCAGGTATTCGCGGTGGGCGGCCTCCACGAGATCCGGCCGGCTCAGGTTCAGGAGCTCGTGGTTGCCCTTGACGTCCTTCGCCCAGCCCTGGAGCCGCTCGCCCCGGTAGTCCTCCTCGGACAGCCCATGGGCCTGCAGCAGCGTGCCCATCGCCCCGTCGATGACGAGCACACGCCGCTCGAGCTCTCGCACGAGCGCTTCGTACCGCGGACCCCGGTCTCCACTCACAACACTTCAGTTTAGCAGGCCGGGCGCGAAAGCCCGCGGGACGGCGCCGGCACGGCTCTGGGCTTGGCACTTCGTCCGGACAGAGTTGCTTGAGACACTGCTCGAGGTTTCGAACCGAGAGACCGGCCACGGGAGGACCGGACGTGACACTTCGGCAAATGGCGGCGCTGGGGCTGGCGGCTGCGTTGACGACGGGGCTCGTCCTGGCCTTCGTCTTCGGAAGCGTCTTGACCGCACCGGCACACCAGGCAGTCCCCGCGCCGCCGGACTTCCTCCGCGCGCAGCCAGTCACCCTGTCGAGCGCCTCCGGCGCCAGCCTGAGCGCCTGGCTGCTGGTTCCGGATGCTCCGAAGGGCGCCGTGGCGCTGCTGCACGGCGTCCACGCCAACCGCTGGCACATGCTGCCCCGCGCAGAGCTGCTCTGGCGCGCGGGCTACGTGGTGCTGATGCCGGATCTCCAGGCCCATGGCGAGTCGACCGGCGATCGGATCACCTTCGGCTACCTGGAGGCCCAGGACGCGCACGCCTGCCTGCGCTACCTGCGTGATCACTTTCCCGGACTTCGCGTGGGCGGCGTCGGCGTTTCACTCGGAGGTGCCGCACTCGTGCTCGCCGGCCCAGCGGCCGGCTCGGAGGCTGACGTGCTGGAGGCCGTCTTTCCGACCATCACCGAGGCGATCGACAACCGCCTCGCCATGCGCGTGGGCGGCCTTTCGCGCGTGCTGGCTCCCCTCCTCCTGTGGCAGCTGAAGCCGCGCCTCGGCGTGGGTACGGACGAGCTGCGCCCTGTCGAGTCGATCCGACAGCTGCGGTGCCCGGTCTTGATCCTGTCGGGTACCGCCGACCGACACACGACTGAAGCCCAGACCCGAGCTCTGTTCGCGGCAGCGAACGAGCCCAAGGAGCTCTGGCTGGTGCCCGGCGCTTCCCACGACGACCTCCTCCGCTTCGACGAGACGGGCTACGCCGCTCACGTGCTCGGGTTCCTCGATCGGCACCTGGCGGGGAAGGCTGCGCGCCCGTGAAGCTCCGAGCGAGCGGACGCGGACGACACTATTCGATCGGGCGGGCCCTGCTCGAGTCGTTCCTCGGGGCCGCCTACGCCGGCGACTGGCCTGCGCGTCTCTGGAGCGTCGTCCCCGGGGTCAACGGTTGCCGTTACTCGGCACAGCCTGAAGCTGCCGCCAGGCGACGGCCGGGGTCTCTCGCGTTCGCTCGGACATCCAGTCGGGCCGACCACACCACGCTCGTTGCTCGAGAGCACGTTCGCAGCAATCCGGCAGGCCGAGCCCGACGTCCTCCTGCTCGGCGGCGACTACGTCTACCTCGAGGCCGAGCCCCACCGGCTCGCGCTCCTGCAGGCTCTCGTCGAGTCGGTCACTGCTTCGCTCAAGCTGGCCGTGCTCGGAAACCACGACCTCTGGACGCGGGACGTGGAGATCGTGCGTGCGCTGTCGAGCGCCGGCGCGCGCGTGCTGATCAACGAGGCCGTCCCGTTGCCCGCGCCATGGAGCGACGTGGTCGTGCTGGGGCTCGACGATCCGTGGACAGGCCAGTGCGACCCCCACGGCAGCCGCGCGACAGCTCGACGGTCAGCCTTTCCGCATCGTGCTCTGCCACAGTCCCGACGGCCTCGGCCTGCTCGCGGGACTGCGCTTCGACCTCTACCTCGCCGGTCACACGCACGGCGGCCAGATCGCCGCACCCTGGGGTCCGATCGTGCTCCCCCACGGCCAGATGTGCAGCCGCTTCCCCGCCGGCTTCGCACGCTTCGACGCAGGCGTCGTCTACGTCTCGCGCGGCGTCGGGACGGTCGAGCTGCCGATCCGCACGTTCGCGCCGCCGGAAATCCTGCTGCTCGATCTCGTCCGGCCTGACAGCCCAGCCGTCACGACATAGGATGCGCGGATGGTCCCGGCTCACGAGGCGCTCGAGCGCCTGCTGGAAGGCAACCGCCGGTTCGTCGCGGGCGTCCGCGACGAGGCGGCGAGCCATGCCCGGCGCGCGGACCTCGTGGCCGGCCAGGAGCCGTTCGCGATCATCCTCGGCTGCTCCGACTCGCGGGTGCCCGCCGAGCTCGTCTTCGACCAGGGACTCGGCGACCTGTTCGTGATCCGCGTCGCCGGCAACATCGTCGCTCCCTCGCAGATCGGCAGCGTGGAGTTCGCGGCGGAGCAGTTCCACACCCGGCTGGTCGTGATCCTGGGCCACTCCCAGTGCGGAGCCGTCACGGCCACGCTCGAGGAGCTGCGAAACCCCAGCGACAGCGCGCACTCGCGCAACCTGCGGTCGATCGTGGGCCGCATCCAGCCCGCGGTCCAGGGGCTGCTGGCCGAGTTTGCAGGAGACGAAAACGCGCTCATGCACGAGGCCTGCCGCGCCAACGTGCGCGCCTCCGCGAACCAGCTCCGCCACGGCTCGGAGATCATCGAGAGGCTGTGCGCGGAGGAGGGTCTGCTGATCGTGGGAGCCGAGTACTCGCTCGAGACGGGAGTCGTGGACGTGTTCGAGAAAGCCTAGCCGCGCCTATTCGGCCCTAGACCTTCTCGGTCGGCGCGCTCGTCGGCGGCGTCTCCGGAGCCTGCGGCGGCGGGCTCGGGCTGTACGCGAAGGTCAGCTTCCCGTCGGCGAAGCCGATCTGCACCGTCCCGCCGTGCTCGAGCTGGCCGAACAGGATCTCGTCGGTCAGCGGGTTGCGCAGCTCGAACTGCACCATGCGGTTCAGCGGACGCGCCCCGAAGACCGGATCGAAGCCCTTCTTGGCGAAATAGGAGCGCGCCTCGGGCAGGAGCTCGATCGCGACCTTGCGCTCGCGCAGCTGGGCCTCGAGCTCCAGCACGAACTTGTCGACGATCGTCTCCATCACCTCGAGCGTCAGCGGCTTGAAGGTGACGATCGCGTCGAGCCGGTTCCGGAACTCGGGCGTGAAGAAGCGCTCGAGCGCCTGGCGGCCGCGCGCGCTCGTGTCCTTCTCGTGGTCGCCCGCGAAGCCGATCGTGGCCTGGCTCATCTCGCGCGAGCCGGCGTTCGAGGTCATGATCAGGACCACCTGGCGGAAGTCGGCCTTCCTGCCCGTGTTGTCGGTGAGCGTGGCGTTGTCCATCACCTGCAGCAGGATGCCCGTCAGGTCCGGGTGCGCCTTCTCGATCTCGTCGAGCAGCACGACCGAGTAGGGATGCTGGCGCACGGCGTCGACCAGCAGCCCGCCCTGCTCGAAGCCCACGTAGCCCGGGGGCGCGCCGATCAGGCGCGAGACCGAGTGCTTCTCGCCGTACTCGCTCATGTCGTAGCGGTGGAACTCGTTGCCGAGGTGGCGCGCGAGCTGCTTCGCGAGCTCGGTCTTGCCGACGCCGGTCGGGCCCGTGAAGAGGAAGGCGCCCGCGGGGCGCTCGGGCGGGCCGAGTCCCGCGCGCGAGCGCTTGATCGCCGAAGCCACCTGGTCGACCGCCTCGTCCTGGCCGAACACCACGCGCTTCAGCGCCTCGCCGAGCGTCCGCAGCCGCTCGCGGTCGGAGGTCGAGGCCTGCGTCTCGGGGATGCGCGCCATCCGCGCGACGACGCGCTCCACCTCGGCGGCGCCCACCACGCGCTGGCCGTCGGCCGGCGGGTTGAGCCGCAGCGCCGCCCCGGCCTCGTCGATCACGTCGATCGCGCTGTCGGGCAGCCGCAGGTCCCGGAGGTGCCGGCGCGCCAGCCGCGTCGCGCCCTCGAGCGCCGCGTCGGTGTAGCTCACCTGGTGGTGCTGCTCGTAGCGCGGACGCAGCCCCTGCAGGATCCGCACGCTGTCGCCCTCGTTGGGCTCGTCGACGTCGATCCGCTGCACGCGCCGCGCGAGCGCGCGGTCGCGCTCGATGTGCTTGAACTCCTCGAACGTGGTCGAGCCCATCAGCCGGACCTCGCCCTCGGTGAGGATCGGCTTGATCAGGTTGGCGAGGTCCATGGTGCCGCCGGTGGTGGCCCCGGCCCCCACCATCGTGTGCATCTCGTCGATGAAGAGGATCGGCAGCGGCCGCTTCTTGAGCGCCTGGATCACGGCCTTGAAGCGCTCCTCGAAGTCGCCGCGATAGCGCGTCCCCGCGAGCAGCGCCCCGGTGTCGAGGGCGAAGATCTCGGCGCCCTGGAGCGCGTCGGGGCTGCCGTCCTCGATCAGCTTCTGGGCCAGCCCCTCGACGATCGCCGTCTTGCCCGACGCCGGGCTCGCCCACGAAGACCGGGTTGTTCTTGCGCCGCCGGCACAGCACCTCGAGCGCGCGTCCCATCTCGCGGACGCGGCCGATCACGGGGTCGAGCTTGCCGCCCCTGGCGCGCTCGGTCAGGTTGGAGGCGTAGGCGGCGAGCGGGTCGCGCGCCGCCCGCTCCTCCTCTTCGTGCTCGCCGGCCGCGGCCGGCTCGCCAGCTTCGCGATCCGTCTCGCGGGCCGGTCCCTTGCGCACGCCGTGCGAGATGTAGTTCAGCACGTCGAGGCGCGTGACGCCGTGCGCCGTCAGCAGCTCCACGGCGTGCGAGCGCGTCTCGCGCAGGAGCGCCGCCAGCATGTCGCCGACGCCGGCTTCGTCCTTGCCCGCGCTCTGCACGTGGACGACGGCCGTCTGCAGCACGCGGCGGAAGGCGAGCGTCTGCTGCGGCGGCCGGCGCGCGTTCGGCGGCAGCCGCTGCATCGTCTGCTCCAGGAAATCGGCGAGCTCGCGCCGCAGCCGCGGCACGTCCACGCCCGCGGCCTCGAGGATCTCCTCGCCCTCGGGGTCGTGCGCCGCCGCGAACAGCAGGTGCTCCACCGTCAGGTCGGCGTGCCGGCGCACCATCGCCTCGCGTGCCGCCAGGTTCAAGACGCGCTCGAGCGACGCGCTGAACATCGTCAGGCCTCCTCGATCCCCGCGCGCAGCGGAAAGCCCTCGGCCCGCGCCGAGTCGTGGACCGCCTCGACCTTGGTCTCGGCCACCTCGAAGCTGTAGGCGCCGCAGACGCCGCGGCCGCGCGTGTGCACTTCCATCATGATCCGATATGCCTCCGCCGGGCCCTTGTCGAAGATCTCCTCGAGCGTGCGAACCACGAACTCCATCGTCGTGTAGTCGTCGTTGATCAGCACCACGTGGAAGAGCCGCGGCCGCTTCGTGCGCGCCTTTGGCCTTTCCTTGACCTCGCTGCCGCCCTTGCGCTCCGGCCCTGCCACTACCCCATTCTAGCGTAGCCGACGCGCGGGCGGCGCTCCGGCGCTCAGTACCAGCCCACGACGAAGGTCACGAGGCTCGCGCCGCCGTTGCGGAAGCCGATCTCCAGCGAGAGCGGGCCGACGCGGCTGCCGTACGAGGCGCCGATCCCGACGCCCCAGCGCAGGTCGTCGAGGCCGATCTCGCTCGTCTCCGCGAAGACGTTGCCGGCCCCGGCCCGCGCCACGAGCCGCAGGCGGCCCACGAGCGTGTAGCGCAGGCTCAGCGCGCCGGCGATCGCCTGCGAGCCGACCAGCTCCTCGTGGTGGTAGCCGGGGATCAGCATCGGGCCTCCCACGCGGTACTGGTCGTAGACCTGGAGCTGCTGGCCCGAGAAGCCCGCCAGGCCGTCCAGCTGCACGGTCGCCCGGCGCCCGAGGTCCTGGCCGAGCCGGCCATCGAAACGGAGCCGCCAGGACGGGTGGCTGGCGCCCATGCCTTCGATGTCCCACTCGGCGTGCGCCGCCAGCAGGGCGCCGGTCCGCGGCCAGAGATAGTCGTCGAGCGTGTCGATCCTGAAGCCCGCGAAGAGCGCGCTCACGGTATCGCTCGCCTCCGGCAGCGGGACGGCTGCTTGCGGCACGGTCTTCACGTGCCCGAAGCGCGCGCCCGCCTCGAGGAGTCCCCAGCGCTCGAGCGAGGTCTGGAGCGCGAGGGTCACGCCCTGCCGCTCGAACTTCGCCCGATTGAGCTCCGTCCCCTCGTCGTCGAAGATGCGCGGCTTGTCCACGAGCGCGTACGCCGTCGCGCGGTAGCCCAACCCGGCAACGAAGATGCGGTCCCCGCGCAGCGAGGCCTGCGCCACCGTCTCGGCGTCGCTCGCCGCCAGCAGCACCTCGAGCTGCTCGCCGAAGCCGAGCGTGTTCTGGTTGCGCAGGCGGATCGACAGCCGCGCCTTCTCCCATTCGCTGTAGGCGAGGCCGAACGCCGCGCGGTTCGGAGGCGCGTCCTGCGCCCGCAGCACGATCCGCACGCCCCCCGGCGCCGGCTCGAACTCCATCCAGCAGCGGTCGAGCAGCCCGCTCGCCTCGACCTTGTCGAAGGCGCGCAGCCCGCGCTCCATGTCGAAGGCCGGGCCGATCGGGATGTTGAAGGTCCGGCGCAGCAGCCGCTCCGAGGCCCGCTCGTTGCCGCGCGTCACGACCTCCACGATCGGCGCGCCCTGGAGCGCGAGGCCGGGGTCGCCCTTCGGGCGCGGGGTGAGGTCCGTGACTCCGGCCGCCGCGAGCTTCTCGCGGATCAGCGGCACGACTCGCGCGTGGCCTCGTAGCCCTTCTTGATCAGCTCGTCGAACTGCGAGTAGTCCGTGGCCGAGTGCTTGCCGAGTTCCGGGCGCACGTAGACGTCGGGATCGGCGCTGGAACTCCTGGCTGCGGTGCCCGCTCAGCAGGTTGCTCACCTGCGACGCGACGCCGAGACGACGTCGCGTACTCCTCCACGCCGAGCTCGGGGCTGCCGATGTCGACGGCCACGGTCACGGCGGCGCCGAACAGCTTCGCGACGTCCGTGGGCAGGTTG
Organism: uncultured Acidobacteriota bacterium; assembly: GCA_963744315.1. Taxonomy (GTDB): domain Bacteria; phylum Acidobacteriota; class Vicinamibacteria; order Fen-336; family Fen-336; genus DATBSL01. The sequence continues at coordinate 101,513 of CAVUTB010000020.1, forward strand.
TCGACGACGAGGCCGTCCACGAGCTGGCGGCCCTCCCAGCTCACGGGCGGGAAGAACACGGGGATCGACATGCTCGCGCGCACCGCAAGCGCCAGGTCCCCTTTCGCCAGGATCACGCGGTCGCCGTTTCCGAGGTCGTACGCGACCGCGCGGAACGGAATCGGCAGCCGGTCGAAGTCTCCGCTCGTCGCGTAGCCCGCCGGCGAGAGGTTCCGGATCAGGAAGCCGTTCACGCGGTGCTCGGGCACCAGCCCCGCCGGCAGCCGCGCCCGCTTCCAGTCGAAGTCGACGCCCAGCCAGTCGGCGTAGCGGTCGTCGCGGCGGACCACGGGCAGCGTGCGGCGGTCGGGCCGGCCGCTGAAGAGCGCGGCCCAGTCGAGCGAGCGCACGATCTCCTCGAGCTCGGCCGCGGTCTTGCCCGTGGCGTAGATGCCGCCCACGACCGCCCCCATGCTGTTGCCGGCGATCGCGTCCACGGGCAGCCCGGCTTCCTCGAGCGCCCGTAGCGCCCCGACGTGCGCGATCCCGCGCGCACCGCCGCCGGAAAGGGCGAGCGCCAGCCGCGGACGCCAGGGCGGGGCCTCGGGCGCCTGCGCGGCCGCGAGAGTCGCGGCTGCCGCACAGCAGAGCGTCAGCAGGAGCGAGCGGCCGCGCGCCATCCTTCCCCTTTCCCGGGCGAGAGTGTACCCGCGAACGTGCGCGCCCGCCGTCTCGAAGGCGCGCGCCGCGAGAGGCTGCTAGGCTTCGCCTCATGAGGAAGGCGGGACCGACCCTGCTCGCGGCCGGCCTGCTGCTGGCCTGCATGAGCGTGGCGCGAGGCGGCGAACGTCCGATCGTGATCGCCCACCGCGGCGCGAGCGGCGAGCGGCCGGAGCACACGCTCGAGGCCTACCGCGCTCGCGGTCGAGCAGGGCGCCGACTTCGTCGAGCCGGACCTGGTGGCCACGAAGGACGGCGTCCTCGTCTGCCGCCACGAGAACGAGATCTCCGGGACGACCGACGTCGCGAGCCACCCGGAGTTCGCGGCCCGCCGGGCGACGAAGACGGTCGACGGTGCTTCGGTCAGCGGCTGGTTCACCGAGGACTTCACGCTCGCCGAGCTCAAGACGCTGCGCGCGCGCGAGCGGCTGCCCGAGCTGCGCGGCACCGCCTTCGACGGGCGGTTCGAGGTGCCCACGTTCGAAGAGCTGCTCCGGCTCGTCGCCACCGAGAATGCGCGGCCCGAGCGCCAGCGCCGGCCCGTCGGCGTCTATCCGGAGACGAAGCACCCGTCCTACTTCGCCGGCCTCGGGCTTCCGCTCGAAGAGCGCCTCGTGGACGTGCTCGAGCGGCACGGCCTCGATCGCGCGAACGCGCGCGGTCTTCGTGCAGTCGTTCGAAGTCGACAACCTGAGGCGGCTCAAATCCCTGACGCACGTGCCGCTCATCCAGCTGATCGAGGCGGCGGGGCGTCCGTGGGACCTGACGCTCGGCCGCTCGGCGCGCACGTACGCCGACATGCTGACGCCGGAGGGCCTGCGCGAGGTCGCGCGCTACGCGCGCGGCATCGGCGTCGACAAGATCCTGGTCCTGCCGCGCGACGGCGACGGGCGCCTGCTCCCGGCGACGCGGCTCGTCCGCGACGCCCACGCCGCGGGCCTGCTGGTCCACGTCTTCACGCTGCGGGCCGAGAACCGCTTCCTGCCGGCCGACTTCCGGAGCTCCGAAGCGCCTTCGGCACGCGGCGACCTCGCGGCCGAGGCGGAAGCGTTCCTGAAGGCCGGAGTCGACGGCTACTTCGTGGACCAGCCCGAGATCGGGGTCCGCGCACGCGACGCCTTCCTGCGGCGTCCCTGAGCCGCCCGCGGCCGTCGCCAGCCATCACGATCGCTTACAATCGAGCGGGAGGATTGAATGGTCGGGCGCGCGCGCCTGCTCGCGGGGATCGTCCTCGCTCTGACCGTGGGTCCGGCTTGCGACGACAACCACGTCACGGACTCCACCGACCCGCTGGCGATCCGCTGCTCGGCAACCCCGACGGTCGGGCCGGCGCCGCTCACCGTGGCCTTCGGGCTCGACGTCGCGAACGCGATCGGCACGATCGCGGTGTCGATCAGCTACGGCGACGGCCAGACGGGAACGGACGCCTCGGCCCGCCACGTCTACAGCAGCGCCGGAGACTACATGGCCTCGCTCACGGTCTCGGCGGGCGTCGAGTCGGCGCGCTGCTCCGTCCCGATCGCGGTCGCCGCGGCCGTGGCGCCTTCTCCCTCGCCTTCGCCGACGGTGCCGAACCCGCCCGGGAACCAGGGCCCCGTGGCCCTCTTCAAGACCAACCCCGAGGGCTCGTCGCTCATGGGCAAGGCTCCGTTCACGGTCGAGTTCAACCTGTGCCGCACCGTCGACCCCGACGGCGACCGGCTGCTCTTCAGGATGGATCTCGACGGGGATGGCAGCTTCGAGTTCCTGGGCTCATCCGGAGCCGACTGCCGGCATCAGAAGGTCTATTCCGCAGGCACCGTGACGGCGACGCAGTGCGTGGCCGACGTCAACTGCCCCAGCTGGCCGCTCTGCAACGACTACGCGCCGCTGCACCCGTACGAGTGCCGCAGCTACACGGTGACCGCCGTCCCCTGAGGTCCCCTGCGGGGGCCTGAACCGAACACCTCCGGAACTGTCACACTCACGCCCCCGCGAGCTGCGGCGTGGGCCCTAACTTCCAGTCATGACCTATCTCGTGGTGCTTCGTTACGATGAGGCCGGCACCTGCCCCGTCATCCTGAGAGAGGACGACCACCTCTTCTCGAGCGACGGGGCGCGGTGGCGCCTGGTGGCGCACACGGACGACCCGGGGCTGGCCGCCCGCATCGTCGAGCAGCTCCGCGAGCACCGCAAGGCGAGCGTGACGACCGCCGATCCTGCGGGCTGCGTCCCCGTCAATTCGTAAAGCTGGCGACCGTGTTGCAGCGGGAGCACTTGAAGTGCATCTTCTTGTCGCCCAGGAGACGGCGCGCGCGCCCGCCCGCCTCCACCCATTTGTGGCCGATGACGTTGCAGGGCATGCCGTCGATGAACGCACCGACGGCGGTTCGCGCCGGGTAGGTCGCGCGGGCGATGCGCCCGCGCAGGTTGCGGCGCCGTCGCTCCGGGAAATGCAGCGTGGCTTGCATGAATCGATCCCCCAACCAGACGGGTGGTGAGAGTTGGGTCGGCAAGCGAAACGCTCGGTTCGCTGCCGGTGACGCGGACCGCCCCGCAAGCGGCCGGGGCTACCGGGAGGGACGTCCCGCCGGATCGGCGGATGCCCAAGTATCGGGGTCGGCTCGCTCCGAGGCAAGACCCAGATTTACAAACGGATCCGTCGCGCTGGGCTCGCGAGTGGCGTCACTTCGGGTGGCGAAAAACTGTTGAACCCGCGCCCGCGGGGGCGAGACACTGGGGTCGGTAAATATCCAGGGGGGTCACATGCGCCGAGCCCTCACCACGTACGTCACTGGCCTCTTCGTGCTCGCGGCCTCGCTCCCGGCGGCCGCGGGGCTCCTCGTGGGCGACCGCACCGGCGACAGCATCCTGCGTTACGACGACGCCACGGGCGCCTTCGTGGGCGTGTTCGTGGCTTCGGGGAGCGGGGGGCTGGACACTCCCCAGGGCATGGCACTCGGGCCCGACGGGAACCTCTACGTGAGCAGCCAGTCCACCGCTCAGATCCTCCGCTACGACGGAACGACCGGCGCCTTCCTCGGCGTGTTCGTGGACGCCGGCACGGGCGGACTCTCGTTTCCGTTCGACATCGTGTTCGACGGAGCGGGAGATCTGCTGGTCGCCAACAGCTCGACGAGCGAGATCCTGCGCTTCGACGGCGCCACGGGCGCATTCGTGGACGTGTTCGCGTCCGGCGGCGTGCCGGGCCTCAACACGCCGCGCGGGCTCGCGACCGACGGCCTGAGCCTCTTCACGTCGGCCGAGGGCGACCGCATCTACCAGTTCGATGCGACGGACGGCAGCTTCATCGCGAGCTTCAGCGGGAACGACAACCCGCGAGCCATGACCTTCGGCCCGGATGGGAACCTCTACTACACGCAGAACATCGCCGACGACGTGGCTCGGCGCGACGGCACGACGGGCGCCGTGATCGGAGAGTTCGTGTCGCATCAGAGCGGAGGGCTCGGCTCGTCGCTGGGTCTCGCCTTCGGCCCGGATGGGAACCTCTACGTCGGGAACCGCGGCGATGGAAACGTCCTGCGCTTCGACGGGACGACCGGCGCATTCATCGACGCTTTCGTTTCGAGCGGCAGCGGCGGGCTCGGCGAGCCTGGCGCAATCCTCTTCACGAAAGACCCGACGCCCGTGCCCGAACCGGGCGCGGCGCTGCTCTTCTCGGCAGGGCTCGCGGCGCTGCTCTTGTCCGTTCGCAAGTCCGTCGGCGGCTAGTCGCGACGATTGCGCCGCGTCAGTGGAAATGAGTGGCGCGATAGGTGGCGCAGGGCCAGGGGCTCTGGCACTCGACGCACACCTCCGCTGAATCCAAGGCCCGCCGCTCACGCCGTTCGTGGAGCCTGATCAGCCCCGAGAGTTGGCTCGCTCCCTGGGTGGTGCACGGCCATCGCTGGTCGCACCCGTCGCAGACTGTGCCGTTGTCCTGTTCCCACACAGCCTGGTGCAGCGCGATCGCCTTCGCGAGATTCGCGCGCTCGCGGTCCAGCCGTTTCACGGGCTCTAGCGTACGCCCGCCTGACGGAACCCATGGAGCGGCACGCGTACCTACCTGAATAGGGGATGGGCGCGGCCCCGTCGTGATCGCAGATTGGCTGTGTGACCTCTGAACGAGGTCCGGCAAGGAGATTGCCATGCGCAGCCGAAAGCTCGTTCGTACGGCTCTTGCTGGCGCGAGCCGGTCCCCGGGCTGTCGGTAGGGTGATGCTTTGAGCGCGCCTGCTGGTCTCCGGCGGCGTGCGTACGGAACCAGCGGGCTGGGAGAGGAACCATGAAGAAGACGATGGTCGTGTCGTTACGAGTCCTTGTCGTGCTGGCCTCGTTCTCGGCAGCCCGGGTTCAAGCGGACCAGATCGAGTGTGGAAGCCGGGCCCCCCGCGTCCTGGCCGTGACGGCTCCGGGCCAGCATGTGGCGCAGGTCGACTTCTCGGCCAGCGGCGGGAACCTCGACTCCGTGCCCCTGCTGAGCGCCAGCGTGAACGTCTCCGGTCGCGGAGCGAGTTGCCTCGTCGCGCACTTCAGCACCCTGGCTTCGCCCCAGGACAACGGCATCGTCTTCCAGGTTCGAGTGGACGGCGTGCCCATGGAAGGCCACGGCCAGGTTGCTGGCTTCGCTACCCCGGTCGTCTTCGATCCGGAGGAAACCGACCAGAACCTCCCGCGCATGGTCTCTTACAACTTCTTCGCCGAGGTCCTGCCGGGTCCGCACACAGTGGAAGTCCTCTACGCAGGCTGCTGCAGCTCGAATCCGGAAGCGCGATCTGGTGTGGTGCAGTCGCCCGTGCTGACCCTCCAGTACCGGTAGGGCTCGACAATGAGGTGCCGCATGCTCCACCGACCCTCGCGCGTCGTCGCGCTCCTCGCCCTCTTCGCGCACGCCTCGATCCTCGCATCCCCCGCGCAGGCGCACAACGAGCCGATCCACCAGGCGATGACGGACTACGCGTACGAGGTCCTGCTCGCCGGCGCCCTTTACTCGACCGGCAGCCTGCCAAGGGGCGCGGCGGACGTCGAGGACCGGCTGCGGCGCCTCGCGATCGCGAACCCGGCGATGAACGGGTTCTACGCGGACATGGCGAAGGCGCTCCCGACGCTCCGGCAGCTCAAGTCCGGGCTGGTCGGAGAGTTCAACCTGCTGGGGCTCCCCAAGGAGTGCAGCCCCTTCGGGCCGTTCCAGGGCCAGCCGGCGGACTGGCAGCTGCCTCCGGGCCAGCCCCTCGAGGCGACGGAGATGGGCTCGCTGCGCTTCCCGGTCAAGGTGACGTTCGGCCGCGGCGCCGCCTTCTGCGGCATCGACGAGGACTGGCAGCCGAGCGGCGCGCTCGCGACCGTCAACGTCCCCGTGAACGGCCACCGCGACCACACGGGGGTCGCGCTCGGCTACCACTCGGCCGGGCCCGACTTCAGGCTGCACGACTGGAGGATGCGCTCGACGACGCTCGAGACGCTTCAGGATCCGTTCGTAGCCGGCAGCATCGGCGCCGGCGTCTCAGCGCTCGTCTTCGCCCTGTGCGCGATCGCGTGCGGCATCATGCCGGTCCTCTGCCCCGCCTGTCCGGCGATCGCCGCAGGCGCCGGCGGCATCGTGATCGACGAGATCATGAGCCTCGACGCTTCGGAGTTCGAGCACTCGGACTTCGTCGGGATGGGCCACCACGTCGACGTGAAGCCGTCGCCGCCGTTCACGAGCCTCTTCGACGACCGCCGCGGCAAGTTCGCGCCGGAGGCCGGACCGACGGGCGTGCCGGACACGCTCGAGCTGATGACGTTCGTGCTGTTCGACCTGCTGGGCTGGCACGTCAACTTCGCCGCAAGCGACGGAGCGAAGAACTACGAAATCATCTTGTTTCCGGGCGGGAGCGGCGGAATCGGCGCCGACGAACATCGAAACTCCGTCGACCGCGGCGCGTCGGACTGGGAGCCCGAGACCGCGATCCACAACCAGTTCACGCCGGTCGACAACCTGGCGCGGTTCGGCTGGGATCGCTTCACTGCCGACGACAAGGCGATCGAGGCGGCCGAGCAGCTGGGCTTCTCGCTTCACGCCCTCGGCGACGCCTCCTCGCCGATGCACACGGTCGGCACGGCGGGGCACGGCCACCGGCCGTACGAGGATTCCGTGGACATGAAGTACCACGAGCTCGTGGGCTCCGAGTCGCAGTCGCAGTCGCTCGCGACCATCTCGGTCGTGATGGCGCGGGCATTCGTGTGGCGGCAGGCGATCCTCGCGTGGCGCGCGCAGACGGGGCACGCGAAGGACGTGCCGCTCCGCGACGTGGTGACGCAGCTCGCGGTGCTCACGCGGCAGAAGGCGCAGGCGAACCCGGCCGTCTGGAACTCCGCCGCGTCCCTCGCGTACTTCTTCGGATCCGAGAACGCGGCGAAGGGGGCCTACGAGACTCCCGCGATGACGGCGCTTCAGCGCGACACGATCGTCGAAGCGATCGCTCTCAAGCTCGCCTTCCTCGTCTCCACGGCGGAGGTGATCCAGTGAAGACCAGGCTCGCCTGCGCCCTCGTCCTCGCCGCGTCCGCCGCCACGGCGCCCGCCGCCGCAGACCCCGTCGACGACTGCATCCGCTCCTACCGCCAGCTGGCACGCACGTTCCTGCAGAACGGCGTCGGGCGGGATCTGGCCCGCTTCTATCTCGAGTTCTTCGCCTCGCGCTGCCAGTCGCCCAGCGAGCCGTTGGTGACGTCGTGGCTGGTCGGACGCGTGAACTGGGACCGCGCCCGCTTCGCGCGCGACTTCGCGACGGGCGCGCTCACCGTCGAGCAGTACGCGGCGACGCTGATCGATCGCCGGCGCAAGCTCGCGGCGCTCCGCGCCGACCCGGGCGCCCAGGTCGCGCTCGTCCTCGGCGACGCCGACCTCGACCTCGTTCCAGACCGCGACGACCGCTGCCCGGGCACGCCGTCGTGGCACCCTACCGATCGCAGCGGTTGCCCGACCGAGGTCCCGAGACGGCCGGGAGCCGCCGACGAGGAGCGACGGCTCCGCCGGGGCCTCGCCGGCGCGCGCGTCCTCTACAACCCCTCGTGCGACGGCGCGCCAAAGCCGCCGACGCCCACGCCGATCGCGTGGGGGCGTGGCACGCAGACCAAGCACGGGACGCAGGGCTTCAACCTCGCCGTGGCGAAGGTCATGGGAATGCCGCCGGGCTGCGAGATCTTCTACGAGATACAGTTCCGCTTCATCGACCCGAACCCAGGCGACCCGTCGCTGCCGCCAGCGAAGCACGTCAGCGTCGTTTTCGCCGAGAGCGAGGACCTGCTCAGCGAGCCTACGCACGCGGTGTTCGGGCTGCCGGTCGGGCAGCCGCTCTCGCCCGGCCGGACCGCGGCGCGGCAGGCCTTCTTCGCGGAATACTTCCGCGTCACATGGCGCGTACGCGCGGTGAGTGGCTCGACACAGACTTCGACGTGGAGCGCGCCGGTCACCCAGGGTCCGGCACCGGGCGGAGTGGACGGCTAGGAAGGCGACCTTGGCGTTGCGCTGCTGATCGCTACCTTTCCTCCCAACCGAACGTCCGCAACATCGAAGAGGGACAATTCGGGGACACTCCTCTTGCTCTGGGAGCCGATGTCTTTATCGGTCAGCACAGATTGGCGGAAGCGGATGGGAATCGAACCCATCGCTCCGGGGGTCAGCCCGGAGCCAGACGGCTTTGAAGGCCGCGCAGGTCACCAGACCCGAATCGCTTCCTCGCCTCGAAAAGAATGATAGTTCGCGCGGCGCCCAGAGCGTGCGGAGCCGGCTTTCGTCGCGTCATCGACCAACCGGATACCGTATGGACACCGGTCGGACCTTGTTCGACACCAAAGACCGATTACATTGCAAGGCAACGCGATGACAAATGCACGGCGGCGAGACATGTGCCTGCTAGAATCCAACGCGATGGCTCTCGCCGCCGATCCGCTTCACGACGGCGATCCTGCCGAACCGCTGATCAAGCGCGCGGCAGGCGGAGGTTTGAAAAGCGCCGTGGAACTCGCCGACCAGCTGACGCTGCTGCGGCGGACGCGGCTGCTCGAATCGCTCCCCGACGACAAGCTGAAGCAGCTCATCGGCGCGTGCCGGCCCGTGAGCCTGGTGCCCGGCGAGGCGCTCTGCCACGAGGGCGAGATCGGCCGCGCGATGTACGTCGTGCTGTCGGGCAGCCTCGTGGTCTCGAAGGGCGGCAAGCAGATCGCGGTCGGCCGGCCCGGCGACTGCTTCGGCGAGATGGCGCTGATCGAGTCGCGCGAGCGCTCCGCGACCTTGCGCGCGCTCGACGACACACCGGTGCTCGAGATCCCCGAGGCCGCCTTCGGCGAGCAGCTGTCGTCCATCCCCGGCCCGCTGCTCGCGCTGCTGCGCGTCTTCTCGGACCGCTCGCGCCACGACCTCGAGAGCCTGGTCTCCGCCAACCTCAAGCTCCAGGCCCAGGCCGAGGAGATGGACCGCAAGAACCGCGAGCTCACCGAGACGCGCCGCCAGCTCGAGCAGCGCAACCGCGACCTCGAGCGGCTGTCCGCGCTCGACACGCTGACGCAGATCGCGAACCGTCGCCGCTTCGACACCGTGCTGCGCCAGGAGTGGCGCCGCGCGGTGCGCGACGAGTCTCCGCTGTCGCTGCTCTTCTGCGACATCGACTACTTCAAGCGCTTCAACGACTCCTACGGCCACCAGGCCGGCGACGAGTGCCTGGTGCGCGTGGCCCAGGCGATGGAGGAGACGCTCAACCGCCCGGCCGACCTCGTGGCGCGCTATGGCGGCGAGGAGTTCATAGCACTCCTGGTCGACACCGACCCTATCGGCGCGCGCCTGCTCGCAGACCGCATGCGCGCCCGCATCGAGGAGCTGCAGATCGAGCATCGCGGCTCGCCCGTCGCGACGTTCCTGACGGTCAGCCTGGGCGTCGCCACCGTGATCCCGAACCCGACGCTGCGACCCGAGGACCTCGTCGACTTCGCCGACCGGGCGCTCTACGCGTCCAAGGCTGCCGGCCGCAACCGCATCTCGACCGCCGACCAGCTGCCGGCCGTCCGCACCGCGAGCCCCCCGCTCGAGCGCTGAAGCGCCCGCTCAGAGATAGAGCTCGATCTTCGCCGTCGCGCGCAGGCGCTCGAGCAGCCGGGCCTGGACCTCCGCGAGCTTCCCCTGGCGCAGCCCCGCTTCGATCCTGAGCCGCACCGTGTCGAGCGGCGGCGGCTCCGTGGCACCCTCGGCCGCGAACGCCATCGGGTTGCCGTCGTAGGCGGCACGCACTTCCTCATCCTCGACGGGCAGGCTGCGCGATTCGTCGGCGAGCAGCGCGGCGATCGTGTGCTGGGCGCGCAGCTCCGCCTTGAACGACTGCGGATCGGAGCCCTGCTCGAGCAGGAACTTCGCCCAGCTCTCGTCGTCCTTGTGCTCGCGCCGCAGCTGGTCGTAGTTCCAGTCGACCTGCCGCGTGTCCGCCCGGACGCCGCGGCTCAGCGCCTCCTGCAGCAGCAGCTCGCGGTCGACGTAGTGCTGGAGCGCCCCGCGCAGCGCCTCGGGCTTGTGCTGCTCGCGCTCGGCTCCCTTCCATTTGTCGAGCGCCGACTTGGCGATCGGCAGGATCTGCTGGATCCGGATCGGCTGGCCGTTGACGCGCGCCACCACTTCGGGCAGCGGCAGCGGCAGCGGCCGCGAGGGATCGGGCGTCGCCTGCGCCGCGGCGGCGCTCGGGCTCGGCTGCGGCGAGGGCGCGCCCGCGCAGCCGCCGAGCAGCAACAGCAGGATCGCCGGCCGTGCTCGCTTCATCCGCCGACAGGCTAGGGGTCTCGCCCTGCCCGAGTCAACCCCGTGCCGGCCGCGGCTCCTGGGCTACGATGCCGGCGATGTTCTCCGCGCGCACCCGCTTCGACCTGCGGCCCAATCGACTCGCCGAGCGGCTGGCGGCGCGCCGGGCGCAGGGCGCCCCGCTCCTCGACCTCACGCTGTCGAACCCGACGCGAGCCGGGCTGCCCGACGCGCCGGAGCTGCTTCTGGCTCTCACCCGCGACGAGGCCCGACGCTACGATCCCTCGCCCTTCGGTCTCGAGGCCGCGCGGGCCGCCGTCGCCCGCGACTTCGCGCGCCGCGGCACGCCGGTCGACGCCGAGCGCATCCTGCTGCACGCGAGCACCAGCGAGGCGTACGCGTTCCTGTTCAAGCTGCTCTGCGATCCCGGCGACCAGGTGCTGGTGCCGCGCCCGGGCTATCCGCTCTTCGAGTTCCTCGCCGAGCTCGAGTCGGTCGAGCTGCGGAGCTACCCGCTCGCGCACGACGGCGAGTGGCACCTCGACCTCGCGGCGCTCGAAGCCGCGCTCACGCCGCGGACGCGCGCGGTCGTGGTCGTGAGCCCGGGCAACCCCACGGGCGCCTTCCTCAAGTGCTCTGAGCTCGAGGCGCTCGATGCGCTGTGCGCCGCGCGCGAGCTCGCGCTCGTGTCCGACGAGGTCTTCGCCGACTTCGCGTTCCGCGAGGACGCGCGGCGGGCTCCGAGCGCGGCGCGCGACGGCCGGGCGCTCGCCTTCGCGCTCGGAGGGCTCTCGAAGAGCTGCGGGCTGCCGCAGCTCAAGCTGGCGTGGACCGCCGTGAGCGGCCCGCCGTCACTGCGCGCCGCGGCGCTCGCCCGCCTGGAGGTGGTCGCCGACACCTACCTCTCGGTCGCGACCCCCGTGCAGGTGGCCGCGCCGTCGCTGCTCGAGCGGCGGGACGAGCTGCAGGCGCCGATCAGGGCCCGCGTCGCCGAGAATCTCGCAGCCCTGCGCAGCGCACTCGCGGCCGGCTCACACGCGACGCTGCTCGAGCCGGAAGGCGGCTGGTCGGCGGTGCTGCGCGTGCCCGCGACCTCCACGGAGGAGGAGCGCGCGCTGCGGCTCGCTCGAGAGCCACGGCGTGCTCGTCCACCCCGGCTACTTCTTCGACTTCCCCACCGAGGCCTTCCTGGTCGTGAGCCTGCTGACGCCTCCCGCGGAGTTCCAGGAGGGCGTCGCCCGGATGCTCCGGGACGCCGTGCTATAACCGCGAGAGGAGGATCTCGCGCCATGCCGGTAAAGCGCGTCACACCCGAACAGGCTCTCGAGCTCATGCGTGGCGAGGGCTACTCTTATCTCGACGTCCGCTCGGTGCCGGAGTTCGACGAAGGACACCCCGAAGGCGCCTACAACGTCCCGCTGCTGCACATGGGGCCCGGGCGGCGGCCAACCCAATCGGGACTTCCTCTCCGTGATGGAGCGCCGCTTCCCGAAGGACGCGCGGCTCGTGGTGGGCTGCCGCAGCGCCGGCCGCTCGGTGCAGGCCGTCGGCACTCCTGGAGCAGTCCGGATTCACGGAGCTCGTGCTTCAGCAGTCGGGCTTCGTCGGCAGCTCGCCGATGGACCCGGGCTGGGGCCCGAAGGGGCTGCCCGCCAGCCGCAGCGCCGAGCCGGGGCACTCGTGGGAGGAGCTCAAGGGAGCCGCGGAGTGAGCGCTCCGCGCGGTGTCCTCGTCACGGGAGGCACCGGCGCCCTCGGCAGCGCGGTGGTGAAGCGGCTGGTCGACCAGGGAGCGCGGGTCGCCGTGAGCTACCGAAGCACCTCGGAGTGGCACGCGCTCCGGGATGCCGTAAAGGCCGGCGACCGCGTGTTCGGCGTCGAGGCGGAGCTGTCGAACGCCGACGCGGCAAAAGCGGCCGTCGAGCAGGCGGCAAAAGTGCTCGGCATGCTCGACGGCGTGGCGCTCGTGGCGGGCGGCTGGGCGGGCGGCAAGCCCTTCGACGCGGCGCCCGCGGACGAGTGGTCGCGCATGCTGCGCGCCAACCTCGACTCGGCCGCCTACGTGTGCCGCCACGCGCTGCCGCTGCTGCGCGCGCAGAAGGGCGCGATCGTGGCCGTGGGCTCGCGCGCGGCCGAGACCGGCGGCGCGAGCATGGCCGCCTACGCGGTCTCGAAGCAGGCGCTCCACGCGCTCGTCCGCGTGCTCGCGCTCGAGAACCGCGGCAGCGTCCGCGTCAACGCGGTGCTGCCGGGGACGATCGACACGCCCGCGAACCGCGACGCGATGAAGGCGGCCGATCCCCGCGCCTGGACCTCGCCCGAGGCGATCGCGCGCGTCGTGCTGTTCCTGCTGTCGAGCGATTCCGCGCCCACCACCGGCGCGCTCGTTCCGGTCGACGCTCCGGCCTGAAGCCAGGGCTACTGGAAGCCGCGGCCGGTGAGCCGGCCGAGCGACCAGAAGAAGGCCAGAAGCGCCAGCAGCACGAGCGCCGAGCAGCAGCAGCGAGCGCTTCAGGGACGGCAGCTTCGGCGGCTCACGCTTCTGTCCCGCGGGACGCTCGGCGCCGAAGAGCGCCCGCGACTGGCAGCGCTCGCAGCCCGAAAGGTGCTGCGCGAGCTCGGGGGGCGCCGCACCCGGAGCGCTGTCGCGCAGTCGAGCGAGCTGCGCGTCGGTCAGGCACGCGGAGGTCACGGCCGCATGGTAGCCCGCGGCCACGCCTGGTGTCGTGGCGGCAGATGTGCTGAGATCGGGCGGTGGCGTTCCACACGACCGCGACGCGCCTCTGGAAGAGCCTGACGCCCGACGAGCGCCTGCGCGCGGCGGCGGTGTTCTTCGCGGAGCCGCCTCCGGAGCTGATCGGCGCGGCGATCGGGACGCTGGTCAAGGCGCGCCACCTGCGGCCGCAGGCGGCCCGGACGCTCGCGCCCGACGCGCAAGCCCGCATCCTCGCCACCGTGCTCGATCCCGGCGAGACCGTCGCCCAGGGGCTGCTCGTCGGCCTGCACCTCGCCGATCGGCGAGCGCTGCTGGGCGCATTCCTCGACGCCCTCGAGCTGCCGCACGAGGACGGGATCCTGAAGGAGGAAGCCGACGCCGCTCCCCCCGTGAGCGAGGCGGACGCCCGCGCCGCGCTCTCGGGACTCTCGTCCTACCCGGCCGACCAGGTGCGGACCTATCTGAACACGCTCTGGCTCCAGGACCCGGAGCGTTGGGGGTCGCTCGAGCGGCTCTATTCCGGCGCCGAGACCCAGAGCAGCGGCTGACGCACGAAGAAGTTCCGGATCACTTCCTCGACCTTCGAGTCGGCCGGCAGCGCCCTCCACAGCTCGAGGTAGCTCGGCTCGCCGAGCGCCAGCCCGGCGAAGAGCAGGCTCGTCTGCCGCATCGGCCACTCCTCGTCGTACATCACGTCCGGCGGGTAGGGCCAGCCCTTGCGGCTGCGCATGAACGGGACCATGAACGCCATCCCGCGGCGCAGACCGCGCCCGTCGGCGAGCGTGAAGCGGAAGAGGTCGTCCGCGGGCGTCGTCAGCAGCTGCGCGATCGCCGTCAGCGCCTCGAGGTTGAAGAGCGAGTAGGCGTAGGGCTTCGTGCGCCGCGTCTCCTGCGGAAAGCTGCCGTCGGGCGCCATCTGGTCGGCTAGCAGGCGTTTGAAGCGCTCGCGCGACTCGGCCACGAGGTCGTCGCGGCCGGCGATCCGCGCGAAGGCCGCCACCTGCAGCACCCAGCAGGTGGCGTGGTTGTTGCGGGCGTCGCGCTCGGCGATGCCGTACTCGTGCGTCGTCATCCACTGCACGTAGTCCGCGAACCACAGGCGCAGCGTCGCGCGCTCCACGGGCGCGAGCCCGGAGGCGTCGCCGAGCGCCTCGATCGCGCGCGCGACCTCGACGAGGTGCAGCGTGTCGATGATCCCGACTCCGCGGCCGGTCACGCGCCCCTGGATCGCCTGGGCGTAGCGCAGGTGCGGGCTCATCCGCGTCGCCTCGTCCACGAACCAGGCGCGCAGGTGGCGCCCGGCGTGCGTCGCGTAGCGCGCCTCGCCGGTCAGCCGGAAGGCCGCGGCGAGCGCCGGCACCTGAAGGCTCAGCCGGCGGAGCGCTTGCCGGTGGCCGTCGAAGTTGTCGGGGTTGCTGAGGCCGTCGCGCTGCACGTACGGACCGCTCGGGTTCTGGGGATCGGGCCACCAGTAGTCGGCCTCGGAGAAGTAGTCGTGCGGGCCGCCGGCGCTGCGCGGAGACGAGGACGCGGTCACGGTGACGGGAGGCTCGGCGAGGTACGCCTCCGCCGCCGCGAGCACGCGCGCGCGCTCGATCTTCCGCAGCTCGAGCGCCGGCGCCGCCGTTGCCGACGACGCCGCCACGAGCGCGAGCGCGCCGATCATGGGCGTGACGCTCGCGTCATCCCGCCTCGAGCGGGTGCTGGACCTCGGGCAGGCCGTCGTGCGCGGGCAGGAAGAGCCAGAGCCGCTCCGCGTGGTAGACGCCGCCGAGCGTCTTCGCCAGCGCCGTCGCGCGCGTGCTGAAGCGCTGGGCCGAGCGCGAGCGGCCCTTGCTGTCCTTGGGCAGGAGCGCCTCCGCCACGGCCTGCGCGCGGGAGCGCGCGTCCTCGTCGCCGACGTGCACGACGGGGTGCAGGCGCGGCCCGAGCGCCCGCAGCGGGTTCCAGGGCGCCGCGATGCGGTGCCGGCGCCAGGTCTCGAGGCGCGCGGCGAGCCGAGCGCCCAGGGGGATCGCTTCGCCGCGCAGGCGCTCGGGCTCGCCGATGCGCCAGAGATGGCGCACGACGCTCGCCTCGTCCGCGAGCTTGGCGGCGCCCGGCGGGAGGCGGGCGCCGAGCAGCGCGAGCCGCGTCCTGACGGCGCCCGGCACGAACGCTTCGGGCCGCTCCTCGTAGAGAAACAGGTTGCGGCCCGCCTCGCTCGCGAAGGCGCGCAGCGCCGCCTCGTACGCGATCAGGTGGTCGAGCGAGCGGCCGAGGCCGAGCGGCGCGTAGACGTGGAGCGCCTGGACCTTCGG
This sequence comes from uncultured Acidobacteriota bacterium, assembly GCA_963744315.1. Lineage (GTDB taxonomy): Bacteria > Acidobacteriota > Vicinamibacteria > Fen-336 > Fen-336 > DATBSL01. The sequence continues at coordinate 116,968 of CAVUTB010000020.1, forward strand.
CCCGATGTCCGTGAGCAGCCGCGCGGCCTGCCGCGCCGCCTCCTGATCGGCCTCGCCGCGGGGCTCGCCACCGAAGGGCACGAGCATCGGCGACCCGCGCTCCCGAGCCGAAGGGATGCCCGCGGCGGCGTACTGGGCTCCGAGCTCCCTGGCGGCGTGGGACGCGGACGTCTCCACTCCGGCCGGCTCGAAGAGCGCCAGCACCAGCGCGCGCCGTCCGCTCGCGGCCTCGGACAGCAAGCGGGCCGGACAGCCGAGCGCGACGTCTTCGCCGTGCGGCGAGACGAACAGCGAGTCGTAGCGTCCGAGCCACTGGGGATTGAGGACGCTCACCGGAGCCTGACAATCCGTGCGACGGGCGGAAGGCAGCGCGCGTCGTCGCAGGCTTGATAGCTCACCTCGATCCCCGCGGCGCCGCCACCCCGGCGCTCGATCTCTCCTTCGATGACGACACGGCCGCTGTAGACGGGCAGCTCTCCCGCCCCGCCGTTCCAGGCGGAGCCCGCAGGATAGCGTACGCCGCGCACGCCGCCGACGACCCCCGCGACCGTGACCGGTACGAGGCCGGCGCCCGCGGGGTTCGCGTTCACGTGCCAGCCCTTGCGCACGTTCAGCTCGAGCCGGAACGGCTTCCATTCCTCGTCTTCGCTCGTCCCGAGCCGCGCGTCGATCTCGACGGCGGCGTACGCCTCTTCCTCGAGCGCTTCGCCGGCCGTGACGGCGGCGGGGGCTTCGGCCTTGACCGCGGCGGCCGGCGCCTCGGGCAGCGTCTGGAGCCGCTCGACCGCGCGGATCAGCGTCACGTGCGCGAGCGGCGCCTCCGCCATCGCCGACGCGAAGGCGCGCAGCGTCCCCTCGGCACGCCGGCGATGGGCCGCATCCCCGGTTCGCCGGGCGAGCTCCACGGCGTTCGCCGCCGCGACGCCGTTGCCGGACGCCACGGCGCCGTCGTAGGCCGGCTTCACGCGCACCAGCAGCCTCGGATCCGCGCCCGCGGCGAAGTAGCCGCCGTCCGGGTCTCCGAGCCGCCGCTCCTGCTCCTCGGCGAGCCTCACGGCCTCGTCCAGCCAGCGCTGCGTCTCCGCTCGCGGCATGCAGGTCGAGCAGGCCCTCGACCAGGAACGCGTAGTCGTCGAGGAGCGCCGGGACGCTCGCCTGTCCCGCGCGCCAGGTGTGGAGCAGCGTTCCCGCGTCCGCGTCCCGCAGCGTCTCGAGCACGAAGCGCGCCGCGCGCTCCGCGGCGGAGCTGTAGCGCGGCTCGCGCAGCAGCGCTCCCGCGCGCGCCATCGCGCCGATCATCAACCCGTTCCAGTCGGTGAGGACCTTGTCGTCGACGAGCGGGCGCTCGCGCTCGTTGCGCACGGCCAGCAGCGCTCGCCGCTGCACCTCGACCGTCTTCATGAGCTCGGCTTCGGAGACGCCCGCAGCCTCGGCCTGCTCGGCGTAGGGCGCCGGCAGGAACACCACGTAGCGGTCGGCCTCGAACGTCGGCTCGCCCGCCATCCCGTGGACCGCGCGGAAGAGCTCGCCGTCCTTGCCGGGCAGCGCGCGGTCGAGCTCGGCGGCGGTCCAGGTGTAGTAGGCGCCCTCGTGGCCGTCGGTCTCGGCGTCGATCGCCGAGAGGAAGCCGCCGGCTTCGCCCGTCAGCTCGCGCAGCACGAAGTCGAGCGTGAAGCGCGCGATCCGCTCGAAGCCCGGCCTCGGGCGCGAGCGGCGCGGCCTCGGCGTAGAGCCGCGCGAGCGCCGCGTTGTCGTACAGCATCTTCTCGAAGTGCGGGACGAGCCAGGCCTCGTCGGTCGCGTAGCGGTGGAAGCCGCCGGCGAGCTGGTCGATGAGGCCGCCGCGCGCCATGGCGTCGAGCGTGAAGACCAGCATCTCGCCCGCGTCCTGGTCCGCCGACGCACGCTCGAGCAGGAAGAAGAGGTTGGCGGGCGACGGGAACTTCGGCGCGCGGCCGAAGCCGCCCCAGCGCGGGTCGAAGCGCGAGGCGAGCGCCGCCTGCGCGCTCGCGGCGAGCTCGGGCCCCGGCAGGCTGCCGGGCGCAAGGCGCGGCGCGAGCTGCTGCTCCATCGCCTGCGCGACCATGTCGGCCTGCTGCAGCAGCTCGGCCCTTCGGAACAGCCACGCCTGGCGCATGCCCGACAGCACGCGCGGAAAGCCGGGCCGGCCCTGCGCGTCCTGCGGCGGGAAATAGGTGCCCGCGTAGAAGGGCTTGAGGTCCGGCGTCAGGAAGAGCGAGTTCGGCCAGCCGCCCGAGCGCGTGATGAGCTGCGTCGCGCCCATGTAGATCTCGTCGACGTCCGGGCGCTCCTCGCGGTCGACCTTGATGCAGACGAAGCCCTCGTTGAGCTGGCGCGCGATCTCGGGGTCCGAGAAGCTCTCGCGCTCCATGACGTGGCACCAGTAGCAGGTCGAGTAGCCGACCGACAGGAAGATCGGCTTGTCCTCGACGCGGGCGCGCGCGAAGGCCTCCTCGCCCCACGGGTACCAGTCGACCGGGTTGTCCTTGTGGAGCTGGAGGTAGGGGCTCGACTCACGCGCCAGGCGATTCGCCACGCGACCTCCCGCGACGCTCTTGGCCCGCGCAAAAAGAGCGAGGCCGCTCTCGCGGCCTCGTCATGTCGTGCATCGCTATGAGTTCTGGTAGCGGGGGGAGGATTTGAACCTCCGACCTTTGGGTTATGAGCCCAACGAGCTACCTGGCTGCTCTACCCCGCGACAGTTTGAAGACGAAAGAAGTTTATCAACCGGGCCCGACAGTGTCAACGAAGCAGGTTCGCTCGTGGTCCGCGCGGCGAGCCCGAAAGCTACGGGATCGAGACGAGGTCCACGTCGAAGACGAGCGTCGAGTTCCCCGGGATCGTCGGTGGCCGCCCCGCGCTGCCGTAGGCGAGAGAGGGCGGGATCGTGATGCGCCTCTTGCCCCCCACCTTCATGCCGACGATGCCCTGCTCGAAGCCGGGGATCACCTGACCCGCTCCAAGTTGGAACTGGATCGGAGTCCTGCCAACAGAGGTGTCGAACACGGTGCCATTCGTGAACATGCCGGTGTAGTGGACCGTGACGGTGTTGCCCAGGGCGGCGGTGGCCCCCGTCCCGACCACCAGGTCCTCGGTCACGAGCGTGCCGCTGTCCGTCGGCTCGGTTCCGGAGTCCCCGCCGCAGGCGGCGAGGGTCAAGAGTGCGGAGATGACGATGAAACGCTTCAAGCAGTTCCTCCTCGGACGCAAAGAACCATCTTAAGGGGGAACGCGTCCGATATGCACGGGAGGGTCGCGCGGCCCCGTGCTATCCTCCCGCCCCGACGGGGCCCGTGTCGTCCTCCCGCTCGCGGCGCTCCCACGAGAGGTGGCATGACCGCATCCGAACGTTCGCAAGTCCGACTCCGCCGCTCCCGTTCTCCCCGCTCGTCGACGAGATCTGGCGCCTGGCGCCCGAGGACGCCGCCGTGCTTCTCGCCGATGTCCCCGACGCGCAGGTCGCCGATCTGCTGCGCTCGCTCGGCCCGGCGCTCGCCGACCATCTCCTGCAGGCGCTCGACGAGGACCGAAGGCGCGCGGTGCTGGCAGCCGCGCCTGTCGAGGAAGGCCGCCAGTGGGCGCGCAACCTGACCTACCCCGAGGACACGGTCGGGCGGTTGATGGATCCGCCCCAGCCGGTCTTCGTTCCTCACCTCACGGTCGCCGAGACGACGGCGCACATCCGCGAGCTGGTCAAGACCACGTTCGTGACCTACGCCTTCGTCCTCGACAAGTCCGGGCGACTGGTGGGAGTGGTCACGATGCGCGACCTGCTGCTCGCCGACGACCGGGCGCGCCTCGAGACGATCATGCTGCGCGACCCGTTCGCGCTCTCCCCGGAGCTGCCGCTCGTCGAGGCCGCGCGCCAGGTGGTGGCGCGCCACTACCCGGTCTATCCCGTGTGCGACGCCGAGGGCCGGCTCGTGGGCACCGTACGCGGCCGCACGCTCTTCCAGGTGCAGGCGCTCGAGATCAGCGCGCAGGCCGGCGCGATGGTCGGAGTCGAGAAGGAGGAGCGCCTGGCGACGCCCTGGCCGCGCAGCCTGCGCTTCCGCCATCCGTGGCTCCAGCTCAACCTGTTCACGGCTTTCCTCGCAGCGGCGGTCGTCGGCGTGTTCCAGGGCACGATCGACCGGCTGGTGGTGCTGGCGGTGTTCCTGCCGGTGCTCGCGGGCCAGTCGGGCAACACCGGCTGTCAGGCGCTCGCCGTCACGCTGCGCGGGCTGACGCTCGGCGAGCTGCGTCCCGGCGATTCGCGGCGCCTGGTCATGAAGGAGGGGCTGCTCGGGCTCCTGAACGGCGCGCTCGTGGGCGTGACCGCGGGCATCGGCATGTTCGTGGTCGCCCGCGCTCAGGGCGAGCCGCACGCGCTCACGCTCGGCTTCGTGGTGTTCGCCGCGATGGTCGCGAGCTGCGTCGTGAGCGGGCTCGCGGGCGCGCTCATCCCGCTGACGCTGCGCAGCCTCGGCGCCGACCCCGCCACGGCGTCGAGCATCTTCCTCACGACCGCCACCGACGTCGCGAGCATGGGGCTCTTCCTCACGCTCGCGACGCTGCTCGTGCGCTGAGCGGGCCTCAGCGCTCGAGCACGACGTCCTGGGTGACGAGGCCCACGCCGGAGGCTCCCGGCTCGATGCGGCGCAGCGAGTAGATCGAGCCGGTGTTCGCGGCCTGCTTGCGGATCTCGGCGGTCACGTTCGGGTCCTGCTCGAAGATGATCTCGAAGATGCGGGAGCCCTGGCCCGACGCCGCCACCTCGTAGTGGATGTGCTGCGGCACGCGGGTGCCCGGGTAGCTGCCGGGGCGGATCGTCGCGGAACGAGTAGCGGCCCGCGGCGTCCGTGCGCAGCAGCGCCATCAGGCGCGGGTTCTGGTTGCCCATCGCGTCGTCGGGCCGGTAGTAGCCCTTCGCGTCGGTCTGGTAGACGTAGACCGAGGCCTTCGCGACCGGCGTGCGTCCGTCCGCCGCGTAGACGACGCCCTTGACCTCGAGCCGATCGCCCGGCTCGGCGGCCGGCGCGACGTCTGCGGTGGAGGGCGCGCCCTCCGGCGCCAGACGGCTCGGATCGCGTGCGACGGCGAGCGACGCCGAGGCGACGAGACATGCGACGAGGCCGCGCGTCTTCCAGTTCATGGTCGTGCTCCTCTGCCCTCTCGCACTACTTAGCAGGTCGCGTGCGTGCGCGCCAGGCCGGCATCCACGCGCGTGGACGAGCTCAGCTGCGTGCTTCGGCGGTCGAGCCGATCACGACGGACGTCATCGAGATCGAGCCGAGCACCGTCGCCGCGTTGAAGAGGCGGACGGCGTCGCCCGGCTGCTGCACGCCGAGCGCGTAGAGCAGCGGCAGGTAGTGCTCGGGCGTCGGGACCGAGAGCCGCGCGTCGGGGCCGAGCTCGTCCCAGGCGGCGAGCGCTTCGTGATCGCCAGCTGCGATTCGCTCGCGCACGAGCGCGTCGAAGCGGACCGCCCAGTCGTAGCCGGTGTCGCGGCCGAAGTCCACGAGCCGCAGGTTGTGGACCAGGTTGCCGCTGCCGAGGATCAGGACGCCGTCGTCGCGCAGCGGCCGGAGCTCCTTCGCGAGCGCTAGATGGAACGCAGCCCGGCTGCCTCGAGTCGAGGCTCAGCTGCACGACCGGCACCTCGGCCGCGGGGTACATCGCGACGAGGACGCTCCAGCAGCCGTGGTCGAGTCCGCGCGCCGGATCGACAGCCGCTGCCACGCCGCCCAGCATCGAGGCCACGCGGCGCGCGAGCGCGGGCTGCCCGGGCGCCGGATAGCGCACGGCGAAGAGCTCGCGCGGGAAGCCGTAGAAGTCGTGGATCGTCGGCGGCGCCTCGGCGCCCGTGAGGAAGACGCCCTGCGTCTCCCAGTGCGCTGACACGCAGAGGATCGCCTCGGGCCGCGGAAGCGCACGGCCGAGCTCCGCCCAGCCGCGACGGAACGCGCTGTCCTCGATCGCGTTCATCGGCGACCCGTGCCCGACGAAGACCGCAGGCAGTCTCACTTCGGCGCGGCGAGGCGCTCGCGCGCCGTCTTCAGGCTCTCCCGAACCCCGGTCTCCATTCCGCCGCGCACCTTGTCCATCAAGGCGCCGGCCAGCATCCCCGTCGGCGGGTCGATGCGCGTGCGGTAGAGACTCATCAGGTAGAGGCCCTTGCCATCCGACGTCGGGACGGCGGCCAGCATCTCGAGCGAGGCGTTGAAGAAGTGCGTCGCGGCCATCAGCTTGTTCGCGACCAGAACCCCGTGTGGCTCGCGGTAGAGCGTCTGGTGGTACGCCGACTCGACGGGCTTCGGGCCGAAGCTGTCCTTCGTCCAGTAGAGCACGTCCTCGGCGCCGGCCAGCGCGCCCTTCGGGTAGCTCGCCAGGTAGTCGTGGAACTCCTTCACGTACTCGATCAGGTAGGGCGAGTTCGCCAGCAGCGTCCGGTACTCCTGCGAGCGCGATCGCGGCTGCTTCTTGTCGAGCACGTCGCCGAGCGCGTCGGTGCCACCGCGCTGGTACGCGCTCACGTAGTCGACGATGCCCTGGTTGAGGATGGCGACGGCCTGCGTCTCGGCATCGGGCGCCGACCAGTTCACTTTCGACATCTGCTCGAGGCCCTTCGTCCCGAGCTTGACGTCGCATCTGCCGGGCTTGCACTTGCGGAGCGCGGCGATGTCGTCTGGAGGATGGCTGAGACCCTCGAGGTCCGACAGCGACGCCGGCGTCGAGAAGACGCCCAGCTCGAGGACCTGCGGCGCCTTGCGGAATCGGCGGACGTCACGCGCCAGGCGCGCCAGCTGGTCGAGGTCGCCGCCCGTCCTCACGGCTCCGAAGGCCGCGATTTCCGACTTGTCCGTCGTCGGAAGCCCCTTCGTCACCACCTCGCCCTTGTCGATCGACGCGATCTGGGCTTCGTCGAGGTGGATCACCTGGCGCAGGAACGCCTGCGCCTTCGCTTCCGGCGTCTCCGCGAGGACGGAGCCTGGGGCGGCCACGGCGACGAGCGCGGCCAGAAGCATGCGCAAACCGATCCGGCTCATCTCGACCTGCGCACTCGAGGCTCTCGCGGAGGAAGGCTGGCCAGTCTCGGACATTGGACAGGCTCCGCGGAAATTCTAACCCGCGAAGCGGCCGCGTCGTTCAGGGCTTCGTCTTGCGGAACGGGTGCTCGAAGCTGAGGTAGAGCAGGAACGCGTGGTCGCCGCTGCTGGGGCCGACGCCGATCGGAAAGGCGACGCCCGGGACGATCTGCAGGCCGTTCTTGAAGTCGTAGGACCAGCGGATGCCCGGGCTCACGTAGAGCGCCTCGCTCGCGCCGGTCTGGCCCGGGCTCACCACGTCCTGCGAGCGGGCGTAGACGGTCTCGAGCAGCAGGTTGACTCGCCGAGTGGCGAGCCACACGAAGCTCTGCCCCAGGTTCAACGCGTTGGTCCCGGCCTCGTCGCCGGTCTCGTCGTGCGCCGAGAAGGTGTGGGTGATGCCCGCGTTCCAGTGCGTGACCACACGGCTGCTCCAGACCCAGCTCAGCGGCAGGTTGAGCTGCAGCCCCACGCCGCCGGATCCCAGCCCTTCCTTCCACTGCCCGGTCGGCACCAGCAGGCTCAGCCGCGGCGAGAACGCGACGGCCGCGTCGGCGTTGCCGAGCAGCTGATAGCGATAGTTGAGAGCGACGTCGCCGAGACCGACGGCCGCGGCGAGCTCCGAGTTCACGTCCTGGACGGGCAACGTGTAGCTCAGCTGGTGCTTCACGCCTCCGAGCGGCCACTCCTGCGTGAAGGTGTAGAGCCAGTCGCCGCTCGAGGCGTAGCGCGAGAACACGTTGATGTGCTGGACGTAGCCGGGGTCCTGGTTGTAGGCCTCCTCGATCAGGAAGCTGTTGTCCTGGATCGGGCCCTGCTGTGCGTGCGCGAGCGACGCGCCGGCCATGAGCGCCAGGGTCGTCGAGATCAGGGCCATGCCGCCGCCCGCTCGGAGCTGGGTCCCGGGTCTCATCGCGCCCGTGAGGATACCGCCTACCGCCCTGCTCCCTCACCTTTCGCAGCGGCATCGCCGCCACACGGATTCGAGCAGCAGGTCGGACCGGCCTGCGTCGCAGGCTCCCGCGGCAGACGGAAGCGTCCGCGCGCGGCGAAGCGTCCGGAGCCGCGTAGCAGCGAGGGGTGCCGCCGCTCGCCAGGCGCCCCTCCAGGACGCCTCTTCGATCGAAGAGCTCATCGCTTGCACCGCGATCTAGCGCACATCAATGCGAGGACTGCGCCAGCTCCGGCAGCGGCTGGGGCTTGCTCAGCACGCTGTCCGCGCCGAGCGCCCAGGCCTCGGCCTCCACCTCGGAGGAGATGTAGGCGCTCAGCACGATCACGCTCGTGGCATCGTCGTGCCTGCGGATCTCGCGCAGCACCTCGAGCCCCGCCGCTCCGCCCACAGCGCCCACGCGCAGGTCGAGGATCGCGAGGTCGTAGCTCCGGTGATGCACGAGAGCCTCCGCTTCCTCGGGCTCGCGCGCCGTGTCCACATCGCAGCCCTGGCTGCGAAAGTATGTCGCCGTCGGAAGCAGGATCGACTCCTCGTCGTCGAGCAAGAGCACCTGCGGGCGCGCCCTGCGGCGGCCTTTAGCTTCCATCGCTTCTTCGTTCTCCTGGTCGGGCGGCTCGTTACGTGCCGGCAATTCGCATCGATGGCCCGGACCCACGCTCGTCTGGCTTCGAAAATCAGCTTGCGGCCGAGGTCGCCGCGTAGGCCCCCACAGCCCGCCCGGACTCTGCAGAGGGCAAGAGCCCTGCCAGGCGAATGCGAACGGCCTAAGCCCAGTCCGCTACGGGGGTTGGCGAGAAGGAACGACCGTATGGGGATCGCCCGGCGGTCCGGCGGTCGGGACGGTCGTCCTGAAAGCCGGAAACGCCCGGAGCGTCCTCAGCTCGCCGCGGACTTGCGCACGGCGATGCCGTGCTTCTTGATGCGCTCGTAGAGGGCGCTACGCGAGAGGCCCAGCACCTCCGCGGCGCGCGGGACGACGCCCTGCGCCTCGCGGAGCACGGCCTCGATGTGCCGGCGCTCCGCCTCGGCGAGCGTCATGCCCCCGCTCTCCGCCTTCTCCGCGGGGACGGCGATGCGGGCGTCGGTCTCGCCCAGCTGCGACGCCTCCAGAGTCGTGCTGTCGCTCAGCAGGATCGCGCGCTCCAGCACGTTGCGCAGCTCGCGGACGTTGCCCGGCCAGCCGCGCGCGGCGAGCGACGTCTCCGCCGACGGCGAAAGCCGCACACCCGCGCGGCCCAGCTCCGCGCCGATCGTCTCCATCAGGCGGCGCGCCAGCAGCACCACGTCGCGGCCGCGCTCGCGCAGCGGCGGCATCACGAGCGGCAGCGTGCTGATCCGGTAGAAGAGGTCCTCGCGGAACTTCTTCTCCTGGACCAGCCGGCCGAGGTCCTGGTGGGTCGCCGCCACCAGCCGCACGTCGACCTGGCGGTCGCGCACGTCCCCGAGCCGCCTGAAGCGCAGGTCCTCCACCACCTTCAGCAGCTTCGCCTGCACCTGCAGGTCCACGTCGCCGATCTCGTCGAGGAAGAGCGTCCCGCGATGGGCGATCTCCAGCAGGCCCTGCTTGGCGGCGATCGCCCCGGTGAAGGCGCCCTTCTCGTGGCCGAACAGCTCGGTCTCGAGCAGCTCGCGCGACAGCCCCGCGCAGTTCAGGTCCACGAACGGCTCGTCCGCGCGCGGGCCGTTCTGGTGGATCCAGCGCGCGAGGACGCCCTTGCCCGTCCCCGTCTCGCCTCGGATCAGCAGCGGCAGCGGCGACGGCGCCACCCGCTCGGCCTCCGCGGCCAGCCGGTGGATGATCGGGCTCTCGCCGAAGAAGGGATCGACGAGGCGGCGCGCCCTCGAGGTCTTGCGCGCGAGCGAAACGTTGCGCATGCGGCTCGCATCGAGCGCCCGATCGAGCACGACCAAGAGCGCCGGCAGCTCCACGGGCTTGGTCAGGAACTGCTCGGCGCCTTCCTTGATCGCCTTGACCGCCAGGTCGATGGTGCCGTGCCCCGTGAGCAGCAGCACCGGCAGCGAAGGGTCCTGCGCCTTGAGGGTGCGCAGCACGTCGAGGCCGTCGCCGTCCGGCAGCGAGAAGTCGACGACCGCGGCGTCGACGGACTGCCCGCGCAGCAGCTCGCGGACCGCGGCGACGCCGTCGGCCTCGACGTGCGCGTAGCCCTTGCCGTCGAGGAAGCGCCCCAGCGCGAGCCGCACGCTCTCGTCGTCGTCCACCAGCAGGATCTTCCGCTCAGCCACTCTGGCTCCCTTCCGCATTCCCCACCGGCAGCCACACCGTGAAGCGCGCCCCGCACGTCTCTCGATTCTCCGCCGTCACGCGGCCGCCGTGCGCCTCGACGATCCGGCGCACGATCGACAGCCCGAGACCGGTTCCGCCCTTGCGCCGCGTGAAGAAGGGCTCGAAGACGCGCGCCAGGTGCTCGGCTGCCAGGCCGGGGCCGTCGTCCTCCACGGCGCAGCGGACGCAAGGCTCCGCGTCGAGGGCGGCGTGCTCGGCGGTCACGCTCACCACCGAGCCCCGCGGCGCGTGCTGGATCGCGTTGGTGATCAGGTTCTCGAGCGCCTGCTCCATGCGCGCGCCGTCGAGCGCGAGACGCGGGAGGTCCGGAGCGATCCGCTCCGCGATCGTGACCGCGCGCTGCTTGCCGAGCGCCGCGCAGGCGCGCGCGGCGCGCCGGACGACGCCGGCGAGGTCCGTCGGCGTGCGCTGCAGGGCGGACGGCCGTCCGTAGTCGAGCAGGTCGCGCGTGAGCTGGGTCAGGCGCCCGACCTGCGCGCGCAGCAGCACCGCGTGCTCGACGAACTCGGGCCGCGCTTCCATCGTCGAGTCGATCGCGTCGAGCGTCGCCGTGATGCTGAAGAGCGGGTTGCGCACCTCGTGCGCCACGCCGGCTACCAGCGAGCCCATCGCCTCCATCACCCGCGCCTGCCGCAGCTGCTCCTGCAGGTTCACGAACGCCGTGACGTCGCGAAAGCTGAGCACGCGCCAGGGCGTCTCGCGCTCGCCGCGGAACCACGGGCTGCCGAAGACGTAGAAGGCCCGCCCGCTCGCCGCGTCGCGCGCCTCGGCCACCACCGACGCCTTGCTCTCGCCGACCTGGCGGTGCAGCTGCACGAGCGTCCGCCACGGCTCGCGGCTTCCGAAGGCGTCGAGCCTGCGCCCGGGCAGCTCGGCGAACGACCCCGGCAGCGCCTCGGCCAGCGCGCCGCGGTTGACGCGGATCACGCGCGCCTCCGCGTCCGCCAGCACGATGCCGAGGTCGAGGGCGTCGAAGGTCTGGCGCCACTCCTCGGCCGCCTGGCGCAGGTCTTCCTCGAGACGCTGCTGGCGCTCTTCGGCCCGCACGCGCGCCGAGACGTCCCGCAGGGCGGTGACGCGCAGCGTGCGCCCCTTCTGGGGCAGCGCGCGCGCCCGCACCTCCACCGGGAAGGTCGAGCCGTCGGCCCGCATCGCGAGGTGCTGGTACGGCCCTTCGACGCCGCTCGCCATGCGCGCGCTCACGGTCCCGCGGTCGTCGAGCGCCACGAAGTCGCGGACCGGGCGGCCGATCATGTTGGCGAGCGGCGTGCCGAACATCTGCGCGAGCTGGTCGTTGGCGTCGACGAACACGCCCTCCTCGGTGACGGCGATCCCTTCGAAGGTCGCCGCCGACAGGCGCTCGAAGCGCTCCTCGCTCTCGCGCAGCGCAAAGTCCGCGGTCTCGCGCTCGATCGCCGCCCCCACCACCGCCGCGGCCGCCTTGAGCGCCTCCACCTCGGACGCCGACCAGACCCGCTCGTAGCGCGTCTCGCCGAAGGCCAGTACACCCCACCAGCGCCTCTGGCAGAGGATCGGCACGCCGACGAACGACCGCGAGCCCATGCGGGTCGAGAAGCCCTGCTCCGAAGGGGCCATGTCGCGCACGAGCGCCGCCAGCGGCCGTCCCGCTTCGAACGCGTCGAGGTGGGGCTGGAGGCCGAGGTCGCGCAGCGGCGACGCCACCGCGAATGCGCGGGTCGTCGAGCCCCACCTCGTGGCCGGGGCGGGCCCACGTCGCGAGGAACACGATCCCCGCCGAGCCGTCCGGGAGCTGCGTCTTCTCGCCGAACCAGGCGCGCGCCACCTCGGCCGCCTCGCCGAGCCGGGCCAGCACCTCGTCGGTGCGCGCCCGCCACGTCCCGGGCTGGAGCAGGCGGGCGGCCGAGAACGCCACCGCCTCGAGGATGCGGCCGCGCCGCTCGCTGTCGAGCTCCGCCCGCTTGCGCTCCGTGATCTCGCGGATGCAGAGCCAGAACTCGTGCAGCCGGCCGTTCACGGCGGCGCCGAGCCCGCTCGCGCTCAGCCAACGCGTGCGCCCCTCGGCGACGGGATGCTCCTCCTCGCTGTAGACGAGGCGATAGCCGGCGCGGATGAAGTCGCGGATCGCCTGGTGGCGCGCCGTCGCGTCGAGCGGGATGAAGTCCTTCACGGCGAGGCCGAGCATCTCGCGTTGGGGCCGGCCGTAGATTCCGGCGAAGAGCTCGTTGCACTCGGCGACCCGGCTGTGGCGGAGGATGTGGTCGAGCTGGTCGTCCTCGGGGGCGTCGGTCGGGAGCGGCGGGACCACGGCGAAGCGGGCGACGCCGTCGCCGCTCAGCGAAAGGAACGTGTGGTAGCGGTCGCTCGCGCTGCGGGCGTCTTCGGGCCCGTCGCTCATGGGTTTGGGCGCCTAGTCTAAACCCCGGGAGCGGCCTTGGGTGCGGCGCCTTGACGGCTCGTCGCGGCGCCTCCTATGCTGGCGCCGCATCGTGGGGCGTCTTCGCGCCAACGCCGTCCTCGCTCTCTTCGCGGCAGCGCTCGTCCTCCGGCTGCTGGTCGTCTTCCTGGAGCCACCGACGCGCCCGCTCGGAGACGAGCCAGCCTGGCTCGCGGTGGCGGACGTCGTCGTGGCGGCAGGCTTCGACCCGCTGCGCGCGGACCTCATCTTCTATCCCCCCGTCTATCCCTACCTGATCGGGGTGACGGCTACACGCCATGGGGTCGCTCACGGCGACGAAGGTGCTGCAAGCGCTCCTGGGCGCGCTCCTCGTGCCGGTCGTCGCCCGCCTCGGCCGGATGAGCTTCGGAGCCGGGGTCGCGGTGCTCGCGGCGGCCTTCGTCGCGCTCTGCCCGGTCTCCGCCTGGTACGCCGCGCATTTCTGGGCGGAGCCCGTCTTCGTGCTGCTGCTGTGGTTCGGGATCGAGCGCGTGATGGCCGGCGACACGACCGGCCGCCTGCTGCCGATCGCGACGGGCGGCTTCGCGATCGGTCTCGCCGCCCTGACGCGCGAGCCCGCGCTCTACGTCCTGCCGCTCGTGGCCGCGTGGGTGGCCCTGGGACGCCGGAAGCGGAGCCTGCTCCAGGCGGGACTGCTGCTGGCGGTCGCGCTCCTGACGGTCGCGCCCTGGACGGCGCGCAACTACGCCCGCTACTCCGCTTTCGTTCCCGTCTCGACCATGGGCGGACGGGCGCTTCTCGAAGGCAACACCGACCGCACGCGCGGCGAGGTGTACGCGGAGTACGACGAGGTCGGCGGCGAGCAGGGCCCCATCGCGCAGCACCGCTTCGCGATGCAAGAGGGATTGCGCGCGATCCGGGCACGTCAGCCCGCGTGGCTCTTCGAGAAGGCGGCGCAGGAGGTCCCGCACCTGCTGACCGCCGACAACATGGTGCTGGTTCACGTGCGGCGGCGCGGCTACGGGCAGCCCACCACGCTCGGGATCTGGCTCGTGGCGCTCGTCACCGTCCTGCCCTACCTGGCTGTGATGGGCCTCTTCGTGCTCGGGCTCGCGCGGCTGTCGTGGAGCCGGCCGGCGATCCTGCTGGTCGGCTTCCTGCTCTTCTACACCTTCCTCCACGTGGTCGTGCACGGGCACCACCGCTTCCGGCTGCCGATGCTGCCTGCGATCTTCCTGATCGCGGCGTCGGCCGTTCCGGCCGCGGGTGCTTCGCTCGCGCCGTTCACGCCGCGGCGCCGTGTGCTCTTCGCGGCGCTCGCGCTCCTGCTCGTCGCCGTGCTCGTCCCCGGCTTCGTCGGCTTCGCCGCGGAGCCCGCGTTCTTCGGCGCCCGGGCGCGCTGAAAAGGCTCAGCTCGAGAGCCGCTGGACGGCGTCCTTCAGCCGGTCGAGCGCCGGCTTCATCCGCTTCTCGATCTCGCGGATGCGCTCGTCCGCGTCGATGTCCTCGATCTGCTTCTCGAGCGCCTGGATCTTCGCGTCGGCGTTCACCGCCTCGATCTTGCGCTCGAGCGCCGCGATCTCGCCGCGGCTCTTCGCCTCCTCGCGTCGCAGCTCCGCCTCCGCGTTCGCCATGCGGCGTGAGAGGTCGCCGCCCTGGAGCTCGGCCTCGAGCTTGCGGATCGCCGCCCGGTGCGTCTCGATCTCGCGGTCGATCTGCCGCGCGCAGGCCGCTCGACGACTGGGAGCGCGCCGCTTCCAGGCCGCCGATCGCTCCCTGGTGGCCTCCGATCGCGCCCTGCAGGCCGCCCTGCTCGCCCTGGAGCGAGCCGAGCGCGCCCTGCAGCCCCCCGATGCGGCCCTGGACCGCGCCGATCTCCCCTTGCAGCGCGCCGATCTCGCCCTGGATCCCGCCGATCTCTCCCTGGAGCGACCCGACGTGGCCCTGGATCGAGCCGATCTCGCGGTGGGCCGCGACGACCTTCAGGGCGTCCGCGAGCCAGGCGCGCGCGGCGTCGTCCACCGCGCGCGGCTCCCCGTTCACCCACCACTCGTAGCGCGGCGCGCCGTCCCCCGGCGTGATCCGCATCCGCTGCGAGCGCTGCGCCATGCCCGTCTCGACGAGCACGGAGCTGCCGGGACCCAGCTCGCGAATCGAGCCGTCCTTCGCGTCGAAGCTCACCGGGCCACGCACACGCGCGCAGAGCCTTTGGCCGTCTCCGAGGCGCTGCTGCAGCGCAAAGGTGCTCGTGCCGCCGCCGCCGTCGCGCTCCTGGAAGGTGCCGAAGCTGCCGTTCGTCTCGTCGATGCAGACGGAGCGGGCGGCATCGGCGCTGCCCCCGGCGGCCGCCACCATGGGCGCCGCCACCGGCTTCGCGGCGTTCGCCACGACCCGTAGCGGAGCGGCGGCCGAGACCGCGAGGACGGTCGCGGCCAGGACGGCGAAGCCGATCGCCGCCGCGACGCGGCCGCGTCCGGCGCTGCGGTTGGCATCCAGGATCATGAGCAGTCTCCTTTCGAGCTGGCCGCGGTCGACCATCGGCAGCGCCGCCGCGAAACGCCGCGGCTCGACGCGCAGCGACTCGGCGATCTCCATCAGGTGGCGGGCGTAGGTGGAGGGACGCGTGCCGAGGCGAAGCACGGCCTCGTCGCAGCGCCTGCTCGCCGACGAGGCGGGCATGGCGCTCGGCCAGCCGCGCCAGCGGGTGGAACCAGTAGACGGCCGCGACCAGGCGCCACGCGAGCAGCCGCCACGCGTCTCCGCGCGCGAGGTGCACGAGCTCGTGCTGGACGACGACGCGCCGACGCTCGTCGGGCCAGCCTTCGGCCGCCGTCGGCAGCAGCACGGCGGGGCTCGGCCAGCGGCTGGTCAGCGGCGTCTCGATGGCGTCGGACGTCAGCAGCGGTACCGTCCGGGACAGACCGACGGCGCGGCTCGTCTCCACGGCGGTGTCGAGCCAGGGCCCCGAAAGCGGACGCGTCGTGGCCCGAAGCCGCTCCTCGCTGCGCAGTGCGCGCGCCAGTCCGACGAGCGCGGCCGCGACGCCCACCAGCCACACCACGACGATGACGCCGCCAAGCGAGAGCGGAGACGTCGCCCTTCCCGGCCGTCCGCGGCACTGTCGGCCGGTGGACTCATTAGGATGGCTGCTCGCCTTCGGCGGCTGGACTGCACCTGCGAGGACGGGCGCGACCGAAGCCGGAGCGCCTGTCTCGACGAGCGTGCGCGCTTCCGGCTCGACCCAGTGCGGGACCAGCTCGAAGCTCCCACCGCGGCAGCAGCACCGAGAGCGCCGGCGTCAGGAGCAACCCGACCGCGGCGAGCGTAAGCAGCAGATGGCGTGCGCCCGCCGGCTTGCGGCGCAGCAGCCGCTCGAGACCGAGCGCCACCGCGAGCACAGCGTCGAGCGCAGCGTGAGGCCGAGGAGCCAGGCCGAGGCATCCATCTCAGCGCCCCTTCCCGTCGGCGTCTTCGATCAGCGCCTTGAGGCGGCGGCGCTGGGTCGACGACAGGCCGGCGTCTTCCATCTCGACGAGCGCGGCCATCGCGCCGCGCGCGGAGCCGCCGAAGAAGGTCTCGAGCAGGTGGCGGAACGCCGACCGGCGCGCCGCCTCGCGCGCGAGCGTCGGAAAATACACGAAACGGGGCCCGTCGTACTCCTGCTTCAGCCGGCCCTTCCTCACCAGGATCCGCAGCGTGGTCCTGACCGCCGCGTCCGTCGGGGGCTGCGCCATCTCCGCGCGCACCTCAGCGCGGTCGCGCGGCCGAGGCGGTAGACGATGTCCATCACCTCGCGCTCGCGGCGACTGAGGTCCTGCGGATCGCCGTCGCTCCTGGGCATGCCCCCACGTTGTAGCAGCTCGATGTTTAAAAAGCAACAGTCTGTTTAAAATTCAACGCCTTGAACACGGCGGGTATGATCTCCCCCTCGTGGGGCGCACTGGAGGTGCGATGGCGACAGGGCCCAGGCTGGCGCGCTTCGCGATGGCGATCGCCGGGCTCCTGCTGCTCGCAGGTGCGCGGTCGACCGCCGAAGCCCAGGAGCCGGCGCTCTCCCGCGACGAGCTGCTGCGCCGTTTCGCGCGCGCGTACTATCCCGGACGCACCGGACAGCTCGCGGTCGTGCCGCGGGCGGGCCACATCATCACGAAGCGCGGCGCCGCCACCGTGTTCATGCACGGCAGCCCGTGGCCGTACGACAGCCGCATCCCGTTCCTCCTCTACGGGCCCCGCTTCGTGCGCAGCGGCGTCTACACGGAGCCTGTCTCCCACCAGGACATGGCTCCCACGCTCGCCGAGCTGCTCGGCATCCCCATGCCGTCCAGCTGCTCGGGCCGAAGCCAGAGCGCCGTGCTGAAGCCGGGCGGCGCCCCTCCTCGCCTCGTGCTGCTCCTCGTCCTCGACGGCATGCGACAGGACTACTTCGACCGCCACGCCGCGGCCATGCCGACGCTCGATCGTCTGCGCCGCCAGGGCGCCTGGTTCAGCGGCGCCGAGATCAACTACCTGCCCACGATCACCGGGCTCGCGCACGCGACGATCGCGACCGGCGCGGACCCGCGCGTCCACGGCATCGTGGGCAACGCCTGGTTCGACCGCGTGGCGGGCCGAGCCGCCGACGCCTATCCGGGCCTGTCGCCGCGCCAGCTCATGGTCCCGACGCTCGCGGATCTCTGGAACCTGCGGACGAACGGCCGCGCCATCATCGTCGGCCAGGGCAGCGCCGCGCGCGCGGCCATCCCGCTCGCCGGCCACGGCAGCTGCCTGGCCAACGGACGTCCGGTGACCGCCCTGAGCTACGGAGCCGAGAGCGGCGTCTGGGAGACGAGCTCCGAATGCTTCCGGCCGCTGCCCGACTACCTGAAGGGGCTGAGCGCGCGCCGGCTCTTCGAGGGTGACGACGCCACCTGGATGGGCCATGCGGTCGGCACGCTCGACGCCATCCGCGGCACCGCGCTCTTTTCGAGCTTCGAAACCGAAGCGCTCAAGCTGCTGATCGAGCGCGAGCCCTTCGGAGCGGACGACGTGAGCGACCTCGTGATGCTGAACCTCAAGACGCCGGACTACGTCGGCCACCGCTACGGCCCAGACTCGCCGGAGCTCCAGGCGACGCTCGGAGCGCTCGACCGCGACGTCGCGAGCGTGCTCGCCGCCGTCGAAGCCAAGGTCGGCCGCGACGGCTACGTGCTCGCGCTGACCGCGGACCATGGCATGCCGCCCGAGCCCGATCCCGCCCGCGGTCAGCTGCGTGTCTACACCGACGACATCGTGTCGCTCGTCCACGCGAAGCTCGATCCGCAGGCTGGCGCGCTCGTCAAGCACTACGAGCCCGAGAACATGCAGCTCGCGATCGACACGGACCGCTTGCGCGAGCTCCACCTGGAGCTCGGGGCGATTCGCGCGCTGCTGGAAGCGCAGCCCTACGTGCTCGCGGTGTTCACCGACGACGAGCTCGCACGCGCTTCGTCGCGCCTCGACCGCTGAGCTTCAGGAGCGCGCGGCGCAAACGGGAAGAACGCGGCGCTTGTGCTCGGGAGTAGAATCACCTCTAGAAGTCTGGGGCGCGGCGTTCAGAAGTCTGAACAGGGAGGCCGCGATGCCCTTCGTGAGCTCCGACGGCAAGCTTCGGTATCCCACGCGCGCCGAGGTCCGGCACGACGAAGCCGCGCTCGCGAAGGCGATCCTCGACGGCGCCCACGTGCGGCCGGAGCAGGCCTTCGGCGAGTACTACCAGGGCCGGCGCGCCTCGTGCGCTCTCGGCGCGGCGTACGAGGGCATCTACCACCTGCCGCTCGACGCGACGGGGATCCGGCCGAAGCATCTCGAGCGCCTGTTCGACTGCCTCGAGTACACGCTGCGCAGCTGCCCCGAGGGCTGCAAGAAGCGCCTCGCGCTCGGCGCCATGATCCTGCACCTCAACGACGACCACCACTGGACGCGCGAAACGATCGCCGCGTGGGTGGCGCCGCCCGAGGAGCCGGAAGTCCCGCAGGGCTGAGAGCGCTCGAGACCCGGCGCCAGCTCGCCGGCGCGGCGCCCGTCATCCTCTTGAAGGCGCGGCTGAAGGCCGCCTCGGAGTCGTAGCCGACCTCGCGCGCGACCGCGCTCACTTTGACGGCCTCCTCGGCGAGGCGACGCGCCGCGAGCTGCATCCTCCAGCGGGCGAGATACTGCATCGGAGGCTCGCCGACGAAGTGCGTGAAGCGCTCGGCGAGCGTCGAGCGCGACAGCCCCACCTCGCGCGCGAGCCGCGCGAGCGTCCAGGCCTGCGCGGGCCGCTCGTGGAGCACGCAGAGCGCGCGGCCGATGGCAGGGTCGCGCAGGCCCGACAGCCAGCCCGGACCTCGACGGGCGGCGCGGCCAGATGGCGCCGCACCGCCTCGACGAACATCAGCTCGCTCAGCCGCAGCAGCGTGCAGCGCGCGCCCGGACGGCGATCGCGCGTCTCGGACAGCGCGAACTGGATCAAGGGTCCAGACGCCCGCCCTCCGGCTGCGCGCTCGCGGGCAGGTGCAACAGCCGGGGCAGCGCCGCCAGCACCGGGTTGAAGGGCCGCACGTCGCAACCGAGGAAGCCGCAGAGCACCTGGAGCCGGCCCGGTCCTCCCCCGCCTTCGCTCACCACCGACGGCAGCTCCCCGCTCACCATCCCGCGCAGGAAGGCGAGCGCTTCCGCGGACGTGTACGAGGCGCGCAGCCCGCGCTCGGTCGACAGGCCGTAGGCGTCGCCGTGCGGGATCACGAGGATGTCGCCGGGCTCGAGCGCGATGGGCGCGCCCGGGCTCCCGGCGAGCCAGCCCCAGCAGGAGCCCCGGATCACGATGTGGTACGAGACGACGTGCTGCGCCTCCGGCAGCAGCAATTTCGCAAAGGCGCTGGCCGCAGGCAGCTCCTCGACCCACGGCGTCGTGGCGTCGACCAGGAAGAAGAGCGCACCGGTGAGCCGGACGCTTCGGAGCACCTCGGACAAGAGGTCGCCCTCGATTCCGGATGCGCGAGCATGCGACCCGGACGACGGGTCATGGCCTCGCCCCACGCCGCCATCCTACATTGCACTCGAGATGACCACGACCTCGGCGACCCACGAGAGCAGAAGGCGGCTGGCAGCTCGAGTCGGACAGCGCGGAAGCCTACGAGCGCTACCTGGTGCCCGCGCTGATGGCGGCGGGAGCGCAGCGCCTGCTCGAGCTCGCCTCGCCCCGGCCCGGCGACCGCGTGCTCGACGTGGGCTGCGGAACCGGGATCGTCGCGCGCACGGCCGCCCTCGCAGTCGGTGCGCAGGGACGCGTCGTCGGCATCGACCTGAACGAGGGCATGCTGCGCGTGGCGAAGCGTGCGGGAGCCGCTCTCGTCCCCCCGGTCGAGTGGCGCCAGGGCGACGCCACGAGCCTGCCCTTCCCCGACGCCGCGTTCGACGTCGTGGCGAGCCAGCAGATGCTGCAGTTCGTGCCCGACCGCGGAACGCGCCGTGCGCGAGATGCATCGCGTGCTCGCCCCCCGGGGCCGGCTCGCGACCTCGTGTGCCGGCCGATCGAGCACGCCGTCGGCTACGTTCCGCTGGCCGCAGGCCTGAGGCGCCACGCGGGAGCCGAAGCCGAGGCCATGATGCGCTCCCCGTTCCCTGCCTGGAGCGTCGAGGAGCTCCGGCAGATCGTCGCGGCCGGAGGCTTCGACGCCATCACGATTCGCATCGAGGTCATGAGCATCCGCTACCCGTCGGCCGCAGAGTTCGTCCGCCGCGAGGCGGCCTGCTCCCCGCTCGCCGGACCGATCGGGTCGCTGGCCGCGCCCGCACGCACGGCGCTCCTGGACGAGCTCGCGCACGAGCTTCGGGCTCACACGGACGACCTCGGGATCGCGCTCCCGCTCGAGGTCTACATAGCACTCGCCGAGCGCCACTAGCCCTCCCGACGACTCCTGCCCCGAGCTTGACGCCACAGGCGTCAGCGGCCCGGCGGCGCGAGCCGGCGCAGCTCTTCGAACCAGCCTTGCACCAGCGTCAGCTCGCGCAGCGCCGACGCTTCGTCGTCCTCGACCATGACGAACCGGCGCCCGTCGGGGGCGACATCGTACTCCCCGTGCCGGCCTTCACCGTCGTAGGCGCCCGAGAACAGCCGGCGCGGCCGCTCCGCCCGAAAGGCCCGCTTCGTATCGACAGTCGCGACCATGAGCGCGTCTCCCTGGCGAAAGAAGATCTCGCGGCCGTCACGCGACCAGCGCGGGTGGGTGCCGCCGTCGGCCGAGATTCCGGCGCGGCCCCCGAAACCCGGATAGCTCGCGACGTAGACCTCCGCACGCCCGGATTCGTCCGAGACGTAGGCCACGAAGCGGCCGTCGGGCGAGATCGCGGCGTTCCTCTCGTTGTAGGGCTCGGCCAGCAGGGTGCGCGCCTCGCCGCCGCGGCTCAGCACCGAGAGGTCGTGCCCGTTGCCCCGTCCACGTCGAACAGCAGCTCGCGCCCATCGGGCGACCACGCCATCGGGTATCGCGGGTTGCCGTCCGGGCGAGCCAGGAGCACGCGTGGCGCCGCGCTGCCGTCGGGCGGCACCTCGGCGATCCCGCCCGCGGTGGTGAACGTGATGAGCCGTCCGTCGGGCGTCCACACCGGCCAGCCGTTGTGGCGTTCGCGCGTGAGCCGGCGCTTCGTTCCAGTCCGCAGGTCGTAGACCCAGACGTCGCCGCGGCGCGTCTCGTCGTTGACGGCGACGGCGAGCTGGGCGCCGTCCGGGGAGAGGCGGGGGCTGCGAAACGCCGCGCGGTCGGCGCTGATCGGCGACGTTGCGCCGCTGCGGTCGACCCAGACGAGGCGGTGGCGGTAACCCGTCGTCGCGTAGACCAGGGCGCCGGTCGAAGCGACGGCGAAGTAGACCGCGCCGGCGTTGCGCGCGCGCTCGACGGACTGGACGACCGAGGCGACGGGACCCGTCAAGCGTGCCGACGCAGGATCGAACGGCGCGGCGCGCACGATGCCCGGGGCCTGGCCGAACACGATGTGGCCGGTCGGCAGGTAGCGGGCCTGCGCCAGCGTGCCCGTCCCCAGGACGGCGGGTCCGTCGAGCGGCGAGTCGGTGGTCGTCGCGGCCACGCGGAACGCGCTCCCGTCGATGGACATGGTCGCGAAGGCTCGTTGCGTGGTGAAGAGCACCGTCCGGCCGTCCGGCAGGATCTCCGGCCAGCGCGCGTCCTCGAGGGTCCCGATGCGCCGGGGCTCGCCGCCTCTCGCCTCGACGACGTGCAGCCCCGACCCCCACAGCGCGAACACGATGCGGTCGTCGCGCCCCCAGCTCGCGCCGAGGCTTCGCGCCTTCACGGTGCAGATGCGGAGCGGCGCTCCGCCGGAGGCGGCCACCTTCTGCAGCGCGCCACCCGCAAAGTAGCCGATCCACTCGCCGTCGGGAGAGAAGAACGGGTGCGTCGCACCCACCGTTCCAGCGAGCGGCTTCGACTCGAGGCTGCTGAGCTCCCTGACCCAGAGCTGGGTGCCGCCGTCCTGCTCGGCGACGTAGGCGAGCCGGCGGCCGTCCGACGAGAGTGCCAGTGCAGAGGTGGCATCGCCGGAGGACAGCTTCTGGCCGCGCGGCAGCACGATCGTGGTGCGGACGGTCGCGGGCAGGACCGACTGGAGGGCGCCGACACGGCGCCATGCCAGGGCGAGTGCTATGCCCGCGAGCAGCAGCGTGAGCACGAGCACCAGCCGGTGGCGGCGCCGCAGCCGCGGGAGAGTGAGGCCGGGCTCGAGCGTGTCCCCGCGGGCGTCGGACGGATCGTCGATGTCCGCGAGCGCGTCGCCGATGTCGCGCAGGCGGCGGCTTGCGTCCTTCTCGAGGCATCGGCGCAGCAGTCGGCGCAACCACTCCGGAGTCGTCGGGGGCAGCACGTGCCATCGAGGGTCGGCCGACAGGATCGCCGCGAGCGTGTCGGTGGTCGTGTGCCCCTCGAAGGGTCGACGACCCGCGAGCATCTCGAACAGCAGGCAGCCGAATGCCCAGACGTCGGTCCGCTTGTCCACGGGAAGGCCGCGCGCCTGCTCGGGAGACATGTAGACCGTGTGCCGAAGACAGCTCCCGCCCGTGTGATCGGCGCCGAAAGCGTCGGCGACTCCGAGCCGGTGGCCGCCCCGGTCTGTCCGTCGGTCGCGCTGGCCTTCGCCAGCCCGAAGTCGAGGATCTTGACCCGGCCGTCCGGCGTCAGCTTGACGTTGGCTGGCTTGAGATCGCGGTGGACGATGCCCCTTCTCGTGCGCCTCGTCGAGCGCCTCCGCGATCTGCCGGGCGACCGCGAGCGCCTCGCCCTGCGCGATCGGGCCGCGCTCGAGACGGCGGGCGAGGTCCTCGCCTTCGACGAGCTCCATCGCGAGCATGTGGGCGGCCTGGCCGGAAGGCGAAGCCGCCTGCTCGAAGCCGTAGACATGGGCGATGTTGGGATGGTTGAGCGCGGCGAGCAGCTTCGCTTCCCTCTCGAAGCGAGCGAGCCGGTCGGGATCGCTCGAGACGGCCGCGGGCAGCAGCTTGAGGGCGACCGCGCGTTCGAGCCGCGAGTCGCGCGCCCGGTACACCTCGCCCATGCCGCCCTCGCCGAGGAGAGCTTCGATCGTGTACGGCCCGAGGCGAACGCCGGGGGCGAGGCTCATCGCGAAGCACCGAAGCAAGGAGAGACGGGCGCCATGTTACAGGAGCCGGTGCCGTGCGCAGCCAGAACCGCACCACGACTCCCGCCCCGAGCTTGACGCCACCCGCGCGCTGATCTCTCATATCGTGCGGCGCCCCGCCCGCACGCGCGGGCGCTCGGGGAGGCCGATGGACCGCGAGCTCGTCGAGATCGTCAAGCGGGAGTTCCGGGAGGCGCTCTTCACGATGCTGGGCCGCTTCCCCGAGAGCGCGACGCCCAACGACCTCTACCTCGCGCTCGCGCTCGCGGCGCGGCGCGAGGTGCTGCGCTGCTCGGTGCGCACGAGCGAGACCTACTACAAGAAGGCGAGCCGCACCGTGGTCTACCTGTCGGCGGAGTTCCTGCTCGGCCCCCATCTCGCCAACAACCTGCTCGGCATGGGACTCGAGGCCGAGACGCGCCAGGCGATGTCCGAGCTCGGCTACGACCTCGACCGGATCCTCGCGCAGGAGGAGGAGCCGGGGCTCGGCAACGGCGGGCTCGGCCGGCTCGCCGCCTGCTTCATGGACTCGCTCGCGACGCTCGCGATCCCCGCGATCGGCTACGGCATCCGCTACGAGTTCGGCATCTTCGACCAGCTGATCCACGACGGCTGGCAGGTCGAGAAGACCGACAAGTGGCTGGCGCTCGGCAACCCGTGGGAGATCCCGCGGCCGGAGATCGCCTTCGAGGTCGGGCTCGGCGGGCGCACCGAGCCCGGCAGCGGCGAGCGCGGGCGCTATCGCGTGCGCTGGCTGCCCGAGCGCGTCGTGCGCGGCGTGGCCTACGACACGCCGATCCTCGGCTATCGCAACGGCAACGCCAACCTGCTGCGGCTGTGGAAGGCCGAGGCGGCCGAGTCCTTCGACTTCGCGGCCTTCAACGTGGGCGACTACTGGGGCGCCGTCGAGCAGAAGGTGGCCTCCGAGAACCTCACCAAGGTGCTCTACCCGAACGACGAGCTGCTGCGCGGCAAGCGGCTGCGGCTCGAGCAGCAGTACTTCTTCGTCGTCCTGCGCGCTCCAGGACATGATCCGCATCCACCTGCAGAAGGGCGCCCCGCTCTCCGGGCTCGCCGAGAAGTACGCGGTGCAGCTCAACGACACCCACCCGGCGATGGCCGTGGCGGAGCTGATGCGGCTGCTGGTCGACGTCCACGGCGCTCGGCTGGGACGAGGCGTGGGAGACCACGCGCGCGCACCTTCGCCTACACCAACCACACGCTGCTGCCCGAGGCGCTCGAGAAGTGGACGGTCGAGCTCTTCGGCGCGGTGCTGCCGCGCCACCTCGAGATCGTCTACGAGATCAACCGGCGCTTCCTCGACGAGGTCCGCGCGCGCTACCCCGGAGACGACGGCCGCGTCGGCGCGGCTCAGCCTGATCGACGAGGCTGGCGCCGCGCTCGGTGCGCATGGCCCACCTCGCGAGCGTCGGGAGCCACCGCATCAACGGCGTGGCCGCGCTGCACACCGAGCTCCTGAAGAGCGACGTGCTGCGCGACTTCCACGAGCTGTGGCCGCGAGAAGTTCGTGAACGTCACGAACGGCGTGACGCCCCGGCGCTTCCTGGTGCTGGCCAACCCGCGGCCTGCGCCGCCCTCGTCACGGACGCGATCGGCGACGGCTGGCCGCGCGAGCTCGAGCGGCTGCGCGAGCTCGAGCCGCTCGCCGACGACGCGGGCTTCCGCGCGAAGTGGCGCGAGGTGAAGCGCGCCAACAAGGTGGACCTCGGCGCGGTGATCGAGGCGCGGGCCGGCGTCGCGTGCGACCCGGACAGCCTGTTCGACGTGCAGGTGAAGCGGATCCACGAGTACAAGCGCCAGCACCTGAACGTGCTGCACGTGATCGCGCTCTGGCAG
Organism: uncultured Acidobacteriota bacterium; assembly: GCA_963744315.1. Lineage (GTDB taxonomy): Bacteria > Acidobacteriota > Vicinamibacteria > Fen-336 > Fen-336 > DATBSL01. The sequence continues at coordinate 142,197 of CAVUTB010000020.1, forward strand.
CGCCTGCGCCGCGAGCCGCGAGGCCGACGGCCGCTCCCGCGCACCGTGATCTTCGGCGGCAAGGCCGCCCCCGGCTACCGCACGGCGAAGCTGATCATCAAGCTCGTGCACGCCGTCGCCGAGGTCGTGAACGCCGATCCCGCCGACCCGCGGCCGGCTGCGCGTGGCCTTCCTGCCCGACTACAACGTGACGAACTGCATGCCGATCTTCCCGGCCGCGGATCTGTCCGAGCAGATCTCGACGGCCGGCAAGGAGGCCTCCGGCACGGGCAACATGAAGTTCGCGATGAACGGCGCGCTCACGATCGGGACGCTCGACGGCGCGAACGTCGAGATCCGCGAGGCGGTCGGAGCCGAGAACTTCTTCCTCTTCGGCCTCACGGTCGCCGGAGATCCAGGCGCTGCGCGCGGCCGGCTACCGGCCGCGCGAGCGCTACGAAGCCGGACCCGGAGCTGCGCGCCGGTGGTCGACGCGCTCGCGGACGGCAGCTTCGCGCGCGGCGACCGCTCGCTGTTCCGGCCGATCGTCGACTCGCTGCTCGGCGAGGACCCGTGGCTGCTGCTCGCCGACTTCCGCTCCTACCTCGACCGCCAGGCCGACGTGGAGCGCGCCTACCGGGATCCCGAGCGCTGGACGCGGCTGTCGATCCTGAACACGGCGCGCATGGGGTGCTTCTCGTCGGACCGCTCGATCCGCGACTACTGCCGCGACGTCTGGCGCGTGGAGCCGGTGCCGATCGAGATCCCGGCGCCGCGGCGCTAGCTCAGGCCTCGCGGCACTTCGCGACGATCAGCGTGACGTCGTCGCTCTGCTCGTGCGGGCCGAAGCTCCGCACCTCGTCGACGATCGAAGCGACCAGGTCCTCGGGCTCGAGCTTCCGGTGCCGCCGGAGCGACGCGACCAGGCGCTCCTCCCCGAACTCCTGGTCGGCGTCGTCGAACGTCTCGGTGATGCCGTCCGTGTAGAGCGCCAGCACGTCGCCCGGATCGAGTCGGCGCTCGCCGATCGTGCAGTCCCAGTCCGGGAACAGCCCGAGCACGTAGGCGGTGGCGTCCAGCCGCTCGATGGTGTCGTCCTGGCGGAGCAGCAGCCCGGGCAGGTGCCCGCAGTTCGCGTAGCGCAGCCGCCGCTCGCGGTCGTCGTACTCGGCGAAGAACAGCGTCGCGTAGGCGCTCTCCACCGTGTTCTCGTGGAAGAGCTGGTTCACCGAGCGCAGGAAGACCTGGAGCTGATCGAGCGCCGTGGCGCACTGGCTGCGCAGGTTCGCCTGCAGGTTCGCCATCAGCAGCGCGGCCGCGATGCCCTTGCCGGCGATGTCGCCGACCACGAGCCCCAGCCGCTCCTGGCCGAGGCTCAGGAAATCGAAGTAGTCGCCGCCCACCTCGCGCGCCTGCATGCAGCGGCCGGCGTAGTGCAGCGTACGCGAGGCCGGCAGGCTCTGGGGGAAGAGCCGGGCCTGGACCTGCCGGGCGATCTCGAGCTCGTGGTGGGCGCGACGCTCGGCCTCGAGCTTCGCCGCCGCGGCGCGCCGCTGCTCCTCGACGGCGCGCGACTCCTCGTCGAAGCTGACGAGCCCGAACGAGTTCCCGTCCACGTCCTGGAAGCGCGCGAACACGGCCCCCCAGGCCGGCGCCGGCTCGGTCTTGGACTCGCGGCCCTCCGGATTGCCCGCGAGCGGCCGCTGGTACTTGATGCGCTGCAGGCGCGGCGCGTGGGCGAACTTGACGCCGCGCTTCCTCCACTCGCGGAACTTCGCGGGGACGTCCTCGGTCACGAACACGACCTGGGTGGCGCGGCCGATCAGCTTGTGCTCGGGCGACTTCGGCTTCGGGGCGACGAGCGAGAGCACGGCCGTGCCGTCGGGCGGGGCCACCGCGACCCAGCGCTCGCCCGAGTAGAGCTTGGCGTCGAAGGCCAGATCGAAGCCGAGCTTGTCGAGGTAGAAGCGCAGGGCGCGGTCCTGGTCGCGGACGAAGACGCGCACCGCGTGGAGCCGCAGGTAGGGATCCGGCGCCTCGCTCATGACCCGGCGATGTTACCGCCGAGCTCGGGCCCGCCGCAGCGTCTTTCCCTGGACCGGTCCTTGCAAAAGCCACCGAGCGAGGAGGTGGAGCATGGCCACGATGTTGGAGACGACGGCGGCGCTGCGCGTCGAGCGGGACTTCGACGCGTCACGTGAAAGAGTGTTTCGAGCCTGGATCGATCCTTCCGCGGCCAGGGTCTGGTTCGCGCCTCCCGGTGCCGTCTGGACGGAGCCGCTCGTGCTCCAGGCCCGGCCGGGCGGGCGCTTCCGCTTCCGTGTGAGCGTCGTTGGTAAGGTCTACACGATACACGGGACGTATCGCGAGATCCGGCTGCCCGACAGGATCGTCTTCAGCTGGGAATGGGAGGACGATCCGGATCGCGGCGATTCCGGAAAGAGCCTGGTGACCCTGCAGCTCCGCGAGCAGGGCCGGAAGACCGAGCTCTCGCTCACGCAGACGGGCTTCCCGAGCGAATCCTCGCGTCAGGCCCACCGCGCGCGATGGGAGGACTGCCTGGCCACGATCGCGCGGCTCGTGGAGTGAGGCGGTCCGTGCTGCGGCCGTGCCTCGCGCTGCTGGCGCTCGCCATCGCAGGCGCCGCTCCCGACACACCCCGGGCGACGCTCCGGCTGCAGGTGCTCCTCGACCGGGCTCATTTCTCGCCCGGCGAGATCGACGGCGAGGACGGGACGAACACCCGGCGGGCGCTCGCCGCATTCCAGCGGGAGAGAGGCCTGCGCTCGGGGGCGGACCCCGACGCCGCGACCTGGGAGGCGCTCGGCACGGGCGGCGCGCCCCCACTCCTCTCTTATGTGCTCACGACCGAGGACGTCTCCGGTCCCTTCGAGGCGATCCCGGACGACATGATGGAGAAGGCGCGGCTTCCGGCGCTGTCCTACACTTCCGCGCTCGAAGCGATCGCCGAGAGGTTTCACGCGAGCCCACGGCTTCTCGAACGCCTCAATCCCGGCGTAGCCTGGGGCCGCGTGGGCGAGACGGTCGTGGTTCCGAACGTGGGAGCTCTCCGGTGCCGAAAGCCGAGACCGTCGTCGTCGACGAGGAAGGCCTCGCCGTGTGGACGCTCGACCGCGACGGCAAGGCCCTGGCCCGCTACCCGGCTTCGCTCGGCAGCGAGCACGACCCGCTGCCCCTCGGCCAGTTCGAGGTCAAGGGCATCTCCAGGAACCCCACCTTCTCCTACAACCCGGATCTCTTCTGGGACGCCGACCCCTCCCACGCGAAGGCGAAGCTTCCCCCCGGCCCGAACAGCCCCGTGGGCGTCGTCTGGATCGACCTCTCGCTCGAGCACCACGGCATCCACGGAACCCCCGAGCCCGCGGCCGTCGGCAAGACGCAGTCGCACGGCTGCATCCGCCTCACGAACTGGGACGCGGCCGAGCTCGCCGGGCTCGTGCGCGTGGGTACTCCCGTCGAGCTGCGGGCCACGCGGTGGTGAAGGATGTCCTGCGCTCGGTGGCGTACGGCGTGATCGTCCTCGTCCTCCTGCTCCTGGGCCTTCGGATCCTCGGCCCCCCGGGGCCCACGGCACCAGCACCGCAGCAGGCAGGCTCGGGCGACGCCGTCGCGGCCCCGCGCCCGCCTGCAGCCCTGGGACCCGACGTGATCGCTTTGCGAGCGCGTACGCTGCTCTATCCGGTGGAGGGCATTCCTCCCAACACGCTGCGCGACTCCTTCGCGGAAGGCCGCGGCGGGCATCTGCACGAGGCCGTGGACATCCTCGCGCCGCGCGGCACGCGCGTGCTGGCGGTCGACGACGGCCGCGTGGTGAAGCTCTTCAACAGCGTGAGGGGCGGGCTCACGGTCTATCAGTTCGACGCCGAGCAGACCTACTGCTACTACTACGCCCACCTCGACGGCTACGTCCCCTGGCTCGAGGAAGGTGCCCTCGTCCGAAAAGGCGCGGCGCTCGGATACGTCGGCACGACCGGCAACGCTCCGAAGGACACGCCGCACCTCCACTTCAGCATCTTCAAGCTCGGCCCCGAGCGGCGCTGGTGGGAGGGCACGCCGATCAACCCGTTCGGGATCTGGGGGGCGCGCTGAGAGGCACGTTGGCGCGGGTCGCGCTTTTCGCCGCGCAGGCGGCATTGACGAATCTCGCGCGAAGGCCGACGCGCAGAGGAGGACCCATGAAACGACCGTTGAGGCTGCTGCTCGGGACCGCGACCTGGCTGGGGCTCGCGGCCGCCGCATGGCTCGGTTCGCGACGGCGCGCGAGCAGCGAGCCCGGGCGGCCGGCGGCGACGAAGCGGGCGCGAACGACGACGCGAAGGCGCGGTGGCGCCACGCGGGGCGCGGCGAAGGGGTCGGTCGCGCGCAAGCCGCCCGTCGCGCGCCAGTCTCGACCGCGCGCCTGAGGCCTGCGCGGCTGGCGCTCCTCGTCGGTGGTCAGCGGCTTCTACAAACGTCGGGACTCTGCTTCTTCGGCCTGCCCCAGACTCGTCGGCGCCCGGGCGGCCATGTACGCCCCGCCCAGCAGCACGAAGGCCTCGAAGTAGGCGAGCAGCGCGAAGCTCATCGAGACGTAGTAGGGGCCCTGGCTCTTCGGAAGGTCGAGCAGCGGCAGCACGCGCAGGTAGATCCAGCGCACGGCCTCCGCCACGACGCCCGCCGCGATCGCCGCCGGCAGCACCTGTCGCGAGCTCACCTCGTGGTTCGGAAGGTAGCGATACAGCAGGAAGATCGCGGCGACCGAGACCGCGAGCGCGCTGCCGCGGAGCACCGCATAGGAAAGCGCCCGCTCCGGCAGTCGCGGGAGCTGGAGGCTTGCGACCACGTTCACGAGCGCCGCCGTGAGCAGCACGAAGACGAAGGCGAGGCAGACTCCCGCGCTCGTGAGCAGGAAGCCCACCGCCTGATTGCGCCAGTACGGACGGTGCTGCCGCACGCCCCAGAGCGTGTTGAGAGCGGTTTCGAGCGGGATGAAGACGCCGGCCGCTCCCATCAGGATCCACAGCACGCTCGCGACGTGAGCTCGCTGCCGTGCTGCTCGACCGAGGCCTCGAGATTGCGCAGCAGGAAGTCCTGGCCTTCGGGGTAGTACTCGCGCAGCGTCTCGCGGATCACCGTCATGCCCGCGGGCCAGTGCAGGAGGTCGCCGGTGACCCAGACCAGCAGCAGGCAGAACGGATAGAAGCCGACGAGCGCGAAGAACGCCAGGCCGGCGCTGTAGGCGTGGCTCTCGGTGCGGAGCACGAGGTGCTCGAAGAGCGGCAGCGGGTGCGTCAGGTGCCAGCGTACGCGCGCCGTCGCGCCGTCGTGCATTGGCCTCGATTGTAGCGACTCACGAGGGCTTTTCAGGCTTCTTCATCGTGCGCCGCGCCCGCTCCGAGAGCTCCCGGTAGTGCTGATGCAGGGCGTCGAGGTCCTCCTCGGAGAGATCCTCGGCGCCCACGAGCTCGTTGCTCGCCTCGGACATCGCCGCGACGAGCTCGTCGAGCTTCAGCTGGATGGCGAGCGCGTCCTTGCTCTGCGAACGCTGGATCAGGAACACCATCAGGAAAGTCACGATCGTGGTGCCCGTGTTGATCACGAGCTGCCAGGTGTCCGAGTAGCCCAGGAAAGGTCCGCACGCGAGCCACACCAGGATGACGCCGAACGCGAAGGCGAACCCCAGCGAGCTCGAGCTCCAGCGCGCGGCGTGAAGGGCGAGAAGCTCGAGGGTCGTGTTCACGCCGGCGAGGGCTCCCCGGCGCGCGCTCGTCGAGTGAAGCCTGTGGCTCGCCGGCTCGCTCCGGACGCTGATGCGTCTCATGATCGACTCCAGAGCAAGCGCAGTGCCACCGGTGAAGGATTTTCACCGGACCCGGCACGCTTCTTTCATGCCACTCGGGCACTGGAGCTCGCCAATGCCCACATCGACGCCTCCGCCCGATCTCATCTGCCTCTCGCCGTTGCGCTGGGACACCGCTCCCGAACGTCCCCGGCAGCTCATGATCCGCTTCGGCCTCACTCGCCGCGTGTTCTATTGCGAGGAGCCGGTCTTCGGCGAAGCCGCGGACCCGCGGCTCGAGGTGAGCACCGCCGATGGCGTCTTCGTGCTCCAGCCGAGGCTGCCGGGAGGCCTCGAGCCGGAGGCCGTGGACATCGTCCAGAGCATCCTGCTGACCGCGATGATGCGCGACATGGGCGTGCAGAGACACGTGCTCTGGTACTACACGCCGCTGGCGCTCCGCTACACCGAGTACTTCACGCCCGCCGCCACCGTCTACGATTGGATGGAAGACGTCATTCCAGTGAAGAGCGGCTCGGCGGAGCTGCTCGACCGCCATCGCCAGCTGCTCGCGCGGAGCGACCTCGTCTTCACGCGGCGCATGGAAGGGCTGCGCGACCTGTCCTGGGAACGTCTGTGGTCCGCGATGGATGCGCTGCTCCAGCGCGTGCTCGACGCGCGGAGCGGCGGCGAGGATTGCGGCGCCACTCGCCCGGCCGAGGACGAGCGCGACCGCCTCCAAGGCGCTGCAGTAGCTCCGAGGAGGCAGTCCCTCGCACGCGGCTGCCTTTTGAAAAATCTTCAAACGGGGTCCCCTCGAGACCACTCGCGATGGCGAAGCCAGGGGCGCGCCAGATCTTCAGGCTGCGAGCCGCCGCCCGGACGTCATCCGGCGGCCGGAGCGCCTTTCCCTCGCGCGAGGGCCTGCTTCCGTTGCATGCGGCGGCGCTCGCCGGGCTTCGCTACGTCCAGGATGGCGCGCCGGGACTCCGCCGGATCCGGGCCGGTCGCGGCTTTCGCTTCGTCGACTCGCGCGGCCGGCCGCTGCGCGATCGCGCGCGGCTCGACCGCATCAAGCGGCTCGCGATCCCTCCGGCCTGGCGCGACGTCTGGATCTCGCCCTCGGCGCGCGGCCACATCCAGGCCACGGGCCGCGATGCGCGCGGCCGCAAGCAGTACCGCTACCACGCGCGCTGGCGCCAGGTGCGTGACGGCGCCAAGTACGACAAGGTGGTCGAGTTCGCCCAGACTCTGCCGGCCCTCCGCGCCCGCACGGCTCGCGACCTGCGGTCTCCCGGGCTCTCGCGCAAGAAGGTCGTCGCGGCGGTGGTGCGGCTGCTCGAAGCGACGCTGATCCGAGTCGGCAACGAGGAGTACGCGCGCCAGAACCGCTCCTTCGGCCTCACGACGCTGCGGACGCGCCACGCGTCGGTCGCGGGCTCGCGGCTCGAGTTCCGCTTCCGCGGCAAGAGCGCCCGCAACCACGTGGTGCGGATCTCCGACCGCACGCTGGGGCGCATCGTGAAGCGCTGCCAGGAGCTGCCGGGGCAGGCGCTCTTCCAGTACCTCGACGGCGAGGGACGGCGGCGCACGGTGGGCTCCTCGGACGTCAACGCCTACCTGCGCGAAGCCACGCGCTCGGACTTCACCGCCAAGGACTTTCGCACCTGGGCGGGCACCGTGCTCGCCGCCTGCGCCCTGCGAGAGCTGCCGCCGGCGCGCGGCAGGACGCAGGCGAGCCGGAACGTCGTGCGCGCCGTCGAGAGCGTCGCCTCACGCCTCGGCAACACCAAGGCGGTCTGCCGCCGCTGCTACGTGCACCCGGCCGTGATCGAGGCCTACCTCGACGGCTCGCTGCGCGAGGCCCTGCGGACGCGGCCGGCGGCGGTGCGCGGCCTGCCGCCCGACGAGGCGGGCGTCCTCGCGCTCGTGGCTTCGCGGCTCCCGGCGAGCGTCACGCCTCCACGGCCTGGATCAGCGCCTTGATGTAGCCGTAGCCGAAGGCGAAGGCCTGGTCCTGCCGCGGGTCGTCCTCGTGGCGGGGCATGTGGTCCGGCATCACCATCCCGGCGTAGCCGACCTGCTTCAGCGTCCGCATCACGGCTGCCATGTCCATGTCGCCTTCGTCCGGGAACACCTCCTGGAAGGAGTCCCGGCGTCCGCGGACGTTGCGGAAGTGGATGTTGAAGATCTTGCCGCGCGCGCCGAAGTAGCGGATCACCTCGTGGATCTCGCGTCGCCGGCTGCTGCAGCATCTCGGCGGTCGATCCGAGGCAGAGGTTGAGCCCGTGATACGGGCTCGGCTGGATCTCCACGAACCGCTTCATCCCCTCGACGGTGCCGAGGACGCGCGCCACGCCGCGAAATCCCGCGGGGGGAACGCCGGGGTCGTGCGGATGGCACGCGAGGCGCACCTTGTGCTCCCCCGCCACGGGCACCACGCGCTCGAGGAAGTAGCGTGATGCGCTCCCAGGCGGTGTCCGCGCTCACCCGTCCCGCGGCGGTGAGCGGCGGGTCCTCGCGGGCCTCGGCGAGCCTCCAGGTGCTGTAGCGCGAGCCGCCGCGGCCCGGGGTGTCCGCCGTGCGCAACACCCCCAGCAGGTTCATGTTGTACTTGATCGCAGGGATCCCGGCCTCGGCGCAGGCCCGGATGATCGCGCAGGCCGCGTCGATCTCGCGCTGGCGCTCGGGCTCCTGGCCCAGCATGATCGCCTTGCGCGCCGACTGGTCGATCGAGACCGACGACAGCGTCGGGAACTCCACCATCGCGAGCGTGACCCCGTGCGACTCGCAGAGCTCGCGCAGGCGACGGAGCGACTCGGCCGTCCAGCCGGCCGCGCCATCGCCCTCGGACGGATAGCCGCAGATGTGGTCGACGCCGTGGCGCTTGAAGTGCTGGAGCCGGCGCGCGTCGGTCGGCGCACGCTGGCAGCCGACGACCATCGACGCGCGCGACGGGCTGCCCGGCGCAGCACCCGCGCGCCAGGGGCCCGTGAGCGTCGCGGCCCCGCTGATTCCGGCCACGGAGACGAACTCGCGCCTTTTCATCGGCTCCCCTCCACCGAAGGCCGGAAGCCTACACCGGGACGGCAGCCGCGGCCCGACCGGGGGACGGCGGTTTTCGTGGAACCGCTGGCGTCCGGCGTGCGTTTCGTGAGATGTCGTCCTGAAGGAGGGAGAGATATGCGCGTGGCATGGTTGGCGGGCCTGGCCCTGGTTGGCCTGGCGGCGGGCCCCGCACGGGGCGACGAGTGGTCCCACCGGTATCCCCTGAAGGGCGGCGCGGATCTCCACGTCAAGACGGACGACGGGAGCGTGCGGATCGAGACGAGCGACTCGCCCGAGATCGCGGCTCGGGTCACGACCGAGGGCTGGAAGATCGCCCCCGACGAGGTGACGATCACCGAGAGCCAGAGCGGCGACCGCGTCGACATCGAGGTGCGGCTGCCGAAGCGCTACGGCTTCACCGGCATCGGGCACCGATCGGTGAAGGTGGTGCTGCAGGTGCCGAAGCGCGCCGACCTCGACGTCCGCACCGGCGACGGCAGCGTGGAGGTGCAGCCGGTCTCCGGCCGCCTCAGCATCTCGACGGGAGACGGCAGCATCACCGTGGACGGCCTCCAGGGCGAGATCCAGCTGCACACCGGCGACGGGTCGATCCGCGCGACGGGCCTCGGCGGGCAGCTCAAGGCCGACACCGGCGACGGCCAGATGAACGTCCGCGGCCGCTTCGACCAGCTGGACCTCAGCACCGGCGATGGCGGCATCGAGGCCGTGGTGGAGCCGGGGTCCAAGGTGGAGAAGGCGTGGTCGCTCAAGAGCGGGGACGGCGGCATCACGCTGCGCGTGCCGGAGGACCTGGGCGCCGAGATCGACGCGCACACGGGCGATGGCCACATCGTGCTCGACAAGCCGATCTCCGTGACCGGCTCGGTCGGCCGCTCGAGCGTCAAGGGCACGCTCGGCGCGGGCGGCCAGCCGCTGCGCATCCACACCGGCGACGGCTCGATCCGCCTGCAACGCCTCTAGCCTCGGCGGGCGTACACTCGGAGCAGTCCGGTACGCGCTGACCGAGGAGGGTGCCATGCATCGGCTGGTCCGGGCGTTCCCGCTGATTCCGGGAAGCGCGAGGCCTTCGACGCCTTCATCGCGGAAGTCCGCTATCGCAAGGGGAAATCAGCACGTTCTACAAGACGTACGGCATCGTGCGCGAGAGCTGGCACCTGCAGAGCACTCCCGCGGGCGACATGGTGATCTGCTGCACCGACCTCCACGACCTGCCTGCGGCGGCGCACGACTACGCCGAATCCCACGCCCCCTTCGAGACGTGGTTCAAGGGCAAGGTGCTCGAGCTCTGCGGCGTCGATCCCAACCGGCAGCCGGAGGGGCCTCCCGCCAAGCCGCTCTTCGACTGGCCCGGCCTGGCCTAGCGGCTACCCTCCTACCCGCGCGACGAGCTCCTCGAGCCGCGCCGCGAGCGCGTCGAGCGTCGCGCGCGCCTGGGTCAGCCGCTGCTGCTCGCGGCCGACGAACGCCGCGTAGGGCGCCACCGCATCGCGGATCCGCGCCGCCGCCCGTGCGCGCTCGGCATCGAAGCTCGCCCCGAGCGAGCGCATCAGCCGCTCGCGCAGCGTGCTCACCTTCGCGGCCAGCTCGCGGCGCGCCTTCTCGCGGCGCGCCGGCAGCAGGAAGAGGCCGATCAGCGAGAGCGCTCCCGCCGCCAGGATCCCGGTGACGTCGGCGGCCGTGGTGCTGGCGAGCGCGGCCACGATCGTGCCGAGGCCGAGGGCCGAGACCTGCAGCAGCGCGGCCTGCGCCAGCGACTCGCGCACCTTCTCGGCCAGCCGCCGCGCCTCGCCCGAGGCGTCGTAGTGCGCCACCGCCTCGCGCGCCGCGGCCCCCACCTCCTCCAGCATCCGCGCGCGGTCCCAGGCGAAGCGCTTGTCGACGCGGGTCGCCGAGCCGCGGCCCGCGGCCGGCCGCTCCGCGAGCAGCGCCATCACGTCCTGCCACTGGCGCAGCTCGGCCTCGACCAGGAAGTCGACGATGCCCGACACCCTGCGCTCGATCTCGTGCGGCAGGGCGCCGGTCACCTCGGCCTCGAAGTCGCGGCGAAGCCGCTCGCGGTCGAAGAGCTCGCGGAAGCGCCCGAGCCGCAGGCGCTCGTCGAAGAACGCGTGGCCGCGACGCTCGAACTCCAGCAGCGTCTTCTCGACGTCCGACAGCCGCAGCCGGAAGTCGCGGGTGAGATCGTCCTCCTGACCGCCGAGGCGTGCCTCGATCGCCGCCAGGGCGGCCGTGTCTCCCTCGAGCACCCCGAGGCCCGCGAGGGCGCGCTCGTCCGCCTCGCGCAACGCGCGCCGGGCCACGCCGAGCGGGCTCAGCAGCTTGAGCCGGAAGCGCCCGTGCTCGTCCAGCATCGCGCCCACCTGCGCCTCGAACGCCGGGAGACCGCTGCGCTCGAGCGCCGCCGCGTCGGCCTGCTGTCGCGCGGTCTGCGCGCCCCAGGCCGACAGCGCGAAAACCTGGGGTTCGACGCCGAGCGTTTCCCCCGCCCGCTTGCCCACGAAAGCGACGACCTCCGCGAGATCCGCATCCGTTCGCAGCAGGTCGGACTTGTTGAGCACGAGCACGACCTTCTTGCCCCACTCCCGGATCGCCGCGAGGAACGCCCGCTCGCTCTCGGTGTACGGGCGGTCGGCCGAGGAGACGAAGAGCACCAGGTCGGCGCGCGGCAGGAAGTCGCGCGTCAAGGCCTCGTGCTCCCGCAGCACGGCGTTGGTGCCCGGGGTATCGACGATCGCGATCGAGCGCAGGATCGGGGCGGGTGCTCCGACCTCGCGGATGCCGTCGGGCCGCAGCGTGCGTTCGAGCGCGGGCCCGTAGCGGAGGATGCCCACGCTCGAAGTCGTCGGCGTCACGCCTTCCTCGACGAGCGGCGAGCCGACGAGGGCGTTGATGAGCGCGCTCTTGCCGGCGTTGAACTCCCCCACCACGACGAGCAGGAACGGCTGCGCCAGCTGCGCGTGCGCGTCGGCGAGCGCCTTGCGGGTGACAGGCTCGACGCCCAGCGCCTCGAGCGCCGCGCCGACCTCGCCGACCAGCCGGTTGGTGTCGCCGAAGAGCGCCTGCCGCGTGGGATCGAGGACGAGCTGCATCGCGTGATTCTGGCCGATTCAGGGCTCCATCACGGGCTCGGCGGCGCCGCGGCGGAGGGTGTGCGCCGCGAAGAGCGCGAGCGCGAGCCAGATCAGGCCGAAGGCGCCGGCCTGCGCCAGGGTGAACGGCTCGCCGTAGACGAACACGGCCAGCAGGAACTGCATGCTGGGCGAGACGTACTGCAGGAAGCCGAGGCTCGAGAGCGGCAGCCGCGCGACGGCGCCCGCGAAGAACAGCAGCGGGATGGCCGTGACGGGACCCGCGAGCGCGAGCAGGACGTCGAGGCGCGGCGATCCCGAGCGGAAAGCGAGCGTCCCGCGCTCGTGCGCCCAGACGAGGTAGCCGAGCGCCAGCGGAGCAGGAGCGCGGTCTCGACCGTGAGGCCGGCGACGGCGCCGATGCCGCGCACGAGCTTTCGCACGAGGCCGTACGAGCCGAAGCTCAGGGCGAGCGCCACCGCGATCCACGGCACGCGGCCCGAGAGCACGACCAGCCAGAGCACGCCGCACGCCGCCAGGCCGAGGGCGATCGCGACCGGCCGCTCCAGGCGCTCCTTCAGCACCACGACGCCGAGCACCAGGCTGACGAGCGGGGTGAGGAAGTACCCGAGGCTCGCCTCCACGATGCGCCCGCCGAAGACGGCCCAGATGTAGACGAGCCAGTTGACCGCGATCAGGAGCGGTGCTCGCGGACAGACCGAGGCGCGCCGCGGGCGAGCGCAGCGCGAGCCGCAGCTCGGCGAAACGGTCCAGACGCCAAGCGATCGGTATCAGCATGAAAAACGCCCACAGCACGCGGTGCGACATCAGCTCGAGCGCCGGTGCCGCGGTCAGGAGCTTGAAGTAGGCGGGAATCAGCCCCCAGATCGTGTAGGCACCGAGGGCGTAGGCATAGCCGCGCCCCCGTCGCTGCGCCGGGCTCGTCATGGAAGGCAATGCTACGACGCCGCGCTCGGGGGTGAGGCTTCGCACCACCCGGCCCTGGCGCCGCGTGCTAGCATCCGCCTCCACATGGGGCGCCTCGCTTTCGAGTACCGCACCAATCCGCGGGTCAGCCTTTTCCAGCCGATCCTGATCGAAGGGCTCGAGGCGACCGTCACCAGCCAGGCGGCCGACCTGAGCATCGGCGGCATGTTCATCGATCACCCCAGCCTGCCCTTCGTGGAGCGCGATCTGATCACGGTGCGCTTCAGCCTGATGCCGCAGGAGACACCCGTGATCTCCGAGGCCGCGGTGAACTACGTCCAGAAGGGGATCGGCATGGGCATCCGCTTCCTGAACATCGACGGCGTCGATCGGGATCGGATCGCCGCCTTCGTGGACCGCATCCTCCATCGGCCGGTGCTCCAGGGCCAGCTTCACCTGCGCAAGAGCTCCCGGGTGTCGATCTCGGTGCCCGTCCGCGTGCGGGCCGTACAGCCGGACGGCGTCGAGATCGACGAGGCCGCGCAGATCGTCACGCTGAGCAAGCACGGCGCCTGCGTCGTGGTCAGCAGCCGGATGGACGTCGGGTCCAAGCTGCTCGTCGAGACGGCGAACGGGCGCGAGTTCCGAACCAGTGTCGTCTGGGTGGGCGGCCCCTCGAGCAGCAAGGAGAGCCAGGTCGGAATCCAGTGCCGCGGCCTCGCCCAGTCCCTGGGCTTCCAGTTCCCCTGAGCCGGGCGGTCAGCCCGAGACGGTCGCGGGACTGAGCCGCAGCCTCGCGAGCAGCGATCCGTATCGGGCGTCCGCGCGCAGCACGCCGAACGGCGGGTAGCAGCGCAGCGGAATCACGTGCGGGTCGCGCACTTCGACCGCGCGGTCGAGCCAGCGGAACGCGTCGTCGAGATCGCCCAGGCCGAGCGCGACGAGCGCCAGCGCCGTCGGTGCAACGTTGGCAGCCGGGCTCCGCGCCAGCAGCTCGGCCCGCAGCCCGCGAGCCTGCTCGGCTCGGCCCGCGAGGCCGCAGGCCAGGCCCAGCCACCCCACCAGCCAGGGCGGGCGTCCGGCGAGCTCGATCGACTTCTCGAGGCACGTCACGGCCTCCGACGGCTCGGCGTCGCTCAGCCGAAGGCATCCGAGCGCCATCGACGTCAGTGGGTGCGCAGGATCGAGCTCCCGCATCCGCGCGGTCCGCTCGCGCATGCGCGCGAGGTCCCCCGCGAACCAGTACATGACCGAGAGCCACCACAGCACGACGAGCGAGAGCGGGTCGGCCTCCGCCACGCGCTCGAGCTCGGCGGCGGCTTCCGCGGTGCGGCCGTGCGGCATCAGGCCGCAGATCGCGTGGCGCAGGCGCACGACCGGCGAGAAGGGCGCGAGCGCGCGCGCCGCGGCGAACTCGCGGTCGACCTCCGCCCAGTCGTAGTCCAGCTCCTTGCGCAGCATCGCGAGCAGCGCGTGCGCCTCGCCCATCTGGTCGTCGATCTCGAGCGCGCGCAGGCTCTCCCAGAGCGCCTGCGTGAAGGCGTCCTTCGGCACCTTGAGCCCGTAGAAGCCCTGGTACCAGAAGACCTCGGACAGCGCGTCGTGCGCCACGGCGAACGACGGATCGAGCCTCACGGCCTCGCCGAGGCAGGCCTCGGCGCGCTCGAGGCTCTCGCGCGTGCCCTTCTGGAAGTGATGACGCCCTCGAGGTAGCGTGAGTAGGCGTCCGGGCTGCTCGTCGGAGCGGCCCGCTCGCGGGCGCGGTCGCCGAGCGTCAGCTCGAGGCGACGCGCGATCGCCTCCGCGATCTCGTCCTGCACGCCGAACACGTCCTCGGCGCTGCGGTCGTAGCGATCGCTCCAGAGGTGGCCCTGGTCGCCGACGCGCACGAGCTGCGCCGTGACGCGAACGCGTCCGGGCGCCCGGCGGCTGCTGCCCTCGATCACGTGCGTCACTCCCAGCCTGCGCCCGATGGCGGCGACGTCGCCGCCGTCCTTGTGTGCCGCGAACGCGGACGTGCGCGAGATGACGCGTAGTCCCGCAATGCGCGTCAGGACGTTGATGACCTCCTCGGTGAGCCCCTCGCAGAAGTAGCCGTCCTCCGGCGGACCGAGGTTGCTGAAGGGAAGCACCACGAGGCTCGGCGGTTCCTCGGGCGACGGGCGTGAAGGCGCAGTCGTGGCATCGCAGGGCGATCGCGGCCTCCGCGACCTCGGAGACCGGCGCGATCAGCCGGTATCCGCGCTTGGCGATCGTCTGGATGTAGCGACGCTCGGGCTCCGTGTCGCCGAGCGCCCGACGCAGATCGGCGATCGAGCGCGTGAGCGTCGCTTCGGCGATGAATCGGCCTTCCCAGACCGCGTCGATCATCTCGTCCTTCGAGACGACTCGCCCGCCGCTCGCCGCCAGGAACACCAGCAGGTCCATCACCTGTGGCTCCAGGCGGCGGGACGTCGCGGCGTCGCTGATCTGGTTCAGTGCCGGGCGCACGCGCCAAGCGCCGAGTGCGAGCTCGGAGGCCCCGGTCGATCTCGCTTGCGTCCGCATCTGACGTCGCCCCGATTCTAAGCGATCCGGTCCGGCCGACCCCTCCACGCGAAATCCGAACGCAATCCGACGGCGGTCCGAACGACTTCCGGGGTCTCCCGGCCGCACATTACGCAGCAGCGGAGGTGGATCCAATGAGCCAGGCGTTGACGGTTCCGGCGGCCGGGGCGCGTTCCGGTCGCGGCACCTTGGTCGGGCTGGGACTGGTGGCGGCGGTCGGCCTCGTGTTCGTCTTCGACGCGGCCGTGCCCTACTTCAGCGTGACCGAGGCGCAGTTCCGCTGGTATTGGCCCAGGCGCTACTGGCTGCTGCTCCACGTGGTCGGCGGCATCGTGGCTCTGCTCTCGGGCCCCGTCAAGCTCTGGCTCGGGCTCACGCGGCGCCGCCTCGGGCTGCACCGCGCCCTCGGCGCGGTGTATCTGGCGAGCGTGGGTGCGACGCGCGACGGCCGCCTACTACCTCGCGCTCCACACGGACTTCGGCTGGGTTTTCGGGGCTGGTCTGGCGGGCCTCGCGACGGCATGGCTCGTGACGACCGGCCTCGCCGTCGTCGCGATACGCCTCCGCCTCTACGACCAGCACAAGGAATGGATGGTCCGCAGCTACGTCACGACGACCGCGTTCGTCACCTTTCGCGCGCTCTTTACAGTGCTGAACGAGGCCGCCGTGGGTACGGTCACCGAACGGCTGACGGTGTGCTCCTGGTTCTGCTGGGCGATTCCACCGCTGGTCTGCGAGGCGGTCCTCCAGGGCCGCAAGCTGTCGCGCACTGAGCGTAGCCCGGATGCTACGGCTCCACCGCGTAGACGCGGATCGGCTGGCCCGCCTGCAACCGCACGGGCTTGTTCTCGAGCTTGAGCACGCCGCGCGGGCACATGTGCGCGCACATGCCGCAGCCGACGCAGGAGGCGCGCCGGACGTCCGCGTTGGCCATCGCGTACGAGCGCACGTCGATGCCCATCTCGCAGTACGTCGAGCAGTTCCCGCACGAGATGCACATGTCCTTCTTCACGGTGATGCGGAAGCGGCCGAACCGCTGGATGATCCCCAGCAGGGCCGCCATCGGGCAGCCGAAGCGGCACCAGACGCGCGTGCCCATGAGCGGATACAGGCCGACGCCCAGGACGCCCGCGAACATCGCGCCGATCGCGAAGCCGTACCACTTCTGCACGCCGAACGCGAACGACGCGAAGGCAGGATGCTGCTGGCCGACCGCCCAGTTGACCCAGACCACGGCCGTCGCCGCGACCGCGATGGCGAAGACGAGGTAGATCGAGACCTTCTCGACCTTCCACGCGCCCTCCGACTTGTCGGAGAGGTGGCGGAACGGCTCGCCCGCCGTGTTGGCGAGCCCGCCGCAGCCGCAGATCCACGAGCAGTAGAAGCGCTTGCCCAGGAACCAGGCCAGCACCGGGAACGCCACCAGCGAGCCCAGGAAGCTGTAGGCCACGATCAGGAACGGCTGCTTCAGGATGACCGAGGGGTACAGGTACTCGATCTTGAGCGGCCAGAAGTAGCTGAAGTAGTACTCCTGGGCCCCGAACACCCTCATCACGATCGGCAGCGCGAACGCGAGGACGATCTGCACCGCCACCACCACGAGCGTGCGGATGCGCTCGTAGCGGCTGTTGCCGTGCCGGCGCAGGAAGTACACGCCGCCCGCGACCATGGCGACGGTGTAGAGGAAGCCGTAGAGCGTCCACTTGTCCCCCAGGCCGGACGCGCGGGCGATGGGGGTCAGCGCGTCGGTGAAGTAGAGGACCAGGTAGAACGCGGACAGGACGGCCGAGAGCGCCCAGGCGAGGGCGCCGCGGGCCAACACCGGCTGCCGGTAGGTGCTGAGGAGGCCCGCTTGCATGACGTCAGGATACGCGCGCGCCCTCGAGCACGCGGAAGGGCTCGCTGAGCTCCTCGTCGAACTGGGCCTCGCGAAGGTGCGACAGCACCCAGTCCAGGCTCCGGCGGCCGTCGACCCACTCCAGGAGCACCTCGTGGTTCCAGCGGCTTCCCAGCAGGTTGAAGCCGGCCACGCGATCCCCATCCAGCACGATGCGCTGGCTGATCGCGCGCCCCGGCACGCGCTGGAACCAGCTCCGGTATTGCGGCCCCGGATCGAGCGGCGTGTTGTCCCAGTTCAGCAGGGCGGGCACGTGGCCCGCGGTCGTCCATTCCAGGTCGAAGAACTTCGCGGAGTTGTACCAGGTCCCGCGGCGATACGTGACGTCGTCGTCCGACATCGATCGCGCCGCGGCCCGGCCTTGATCTCGCGCGGTGTACCAGAGCTGCTCGGGGCGGCGGCTGCCGTCGGCCCAGGCGACGTTCGCGCAGTCCCCCGCCGCCCAGACGCCGGGCGCGCTCGCGCGCAGCGCGTCGTCCACCTCGACCGCTCCGCCCTGCGCGAGCCGGAGCCCGCTCGACGCCAGGAAGGCCGTGTTGGGCACGACGCCGATGGAGACGACCACCAGGTCGCATGGGATCTCGCCGCCGCCCTCCAGGAGGACGCCGCTCACGCGTCCCTGCGTGTCGCGCGCGATCTCCGCGACGCTCGCGCCCAGGCGCACGTCGCAGCCATGCGCGCGCATGTGCTCGGCCACCAGCGCGGACTCCTGCGAGTCGAGCGCCAGCGGGAAGTACCAGTTCTCGCGGATCACGAACGCGACCGACAGGCCGCGCCGCAGCAGGACCTCCGCCACCTCGACGCCGATCAGCCCGCCGCCGATGACGACCGCGCGGCGGCCCGGCTTCGCGTCGCGATCGAGCGCCTCCAGGTCCTGCAGCGTCACGAACGCATGGACCCCGGGGCCCTTGGTTCCGGGCCATGCTCCCTCCCGAGCGCGCGAGCCCGCCGCCAGCAGCAGCCGGTCGTACGCGAGGACCCGGCCATCCTCGAACCGGAGCGCGCGCGCCTCCGGGTCGAGCGAAGCCACGCGGCCGCGCATGCGCTCGAACCGCATCCGCTCGTAGAGCCCGCGGTCGTAGGGCTCGGTCCCGCGCAGGTCGAGCTGGCCGCAGAGGACGTACATGAGCGCGGGGCGCGAGTAGAAGTGATCGTGCTCGTCCGAGATCACGCTGATGCGCGCACTCGCGTCGCGCCGGCGCAGGGCGAGGCCCGCCTCCATGCCGGCCACGCCGTTGCCGAGGATCGCGTAGTGCATCGCGCTAGCGCGACGCGTGCGCGGCGAACAGCGGCCGCAGCGCCGTCTCGAAGGCCCGCACGTCGGCCTCGCGCCCGCCGACGATGCCTATGACCTGGCCCTCGAGCCGCAGCAGCCGCACGCTGTCGCCGCGCGCGCGCGACGCGAGCCGGTCGTCGAGGCGCACCCCGTGCGGGACGACGAACACCGAGAGCTGGCTCGAGGCGGACCGGTAGTAGACGTGAGCCGCCGTCGACAGCGAGGCGAGCGGACAGTAGCGGCCGCCGACGAGCGCGAGCTCGCCGAGGCGCGCGGGCAGCTCGGAAGCTCGGTCCCCCGCTCGTCGAACCAGGCGGCCACCGCGCGCGGCTCGCCGCTCGAGACCTGGGCGCGGAGCGGCTGCCGCGAGAAGCAATGCTGGTGGTCGCGCGCGAGGTCCCAGGCGACGAACGGGGCGTATCCGCGGAGCCAGACTCCGAGCAGGAGGACGGCCGCCAACGGCAGCGCCCACCGCATGCCGCGCTCCGCGAGCGGGCGCTTCCGCCTCGCCTCGCGCACGCGGGCCTCGAGCCGCGCGGGCAGCTCCGGAGTCGGCAGGCGCAGAAGCCGCGAGCGAAGCTCCCGCTCCGCCTCAGCCTGTGCGCGGCACGCCGGACAGGTCTCGAGGTGCGCGGCCACTTCCGCCGCCAGCCCCGCCGGCAGCTCTCCGTCCACGAAACCGGTGACGCGCTCGGGATCGCAGGTCATGCGGACCCTTTCGGTCGGAGCGCCTCGCGCAGCAGCGCGCGACCGCGGTGGATGCGCGACATCACCGTTCCCACCGGCACCCCGAGCGCCTCCGCGATCTCGGCGTAGCTCAGGTCCTGACGTCGCGCAGCACGACGGCCGTGCGGAAAGCCTCGGGCAGTGCCTGGAGCGCCCGCTCGAGGTCCTCGTAGCCCGACGCGAGCGCGTTCTGGGCGGGCGGCACCGCGAGCTGCGGGCCCTCGTCCGTCAGCTCGACGGTCTGCGGGCGCCGCTGCCGACGGCGGAACGCGTCGGTGCGCACGCGCTGCAGGATCGTGAGCAGCCAGGCGCGCGCGTTGCTGCCGGCCTGGAAGCGGTCGAGCGCGCGATAGGCGCGCAGGAACGTCTCCTGCACCAGGTCCTCGGCGTCGTGGGCGTTTCCAGTCATTCGATACGCGGCCCCGAACAGCGGCCGCAGCTGTGGCACCAACTCCGCCTCGAAGCGCTGGTCGCGGTCCACACCCCGTTCGGGCCCGATCGACCTCCTCACAGGAAGATCGCCGGACCGCCCCCCTTCATTCCCCGGACGCCTCGAGTCTGTCACGCCGCGGCCAACGTACCATTGCGCGTGCGCTCGTGCGGCCGCCTCGTGCTCGCAGGCCTGGCGCTCGGCCTCGCATCCCTCGCACGTGGCGGCGAGCTCCGCTCGACGCGTGGCGGCGTGGAGCGCCACGAGCTCCTGCGCCGTCGACCCCCTCGCGAGGAGCGCGCGCTCGCCCGACCTGAACGTGATCGGCGCGATCTGGACCACGAAGACGGCCGCTACGTGATCACGGCTTCGGACCCGCGGGCGCACAACGCTCCGGGCGAGCCGCGAACGTGTCGACATCCAGGAGACCTCGCTCGACCAGGCGCCGCCGGCGCTGCGCGCGCCCGGGCTCTCGGTATCACTCTACGTGCTGCAAGCGAACGCCGAGGCTCGCCCGTAAGCTGCTGACGTTACAAGTGTTACAGAAGCCGGGCTAAACCTTGTGAACGCCTCGCCGTTTCATGAACCTTTTGACCCGTCCGCGCGTCGAAGAAGGTGAGACGGGGCGACCCGGTCTCGGAAAGGAGGCGGACATGGGCACCAGCATCGCGAGCGCCGTTGGGGCGCGTTGCCCCTTGTGCGGCTCTCCCGTCCTGTCCGTCGCACGCAGTGGAAAGGTGATCGCATTCGAGCTGCGGACGATCCCGCTCGCGAACGATTTCAGTCGCGGATACACGCTCTGCGACGACTGCGGTGTTCTCGCCGACCTGCCGGCGGGGCTGACGCTCAACTAGCTCACATTCGAACCACGGGCTTTTCCGCCTTGACGTCGAGGGCGGTCGGGGGGAAACTTCGCCCCTCTGTCGCGCAGTCGTCAGACATCCGGGGCTCGGCTCCGAGGTGAGCCGGCACCGCATCGAATCTGCTGGAGGAGATCGGCATGCAGGACGAACCCACTTCGGGGACGGACGCCCCCAAGCCCGAGCCCACCGTGGCCGGGGCGTTTCAGGAAGCCAAGGAAGCCTTCGCCGCCGCCGGCAGCGTCATCGGCGCGAACGTGAAGAAGGCCGTCAAGAAGGCCCGGCGCGCCATCAAGAAGGCGACGAAGAAGAAGGCGAAGCCCGCTCGGAAAGCCGCCCGCAAGAAGGCGACCAAGAGAAGGGTGAAGCGAGTCGTCCGCAGGAAGGTCCGGAGGCTGAAGAGGAAGGTCCGGAGGGTGAAGCGAGTCGTCCGCAGGAAGGTCCGGAGGGCCAAGCGGAAGGCCGCAAAGGGCAAGAAATAGCTCGCGAGCCGTTCTGGCTCGGTAGCTGTTCGAGGGGGCGCGCCCAGCGTGCCCCCTTCTTTCTTTCTATTCCCCCCAGGGCAGGATGGCCGTCTTGAGGCCCTCGCCGCCCCGCGCCATCCGCCGCAGCACCTCCGGCAGGCGCTCCAGCGGCGCCTCGGCCGGTGATGAACGCGCTCGGGTCGATCTCGCCGTCCGCGATCAGGCGGAAGGCCTTGCGCACGCTCGCGGGCGTGTGGTGGAACGTCGACGGTGATCGTCAGCTCCTCGTAGTGCAGGCGCTGGGCGTCGAGCGCGACGCGCGTCGCCGGCCGGGCAGCCGGCGAAGAGGTTGACGAGCCCGCCCTTGCGCACCGCCCGGATCGCCGCCTCCGCAGGTCTCGGCCAGGCCGACGGCCTCGATCACCACGTCGGGCCCGCGGCCGTCCGCGGCTCCGCTGCCGCAGGAGCTCGGCCAGGTCCTCGCCGTCGCTCGGCGTCGATCACCGTCGTCGGCCCCCAGCTCGCGCGCCTTGGCGAGCCGCCCGGCGTTGCGGCCCACGGCGATCACCCGCGCCCCGCGCAGGCGGGCGAGGGCCACGAACATCAGGCCGATCGGGCCCGCTGCCGATCACCGCCACGGTCTGGCCGGCCCGATGCCGCTCTCCTCGACGCCGCGCACCACGCAGGCCAGCGGCTCCACCATGGCCGCCTCCGGAAGGTCGACGCCCGGCGGCGAGCGGCAGCAGGTTCTTCTCGCACGATCCGCGCCGGGATCCGCGCGAACTCGGCGTAGGCGCCGTTCCAGAACAGCAGGTCGTCGCAGAGGCTCTGGCGGCCGTGCGCGGCAGAGGGAGCAGACGCCGCAGGGCGCGGAGTTGGCGGCCACCACCGCGCGTGCCCGGCTCGCAGCGCCGTCGACGCCCGGCGCCCACCTCCTCGACGACGCCCGCCACCTCGTGGCCGAAGAGCGGCGGGCGGCACGATCATGCGCGCGTGGTAGCCGCGGCGGAACACCTTGACGTCGGTGCCGCAGGTCAGGGCCACCCGCGTTGCGCAGCAGCACCTCGCCCGGCCCGGGGCGCGGGCACGTCGCACGCTCCTCGATGCGCACGTCCTCCTTGCCGTGGAGCACGGCCGCCTTCATGCTGCGGCGCGGCTCATCTCGCGGTCTGCCCATCGTCCAGCACGACCTTCAGCACGCCCGGGCGCGGGCCGCGCCGCCAGCTCCACCGCCTGCGCGGCGCCTCGCTCGAGCGGGAAGCGGTGCGTGACCAGCTCGGCGCACCCGGACCTCGCGCGGCGAACACGAGCCGCGCCGCCAGGTCCTGCACGTCGACCGAGGCGCTGTAGGACGTGAGGATCGTCCTTCTCGGCGGCGCAGAGCGCGCCCGAGGTCGAGCTCGGCGGTCTCGCCCGGGCGAGGTGGCGGCGAAGACGACGATCCGGCCGCCCGGCCGCGTGGCGTCGAGCGCCTGGTGCGAACGGCCGCCGGCCCAGCGCGGCCACGAGCGCGCACGTCGGCGCCGCGGCCCGTCGGTGAGCGCGCGCACCTCGCCGGCACGACGTCGCCCGCGCGCGTCGAGCGCCGCGGCGGCGCCCAGCCGGCGCGCCATCTCGCAGCCGGTCGGGCAGCGTGTCGGAGCCGAGCACGTCCGCGCCCGCCCAGCGCGCGAGCTGCATCAGCAGCAGGCCGATCGGCCCCTGGCCCACCACCAGCACCGTCTGGCCCGCGCTCGACGCCCGCCTTGCGCACGGCCTTCAGGCAGGTGTTGACCGGCTCGACGAAGGCGGCCTCCTCGGCCGCGCACGCCGTCGGGCACCGGGATCGCGCCCGCGCTCCACGATCCAGTCGCAGCGCCTTCACGTACTCGGCGAAGCCGCCGCCCGACGGGCTCGAAGCCGGCCGTGGTGCCGTTCTGCTTGTAGGCGCGCACTGCGCGTAGGCGCCTGCGCGCGCAGTAGAAGCAGCGCCGGCAGGGGATGTGGTGGTGCAGCGACCACGCGGTCGCCCTCGCGGAAGCGGGCGACGCCCGCGCCCAGCGCGCGCCACCGTGCCCGCGATCTCGTGGCCGAAGATGCGCGGGCCGCGGCAGCAGGCCCTTCTGGATCTTCTTGATGTCGGTGCCGCAGACGCCGCAGGCCTCGACGCGCACCAGCATCTCGCCCGGGCCCGGCTCCGGGCACGCGGGATCTCCTCGACCCGCAGGTCGCCCGGGCCGCGGTAGACGGCGGCCTTCACGGCCTACCCGCCGAACAGGCTGCGCAGCACGAAGAAGACGTTCTCCTTGCGCTCGCGCAGCCGGCGGTAGAAGTAGGGGAACCAGTGCGTGCCGTAGGGCACGTAGATCGCGCATGTTGTGGCCGGCGGCCACCAGCTCGTCCCAGCGCCGCGGCCGCAGGCCGTAGAGCATCTGGAACTCGAAGCGCGCCGGCGGCGATCCCCTGCTCGCGCGCGTAGGCCAGCGCGTCCTGGACCAGCTCCTCGTCGTGGGTGGCGATGGCGGGGTAGTTGCCCTTGTCGCAGCAGCAGCCGCGCGCACTTGCCGGTAGCTCTCGCGGATGTCGTCCATGTCCTGGAAGGCGACGCTCGGGCGGCTCCTTGTAGGCGCCCTTGCACAGGCGCACGCGGTCGCCCCGCGCGCACCGCCTCCTTCACGTCGTCCTCGGTGCGGTGCAGGTAGGCCTGCAGCACGATCCCGACGTTGTCGTAGTCGCTTGCGCAGCGCGTGGAAGACGTCGATCGTGCGCTGGGTGTGCTTCGAGCCCTCCATGTCGAGGCGCACGAAGCCGCCCACCTCGCGGGCGGCGTCCAGGATCCCGGCGCGTCAGCTCCAGGCAGAAGTCCTCGCGAGATGTCGAGGCCCATCGAGGAGAGCTTGATCGAGATGTTGCGCTCCACGCTCCGGCGGGATCAGCCGCAGCAGGTGCTTGTTGGCCTCCGCCGCGCGGCGCGCCGCCTCGCGGTCGAGGACGTCCTCGCCCAGCAGGTCGAAGGTGGCCTTGATCCCCGCGCCGTGCAGCCGCTCGCCGGCGCGCGATCGCGTCCTGCGGCCGTCTCGCCGGCCACGAAGCGGCCGCGCGAGGAACGCGAGCGCCTTCAACGCTTCCGTCGTGCGGGCCTTCGCAGGGGCTTCGTAGCTGGCGCTGCACCACGGTGGAGATCCCGCCCCGCACGTTGAAGTCGCCCTCGACGATGATCCGGCGCGGCTCAGCGGCGGCGACCAGGTCGTCCAGGATCACGTTGGTCACGTGCTCGTAGAAGATGCCGCGGTTGCGGAACGGCTGCAGGTAGAGCTTCAGGCTCTTGAGCTCGACGCACAGCCGGTCCGGCACGTAGCTGATGCGGATGGTCCCGAAGTCGGGCTGGCCGGTCTTGGGGCAGACGGCGGTGAACTCGGGGCAGGTGTGGCTGATCGTGTAGTCGCGGCCCGGCTTCGGGGTTGGGGAAGGTCTCGAGCTGGTCTCGATCCGGCGCCTCAGTCTGGCCGGCGCCTGCGCCGGGAAGGCCTGTCCTGCGCCTGCCTCCAGGTCGCGCGCGATCTCGTCGCGCAGCGAGGCCGGGCGCACCACGCGCACGTGGGGCAGGAAGCCCTTGATCCAGGACTTCAGCTCCCAGCCCGGGGCGACCTCCATCGCGAGCCGCACCGAGCCGTCGGGCCGTCTTCGCAGCGTCTGGCTCTCGTGCCAGACCGCTCGCGGATGTAGCCGGCCATCTCGGCGGCGAACACCAGCTCCACCGTCTCCGGCTTGCCGCCGGCGATGCCGAAGGCGCCGCCGCGCGTACTCGCAGACGCTGAAGTCGGCCGGGATCTCGAACTCCTGCGTCCAGCACCTCGATCTTCTGCACGCGCTCCACGGCGAAGGTGCGCACCTCGTCGTACTCGTGGGCCCGCGCGTAGAGGTAGAGCCCGCCGCGGTAGTAGACGAGGCGGTAGGGGTCGATCGTGTAGGACTTCGTCTCCGGCTGTTGAACGAGTAGTAGGCGATCCGCGCCTGGCGCTGGTGGAGGATCGCGTCGATGAGCGCCGCGATCACGTCCTGCTTCTTCGAGTAGTCCTTCCAGGGGTCGGGGCGCGCGGAGAACAGCTCCTGGATCCGCGCCAGGTAGGGCAGGCTGCGCGGCGGGCAGCGCCTCCGGATCTTGCCGAAGGCCGACTCCAGGTCCTGGGCGAAGGGCGCGCCGCCCAGGAACGAGAGCATGTTGCGGCTGAAGTAGAGCGCGGCCAGCTCGGCGAGGGTGAAGCTCTGGGTCGAGCCGCTGCTGGTAGCCCTCGACGAGGCGCCAGACCTTCTTGCCGTCGGCGCGGTCGTCGTAGAGGGGGAAGCCGGCCTCCTGGAGCGCCTCGATGTCGCGCCGGATCGTGCGCTCGGTGACGCCGTGCTCGGCGGCCAGGTCGCCGGCGTGGTGTAGCGGCCCGCCTCGATCGTCTTGAGGATCTTCCACTGCCGGATGACCTCGGCGTTCCGCATTCCTGGGTGGCTCCCTGGGGATTGTCACTGCGGACTACTGGCTATACTACTCGGCCCGCCCACTCCCCGGAGGATCCATGGCGGATCGCTCACCCCGACTCGGTGACGTCATCGACGACTACTGCCCGCGCTGCCGGCTGCTGCTGAACCACGACGTGACCAGCCTGTTCGGCGAGGCCGTGGCGAAGGTGACCTGCCGGACCTGCCACAACACCCACGACTACCGCCACGCGCAGGTGCCCGCCAAGCGCAAGTGCGTCGCGAAGCAGGACAAGAAGTCGCTGATGGACCAGGTGCTCGCCGGCATGCCGAAGCCGCCCGAGCCGCCGCTGGCGCCGTCCGCGGCGCGCCCGCAGAAGCGCGACCTCTGGGCCGAGGTCGAGCGCCTCAAGGGCCGAAAGGGTCCGGCTTGCGGGCGGTCGACGTCATCCAGCGGAAGCGCGACGGCGGCGAGCTCAGCCGCGAGGAGATCGACTTCTTCGTCCGCGCCTACACCGAAGGGCGAGCATGCCCGACTACCAGGCCTCCGCCTTCACGATGGCGGTCTTCTTCCGGGGGATGACGCCGGCCGAGACGGTCGCGCTCACCGAGGCGATGATGCGGACGGGCGAGGTGCTCGACCTCTCCGAGCTGCCGGGGCCCAAGGTCGACAAGCACTCGACGGGCGGCGTGGGCGACAAGACCAGCCTGATCCTGGCGCCGCTCGCCGCGGCCTGCGGCGTCTACGTGCCGATGATCTCGGGCCGCGGGCTCGGCCACACCGGCGGCACGCTCGACAAGCTCGAGGCGATCCCGGGCTTCCGACGTCAGGCTGACGCCTCGAGCGCGTTCCGCGCGGTGCTGAAGGACTGCGGGCTCGGCCTGATCGGCCAGACGCCCGAGATCGCGCCCGCCGACCGCAAGCTCTACGCGCTGCGCGACGTCACCGCCACGGTCGAGAGCCTGCCGCTCATCGCGGCCTCGATCATGAGCAAGAAGATGGCGGAGGGCATCGACGCGCTGGTGCTCGACGTGAAGACGCGGCGACGGCGCGTTCATGAAGGCGCTTCGACGACGCGCAAGGCGCTGGCGCGAGACGATGGTCGCGATCGGCCGCGGCATGGGCAAGAAGGTCGCCGCGCTCATCACCGACATGGACCAGCCGCTCGGGCGCAACGTCGGCAACGCGCTCGAGGTGGCGGAGTGCATCGAGACGCTCAAGGGCCGCGGCCCCAAGGACCTCGAGTCGCTCTCGATCGAGCTCGCGGCCTGGATGCTCCAGCTCGCGGGTCTCGGCCCATCGCTCGACGCGGCACGGGCGCGCGTGCGCGACGCGCTCGCAGTCCGGCGCCGGGCTCGCGCAAGTTCCGCGGAGTGATCGAGCTGCAGGGCGGCAACCCGCGCGTCGTGCGACGACCTCTCGCTGCTGCCGCAGGCCGCCGAGACGATCCAGGTGCGCTCCGAGCGCGACGGGCGCGTGCCGCGGCATCGCCGCGCGCGCGATCGGCCACGTCGGGCATGCTGCTCGGCGGCCGGCCGCGAGACCGTCGACGGCCAGATCGACCCCGCGGTCGGCTTCGTGCTCCACAAGAAGGTCGGCGACCCGGTCGCGGCGGGCGAGCCGATCGTGACGGTGCACGTCGGCAAGGCGCTCCCGGCGCGAGGACGCGCTCGCCCGCCTGCGGGAGGCGATCGTGGTGGGCGCCGAGGCGCCCGCGCGCGCGACCGCTCGTCCTCGAAATCCTCGACTAGGGAGGCTCGCCGCCACATGGAACGACTCTTCTCGCTCTTCGGCATAGTCGTGATCCTGGCGATCGCCTGGGCGCTGTCGACCGACCGCAAGGCGATCCGCGGCCGTACCGTCGCCTGGGGGCTCGGGCTGCAGCTCGTGCTCGCGCTCTTCGTGCTCAAGACGCCGATCGGCCAGGAAGTCTTCTCCTGGGTCGGCGCCAAGATCACGCGCGTGCTCGACCTCTCGTACGTCGGCTCGGACTTCGTCTTCGGCGCCCTCGGCGTACCGGGCGGCGGACAGCTCCCGGTGAAGATCGGCGAGCTCAGCGGCACGGCGGCGCTCGGCTTCGTGTTCGCCTTCCAGGTCCTGCCGACGATCATCTTCGTGGCGGCGATGTTCGCGATCCTCTACCACCTGGGCGTGATGCAGGTGATCGTGCGCGCCGTGCGCGAAGCTCATGACCCACCTGATGGGCGCGAGCGGCGCCGAGAGCCTGAACGTCGCCGCCTCGATCTTCATGGGCCAGACCGAGGCTCCGCTCACGGTGCGGCCGTTCCTCAACAAGATGACGCAATCGGAGCTGATGTGCGTGATGACGTCCGGCATGGCCCACGTCAGCGGCGGCATCATGGCCGCCTACATCGCGTTCGGGGTCGAGGCCAAGCACCTGCTCGCCGCCGTGATCATGACGGCGCCCGGGACGATCCTGCTCGCCAAGATGCTGGTCCCGGAGACCGGGACGCCCGAGACCGCGGGCACCGTCAAGCTCTCCGACGAGCGCGTGGACGCCAACGTGATCGGCGCCGCCGCGCGCGGCACGAGCGAGGGGCTGCACCTCGCGCTGAACGTCGCCGCGATGCTGATCTCCTTCCTCTCGCTGGTCGCGCTCGTGAACCTGCTGCTGGGCAAGCTCGGCGGCCTGGCCGGGGTCTCCCTGAGCCTGCAGTCGATCCTCGGCTACGCGTTCATGCCGCTCGCGCTCGTGATGGGCGTGCCCTGGAAGGACGCCTTCGTGATCGGCGACCTGCTCGGGACGCGCATGGTGCTGAACGAGCTGATCGCCTACTCGCAAGCTCGGCGCGCTGAAGGCGACGCTCGACCCGCGCACCTTCACGATCGCCACCTACGCGCTCTGCGGCTTCGCCAACTTCAGCTCGATCGGGATCCAGATCGGCGGCATCGGCGCGCTCGCGCCCGAGCGCAAGCAGGACCTGGCGCGGCTCGGCCTGCGCGCGCTGCTCGCCGGCACCTTCGCCAACTTCCTGACCGCCTGCATCGCCGGAGTGCTGCTGTGAGCGAGCGGCTGCGGCGGCTCGACGAGGCCGCCGGCCTGCTGCGCTCGCGCACGCCGCTCCAGCCGGCGATGGGCATCATCCTCGGCTCCGGCCTCGGCGCCTTCGCCGACAGCCTCGAAGGCGCGGTGAGCGTGCCGTACGCGCGAGATCCCGCACTTCCCCGCCTCGACCGTGGTGGGCCACGGCGGCGCGCTCGTGATCGGCCGCTGCCAGGGCGTGCCGGTCGCCGTGATGAAGGGGCGCGTGCACTTCTACGAGGGCTACTCGCTCGAGCAGGTGGTGTTCCCGGCTCGCGTGCTGGGCCGGCTGGGGATCGAAACGCTGCTGGTGACGAACGCCGCGGGCGCCGTCAACACGAAGTTCGCGCCCGGCGACCTGATGGTGATCGAGGACCACATCAACCTGCTCGGCAACCCGCTCATCGGCCCGAACGAGGACGCGCTCGGCGAGCGCTTCATCGACATGAGCGAGGCCTACGACCGCGGCCTGCGCGACGTGGCCGAGGCCGCCTGCCGCGCGAGCGGCGCGCGCGCGCAGCGGGGCGTCTACCTCGCGCTCACGGGGCCCAGCCTTCGAGACGCCCGCGGAGATCCGCATGTTCCGCACGCTCGGCGCGGACGCGGTCGGCATGTCGACGGTGCCCGAGGTGATCGCGCTGCGGCACATGGGCGTGCGCGTGGTGGGGCTTTCCTGCATCACCAACATGGCGGCCGGCGTGCTCGACCAGAAGCTCGACCATCGCGAGGTGCTCGAGACCGGCGAGCGCGTGAAGGGCGCGCTGATCGAGGTCATCCGCCGGATCGTGGCCGACGCGGCGAGGCCGGCATGAAGAAGCGGCCCGCCAAGGCGCTTCGCCGCCCCTCGCGCTCGTCGCTCACGACGATGGCGGCGCTCGCGCTCGAAGCGCGCAAGCGCGCGCACGCGCCCTACTCGCGCTTCAAGGTCGGCGCCGCCCTGAAGACGCACGCCGGCGAGATCGTGACCGGCTGCAACATCGAGAACGCCTCCTTCGGGCTGACGATGTGCGCCGAGCGCGTGGCCGTGTTCAAGGCGCTCTCGGAGGGGCTCGCCGGCTTCGACGCGATCGTGGTCGCCGCCGACTCGAAGCGCATCACCGCGCCGTGCGGGCCGTGCCGGCAGATCCTGTGGGAGTTCTGCGGCGACCTGCTCGTGCACATGGTGAACCTGCGGGGCGAGACCAGGACTGGCGGCTCGGCGAGCTGCTGCCGCTGCCGTTCGACGGCAGCAACCTGTGAGCGCGAGCGCGCGCAGCCGCTGGGCCCGGCTGCTCACCGAGAGCCGCAACCCGCGCAGCCGCACGCTCGACGCGCTGCCCACCGAGCGAGTGGTGGCGCTGCTGCTCGACGAGGATCGCCGCGCGCTCGTCGCGGCCGCCCGCGAGCGCCGGCCGATCGCACGGGCCGCGCGGCTCGCCGCGGAGGTCCTCGAAGCCGGCGGCGACGTGGTGCTGATCGGCGCGGGCACCAGCGGGCGGCTCGCCGTGCTCGAAGCCGCCGAGTGCCCGCCCACCTTCGGCACCGACCCGCGGCGCGTCCGCGCCGTGATGGCGGGCGGCAACGAGTCCGTGTTCTTCTCGCGCGAGGGAGCCGAGGACCGCGACGACATCGGCCGCGACGAGGGCGGGCAGCTCGGACCCAGGGACCTGCTGGTCGGCATCTCGGCGAGCTCCGTCACCCCCTACGTGCGCGGCGCGCTCGCCGCCGCGCGCGCGCGCGGCGCGCGGACGGTGCTCGTCACCTGCGCGCCCGGGCGCGGGCTCTCCCGGCTGGCCGACGTCGTGATCGCGGTCCGCAGCGGTCCCGAGGTGCTCACGGGCTCGACCCGCCTCAAGGCCGGCTCGGCCACCAAGGCGGTGCTGAACGCGATCAGCACCGCCGCGATGGTGCGGCTCGGCAAGGCCTACGAGAACCTGATGGTCGACCTGAAGCCGACCTCGGCCAAGCTGGTCGACCGCACGCGCCGCATCGTGGCGGCCGCCACGGGCCAGGACGACGCCGACGCCACCCGCCTGCTCGCGAGCGCAGGCGGCGAGGTGAAGACCGCGATCGTGATGTCGAAGCTCGGCGTGTCCGCTCCAGAGGCCCGCGCCCGGCTGGCCGCCGCGAACGGGCACGTCCGGCGGGCGCTCGGCCGGAAGGGCGCTGGGACACGACGGCGCGGCCGCCGCTAGCCGCCGTAGACCACGATGTCCTTCAGGTTCCGGTAGCGCTCGTTGTAGTCGAGGCCGTATCCCACGACGAACTCGTCCTCGATCGTGAAGCCCACGTAGTCGACGTGCACGCTCACCAGCCGGCGCGCCGGCTTCGACAAGAGCGCCGCCACCTTCACCGAGCGCGGCCCGCGCGCCTTCAAGAGATTGATCAGGTAGTTCAGCGTGAGACCGGTGTCGACGATGTCCTCGACCACGACGAGATCGCGGCCGTCGAGGCCCTGGTCGAGGTCCTTCACGAGCTTCACCTCGCCCGACGACTTCGTGGCCTTGCCATAGGAGGAGACGGCGATGTAGTCGAGCGTCAGGGGCAGCTCGATCGCTTGCGCGAGGTCGGTCATGAAGGGGCAGGCCCCCTTCAGGACCCCCACCAGGTGCGGCTCGCGTCCCTGAAAGTCGGCGGCGATCTCCTTGCCCATCTCCAGGATCCGGGCCTGGATCTGGTCGGAAGAAAGTAACACCTTCATCACGCCGCCTCCTTGGTGGACCGCGATCATAGCTCGTCCGGAGCACGCCTTCGAATCGGGCGTCGCATGACCCGGATGATGTAAAACGGCGTTGACTGCCCAAGGGAGACGGACATAGGATCCGCTACCAGTAGCCCAGTAATCGGGCTGCCACACAACCGCTTCGACACGAGGATGCCAATCAGCCGTTATCCGGACGACGCCCGTCGTGCCTCTGCGACCCCCGCGAACAGGGCGCTTCAGCGCTGTGGCAGCGCAATCTCGACGAAATGAGTCCAGGAGAAATCGAATGAAGCACATGTTCCTCAGGCGAGTCGCGTGGCTCGCGCTTGGCTTGCTGGCTCTTCCCGTCGCGAGGACCCACGCACAGGGCGTGACGACCGGGTCGATCGCCGGCGTCGTGCTGGACGCGCAGGGCGCCGCAATCCCGGGGGCCAGCGTCATCGCGGTGCACGAGGCGTCCGGCACCGCTTATGAGGCCACGACCAGGGCCGACGGCCGCTTCTCCCTTCCGGGGATGAGGGTCGGCGGTCCCTACACCGTCACGGCGACGATCAGCGGCTTTCAGCCGCAGGTCACCAAGGACGTGACGATCAGCCTGGGCGTCGCGAGCGACCTCGAGCTCAGGCTGGTCCAGGCCGCGATCACGGAGGAGATCACGGTCGAGGCCCAGACGTCCGAGGTCTTCAGCTCCGCACGCACGGGAGCAGCGACGACGATCGTGCGCGACGTGATCGCGAACCTGCCCAGCATCAACGACCGCATCAACGACTACGCCCGCCTGAGCCCCCAGTACTCCGGAGGCCCGTTCGGCGGAGGCTTCGTCGGGCAGGACAACCGGCTCAACAACATCACGGTGGACGGCTCGTACTTCAACAACTCCTTCGGTCTCGGCGGGCAGCCGGGCGACCGCACGAGCGTCACGCCGATCTCGACGGCTGCAGTCGAGGAGATCCAGATCAACGTGGCGCCCTACGACGTGCGCCAGGGCCACTTCGTCGGCGCCGGAGTCAACATGGTGACACGCAGCGGCGCCAACCAGCTGCGCGGCTCGGCCTACTGGTGGACCCGCGACAACGGCCTCGTCGGCACGGAAGCGAAGGGCCAGACGTACAATCCCGGCACCTTCGACTACGACCGCTACGGCGGCTGGGCCTCGGGCCCGATCCTCAAGGACAGGCTGTTCTTCTTCGGCAGCTACGAGAACGACAAGTTCACGCAGCCCGGAACGACGTTCCGCGCGAACAGGGGCGGCGAGGCCGTGGGCGGCAACGTCACGCGGGTGCTCGCGTCGGACCTCGACGCCCTGAGCGCGTACCTGAATACGAACTTCGGCTACGACACCGGCGCCTACGAAGACTACCCCTTCGAGACGCCGGCCAAGCGATACCTGGCGAAGCTCGACTACAACCTCAACAACCGCAACAAGGTGAGCTTTCGCTACCTGCAGCTGGACTCGCAGACGCCGGTGCTGGCCTCGACCTCGAGCTCGCTCGGCGCCGGCAGCCGCCGCAGCAGCACCTCGGCCCTCAACTTCGCGAACACCAACTACGCCATCCTCGAGAACATCAAGTCGGGCGTCGGCGAGTGGAACGCGATCCTGAGCTCCAACATGGCCAACAGCCTGATCGTGGGCTACACCAAGAACGACGAGAGCCGGCCGCAGAGCGGAGAGCTGTTCCCGCTCGTGGACATCCGCGAGGCGACCACGACCTACACTTCCTTCGGCTACGAGCCCTTTACGCCCGCGAACCAGCTCCGCTACCACACCTTCCAAATCCAGGACAACTTCACCTGGAGCCGCTCGAAGCACACGTTCACCTTCGGTGGAACCGTCGAGCGCTATCACTCGGACAACGTGTTCTTCCCGGGATCCCAAGGCGTCTACGTCTACAACTCGCTCGCCGACTTCTACACCGACGCCAACGACTACCTCGCCAACCCGAACCGGACCACGTCGCCGGTGACGCTCGCGATCTTCCAGACGCGCTGGAACAACCTCCCCGGGCAGACCGAGCCGCTGCAACCTCTCGACGTCTGGTACGGCGGCGTCTACGCCCAGGACGAGTGGCAGGCCAGCCACAACCTCAAGCTCACCTACGGACTGCGCGTCGACGTCTCGTCCTTCGGCGACACGGGCTTCCAGAACGCCGACGCGGATGCCCTCACGTTCCGCGACGCGGGTGGAAACCCAGTGCAGTACCAGACGGCGAAGCTGCCGGACGCCAAGCTGCTCTGGTCGCCACGCGTGGGGTTCAACTGGGACGTGAACGGCAACCGGACGACGCAGGTGCGCGGCGGCACGGGGGTCTTCACAGGCCCCCCGCTCTACGTGTGGATCTCCAACCAGGTCGGGAACACGGGGACGCTCACCGGGTCTGAGGATGTCCGCAACACGAGGGCGCGGCCGTTCAACCCCAGCCCGGACGCCTACAAGCCCACGAACGTGACGGGAGCACCGCCCGCGAGCTACCAGCTCGCGCTCACCGATCCCGATTTCAAGTTCCCGCAGGTGTGGCGCAGCAACATCGCGCTGGACCAGCGGCTCCCCTGGGACCTGATCGGTACGGCCGAGTTCATCTACAGCAAGGACGTGAACGGCATCTCGTACATCAACGCCAACCTGCCCGCCGCCCAGACCAGCTTGACCGGCGCCGACACCCGTCCCCGCTGGACGAGCAACCGCATCAACGCCAACGTGACCGACGCCATCGTGCTCGGAAACCAGAACGAGGGCTACTCCTGGCACGCCTCGGCCTCGCTCACGAAGCGCTTCAGCCAGGGCCGTGGCTTCCTGAAGAGCGCCTACAGCTACGGAGAGTCCAAGAACACGGTCGATCCCGGCTCGATCGCAATCGGCTCCTGGACGGGCAACAATATCTCCAGCGATCCCAACAACCCTGCCGTCGCCTACTCGAACCAGTTCCCCGGCCACCGCGTGTTCCTGACCGGCAGCTATCGGCTCGAGTACCTGAAGTTCGGAGCGACGACGTTCTCGTTCTTCTGGCAGGGTTACACCAACGGCGTCGCGAGCTACACCTACCCGAACGACCTGAACAGCGACCTCGGCTTCAACAACGACCTCCTGTACATCCCCCGCAACCAGTCGGAGATGAACTTCGAGACCTTCGCCGCGGGCGGCCGGACTTTCACGTCCACCGAGCAGGCCGCGGCCTGGGACGCCTACATCAACCAGGATCCCTACCTGAGCCAGCACCGGGGCGAGTACGCCGTGCGCAACGCTGCGCGCCTGCCGATGGTCTACAGGCTCGACTTCAGCGTGGCCCAGGACCTCTTCAAGAACATCGGCTCCGGCCGCCACTCGCTGACGTTCCGGGCCGATTTCCTGAACTTCTCCAACCTGATCAGCCACGACTGGGGCGTCGGCCAGCGCTTCGTCGGGACTACCGCCGCAGGACTCAACCAGCCCCTCACCAACGCGGCTGTCGACGCCAATGGTGCCGCGCGCTACAGGCTGCGCGTCGTCAACGGCGAGCTGCTCAACAAGACGTTCGAGTCGACCGCCGGCCTCTCGGACGTGTACCAGATCCAGTTCAGCCTGCGCTACAGCTTCAACTAGACCGGACGGCCGGACGAGCGACGGGTCGGGCGAAGCGCACCTCGCCCGGCCCGTTAGCTTTTTTGAACATCTCGCGGCGAGCAGCATCGCGCGTTGTGCTTGGCTCCTCGACACTTGGCCCTGTTTGAAATGCAAAATGTCGGATCTTTTGCGCCATCTCCCTCGTTAGAAGGAAGTGACGCCCGTGTGGCCGGGGGACGGGGACCCGTCCACTGCGACTGCGTGGGGTAGAATCGCCGTTCGGCGCTTTCGCATCTCGCCGACAAGACCCGTGGAGGACATGAAGGACATGAGAGCCAGGATTCGGGCGCTTCTTGCGATGTGGGCCGTGGCGGGGCTGGTGATTCCCGCGCCGGCCTCCGCTCAGGCCCCTCAGGAACCGAGCGCCACCGCCCCGGCCCAGCCGAAGTTCGCGGCGCCGCAGGGCGGGACGTTGCCGCTCTCGCTCGACGAGGCCGTCGCGCGCGCACTCGAGAACAACGTCGACATCCAGGTGGAGCGTTACAACCCGGAGCTCGCCGCCGAGAACGTCCGGGGCGCGGAGGGCTACTACGACCCGTTCCTGTTCTCCACGCTGACCAAGAGCTCGACCGACACCAAGGGCACGAACGCGTTCAGCGGCGGCGAGACCGTCAACACCAAGACCGGCCTCTGGGACTTCGGCGTCCAGCAGCAGCTGCCCACGGGCGGCGTGTTCAACGTCGCGTTCAACAACAACAAGCGCGACACCAACAACACCTTCTCGACCTTCAACCCCGTCTACAACTCGTTCCTCTCGCTCAACCTCACGCAGCCGCTGCTGCAGAACTTCAAGACCAACGCCGCGCGCACGCAGATCAAGCTGGCCAAGAAGAACCGCGAGATCACCGACGTCCAGTTCCGGCAGGCGGTCATCAACACCATCGCGACCGTGAAGGGCTTCTACTACGACCTGCTCTTCGCGATCGACAACCTCGCGGCCAACCAGAAGAACCTGCAGCTCGCCAAGAAGCTGCTGGAGGAGAACGAGATCCGCGTCAAGGTCGGCACGATGGCGCCGCTCGACGTGGTGACCGCGCAGTCGGAGGTGGCGAGCCGCGAAGAGGGCGTGATCGTCGCCGAGAACGACCTGGCGCAGGCCGAGGACAACGTGAAGCGGCTGATCTTCCCCCAGAACGACCCGCTGATGTGGAGCACGAAGGTCCAGCCGACCGACCGCGCGACCGTCGACCCGGGCGCGGAATCGCAGGTCAACCTCGACGCGGCGATCACGAACGCGCTGCAGAACCGCACCGACGTGGTCGCGGCGCGCAAGAACCTGGAGAACGAGGACTACCGACTCGCGCTCGCGAAGAGCCGGAAGCTGCCGCAGCTCGATCTCATCGCGAACTATGGGGGCGCGGGCGCCGGCGGCACCCAGCTGATCCGCGACCCTCCGCTCGGCGGACCGGTCGTCGACACGATCCCGGGCAGCTACGGGGATGCGGTGAGCGAGGTGTTCGGCTTCGACTTCCCCACCTGGACGGTCGGCTTCAACGTCTCGTACGCGATCCCGAACCGCAGCGCGAAGGCGGCCGAGGCGCAGGCCCGCATCAGCAAGGACCAGACGCTCACCTCGTTCCGCCGGCTCGAGCTCCAGGTCGCGGCCGAGGTGCGCACGGCGGGCCGCGGCGTGGAGTCGGGCTTCAAGCGCGTGCAGTCGACCCAGGCCGCGCGCGTGCTGGCCGCCCAGCGCCTCGACGCGGAGGAGAAGAAGTTCGCGGCGGGCATGACCACGAACTTCCTCGTCACGCAGGCGCAGCGCGACCTCGCGCAGGCGGAGGTGAACAACCTGCGCGCGGTCGCCGACTACCGCAAGAGCGTGATCAACTTCCAGCGCGTGCAGGAGGCCGGTGTGAGCGGCTTCGGCGCGGTGGCGATCCTGAGCTCCGGCACCAACAACCAGGCCGGCCAGGCGCTGCTGTCGGGCGCGGCGGCGGGCGGGCAGTAGACCCGCCGGCCGCTCGAAGGGGGGCCGCTTGGCCCCCCTTTTTCTTTTTCGCCCGCGCGGCAACGCCGCCCGGAGCTTGCTGTCGAAGCGGTCGTTTGTGGCCGCTTTACACGTTCCTTACGAAGGCCTGTGACGTCTCCCCCTCCGCACGTTCTAGACTGGAGATGTCCATGCCGATTCGAAACCGCCGCCTGCTCATCTGGCTGTCTCTCGCCATCCTGGCCGCCGCCGCCGGCTGGCTGCTGCTGCGCGGGAGCGGCGACGCCCCGCGCTACACCACCGGTACGTCCGATCGCGGCGACGTGGTCGAGGTGGTGGGAGCGACCGGCACGCTCGAGGCCGTGACGACGGTCCAGCTCGGCTCGCAGGTCTCGGGCACGATCCAGACCCTGAACGCCGACTTCAACTCGACCGTCAAGAAGAACCAGGTCGTCGCGCGGCTCGACCCCTCGCTCTTCGAGGCGCGGCGCGGCCAGGCGCGCGCGAACGTGCAGGCCGCGCACGCCAACGTGGACCGCGCCAAGGCCGAGGTGCAGGACAACCAGCAGAAGTACGAGCGCGCCAAGGAGCTCGCCGCCGGAAAGCTGCTGCCGCAGAGCGATCTCGAGACGGCGAAGGCCAACTACGACGCCGCCGTCGCGCAGCTCAAGGCCAACCAGGCGGCCGAGAGCCAGGCACAGGCGAACCTCAACCAGGCCGAGGTCGACCTCAGCCACACGATCATCACGACGCCGATCGACGGAGTCGTGATCTCGCGCAACGTGGACGTGGGCCAGACGGTCGCCGCATCGTTCCAGGCGCCGATCCTGTTCCTGATCGCGAACGACCTCACGAAGATGCGCGTCAACGCCTCGATCGACGAGGCCGACATCGGGCGCGTGCGCGAGGGACAGGACGTCTCGTTCCACGTGGACGCCTTCCCCGAGCGCGAGTTCTCGGGCAAGGTCGAGCAGGTGCGTCTCAACCCGACCGCCGTGCAGAACGTGGTGACCTACAACACGATCGTCGCCGTCGACAACCACGACATGCTGCTGCGGCCCGGGATGACCGCGACCGTTTCGGTCGTCGTGCGAAAGGCCGAGCAGGCGGTGCGCGTTCCGGCCGCGGCGCTGCGCTTCCGGCCCGAAGGGTTCCAGGGCCGCAGTCGCGCCGCGCGGGCGCGGGTGGTCCGGCGCGCGGCCGGCGCAGGGCGGCGGCATTCCCGGCGCGGCGATGGCCGGCGAGCAGCGCGGAGCCGGAGGAGCCGGCGGACAGGCTGCGCCAGGCGGTCAGGCTCCCGCAGGAGCGGGCGCACCGGGCGCGCCCGGCGCGCCGGGGGGACCCGGAGGCGGACAGGGCCGGCAGGGATGGCGCGGGCAAGGCGGACCCGGGGGCCCGGGCGGTCCGGCGCGGGCGGCGGCGGCATGGGCTGGGGACGCGGCCGTCCGAGCACGGTGTTCGTGCTCGACGAGGCCGGAAAGCCGAAGCCGGTCGAGGTGCGCGTCGGCATCTCGGACGGCCAGTTCGTCGAGATCAAGCGACGGCCTGGCCGAGGGCACCGTCGTGATCACGGGCACCGAGATCCCGGGCGCGCGAGGCGGCGCGGGGCCCCGCCCCGGCAGCTCGCCGTCGAGCAATCCCTTCAATCCGCAGTTCCAGCGCCGCCAGCGCTGAGGCGAGCCTTGGCTGAGTCGCTCATCCGCATCGTCGACCTGAAGCGCTCGTACGCGCTCGGGGACGTCACGGTGCACGCGCTGCGCGGCGTGACGCTCGACATCGAGAAGGGCTCGATGGTCGCGATCGTGGGCGCCTCGGGCTCGGGCAAGTCGACGCTCATGAACATCCTGGGCCTGCTCGACCGGCCGACGAACGGGCACTACTTCCTGGAAGGCAGGGACGTCTCGGGCATGGACCGCGACGAGCGCGCCGAGCTCCGGAACCGGAAGATCGGCTTCGTGTTCCAGAACTTCAGCCTGCTCCCGCGCACGACCGCGCTCGAGAACATCGAGCTGCCGCTGCTCTACAACGGCCGCGGCCTGCGCGCGCCGCAGCGGCACCAGAAAGCGCTCGAGCTGCTGACGGCCGTCGGCCTCGGCGAGCGCGCGCACCACACGCCGAACCAGCTCTCGGGCGGCCAGCAGCAGCGCGTGGCGATCGCGCGCGCGCTCGTCAACGACCCCGAGCTGATCCTGGCCGACGAGCCCACCGGCAACCTCGACAGCCGCACCAGCGTGGAGATCATGGAGATCCTGCAGCGCCTGAACCGCGAGCGCCAGATCACGGTGCTGCTGATCACCCACGAGCCCGACATCGCCGGCTACGCGACGCGCGTGATCACGGTCCGTGACGGCAAGCTGAAGAGCGACGAGCCGGTGCCCGAGCCGCCGCGACGCCGCGGCCGAGCTTGCTGTCGATGCCTCCGGTCGAGGCAGAGGTCTGAGGGAGGGGTCATGGATCTGCGCGAGACCTTCCGCGTGGCGCTGCTGGCGATCCGCCGCAACAAGGTGCGCTCGGCGCTCACCATGCTGGGCGTGATCATCGGCGTCGCCTCGGTGATCGCGATGATCGCGCTCGGCTCCGGCGCGCGCGCCGCGATCGACGAGCAGATCCAGAGCCAGGGCACGACGCTCATCTACCTCTCGTCCGGGAGCTTCGGCGGCCCGGGCCGCGCCGCCCAGGGCTCGGGCACGACCCAGACGCTGACGCGAGGAGGACGCCGAGGCGGTCGCGCGCGAGGTCCCCACGATCGCGCGCCTCACGCCGGGGGTTCGCGGCCGCGCGCGCAGGTGATCGCCGGCAACGCCAACTGGAACACCCAGGTCGAGGGCGGCAACGAGGACTTCCTCGTGATCCGCAACTGGGTGATCGCCGACGGCGCGAACTTCACCGCGCGCGACGTGCAGGTTGCCGACAAGGTCTGCCTGCTGGGCGCCACCGTGGCGCGCACGCTGTTTCCCGACGGCGACCCGGTCGGCCAGATCATCCGCCTCAAGAACATGCCCTTCCGCGTGCTGGGGGTGCTGGCGGCGAAGGGCCAGGGCCAGTGGGGGCAGGACCAGGACGATTTCGTGCTCGCGCCCTGGACCACCGTCCAGAAGAAGCTGCTCGGGATCACCTACCTGCAGCAGGTCTCGATCACCGCCAAGAGCAGCGACCTCGTCGAGCCGACCGCGGTCGCGATCACGCGGCTGATGCGCGCGCGCCACCGCATCCCGAACCCGGAGAGCGACGACTTCAGCGTCCGCACGATCGAGGAGATGGCCGCGACGCGCGTGCAGATGGCCGAGACGATGACGGGGCTGCTGATGAGCGTCGCCTCCGTCTCGCTGCTGGTGGGCGGGATCGGGATCATGAACATCATGCTGGTCTCCGTCACCGAGCGCACGCGCGAGATCGGCGTGCGCATGGCGGTGGGCGCCAAGACCGGCGACGTGATGCGCCAGTTCCTGGCGGAGGCGATCGCGCTCTCGCTGGTCGGCGGGCTGGCCGGCATCGTGCTCGGCGTGGCCGTCTCGCGAGACCATCACCCACAGCCTGGGCTGGCCCGTCGCGATCACGGTCGCCTCGATCCTGATCGCGTTCGCGTTCTCGGCCGCGGTCGGCATCTTCTTCGGCTGGTACCCGGCGCGCAAGGCGGCCAACCTCGATCCGATCGAGGCGTTGCGCTACGAGTGACGTACTAGAATCGCGGGCGTGACCGGCCCGCTCCTGGCGATAGCGCTCGCGGCCGCGGCCACGCCGGACACGATCGTGGTCGGCACGCTCAGCGACCCCGCCAGCCTCGCGCCGCACCGGGCCACCGACCTGGTCGCCGCCGAGATCGTGGCGAACGTGTGCGAGACGCTGGTGCGGATGCGCCCGGGGTCGTTGCGCCCCGAGGGCGTCCTGGCGACGGCGTGGGCCACGCCCGACCAGCGCGTCTGGACGCTGACGCTGCGCGAGGGCGTGCGCTTCCACGACGGCTCTGCGTTCGACGCCGCGGCGGTCGCGGCGAACCTCGAGCACCTGCGCAGCGAGCGCGGCTTCCCCGGCCACGCCACGCGGCTCGGGCCGCACGTGGTCGAGATCACGCTCGACCAGCCGAACGCGGCCCTGCTGTCGACGCTCTCGCAGCCGTTCTTCGCGATGCAGAGCCCGGCGCGGCTCGCCGCAGCCACGCCGGTCGGCACCGGGCCCTTCCAGCTCGTCGCGGCCAAGCCGGGGCTCGTCGAGCTCGCCGCCTACCAGGAGCACTGGGCGGGCGCGCCGCGCCTGCAGCGCCTGCTGTTCCGCCGCTTCGCAAGCGAAGAGGCGCTCGCCCGCGCGCTGGCCGCGGGCGAGGCGGACGCGTCCGAGGCGCTCAGCCCCGAGAAGGCCGCCGAGCTGCGCTCGCACCAGGGCGTGACGCTCGACGCGCAGCCCGGGCTGAACCTCACCTTCCTGGCCGTGAACGACGAGCGCAGCCCGTTCTCGGACGTCCGCGTGCGGCGCGCGCTCTCGAAGGCGATGGACCGCGCGGGTCTCGTGCGCGAGCTGCTCGCCGGCCACGCCGAGCCCGCGAGCGCGGCGCTGCCTCCGGGCCTGCTCCCGCCCGACACGCGGGCGCGGGAGCTGACGCTCGACCGGGACACCGCCAGGCGCCTGCTGACCGACGCGCGCCTGCCCGAGGGATTCGCGCCGACGCTCACGGTCTCGCGGGCACCTCGCCCCTACCTGCTCGAGCCGCTGCAGGTGGCGGCGAGGATCCGCGACGACCTGGGACGGATCGGGCTCACGGTGCGCCTGCGCGAGATCGAGAGCTGGGCCGAGCACGTGGCCGTCACGTCGCGCGGGGACTACGAGCTGGCGCTGCTCGGCTGGCGCGCGGACACGCTCGACCCGAACGACTTCCTGACGGCGCTCTTCGACTCGGGCTCGATCGGCACCACCAACCGCAGCCGCTATCGCAGCGCCGCCATGGACGGCCTGCTGAAGCGGGCGCGCCAGGACCGCTCGCCGGCCTCGCGGCTCGCGCTCTACCGGCAGGCTCAGGACCTCGTCCAGAACGACCTGCCGCTCGTCCCGCTCTACCACTCGGCCGTGCTCACCGCGTACCGCCGCGAGGTGCGCGGGCTCGTGATCGGCCCCACCGGCGTCGTGAGGTATGACAAAGCATGGAAACAGCCCTGAGCCCCGCCGCCGCCTGGACGCTCGCCGCCGCCCTCGTCGGCGCCACGCCGGCGGCGGCAGCCCCGCTTCCCGCCAAGCCCGCCGAGCTCTTCGCCAAGCTGCACGCGCGCGTGCAGGCGGTCGACGCACGGCTCGACGGCGTGCTCGGCGTCTACGTCGAGGACCTCAGCCAGCGGGACGACGATCGAGCTGCGCGCCGACGAGCCCTTCCCGACGGCCTCGTCGATCAAGCCCGCGGTGCTCTACGAGCTCTACCACCAGGCCGACGAGAAGCGGCTCGACGTCCTGGAGGTCACGCGACCGCCGCTGCCGCGCGTGTCCGGCGGCGGCGTGCTGCAGGACCTCTCCGACCGCGTGAGCCTGACGTGGCGCGACCTCGCGGTGCTGATGATGCGCTGGTCGGACAACGAGGCCACCAACCTGCTGATCCGCCGCGTCGGCCGCGACGCGGTCAACCGGCGGCTCGACGCGCTGTCTCTCGGCAAGACGCGCCTGCGG
This sequence comes from uncultured Acidobacteriota bacterium, assembly GCA_963744315.1. Classification (GTDB taxonomy): domain Bacteria; phylum Acidobacteriota; class Vicinamibacteria; order Fen-336; family Fen-336; genus DATBSL01. The sequence goes on from CAVUTB010000020.1 coordinate 184,566, forward strand.
CGCGAGATGATGGACCTCGCCGCGGCCCGGCGCGGCGACGAGAACGTCTCGACGCCCCGGGAGCTGGCGCGGCTCGCGGCGGTCGTGGCGCGCGGCGAGGGGCTCGCGCCGGAGCGCGCCAAGGACATGCTCGCCGTCGCGACCGTCGCGGCCAACGGCTCGGCCTTCCGCCGCGGGCTCCCCGAGGGCGTGCGCGCGATCAGCAAGCCCGGCGAGCTCGAGGGCGTGCGCTGCGAGATGGCCTGGGTGGACGTGCCGGGCCGCCCCTACTCGGCGGCGATCATGACGGCGTACCTGGAGCGAGAAGCCGACGGCGAGGCCGCGATCGAGGAGCTGTCGGCCGCGATCTACGCGACCTTCGACCGCCTGGCGCGCTCGAGCGGGTACGGACGGATCGTGAGCGAGAGGGACACCGGCAAGTAGGCGTCTACGGCTCGTCGATCTCGGTCCGTACGAGGTCCTCGAACGTCTCGCGGCGCCGGACGAGCCGCGTGCTTCCGTTCTCGACCATCACCTCGGCCGCGCGCGGCCGCATGTTGTAGTTCGAGGACATCGCGAAGCCGTAGGCCCCGGCGTCGCGCACCAGCAGCAGCTCGCCCGGCTCGGGAAGCTCGAGCTCGCGGCCGCGCGCCAGGAAGTCGCTCGACTCGCAGACCGGCCCGACCACGTCGACGCGCTCGGCCGCGCGGCCGCGCGAGCGCACGGGCTCGATCCGGTGGAACGACTCGTAGAGCGCCGGCCGCAGCAGGTCGTTCATGCCCGCGTCCACGACCACGAAGCGCTTGCCGTGGCCCTGCTTGACGTACAGCACCCGCGTCAGCAGCGCACCCGCCGCGGCCACCAGCGAGCGGCCGGGCTCGAGCACCAGCAGCAGCGGCAGCCCTTCGAGCTCCGGCAGCACCGCGGCCGCGAGCCGTTCGGGATCCGGCGTGCCGCTGCCGTCGTAGCTCACGCCGAGGCCGCCGCCGATGTCGATCGTGCGCAGCGCGAAGCCCTCGTCGAGCAGCTTCCGGCTGAGTCCCGCGAGAGCCCGCACGGCCGCGGTGATCGGCTCCGTCTCGACGATCTGCGAGCCGATGTGGCACTGCACGCCGACGACCTCGATCCCGGGCAGGCTGCGGGCACGGCGCAGGATCGCGAGTGCTTCGTCGATGTCCACGCCGAACTTCGTCTCGCGCAGGCCGGTCGAGATGTAGGGATGCGAGCGCGCGTCGATGTCCGGGTTGACGCGCAGCGACACGCGCGCCCGCTGTCCGCGCGCGGCCGCGGCCGCGGCGATCCGGGCGATCTCGTCCTCGCTCTCGGCGTTCCACTCGCCGATGCCGTGCTCCAGCCCGAGCGCGATCTCGGCCTCGGTCTTGCCGACGCCCGCGAACACGATGCGCTCGGACGGAAACCCCGCCCGCCGCGCCGCGAGCAGCTCGCCGCCCGAGACGATGTCGGCGCCCGCGCCGAGCCCGGCGAAGAGCCGCAGCAGCGCGCCGTTGCCGTTGGCCTTGACCGCGTAGCAGATCCGGTGCGGCACGCGCGCGAAGGCGTCGCGTACGAGCGGTAGGCGGCTGCGAGCGCGGCGCGGCTGTAGACGTAGAGCGGCGTCCCGTGCTCGGCCGCCGCCTGCTCGAGCGAGACACCGTCGCACACGAGCGCTTCGCCGTCGCGGGTGAAGCCGCTCACGCGGCCGTCCCGCCCGCGGGCACGTCGGAGCGACTCCTGGCTTCTTCCTCGTACAGGAGCTTCGCCACGACGCCCGAGAGCCCGAGCACGCCCACGAGGTTCGGGAAGATCTGCAGGCCGTTCATCAGGTCGCCCCAGGCCCAGACCAGGTTGACCTTGCTGATCGCGCCAAAGACCACGAGGCTGCAGTAGACCCAGCGGTAGGGCGTGACCACGCGCGGGCCCAGGATGTACTCGAGGCACTGCTCGCCGTAGTAGGCCCAGCCGATCAGCGTCGTGTAGCCGAACATGAAGGCGCAGAAGGCGACCACCCAGCCGCCCACGACTGGCACGGCGTGGTTGAAGGCCGCCGCCACCGCCGCCGTGCTGGTGAGGCCGGAGCTCCAGACGCCCGTGACCAGGATCGTGAGCGCGCTGATCGTCGAGGTCACGAACGAGACCACGAACACCTCGAGCACCGCGGCGTAGCCCTGCTGCACCGGCCGCTCGCTGCGCGCGGTGCCGTAGGCCACGGCCGCCGTCCCATACCCGGCCTCGTTCGCGTACATGCCGCGCGCGAGCCCGTAGCGCATCGCCACCATGATGCCGATCCCGGCCGCGCTGCCGGCCGCCGCGCGGAACGAGAACGCTTCGCGCACCACCAGCACCAGCGTCGCCGGCAGCCGGTCGGCGTGCAACAGGAGCACGAGCAGCCCGCCCGCGAGGTACAGGATCACCTTGGCGGGTGCCAGCCGCTCGGCCACGCGCCCGATCGAGGTCACGCCGCCGATCACCACCAGCCACGTGAGGATCGCCACCACGATCCCGGTCGCGAGCGTGGGCACGCCCAGCTCGCTCTGCAGCACGACCGCGATCGAGTTCGGCTGGGTGAAGGGCGTGGTGGTGAACGCCGCGACCCCGGCGACGAGCGCGTAGAGCCAGCCGAGCCGGGGCATGCCGAGGCCATCGCGCAGGTAGTGCATCGGGCCCGCCGACAGGTGGCCGCCGCCGAGCTGCCGGTAGCGAACGCCGAGCACGGCCTCCGCGAACTTGATCGCCATCGCGACGAAGCCGTAGCACCAGATCCAGAAGAGCGCGCCCGGACCGCCGGAGACGATCGCCGTCGCGACGCCCGCGATGTTGCCGGTCCCGATCGAGGCGGCGAGCGCGGTGGTGAAGGCCTGGAACGGGCTGAGCGCTCCCTCGCTCGTCGACGGCGAGCGCCTCACCGAGGCCACCACTTCCCGCCAGTGCCGCAGCTGCACGAGCCGGAAGCGCAGCGTCAGGAAGATCCCCGCGCCGAACAGCAGCGCGATCGTCCAGGGGCCGAAGATGAGATCGCTCGCCGTGAAGACCGCGCGGGCGAGGGCGGCTCCCGCCCGGGTCATCACGTCGCTCGTCTGGTCCACTCTCGCGCCCTCGCCTCCTCACCGGCCCGGCCGGCGCGCCATCATAGTCCAGCGCAGGGCCGTGCTAGCCTTCTCGGCTGCATGAACAGAAGGCAACTGATTGGAGGAGCCGGCGCGCTGGCCGCGGCGGCGGCGCTGCGACGTGCCGAGGCGATGGCCGCCACGGCGCCGGACGGGCTCGAGGTCGACGTCCTCCGGCTGCACCTCCGGCACACCTGGACGACGACGATGTCGTCGAGCGAGTACCGCGACACGATCGCGCTCCGCTTCACGCGCGAGGGCACCACGGGAATCGGCGCGGGAGCGCCGATCGTCCGCTACCAGGAGAACGCCGCGGACGGCAAGCGGGCGCTCGATGCCGTCGCTCCGCTCGCCCGCGCCGCCGATCCCTGGCGGCTCGAGGGCTTCCTCGGCGACGCCTTCCAGAAGCTCGAGGGCCAGTACGCGGCGCGCGCCGCCCTCGACATCGCGCTCCACGACTGGACCGGCAAGCGGCTCGGCATCCCCGTCTACCGGCTGCTCGGCCTCGACCCGGGGGAAGCGCCGCTCACGACCTTCTCGATCGGCATCGACACGCCCGAGATCACGCGCCAGAAGGTGCGCGAGGCGGCCGAGTTCCCGGTGCTCAAGATCAAGGTCGGCCTCGACAGCGACGAGGCGACGATCGACGCCGTGCGCAGCGTGACCGGCAAGCCGCTGCGCGTCGACGCCAACGAGGGCTGGAAGGACAAGGAGACGGCGATCCGCAGGCTCGAGTGGCTGGCGACGAAAGGCGTGGAGCTCGTGGAGCAGCCGATGCCGGCGGCGCTGCTCGAGGAGCAGGCCTGGCTCAAGGCGCGCTCGCCGCTGCCGCTGTTCGCCGACGAGAGCTGCCTGCGCGCGGCGGACATCCCGAAGATCGCCGCGGCGTACCACGGCGTCAACGTCAAGGTCGACAAGGCCGGCGGGCTGCGCGAGGCGCTGCGCATGATCCACGTCGCGCGCGCCTGCGGCCTCAAGGTCCTGCTGGGCTGCATGGTCTCGAGCTCGGTCAGCACGACGGCCGCCGCCCAGCTCTCGCCGCTCGTCGACTTCGCCGACCTCGACGGCCATCTGCTGGTCTCGGACGATCCCTGGGAAGGCGTCCGCGTCCAGAACGGCCGCCTGCTGCTTTCCGACCGGCCCGGGCTGGGGCTCGTGCCGAGGAAGGGCTAGCGTCGCGCGAGGTCGCCGCGGTACGCTTCGACCTCGCCTACTGCTTTCTCGGAGGGATCCGGCTCATGTACGCGTCGGCGACGCGGCGCTGGTCGATGCCGACGAGCCGCGCGTACTCCTGCAGGAAGCCCCGCAGGTAGACCGGAGCGGGCAGCAGGGCGAAGCGGTCCTCCTCGATGTACTCGAGGTAGCGCATCCCGATCTTCGTGACCGACGCGATGTGGCGCAGCGACATGCCGCGCGCCTCGCGCTGCCGCCGCAGGTCGGCGCCCGTGAGCGCCGCCGGCAGCTCCGCCTCGGCGGGAGCCGGGCCCCGCCGCGGCCGTCGGGAACGCGAGCACGGGCGCGTCGGGCGGCAGGAAGCCCTGTGCCGCGTCGTAGGCGCCGCGCCGCGCGGCGTCGCTCAGGATCTCGTAGGCCTCGCGCACCCGCGTGCGCTGCTGCTCGGCTTCCTCGGGCTCGAGCAGCGAGTAGGTCGCGACCGCCCCCTCGCCGTAGAGCTCGAGGCAGAAGCGATAGGCACGCTCGACCTGCTCGGCCGAGGCGCGCGGCTCGAGCCCGAGCACGGCGTAGAGGTCGCCGCCCTCGAGCGTCGCCCCGTCCCTGGCCGGCTCCGCGGCCGTCGGCTCAGTACCCATGGCCCATGCTCTCGCCCTTGACGAGGCCGCGCGTGAGCTGGCGGATCTCTTCGGCCGCGCGCGACGTGGGCGCGTCGGACATGAAGAGCCGGCGCCGCCGCACCGCGCGCCAGACCGAGTCGTCGTGGTGCACGAAGCCGGCGTAGGTCGCGCGGATCCCCAGGTGCCGGCCGCAGGCGGCCACGAGCTGGTGGCCGATCGCCACGTCGGCGGTTTCGCGCACCTCGTTCACCACGAAGCGCGGCTGGAAGGCCGTCATCTCGCGCCGCAGCGTGCGGGCCGACTCGCCGTCGTCGCTCTCCACCCGCGCCAGCAGGTCGGCCGGCGTCTTGATCCCGAGCGGGTTCTTGGGATCGAGCGCCGAATCGAGCAGCTCGCGCACCGGCTGCGTCGGAGCCACGGCGCGCAGCCGCCTGTAGAGCGCGCTCTTGATGAAGCGATAGCCGTTCTCGATCGACGTGGGCTCGGGCACCACCGCCAGGATCGAGACGTCCGACAGCAGGAAGAAGTCGAGGATGTTGTACGAGGTCCCGGCCCCGAGGTCGATCAGCACCACGTCGACGTCGAGCGCCCGCACCTGGTTCATCACGCGAACCTTCTGCAGGTGCTTGATGTTCGCCGCGGACAGGAGGTCGGCGGCCCCGCTGATCACGCGCAGCCCGGGCGCCTGCGTGTCCGTGAGCACCTCGTCGATCGTGGCGACCCGGCGCTGGATGAAGTCGCCGAGCGTGCGCTGCGGCTGCGGCAGCCCCAGGCACGTGTGGAGGTTCGCCCCGCCGAGGTCGGCGTCCACCAGCACCACCTTGCGTCCCATGCGCGCGAGCTGCCACCCGATCGAGGCCGCCAGCAGGGATTTGCCGATCCCGCCCTTGCCGCCGCCGATCGACCAGATCTGCCGGCGCGTAGTGCTGGCCGACGTGCGTGGCAGGACTTCGGACACGCTCAGGGCCATTTCAAGCTCTCCACGCACAAAGTGAGCAATTTGCGTGCCGCTTTGTTCTTTTTCCAAACGGGCGCGGGCGCGTCAGTCGCGACGCTCGAGATCGCCAGGCTTCGACATTGCCCTGAAACCCATCGGAGTCTTGAAGTTCAGGGTGTGGGCGGCGCTCCAGTGCCCGTCGATCAGGGGAGAAACGACATCCTTCTCACCGGCGCCCAGGGCGACCGGAATGAGGAGCACGGCCGCGAGGATCACCGCCTGAAGGTCCTTCAATCCAGACCCTTGGGCGGTTAGGGTACTTCAGCTCAGGTTTTACTTCAAGATCTGTCTGAGGTTCGGCCAACCGCGAGCCGGCCGGGCAGCTCCATCTTCATCGTCCGAACCTGAGACGGATCGAGTCCACGTCGGACGGCGATCATCTCGGCCAGGATGCTGATCGCGATCTCGTCGGGAGTCTGGGCGCCGATCTCGAGGCCCATCGGCGCATGGATGCGGGCGAGCGACTCCCGCGCGACGCCGCGCTCCTCGAGCGCCGAGAAGATGTGGACCACCTTGGGCCGGCTGCCGAGGAGCCCCACGTAGCGCGAACCCGCGCGAGCGCCGCCTCGAGCGCCTCGGCGTCGCCCTTGTGGCCGCGCGTGACGACCACCGCGTACGAGCGCGGGCCGAGCGTCATGCGCTCCGCGGCGGCCGCGAAGCCGTCGACGACGACGAGGTCGGCCTCCGGGAAGCGCTCGGCGTTCGCGAACTTGACGCGGTCGTCCGCGACCTCGACCCGGAAGCCGCACGCCTTGGCCATGCGCGCGAGCGGCTGCGCCACGTGGCCCGCGCCGAACAGGCACAGCACCGGCGTGCCCTCGATCGGCTCGATGAACACCTGCATCCTCCCCCCGCACACGAGCCCGTCCTCCCCCGCCTGCTCGGGCGTGAGGTCGTAGCTCACGAGCCGCGGCTTCGAGGCTTCGATCGCCTCGCGCGCGCGCCAGGACATCTCGGCCTCGAGGCAGCCGCCGCCGATCGTCCCGAAGATGCGGCCGTCGGCGAAGACGAGCATGCGCGCTCCCGCCTTCTGCGGGGTCGAGCCCTCCGTCGCCACGACCGTGACGAGCGCCGACCGCTCGCCGCGGGCTTCCGCATCGAGCGCCGCCTCCAGGACCTCGCGCACCGTCCCTCGCTTCAGTGAACCGGCGCCGCGAGCCGCTCGAGCGCCGTCTGGAGCATTCTACGGTCGAGCGGGTGCGGCAGGCACTCCCGGAACAGGCCCGCCTTGAACGCGGTGGCGTCGGCGGCGCCCAGCAGCAGGATCGGCACCGCGCGCGTCGTCTCCTGCGCCTGCAGCCGCTCGGCCACCTCGTCGGCCCGCAGCCGCGGCAGGATCCGCTCGAGCACGATGGCGGCCGGCCGCAGCCGCGCTGCCGCCTCGACCGCCTCGACGCCGTCCTGCACCTCGTGGACCGCGAACCCCAGGACCTCCGCGGCGCGCCGTACGTCCCGGCGCGTGCCGGCGTCGGGCGCCCCGACCACGATCACGGGCGAGCTCGCCTGCGCCAGGGCGCCGAAGAGCGGCAGCGTGAAGCTGAAGGTCGAGCCCTCGCCGAGCACGCTCTCGACCTCGAAGCGACCGCCGTGGGCGCGCACGAAGCGCTCGCAGATCGACAGGCCCAGGCCGAAGCCCTCGATCCCGCTCGTCTTGCGGTCGTGCAGGCGCGAGAACGGGCGGAACAGCCTGGCCACGTCCTCGGCCGCGATCCCGATCCCGCGGTCGCTCACGCTCACCCTCGCGACCTCGCGCTCGCGCCTCACCGCGAGGCGCAGCTGGCCGCCCCCCGGCGAGTACTTCACCGCGTTCTGGAGCAGGTTCTCGACCACCTCGGCGATCCGCTCGCCGTCCGCCCAGGCCGGCAGCGGCTCGTCCGGCAGCTCGACCACGAGCGGGTGCGCGGGGTCGGTCGTGAAGTGGTTGGCGGCCTCGCGGATGCGCGCCGACAGGTCGACGAGCTTGAAGTCGAAGGCGAACTGGCCGGTCTCGAGCCGCGTGGTGTCGAGCGTGCGGTCCATCAGCTTGGCCATGCGCGAGGCGGCCCCCACGATCGCCTGCGCGCGGCCGTGCTGCTCCTCGTCCTCGGCGTCGGTGCTCAGCAGCTCCCCCAGCCCCAGGATCGAGGCGAGCGGCGCCCGGAAGTCGTGCGCCACCACGTTGACGAGCTCGCTCTTGGTGCGGTCGAGCTCGACGAGGCGCGCGTTCGTCTGCTCGAGCGTCGCGTAGAGCTCGGCGTTGCGGAGCAGGATGCCGATCCCGTCGGCGAGCGTCTGCAGCGTGATCACCTGGCCGCGGTCGAAGGCCCCGGGCCGGTCGCCCTCGACGTAGAGCACGGCGATCACCTCGTCGGCCGAGAGGATCGGCACGGCGAGAGCGCTCTGCGCCTCGTGCGACTGCGGCGCGAAGCCGGCGTCGCCGGCGCTCGCCACCACGGTGACGCGCTCGCGCAGCGCCCGGCCCTGCGGGCCGGCGCCGAGTGGTGCCCCCGCCCAGCTCTCGTCGCGTCCGCTGCGGCCCGCAGACGCCGCGAGCCGGAAGACCTCGCCCTCGGGCACCAGCATCGCCACGAGCGGCGGCCGGAAGGCCTCCTGGATGCGCCTCACGGCGGTCTCCAGGATCCGCTCGCGGGACAGGAGCGCCGCGGACTCGCGCAGCACCGCGTTGACGAGCGCGAGCTGGTCGCTGCGCTCGCGCTCCGCGGCGAACGCCACCGAGTTGGCGACCGCGATCGAGAGCTGGCCGGCGAAGCGCGTCAGGTATTCGAGGTCGTCGTCCGTGAAGGGGGGCGAGCCCGGCCGCCGCGTCGCGTTCAGCACCCCGTAGAGCACGGTCGCGGCGCGCTCGCGGTCGAAGTGCGTGAGCGGCACGCAGAGGATCCGCGCGACGGGGTTCTCGCGCCGCACGAAGTTCTCGTGCCGCTCGGCCTGGTTGACGAGCACCGGCAGCAGGTCGCGCGCCACGCGGCCGGCGATGCCCTCGCCGAGCCTGAAGCTCGGCCGCGGCTCGGGCGGCGGCGACGGCTCGCTCGCCCACGCCGCGAACAGGCGCAGCAGCTGCTCGCGGTCGTCGAAGCGGAACACCGAGGAGTGGTCGGCCTTGATCAGGCGGCCGGCCTCCTCGGTCGCGCGGCCGAAGAGCGCCTGCAGGTCGGTGAGCGCGGACGTCTCGAGCCCGAGGTCGTAGAGCGTCGCCATCTGGCGCGCCAGGTGCTCGGTCGCCGCCTCGCTCTCGGCGCGCCGCAGCGCGAGCGCGAGCTGCCCGCCGAGCGTCGACAGCAGGCTGGTCTCCTCGTCGTCGAACGCCCCGGGACGGCCGCGCACGACCGTGAGCACGCCGAGCGCGTGCTCGCCGGCGCGCACGGGCACCGCCAGCTCCGTCGCCGACTCGTTGTGCGAGGCCTCGAGCGGCGAGGCGAGCCTGAGCGCCCAGCGCAGCGCCTCGGGATCCGAGGAGAGCGGCCCGGAGCCCGCCTCGGCCTCGAGCACGAGCGCCCCGTCCTGGCGCGGCGCGTGGAACGCGGACCGCTCGTAGCCGAGATCCCGGTGAACGCGCCTGACGGTGAGCTCGAGCAGCCGCGCGCGCCCCGAGACCGCCGCCATGTCTCCCACGAGCGCCGCCAGCCGCTCGAAGCGCGCGGCCTGCCTCCGCTTCTGGTCGAAGGTCTGGCGGCTGCGCAGGAAGGTCGCGACCGGCCCGGCGAAGGTCGAGAGGATCTGCACGTCGCCGTCGCTGAAGCCGCCCGGCTTGTCGGCCGCGCCCAGCAGGCCGATCAGCTCGCCCTCGGCGACGAGCGGCACGAGCACGACCGACTGCGCCTCCGCCATGATGCCGATCTCCTGGGCGAGGCGCGGGTCGAGCGCCGGCGAGTTGCTGACGTAGGGCCGGCCGCTGCGCGGGCTCCAGAGGCTGCGGTACTCCGGACGGGCCACGTAGCGGAACGACTTCGCGCGGTCGTCGCTCAGGCCGTGGACCGGCAGCGCGGCCTCCATCGTGCGGCTCATGGGGTCGTGGAGCGCGATCCCCACGATCGGCGCGCCGATCAGGCCGGCGAGCCGCTGCGTGAGCATGCGGTTGAACTCGGCGGGCTCGGCGATCAGCGACCAGTCGCGCCCGATCTCGTGCAGCCGCGCCAGGTCGCGCGCGCGCGACTGCGCCTGCTCGCGGCTCAGCGCGAGCTCGTCGTGCGTCGACTTGAGCCGCAGGAAGGCGCGCACCTTCAGGATCAGGGCCGGCGTGTCGATCGGCTTGTGCAGGAAGTCGTCGGCGCCCGCCTCGTACCCGCGGCGGACGGCGACCGGATCGCCGAAGGCCGTCATCATGATCACCGGCAGGTGCGGCCCGTGGGCTTCGCGGATGCGGGCGCAGGTCTCGAAGCCGCTCATGCCCGGCAGCCGCACGTCGAGCAGGACGAGGTCGAAGCCGCCGGCCGCGAGCGCGTCGAGGCCGCGTTCGCCCGATTCGGCGCGGTCGGCCACGTAGCCGTGCAGGCTCAGCAGGTCCAGCAGCGTCTTGCCGATGTGTGGGTCGTCGTCGACGACCAGGACCTGAGCCATGAGCAGAAGGGCAGTTTCGCGCCCGTGGCCGCGGGCGTCAAGGCGGCTGAGCTATACTTCCGCCTCCGGAGCCCTCCAGCATGTACCTGACGTCAGCGCCGCGCGACGGCTTGGCACTGCTCGCCGAAGCGTTCCGCTCGCGGCGAACGGGCGTCCTCGTCGTCGGCGAGGGCCCGGACGCGATCCACGTGAGGCTCGAGGCCGGCCAGGTCGTGGCGCTCGGGCCGCCCGCTCCCGAAGCCCAGGCCGCGAAGCTTCCGAAGCCGAGCGACTCGGTCCACCTGCGGCTCGAGCGCGTGCTGGCCGAGATCGGCATGCGCAAGGCCGCGGAAGCGCCGCGCCAGCCGGAAGCGTCCACGTCGACGCCGCACTCCTCGGCGACCCTGCGCGAGCGGCTGATCGCCAGCCTGGCCGGGGACGTGCGCCCCGTGCGCTTCGACGACGGCGCCTTGCCGCCCGAGGGTGTCGTGGCCGTCTCCGTCGTGACGGAGCCCCTGATCCTCGAGGCGGTCGGGCAGATGCGCCACGACGAGGCGGTGCTCAAGGCGATCGGCGACCTCGACCAGCTGCTGGTCGCGACGATCGCGCTCGCCGACGAGCGGACCCTCACGCTGACCGAGGGCTACCTGCTCTCGCGCATCGACGGGCTCGCCTCGGCGCGCCAGGTGCTCGAGCTCGTCCCCCTCGATCCGGGGGACGTGGAGCGGACGCTCCTCGGGCTGCTGCTGACGGGACGCGTCGAAACGCGCCCGGCGCCCTATCCCCGACGGGGCCCGCGCCTGCGCCGGTCGCCCCGCCGCCCCCCGCCCCTCCCCTACCGGCTGCCGAGCCGCCGCAGCCGGAAGCTGCGCACGAGGAGGCGATGCCGGTTGCCGAGGCCATCCCCGAGGCTTCGGGGGAGCCGCCGTGGGAAGCGCCCGTAGTGGAGCCCGTCGAGGAGCCGGTGCCGGAGCCCGCAGAGGAGCACGCGCAGCCCGAGGTCGTCTCCGAGTCGATCGAGCCGCCCGTGGCCGCGCCTGTGGACGAGGCCGCGGTGACTCAGACCGTCGAGATTCGGACCGCCGTGAGCCGGGTCGCCGAGAACGCAGTCTCAGAAGACGCGGTCCCAGAAGACGCGGTGGCCCAGAGCCCGGCCGAGAGCCCGACGGCCGAGTACCCGTTCGCCGCGAGCGCAGCCAGCGCCGCGCCGGACGGCGAGGCCGTCGAAGCCCAGGCTGCCGCGAGCCAGCCGCCCCGACCGACCCGATGCCGAGCCACCGGTAAGCACGGCGGTACTCGAGCGCCGCCGCGAGGTCCTGGAAGTCTTCCAGTCGCTCCCGCTCAAGAACCACTTCGAGGTGCTGGGCGTCGAGCCCGGCTGCAACGACGACGAGGTGAAGCGCGCCTACGTCTCGCTCACGAAGCGCTTCCACCCCGACGCGCAGCGGGACAAGCGCCTCGAGGACATGCACGACATCCTCGAGGCGATCTTCATCCGCGTCCAGGAGGCCTGGGAGGTGCTCGGCGAGGCCAGGAGCCGCGCCTCCTACGAGGCGCGCTCGGGGATCGTGCGGCCCCCGCGAAGCGCGCGGCCTGGACAGCCGGCGCCGCCCGCTCGCGGCGCGTCGTCCACCACCACCACCGTGCCGACACGCCCGGCTCCGGCCGAGTACGTGCCGCCCGAGGAGATCCTGTTCCAGGTGCGCCGGCTGCTCGCCCAGGCACAATACTGGGACGCGATCCAGATCCTGGAGTCGACGCTGCCCGGGATGGAGCCGCGCAGCCAGCAGCACCGGGGGCGGCTGCTGCTCGCGCGCGCGTACTCGAAGAACCCGAACTGGCTGCGGCGCGCGGAGGAAACGCTGCACGAGCTGGTGCGCGAGGACCCCACCAACGCCGACGCCCACTTCGAGCTCGGGATGATCTACAAGACGAGCGGCTTCCCGACGCGAGCCCAGGCGATGTTCAAGCGCACGCTCGAGCTGCGGCCCGGGCACAAGGAGGCTTCCGCCGAGCTCGGGATCCCGACGGACGGCGGCACTCCGCGAACCGGGCTGCTCAAGCGGCTGTTCAAGCGAGGGGGTAAGGCTTCATGAGCTCACGCAGGGCCGTTGGTCTGCTGCTCCTCGTGCTGGCGCTCGTCCTCACGTTCGTGGCCTTCGGCTCGCCGAGCTTCACCTGGGGCAACGAAGGCGTGAGGGTGCAGTATCCCTGGGCGCAGGCGGTCGCGGCCTTTGGCGCCGCGCTCGCGCTGGCCGGAGCGGCCTTCGGCTTCGAGCGCCCCGCTCCACGAGTGGTGCTGGGGCTCGCTGCCGCGGCGCTCGTGGGCCTTTCCGCCCACCACCTGGCCTGGCGCTTCGAAGCGATCGAGGCGGGCGTCAACGAGCGCTCGTTGCGGGGAGCGGTGAGCCTCAGCTGGAACGAGATCGTGGCCGTGGAGCCCAGCGTCGGTGCGGTGACGCTGCGCTCGCGCAGCGGCAAGCGGCTGGTGATCGGCACGAGCCGCTTCGAGCCCGACGAGCGCGTCCGCCTCGAGCGCACGATCGCGCGGCGAGTCAGGGAAGCCGCGATCAGATGAACAGGTGCTCGTCGTCCTCGGTGTGGCTGCGGCGGCGGTGCGCCTGGGGCGGGCCGGGGGCGCTGCGGCCGAGCTGGGTGTAGACCTCCAGGCCCCGCTGGATCCCGCGCAGGAACGCGAAGATCCCCCCGATCGGCTTCAGCGGGCGCACCACGAACTGCTGGATCACGCCCGTGGTCTCCTCGATCTTGTCGATCGTGTCGGCGAGCAGCAGGTCGACGCGCCGCGCCTGGAGCGTCGCGAGGTCCGCGATCTCGGCGGCGGCGCGGCTGACGCGGGTCAGGTTCTCGAGCGCGGGCTTGAGCTCCCGGTCGAGCCGCGCGTTGAGCTCGTCGACGCGGCGCGCGAGGCGCATGCCGGCGAGCGCCAGCCCGATCAGGAAGCCCGCCTGCACCACCGAGGCGAGTGCGATCAGCCCGAGAAAGACGACCCCCAGGACTCCATGGAGCGCTACATCTTCTCCTTCTCGTCGCGGTAGGCCTGGCGTCCGGCCTCGACCGCCGAAGCCAGCCGCTCGCGGCGCCGCTCGAGCGCGTCGCGCTGGCGGTCCAGGTAGCGCGAGGCGTCCTCGGCCGCCTCGCGGCCCTTCTGGAGCGCCTGCTCACCCACGTTCCGGCCGCGCTCCTGCGTCTCGCGCAGCTTCTCGCCGAGCATCTCGCGCGTCTCGCGGCCCGAGCGCGGGGCGAACAGGATGGCGAGCGCTGCTCCCGAAAGCGCTCCGACCATGAAAGAGAGGACGACGCCGGCCGTCCCACCACTGCGGTCGTCGCTGGACATGGCCACCTCCGATCGAATCGCGTGAGTCCGCATCCAGAGCTTAGTCCAGCGCTGCGAAGGACCGCAAGGTCGCCAAGAGCGGCGCCTCAGCCGTCGAGCGTTCGGGCGGCCTCGGCCGCGCTCTCGTCGAGGATGCGCAGCGTCACCCGCGAGATGACGGCGAGGTAGTCCATCGCCATGTCGAAGTTGTCCTCGAACAGGTCGAAGAGCACGTCGGTCTGGCCGTAGAGGCCCACCACCGGCGTCGCCGCCACCGCGTCGTACCAGCGCGACCGCTGGCCGAGCGCTTCGAGCGCGCCGAGCGGGAAGCCGGGGCCGGCCGTGAACTCGATGCCGCCGCGAACCGTCGCGCGCACGCTCCCGTCGCAGACCATCACGAGGTGCGCGGCCGGCTCGCCCTCGTGCCAGAGCGTCGTGCCGGCCTCGAAGCGGACCTGGGCCATCGTGCGCGCCAGCTCGGCGAGCGCCGTGATCGAGGTGCGGTCGAACACGGGCATCCGCCGCAGCAGCAGCAGCCGGTCCACGAGGTCGAGCTGGGCCGATCCCGGCATCTCGCCCGCCGGCATCGGGAAGACCTTGCTCGGGTCGAGCTTGTTCTTCTGCAGCAGGGAGAGCGCCTGGCGGCTCACCTCGCGCAGCATGTGCTGCAGGATCGGCAGCCGGTCCTCCAGCACGTCCAAGATCGCGTCCGCGTCGATCTCGAGCGCGAGCGTGTCCTCGTCGGCCACCAGCTGCGAGCCGTACTCGGCGCGCGCGAGCACGGACATGCCCCCGATGCCCTGTCCGGGACCGACCGTGCCCACCTGGATCCCGTGGCGGAAGTTGGCGAGCCGCCCCTCGACCACGAAGAGCGCGCCGCTCGCCGGGACGTCCTCGCGGAACACCACCTCGCCCTTCCGGAAGAAGCGCTCCTGGGCCACGTCGGCGAGCGCCACCACCTCCGGCGTCGGCAGGCCGGAGAGCAGCGGGATGCGCTTCAGGTGCAGCAGCCGCTCGAGCGGCGGCACCATGCGCGCCGCGTCAGGCACGCACGTCCTCCGGCTCGCGGCTGAGCGTCGCGAGCGTGCGCTCGAGCACCCGCGACAGGAAGAAGCTCTTCGTCCCGCGCGAGAGCTCGACGAGCCGCGGCCGCAGCGACAGCAGGCCGAGCTCGCCGATGTGGTGCACGGCGATGCAGCGCAGCGCCTCGCCGCCCTCGTCGAGCATCCGCTCGAGGACGGCCTCGTACCCCAGCGGCCGCACCGCGTAGAGCTCGCCGGCGCCGCCGAGGCGCTCCGCGTCAGAGGCCTCGCCGACGACCGCGAGGATCGGCGCGCGCAGCGGCGGCCGCAGCAGGTTCTCGAGCAGCTCGCGGCTGCTCGAGCGGGCGCGCGGGTCGCGCGAGCGCAGCCCGCGGTGGATGTCGCGGAAGTCCTCGCCGCGGTACTGGAGCGCCAGCAGCCGCAGCAGCCGCTCGATCGCCTGCGCCTCCTTGTCCCGCAGCAGCTGCACGAGCAGCCCGTGCCCAGGCCGCGCGCTCGCCGGAATCCGTGAAGCACCCGCTTCCAGCACGCTGCGCCAGTGCAGCGCGCGGAAGACACCCTCGACCGTCGCGCGCGTCGCCGTCGCCAGCAGCTCGGGATCGAGCTCCACGCCCGCCGCGGCCGCCAGCCGGTTGAGGCCGCGCAGCATCCGGTAGCGGATGGCACCCACGCGCTCCGCGATGATGCGGCGCTGCAGCAGCTCCGCCGCCGGCTGCGGGTCGAAGAGCGCGATGGTGCGCGGCAGGTGCCGCCGCAGCTCGACCGGCAGCGAGGCGTCGCCGAGCGCTTCGTCGAGGAAGGCGAGGCCCTCCGGGCCGTAGGCCACGAGCGCGGCCCGCGCCTCCCCGCGCACCTCGCGCTGGCCCATCAGCTCGAGCAGCACCGGCAGGAAGCGCGGGCTGCGCAGCTGGCCCATCGCGCGCGCTACCTGCACCAGCGTCGCCGGCGCGCCGCGCTCGGCGAGCCAGAGCAGCATCGCCTCGAAAGCCGGCAGCGGCTGCGCCGCGATCGCCCGCGCGAGCCCCGTCCACGTCTGCTGGTCGCCCTTGCGCGCCAGCTCCTCGAGCGTCTGCATCGCCGAAGCGCTGTCCCAGCCTCCCGCGACGCGGCCGACCGCCGCCGTGGCGCGCACGAGCGGGCTCGCGTCCTCGGCCGCCGTCCGCAGCAGCATCTCCTCGGGCGCGACGCGCGTGCGCGCCCGCAGGGCCGCCGCCCGGATCTCGGCGTCGTCGTGCTGCAGCAGCCGGTCCGCGATCGGGACGAGGTCGGCGCGGCCCTCGCGCGCGAAGAGCTGCAGCGCGCGGAGCACCACGGCCTGCGAGGGGTGATAGAGGATCAGCACCGGCACCAGGCGCGCGCGGCCCTCCGCCGCGAGCAGGTCGATCGCCGCGAGCACCTCGTGGTCGTCGGCGCTGTTGAGCGCGCCGATCAGCGTTTCGAGCGACGCGAGGTCCACCGGCGGCAGGTCGAGCGCGGGGCGCAGCGTTCCCTCCCGCAGGGCGACGCGGAAGACGTCGAGGTAGAGGCCCTTGAGCTCCGACACCAGCGCGATCCACACGAGCGCCGTCGCCGCCGCCGCCCCCGCCAGCACCACGTCGCCGCGGCGCAGCACGCTCTCCGAGAGGATCAGCACCGACGCGATCGCCTGCCCTCCGCGCTGCCCGATGATGTCGACGAGCGGCTTGGCGCGCGCGCGCACGCCCGGGGCGAGCGGCACGAACAGAAGCTCGGTGCCGGTGCGGTGGAGCGAGTTGCGGAGCGCGCCGTCGGTTCCCTTCAGCAGCAGCGCCGCTGCGAGCCCGCCGCCGAGCGCCAGGCCGGAGGCGCCGACGAAGATCAGCGACGGCAGCACCCAGAGCGCGCGGTGCAGGCCGATCGCCTGGAACAGCCAGCCGCCGGCCACGAGCTGGGCGCCGAGCGACAGCAGGTTCAAGAGCATGTAGAAGCCGGCGAAGAAGCTGCCGAGCTGGTCGGCCGGGATGGTGCGGGCGACCACGCTCTTGAAGACGTAGTCGGCGAGCGTCAGCGCGACCGTCGAGACGAGCACCAGCACGGCGAGCGCGCGCAGGTAGGCATCGCCGCGCAGCAGACGCAGGCCCTCTCCGAGCGAGGCGCCGGCCGGCGGTCGTTTCACACCCTTGGCTTCGGCGCGGCCGAGCGCGAGCGCCGGTCCGAGCGCGGTCACGGCCAGCACGATCGCGGCGGCGAGCACCAGCATGGTGGCCGGCGCACGCGTCGACAGGATCCGGGCGACGGCGGCCCCCGTCGTCGCACCCAACAGGCTGCCGGTCCACACCAGGCTGTACAGCCGCTTGGCTTCGCCGAGCGTGTAGAGCTCGCCGAGCACCATCCAGAACTGCAGCACGGCGAGGCTGCCGAGCAGCCCGGTCCAGACGTAGAGCAGGTACAGCTCGAGCGGGGTCTCGCCGCGCAGCAGCAGCCAGAACACGAAGGTGACGAGCGCGCCGCCGCCGAGCAGTCGGCTGAGCGCGTAGGAGCCGCTCGCGCGCCGCCGCCCCCAGGGCGACTGCGAGACCGCGACAGCGCAGGCGGCGATCGCGATGTAGACGAACGCGAGCCGCGAGGCGGGCAGCCGCGCGAGGAAGAGCGCGTCGCGCGCGGTCTCGAGCAGCGTGTGGCCGGCGAGCGTTCCGAAGATCGTCAGGAAGGCGGCGAACGCGCCCTTGCGGTCCTCGGGACGCACTTTCGCGAGGCCCATTCTCCATTATCGCTATACTCCGAGCAGATGCCCCAGCTCGTCGCGCTGATGGACGACATCCTCTTCCTGAGCCGGATCCGCGAGGCCGCGCGCGGCAGCGGCGTGGCGGTCAAGAGCGTGCGAGACGAGGCCGAGCTGCTCGCCGCCGCGCGCGAGGACACCCGGCTCGTGGTCGTCGACGCCGACAGCGTGCGCGTGCCCTGGCTGGACGCGCTCGCGGCGCTGCGGGCGGAGCCTTCGCTCGGCGAGATCCCGATCGTCGCCTTCGTGAGCCACGTGCGCCCCGATCTGGCGCTCACCGCGCGCCAGAGCGGCGCCTCGCGCGTGCTCGCCCGCTCCGCGTTCGTCCGCGAGCTGCCCGAGCTGGTCGCCGCGCTCCAGAAGCCGCCCCTGGAGCAGCCGGGCCGGTAAGCGGGCGCGGCGCCGTAGACCGGCCCTTGCCCTCAAAACACTCGGCTTGACACGTGTTTCACAAAGACTGTCAGTACTAACAGGGCTTTTCGGCAAACCGCCCCTTGTGATAGCCTCCGGCCGAGGGGGAGGGGTCTTCCCGCCTCACGTTTGGAATCCTGTAATCGCGGCGGAGCCAAGGGCTTTCGGACCGCAGCCGGCACCGTCGCCGCGCCACCGGAGGACGACAGTCATGAGCAGGAAGTTCACGGCCACACTCGCCACTGCCCTCACCCTGGGCGCTCTCATCATGAGCGCCGAGGCCCAGCAGCACAGAGCGATTCGGCTCGGGAACCCGGCGACCCGGTTCTCCAAGCCCCTCAAGAAGGCCGACGATCTGCGCCTGCTGCTTCGCTCTGAGAAGCTGAAGGCCGACGTCGCCGCCGTCCTCGCGGACTACGGCTGGCAGGGAGACCTCGCCGATCTCGACCGTGCGGCCGCCAGCGCCGAGATCAGCGCGATCCAGGTGCCGCCGAACACCCGGCTGCCGTTCATGGCCGCGCGCAAGAACAAGAAGGCCTACGCGATGCGCGACGTGCTCTGGGCCGGCAAGAAGCCGATCGACGCGTTCGGCTTCGAGTTCAGCTCGAAGTGCCAGCGCTATCGGCTCGTGACCCCGAAGGCGTGCAGCAACTTCTGGGTCGAGGACCTCGGCAAGGACACGGCGGACCCGGCGTGCGCACCGAAGGTCGCGCTGCCGCCGGTCGTCAGCGTGACGGGCGCCCAGAGCGCCTGCGTGACGCAGCCCGTCGAGTTCACGGTCAACGTGCAGAACCCGCCCTCCGACGGCAAGGTGACGCTGTCGGTCAACGGCAAGGAAGCGACGACGGGAACGCTCAGCGCCGGCTCGTTCACCTGGCGCTTCCCCGGCGCGCCGACGGCGGGCCGCTACGAGCTGAAGGCCGTCTCCGGCGGACAGAGCGCGACGAGCATCGTCGAGGTGAAGCCCTGCGAGCCGACCTGCGGCCTCACGGTCACGCCGAACCCGGCGAAGGCCGGCAAGCCGATGACCGTCGACGTCTCCGGCTCGCGCGTCGCGGCGGGCGTCGCCGGCGGCATCAAGAGCGTGAAGGTGGAGATCGTCCAGAAGGGCGCCGTGGTGCAGACCGTCGACATGCCCGCGCCGAACTTCGTCAGGAACGACGTCGTCGTCAAGAAGGGCGGCGTGACCACGCTGCGCGCCGTCGCCACCGACGAGGCCGGCCAGGTCTCCACGAACGCCTGCACGGCGGACATCGACGTGAAGGGCGGCTTCCCGATCTACGTCGGCGGCTACTTCGGCAAGGAGCGCCTGACGCACGACGACGTCGGCGACCACGAGGACCGCGACGTGCCTGCGAGCGCTTCGACGGCTGCGAGCGCTGCGAAGGGTGCGAGCGCTCGAGCGCCGCGAGCGCCGTCTTCACCGAGTTCGCGCGCTGCTCGCCGCTCGGCGGGCTCACGATCGGCATCCTGCCGATGATCGGCGAGTCGGCGCAGCTCGACCTCGCGCTCGGTTTGAAGGGCGCCTTCGACGACGACGCGCACACCACGATGTTCGGCGACGCCGCGATCAACAAGGTCCTGAGCAACGGCTTCTTCGGCGGCGGCGTGAGCTTCTGGGACATCGGCAAGGATTCGTCGGGCGTCGGGCTGCTGCTGCAGGGCGGCTTCGACCTCGACAAGGACGGCAAGTGGCAGCTGGTCGGCCAGACCCGCGTGCCGTTCTTCAACCAGTTCGACAACATCGAGAACAACTACCAGCTCTGGGGCGGCATCCGCTTCCGCCCGAACGCCTGGAAGTAATCGATCGCTGAGCACTAGGGCCACAAGGCCCATACGCCCTCGTCGGCGGCAACGCCGGCGAGGGCGTTTCCTTTCTGCGCGCGCGGAATCCCGCTGGAGGTGTCCGTCTAGCGCCACGGCGAAGTACGTTGACACGTCGAGGCGGCGGCGCCCATCATCCGCTCGGCCTCGGCCCGGGACATCGATGAACCAAGACACCCAGGACGTCAGCGGGCCGCCGCCGGCGCCGCGACGCGGGTTTCTCGCGCGGCTCGTCGACGGCCTGCGGCGCCCGCTGCGAAGGCGCCGGCTCTCGTCCTCGATCGGCCGCTACCGCGTGGTGCGCAAGATCGGCGAGGGCGGCATGGGCACCGTCTTCGAGGCCGTGGACGAAGTGCTCGGCCGGCGCGTCGCGATCAAGCGCCTGAAAGCGGTCGACGAGTCGGGGAGACGGCGCTTCTGGCGCGAGGCGCGCGCCGTGGCGCGGCTCAGCCATCCGAACGTCTGCCAGCTCTACGAGGTCGGCGAGGACGTGAGCGGGCCGTTCCTGGCGATGGAGCTGCTGAGCGGGGAGCCGCTCTCGCTGCGCCTCCGGAGCGGGCCGATGACCGCCGCGGAGGTCGTCTCGCTCGGGGCTGGCATGCTGGCGGCGCTGTCGGCGATCCACGCGGCCGGCCTCGTGCATCGCGACCTCAAGCCGTCGAACGTGCACCTGACGCCCTACGGGCCCCGCCTGCTCGACTTCGGCCTGGTGCGCCGGCTGCCGAATGACCTCGTCCGAATGATGCCTTCCCACATGGCGACCCCCGGCCCGATCAGCGGCACGCCGATCACCGACGCTCGCAACCTGATCGGCACGCCGGGCTACATGGCGCCTGAGCAGATCCTGGGATCGGCCGTGGATGCGCGGGCCGACCTTTTCGCCGCCGGCGCGGTGCTCTACGAGGCGCTCGCCGGGCATCGCGCCTTCCCCGGAACGACGGTCCTCGACGTGCTGACCGCGACGCTGCGGCAGGATCCCGAGCCCCTTCCTGCACCGCTCGCCCGCCTCGACGCGGTCCTGCGCCGCGCGCTCGCCAAGAAGCCTGCGGAGCGCTTCGCGACGGCGCAGGAGATGGCGGAGGCGCTGCATGCCGCCTCGGCGGCGCCGCCGCCGCTGGAGCTCGTGACCGCGCCGACTCGGAGACCGGCGAGGTCTTCGTCGGGACGCGCGGCCGAGCTCGCCTGGCTGCAGGAGCGCCTCGACGCGCGCGCTCGCGGGCGCAGGCGGCGTCGTCTTCGTCACCGGCGAGCGCGGCGCCGGCAAGTCGGCGCTCGTGGGCGAGATGCTGCGACGCGCGCGCGACTCGGACGTGCCGATCACGGTCGTGGCCGGCCGCTGCCTCGAGCACCAGGGGCCGCGCGACCCGCTGCAGCCGTTCCTGGACGCGCTCGGGCGGCTGTTCGGCACGAGCCGCGGCCGCGAGCAGGCAGTCGAGCTCGTCAAGACCTGGGCGCCCACGATCGGCGTGCTGATGCCCCCGGCGCTCGTGCCGGACCCGGACGGATCGCTCCACCGCCAGACGGCGGGCGCGACGCGCGAGCGGCTGATCCGCGAGGCGGGCGATTTCATGGAGGCGGCGACACGGCTCTACCCCGTCGTGCTCCTGCTCGAGGACCTGCAGTGGGCCGACCCGGTGAGCGTGGACGTGCTCTGCCACCTCGGGCGGCGCGCCGCTCGCCAGCGCATCCTGTTCCTCTGCACCTGCCGCTCCTCCGAGGTCGCGTCGACCAACCAGCCGCTGCACCGGGGCATGCTCGACCTCAGCACCGCAGGGCAGGGCCGCGAGCTCGAGCTCGGCCCGCTCGAGCGCTCCGACGTCGAGCAGTGGCTCGAGCGCCGCTTCCCCGGCAACGATTTCGCTCGCCTCGCTTGCGCCGCTGCTCCACGCGCGCGCCGAGGGCCTGCCGCTCTTCGTGCGCAGCCTGTTCGAGCTGCTCGCTGGCCGCCGCGACATCGAGCCGCGGCCCGGCGGCTTCCAGCTCGCGCGGCCGCATCGAGGCGCTCGACCTCGAGCCCTCGAAGGACGTGAAGGATCTGGTGCGCGCACACCTCGCGACGCTGCCCGCAGCCGAGCGCGAGCTGCTCGCCGCCGCGAGCGTCCTCGGCAAGGAGTTCTCGAGCGCGATCGCCCGCGGCCTCGCGAGCGGAAACGAGCTCGAGCTCGAGGAGCGGATGCAGAGGCTCTGCCGGGTGAGCCGGGTGCTCGAGAGCCGCGGCGAGGAGGAGCTTCCCGACGGCGCGCTCGGGACGCGCTACCGCTTCGCGCACGGCCTCTACCAGCGCGTGCTCTACGAGGACCTCGTCGCCCCGCGCCGCGGCGAGCTCCACCGGCGGGCCGGGGAGCTGCTGGTGCGCCACTGGGGCGAGAACACGCCGTCGCGCGCCGTCGAGGTGGCCGAGCACTTCGAGCGCGGCCGCGACCTCGCGCGCGCGGTCCGCTTCCGCACGCTCGCGGGCGAGCACGCCGTGCGCCGCTTCGCGGGACTGGAGGCCGTCGAGCACTACACCGCCGGGCTCGAGCTGCTCCACAAGCAGCCCGCGGCGGAGCTGCGGCCGCTGGAGACCGCGCTCTACGGCCGCCGCGCGCAGGCTCGCCTGCTGCTCGCCCGCTTCGACGAGGCCGCCCGCGACTACCAGGCGATGCTCGAACGGGCGCGCGAGGCGCGCCTTCCCGCCGCTGCCTGCGAGGCGCTCAGCGGTCTGTGCAACGCCCACTTCTTCGAGCAGCGCCCGCTCGAGATGACGACCCGCGCTCGCGAAGCGCTGCAGGCGGCCGAGCGCTACGGCTCTCCCCACCACCTGGCGGAAGCGCGCGGCCGCGTGGCGCAAGCGCTGGTGATGGACGGCAAGCTCAAGGAGTCGCGCCGCGCGCTCGACGCAGTGATCGTCGAGGCCAGGGTGAGCGGGTCGCAGGCCGCGCTGCAGCTGGGCTCGTCTATCGCGGTTTCGTCCACTACTGGCACAGCGAGTTCGAAGCGTGCGAAGCGCCGCATGGTCGAGGCGCTCGCGGTGTGCGAGGAGCGCGGCGACGGCTTCGAAGCCTTCGCCGTCCGGATGTTCCTGGGCCTGGCGCGCGCCAACCAGGGCCGGATGTCCGAGGGGCTCGCGGATCTCGAGCAGGCCGAGGTCTTCGCGGCACGCAACGGCGATCGCTTCTGGCAGCCGCGGCTCGTCAGCCAGCAGGGATGGGTCCACCGCGAGCTCGCTGCGGTCGAGCAAGGCGCGCGAGCTCGACGCGCGCGCGCTCGCGCTGGCGCGCGAGAACCCCTCGCCCTGGACGCCGGAGATGGACGCGCTCTTCAATCTGTGCGTCGACGACGTGCGCGCGGGCAACCCGGAGGGCGCTTCCGACCTGCTGGCCATCCTCGAGGACGGGCACCGCACGCCGCGACTGGTTCCGCTGGATGAACGACCTGCGGCTCGAGTGGCGGCGGCCGAGCACCACGCCGCGCGGGGAGCGTTCGACGGCGACCGCCGCGCAGGGCCGCCCGGCTCGAGGCCGTCGCGAAGCGCCTGGGCGCGCGCAACTACCTCTGCACCGCGGCGCGGCTGGGGGGCGAGGTCACGCTCGCCGAGGGGAGGCAACGGCCGCGAGCGCTCGCCAAGCTGGAGCACGCGCACGGGGCGCTCGCGGGATCGCGTCGCTCCGCTCGAGACCTGGAAGTCGCGGCGCGTGCTGGGGCTGCTGCGCCAGCGCCTCGGCGACGAGCGCGGCGCGCGCAGTCCGCTTTCGCGGCCGCGGCGGCCGACATCGACACGATCGTGCAGGGCACCGAAGCAGCCGACGCTGCGCGAGAGCTTCCTCGGCAGCCCTGCCGTGTGCGAGGTGCTGCGCGCAGGCCGGACGCGCCTGAGCGAACTCGGGCTTCGACGACGCGGCCCAGGAAGGCGTCCCGCGCGGGCTTCCCCGATGCCTTCCAGAGCTTCAGGATCTCGTAGGCGATCACCGTCGTGTAGCTGACGGCGATCCAGACGAGCACGGCTTCGATCGGCAGGCCGAACCAGGCGTCGACGCTGACGCCGACCATCTGGCGCGGCTGGTAGCCCCACCAGCCGTACGGAATCGCGAGCGTCGCCTCCCAGATCAGGCTGATGAGCACCATCGGGAACATCGTCAGGCTGAAGGCCGGCCAGTTGACGAAGCCACGCGCGCTCGGGAAGAGCCCCGCCGACGGAATGAAGGAGAGCCCCACGATGAAGGTGAAGTAGCCCGGGAAGCCCTCGGGGCTGTCCGATACGAGCTTCTTGTAGGCGATCGCGAGAGCGATGAGCACGGCGCCCACGATCGCGGACGCGGGGTGGAAGCGGATGAGACGCGGAATGGCCGCGGCGGGGCCGTGGTAGTCGGGCACGTTGTAGGCGGCGAGCCAGTACTCGTCGAGCCACACGTAGATCAGCAGCACGGTCATGAAGCCCGTCAGGTAGAAGACGTACTCCTCGACCGGCACGGGGCCGCCGAGGGCCGGCGCGCCGATCCCGAGCGTCGCGCCCCGGTTCGGGAACACGAAGAAGCGGTTCGCGAAGAAGAAGTCGAGCCCGAAGCCGACGGGGACGAGGAGCGCCAGCGTCGAGAGAAAGGCCTGCTTCGGAACGCGCGGCTCGCGCCGCCGCATGAACCAGGTGGCGATCACCGCGATGGGCACGAGGAACAGCAGCAGGCTGACCGTGTAGCCGAGCGGCGAAGGATTGCCGTCGGGGATCTGCAGCGTGCCCGGCGCGCGCACGGTGCGGAGCGTGAGCGCCGCCGGCACGCTCACGAGCGCGAGCATGACGACCACCGCCCACGGGCTCGGCCGCGGGGCGTTCGGATCGACCGGTCGGGCCATCCGAGCCTCCTTCCGAAGGCTGCCGTCCGTCAGTCGTCGCGCCGCACCGTCTCGGGCGAGAAGGCCGGCACGCAGACGGCGACGTACTCGGCTCCCTCCGCGTGCGGGGTGCTGTAGCGCACCCACTCGCCGCGCGGCGCCACCACCGCCTGTCCCGCCTGCACCTCGAGCGTCCCGCTGCGCGTCTCGACGCGCAGCGTGCCCCGCAGCACCAGCGTGAACTCGTCGAACTGCGGCGTCTGGCCGGGCTCGACCCAGCCGGACGGGCTCGTCATCCGCGCGACGCTCACGCCCGGCGTGGCCGAGTTCACGAGGCCCACGAACTCCTCGATCCGCTTCGGCTTGTTGCCCGCCGACTGGACGATGGTCGGCTTCTCGATCAGGCGCGCCATGGCGCGCTCAGGCCGCCTTCGCGTCCCATTCGCCTTTCCGCCGAAGAAGACGGACGAACAGCAGGATCATCACGAACGCCATCGCGGCGGGCACGAGCCAGATCGCGGTCCAGTCGTGGCCGGCGGCGGACTGTCGCCTGGCGAGCTGTAGCCTTTCACCACGACCCCGAGATCCAGGTGCCGATCAGCATGCCCACCCCGTAGGTGACGAGCGTGATGAAGCCCTGGGCGCTCGCCTGGATCGACTTGGGGGCCGCGTTGTCGACGTAGATCTGGCCGGTGACGAAGAAGAAGTCGTAGCAGATGCCGTGGAGCAGGATGCCGAGGTAGAACATGCAGCACGCAGCTCGTCGGCGTTGCCGAAGGCGAAGAGGACGTAGCGGACGGCCCACGCCGCCATCCCCACGAGCAGCATCCACTTCACCCCCAGCCGCGCGAAGAAGAACGGCATCACCAGCATGAAAACGACCTCGGACATCTGGCCCGAGGCTCATCTTGCCTGCCGCGTTCTCGACCCCCTTCTCGTTCAGGAACAGGTTGGTGAAGCTGTAGTAGAAGGCGAGCGGGATGCAGATCAGGAGCGAGCCGAGCACGAAGATCGCGAACGAGCGGTCCTTCATCAGCGAGAGCGCGTCGAGGCCGAGGACGTCGCGCACCGTGCACCTTGCGCCCGAGCGACTTCGGCGGCGTGTGCGGCAGCGCGAAGGCGAAGACGGCCGAAGACGGCCGAGGCGCGCGGCCGCGATCAGCAGCGGCGTCGCCGTGCGCCTCGACCCTGAGCGAGCCCGACGATGAGGCCGGCCACGATCCAGCCGATGGTGCCGAAGACGCGGACCGCCGGGAACTGCTTCTCCGGGCTCGCCATCTGGTTGAAGGCGACCGCGTTCACGAGGGCGAGCGTCGGGTTGTAGCAGAGCGCGTAGGCAGCAGCACCCAGAAGAACGCCGCCGGGCGTCGTCGACGGTCGAGGCGCAGAACAGCAGCGCCGCGCCGAGCAGGTGCATCACGCCGAGCACGCGCTCGGCCGCGAAGAAGCGGTCGGCGATCATGCCGATCAAGAACGGCGCCACGATCGCGCCCCACGGCATCGTGCTGTAGGCCACCGCCGATCTCGGATTCCCGTGAAGGCGAGGCCCTGGACGAGGTAGGTGCCCATCGTCACGAACCAGGCGCCCCACACGAAGAACTGCAGGAACATCATGAGCGACAGCTTCACGCGCACGGCCGGCGTCAAGGTGAGCTCTGCGGTCATTCGCGGCCTCTCCTCTCGCTGCTCATCGGTCGGAAGCGGATCGGGCCCCGCCGGGGCTGCCCGGGCGGGCCTTTGACGCGCGAAAGGTAGCACAACCGGAGGTTGCGTCGCGTGCTAGAATCCGCGCTCGTCGCGCGCCGAAAACTCCCGAACGCTTGCCGGGAGCCGAGCCTGACCGCGTGTTCACCGCTGTCTGACATCGAAATCGATCGGGAGGCCCCGGCATGAGCACAGTCGTTCCGCTGTTCGCGGTGACCAGCCACATCACCGGCATCGACTGGGCGGTGATCGCCGTCTACTTCTGCATCCTGGGCGGCGTCGCCTGGTGGGTGATCCACAAGCAGAAGGACACCGCCGACGACTACTTCCTCGCCGGCCGCAACCTCGGCTGGTGGGTGATCGGCGCCTCGATCTTCGCGTCGAACATCGGCTCCGAGCACATCGTCGGGCTCGCCGGGCTCCGGCGCCACCGACGGCGTCGCGCTGGCCCACTACGAGCTGCACGCCTGGTGCCTGCTGGTGCTGGCCTGGGTGTTCGTGCCGTTCTACATGCGGTCGCAGGTCTTCACGATGCCGGAGTTCCTGGAGCGGCGCTTCTACGCGAAGTCGCGCTACGTGCTCTCGATCGTCTCGCTCATCACGTTCATCGTCTCCAAGATCGCCGTCGGCATCTTCGCCGGCGGCGTCGTGTTCGGAACGCTGCTGCCGGAGCTGCAGCTCGACCTCGGCCCGATCCACCTCGACAGCTTCTGGATCGGCTCGGTGCTGGTGATCGTCCTGACCGGCCTCTACACCGCGCTCGGCGGCATGCGCGCGGTCGCCTACAACGACGCCGTGCAGGTGGTCGTGCTGATCGTCGGCTCGGCGCTGCTGACCTTCTACGGCCTCAACCACTCGGCGGCTGGGACGAGCTGCGCCGCATCTGCGGCTCCGACATGTTCAACCTCTGGAAGCCGCTGATCCCGCCCGGCGTCGAGGGCACCTGGGCTCCCGTGATCGAGACGGACGCGGCGGGCGAGGTCATGCGCCAGGCCTGGTACTTCAACGGCTACTTCCCCTGGCTCGGGATGCTGTTCTGCGCGCCGATCATCGGCCTCTGGTACTGGTGCACCGACCAGTACATCGTCCAGCGCGCGCTCGGCGCCCCAACGAGAACGGTCGCGCGCACGGGGCAGCATCTTCGCGGCGTTCCTGAAGCTCTTCCCGTCGTACCTGTTCATCATCCCGGGCCTGATCTGCTTCGCCGCTCGCCAAGAGCGGCAAGATCCCCGAGCTCGGCCGCCATGATCGGCCCCGACGGCAAGGCGATCGCGCCCGATCGCCCAGGGCGCCTTCCCGATGATGGTGCAGCACCTGCTGCCGCCCGGGCTGCGCGGCATCGTCGTGGCGGGCCTGCTCTCGGCGCTGATGGGCTCGCTCGCCGGCGTCTTCAACGCCTGCTCGACGCTCTTCACCGTCGACCTCTACAAGAAGTGGAAGCCGCAGGCGACGCAGCAGCAGCTCGTGCGCACGGGCCGCATCGCCACCGTCGTCATGGTGCTGATCGCGCTCGCCTGGATCCCGGTCATCAAGGGCGCCCACGGCCTCTACAACTACCTGCAGGCGGTCCAGGGCTACCTGGCGCCGCCGATCTTCGTGGTCTTCTTCCTCGGCGTCTTCTTCAAGCGAATGAACGCGCAGGGCTGCCTCTGGGCGATGATCGTCGGCTTCGTGATGGGCATCTTCCGCATGCTGGTCGACACGCCCGGTGACGCTCGGCCTCGCCGGCTTCGAGAACGGCTACACCACGGCTCGTTCCTCTGGATCGTCAACAACATCTACTTCCAGTACTTCAGCGTGCTGATCACGATCGTCTCCGCGATCGTGATGGTCGTGGTCAGCCTAGCGACCCCCGCGCCCGACTACGCGAAGATCCAGGGCCTCACGTTCGGCACGGCGACCGCCGAGGACAACCGGAAGACCCGCGCGAGCTGGGATTGGCACGAGGTGGCCGCGTCGGGCCTGATCCTGGTCTGCATCATGGCGGCGTACCTGTACTTCCGCGGCTGAGGGAGGTGAAGGTGGGATCGAAACGAGTCGCCCTTCTCCTAGCGGTCGTCCCCCTGCTCGGCCTGGCCGCGATCGGCCCGGCGACGGCACAAGGTCCGCCGCCGGGCTTCGCCTCGCTCTTCAACGGCCGGGACCTCTCGGGCTGGGAGGTGCCGGACGGCGACAACGGCCACTGGAAGGTGGATGGACGGCGTGATCGACTACGACGCCGCGAGCGAGGCGACGGGCGACAAGGAGCTCTGGACCGCAGAAGGAGTACGCGGACTTCGTGCTGCGGCTCGAGTGGCGCATCAAGGAGACGCCGTACGTGAACCCGAACGTGCCGATCATCCGCTTCGACGGCACGCACAAGAAGGGGCCCGACGGCAAGGAGATCAAGCTTTCGGTGCCCGACTCCGACTCGGGCGTCTACCTGCGCGGGTCCAGCAAGTCGCAGATCAACATCTGGTGCTGGCCGATCGGCTCGGGCGAGGTCTACGGCTACCGCACGGACGACAAGATGCCGCCGGAGGTGCGCGCGGGCGTGACGCCGCGCGCCAACGCGGACAAGGCCGTCGGCGAGTGGAACGCGTTCGAGATCACGATGAAGGGCGACCGGCTCACGGTCGTGCTGAACGGGATCACGGTGCTCGACAACGCCCAGCTGCCCGGCATCCCGGCCAAGGGCCCGCTCGCGCTGCAGCACCACGGCGCGAAGAAGGACGGCGTCTGGACGAGCCCGCCGTCTCTCGTTCAGTTCCGGAACATCTCGATCAAGGAACTACGCTAGCGGGGGTTCGGGGGCGCTCAGCCCCCCGTAAGGCCAGTCCAGGCGAGCTCTGTCCGGACGGAGTTTGACGACTCCAGACTGGACGAACCGAAAATCGCCAGGACCTTCTGGACTGGCTTTCGGGGGGTTTGATCACCCCCCGAGCCCCCGATGTCATGGGCAGAGCTGCGCGACGCGGTCCACCTGGGTCTTGAGCGTGTCGAGCATCTGGGAGCTGGTCACTGCCTTCGCGTTCTTGCGCGCCTCCTCGATCTGCCGGTAGGCCTCGGGGATGAGCGGCTTCGCCGCGTTGCAGTCCGTCGCGTTGCGCACCACCTCGTTGGCCGCCGCGGAAGCGGCCTTCACGACGTCGTTGTCCGCCGCCAGGTTCTCCATCGCCTTCTGCTTCTCCTGGCATCCCAGACACACCGCCAGCACCGCCATCGCGACCAGCCCTCGCTTCATCGCTCCTCCTGCTTCGGTTTTTGCCTCCGCAGCAGAGCCGTGAGCCCCAGCTCCTGGCCGCCGCGCAGCACCTTGTACTCCACCCGGTCGCCCCAGCGCTTGCCGGCGAGCAACCGATTCACCGTCTCCTTGTCGGCGTATGCCGCTCCGTCGATCGAAACGAGCTCGTCCCCCACCTGGAAGCCTGCGGCCGCCGCCGGCGAGTCCTTGACGACCGAGATCACCTTGTAGCGCTCGCCGCTCTTCGGCTCCGGCGTCGAGAGGCCGACGCTCGGATAGAGCGGGTCGGTCGAGGGCGGAAGGCCCCAGACGAAGTCCGCGTAGGAGGCCTGCACCTTGCCGACGAGCGGCTCCCCCTCCTCTTCACGCACCGCGATGGGGATCACCGACGCCGTGCGTCCGTCGAACCACAGCCGCGCCTGGCGCTCGGCGCCCAGCCCGTACGCGACGTGGCCCGAGCCCACGAGCACGACCATGACCGCCTTGTCGCCGCCGTGCGTGCGCAGCGCCTGGAGCGCGTTCCAGCCCATCGCCGCGTCCCAGGTGCACTGCGCCCGGTACATCCCCTGGAACATCGCGTCCGGCATGTTGCCGTGGAGCGCGTCCGCCTCGCCGAAGAACGCCCGGAACAGCCGCTGGTGCTCGGCGCTGTCGGTGTCGACGCGCGCCGGCAGCAGCGCGCGCTGCTCGGGCGTGAGCGCCTCGAGGCCTTTCGTTCGCGCGGTCTGCACCACCTCGCGCGGCACGTTCACGCCGAACAGCCGGATCCCGTTCTCGCGCGCGAACAGGAAGATGTCGCGGTAGTAGTTCCAGTGATAGCCCCAGCTCCTGTACCAGTGCGATCCGGTCAGGAACGCCTCCTCGTCGAGCCCCTTGTCCGAGCCCCAGCGGTCGAGCCACTCCTGCTCGGCCGCGGTCGCCGGATACATCTCGAGGCCCACCAGCACCTGGCGCCCTCGCTCGTGGAGCTCCTGGATCACGCGCAGCTGCACGCGGTGGAACTCGGCGTCCGTGTGGCTCTCCCCCACGAACACGAGCTTCACGCCGTCGAGCCGCGCCGCGAGCTCCGCGGGTGTCACGACGTCGCCGCGCGCCGTGTCGGTGATGCCGTCGATCACGAGCGCGGCCTCCCGCCCGCGGCGAGCCGGGTCGCCGACGTCGAGGTTGAGCGCGCGGTCGTCCGCGCTCGCGAGAGGGGTCGCGCCGAGAGCCAAGACGAGCGCGGCGAGCCTCAGTCTCTTCGAAGAGGGGCGCATGACCGCTCGCAAGCCTAGCACCGCGCCCGGCGGCTCGGGCTGAAGTAACATCGCGGCTCTTCGACCGGGGAGGCACCGAGGTGAGGCACTCGATCCGTTGCGCGCTCGTCCTGGTATCGCTGGCGGGTATTTCCAGTGAGGCCGCGGAAAAGGCCAAGAAGCCGGAACCCGCGGCCAAGCCGGAGGCGCCGTTCGAAGCAAAGCTCATCGAAGGCTACTCGTGGCGCGAGATCGGCCCCTTCCGCGGCGGCCGCGTCACCGCGGTCACCGGCGTCGCCGGGCAGCCGCAGGTCTACTACATGGGCGCGACAGGCGGCGGCGTCTTCAAGACCACGAACGGCGGGACGAGCTGGGCGCCGGTGACCGACGGGCAGGTGAAGACGGGCTCGGTCGGCGCCCTGGCTGTCGCGGCCTCGGACCCGAACGTGGTCTACGCCGGCATGGGCGAGAGCTGCATCCGCGGCAACGTGTCCCACGGCGACGGCGTCTACCGCTCGAGCGACGCCGGCAAGAGCTGGACGCACCTGGGACTGCGCGAGACGATGCAGATCGGCCGCATCCGCGTCCACCCGCGCAATCCCGACCTCGTGTACGTGGCCGCGCTCGGGCACACCTGGGGCCCCAACCCGGAGCGCGGCGTCTTCCGCTCGAAGGACGGCGGCAAGACGTGGTCGAAGGTGCTGTTCGTCGACGACAAGACGGGCGCCGTGGACCTCGCGATGGATCCTTCGAACCCGAGCGTGCTCTACGCCGGCACCTGGCAGGTCGCAGCGCACGCCCTGGAGCCTCGAGAGCGGCGGTCCGGGCAGCGCCCTCTACAAGACGACGGACGGCGGCGACACCTGGAAGAAGCTCGACGGCAAGGGCCTGCCGAAGGGCCTCTGGGGCCGCGTCGCCGTGAGCGTCTCCGCCTCGCGGCCGGAGCGCCTGTACGCGGTGATCGAGGCCGAGGAGGGCGGAGTCTTCCGCTCGGACGACGCCGGCGCGACCTGGCAGCGCACCAACGACGAGCGCAACCTGCGGCAGCGGGCCTGGTACTACACCCACGTCTACGCCGATCCCGTCGAGCCCGACACCGTGTACGTGCTCAACGTGCAGTTCGTGCGCTCCAAGGACGGCGGCAAGACGTTCCAGCCGATCCGCACGCCGCACGGCGACAACCACGACCTCTGGATCGCGCCCGAGGATCCGCAGCGCATGGTCGAGGGCAACGACGGCGGCGCCACCGTGACGTTCGACGGCGGCCTGAGCTGGTCGACGCTCGACAACCAGCCGACCGCGCAGTTCTACCACGTGATCGCGGACGACCGCTTCCCGTACTACGTCTACGGCGCGCAGCAGGACAACTCCACGGTCGCGATCGCGAGCCGCAGCGGCGAGGCGGGCATCGGCGCGCGCGACTGGTACGAGGTCGCGGGCTGCGAGAGCGGCTACATCGCGCCGAAGCCGGGCGACCCCGAGGTGACCTTCGCGGGCTGCTACGGCGGCTACATCGGCCGGCGCGACGAGCGCACCGGCCAGGAGCGCGCGATCACCGTCTGGCCCGACAACCCGATGGGCTGGGGCGCCGAGGGCATGAAGTACCGCTTCCAGTGGACGTTCCCGATCGTGGCCTCGCGCCACGACAAGGACGTGCTCTACGCCGCCGGCAACGTGGTCTTCCGCACGCGCAACGAGGGCGCGAGCTGGGAGGCGGTCTCGCCCGACCTCACGCGCAACGACAAGACGAAGCTGGGCCCCTCCGGCGGGCCGATCACGAAGGACAACACCAGCGTCGAGTACTACGCGACGGTCTTCGCGCTCGCCGAGTCGCCGCGCGACGCGAAGGTGCTCTGGGCCGGCTCGGACGACG
This sequence comes from uncultured Acidobacteriota bacterium, assembly GCA_963744315.1. GTDB lineage: Bacteria > Acidobacteriota > Vicinamibacteria > Fen-336 > Fen-336 > DATBSL01. The sequence goes on from CAVUTB010000020.1 coordinate 217,165, forward strand.
GGCTCGTGCACGTGACCCGCGACGGCGGCACCGACCTGGACCAACGTCACGCCGAAGGGCCTTCCCGAGTGGTCGCGCGTCAGCCAGATCGACCCCTCGCCCCACGACGCGGGCACGGCCTGGCTCGCCGTCAATCGCTACCAGCTCGACGACTACCGGCCCTACGCGTACGTGACGACCGACTACGGCCAGAGCTGGCGGGCGATCGGCGCGGGACTGCCGGCCGACTCGTTCGTGCGCGTCGTGCGCGAGGACCCCGTCAGGCGCGGCCTGCTCTTCGCCGGCACCGAGACGGGGGTCCACGTCTCCTTCGACGCCGGCGCCTCGTGGCAGCCGCTGCAGCGCAACCTGCCCGTGGTCCCGGTCACCGACCTGATCGTGAAGAACGACGACGTCGTGGTCGCGACGCAGGGCCGCTCGTTCTGGAGCCTCGACGACATCGCGGCGCTCCGCCAGTCGAAGCCCGAGCTCGCGGGCGCGGCCGTCCATCTCTTCCCGCCGTCGCCGGCCTATCGCTTCGGCGGCGGCGAGGGTCGTGGTGCCGTCGGCAAGAACCCGCCCTACGGCGCGACGATCCGCTACCTGCTCGCGCAGGCGCCGAAAGCGGGCGAGGAGGTGAAGCTCGAGATCCTGGACGCCAAGGGAGCCCTCGTCCGGTCTTTCAGCTCGAAGGAAGAGAAGAAAGAGGAGAAGGACGAGGGAGACGACGACGACCGGCCCGGACGGCAGGCGCCTAAGCCGCTGCCGGCCAAGGCCGGCTTCAACAGCTACTCCTGGGACCTCCGTTACGCCGAGGCCTCGAAGTTCAAGGGCCTGATCCTCTGGGCGGGCCAGACGTCGGGGCCGCGCGTCGTGCCGGGCCGCTACGAGGCGCGCCTCACGGCCGCGGGACAGACCCGGAGCCAGCCGTTCGAGGTGCGCAAGGACCCGCGCGTCGAGGCGAGCGACGCGGACCTCGCGAAGCAGCAGGAGCTGCTGCTGAAGATCCGCGACCAGCTCACGGCCACGCACGACGCGATCGGCCGGCTGCGCGCCGTGCGCGACCAGGCGAAGACGGCCGCCGAGCGCTCCAAGGGCAGCCCCGCGGAGAAGGCGGTCCAGGAGGCCGCGGACGCGCTCGGCAAGAAGCTGACCGCGGTCGAGGAGGCGCTCTACCAGACGAAGAACCGCTCCAGCCAGGACCCGCTCAACTTCCCGATCCGGCTCAACAACAAGCTCGCCGCGCTCGCGGGAACCGTCGGCAGCGCCGACGCCGCGCCGACGGCGCAGGCCTACGCCGTCTTCGACGAGCTGAAGGCGAAGATCGACGCCGAGCTCCAGACGCTCGAGCGGGTGCTGGCCGAGGACGTCCCCGCCTTCAACCGGCTCGTGCGCGAGAAGGAAATACCCGCCGTCCAGGTGCCGAAGTCCTGAGGTGGGCCGCCACCTCGGCCGGCGCGACTTCCTGCGCGGCGCCGCCGGCGCTTCCCTGCTCGGGGCCTGTCGCTCGCGCACCAGCGACGGCCGCATCGTCCTCCGCCTCTCGCACTCGATGTCCGCGGGCCCGACGGCCCTCCACACCTTCGGCGACCTCTTCCGCGAGCTCGCTCGACGCCGAAACCGGCGGTGCCGTCGAGGTGCGCGTGTTTCCGAGCGGCACGCTGGGCCAGGAGCGCGAGGTGGTCCAGCAGCTCCAGGAGGGGCTCGTCGACTTCATGGTGTCGGGCACCGCGATCTGGGGCAGCGTCGCGCCGAAGCTGCAGCTCTTCGACTTCCCCTTCCTGTGGCGCGACTGGGACCACGTGCACGGCGTCGTCGACGGCCCCGTCGGGCTCGCGGCCGCCGACTACATGGCGGCCGCGGTCGGCGTGCGGCCGCTCGCCTGGGGCGACTCGTTCGGCTTCCGCCAGGTCGTGACCCGCTCGCGCGACGTCACCGAGCCGGCCCAGCTGCGGGGCCTCAAGCTGCGGACGATCCAGTCGTCGATCTACGTCAAGGCCGTCGAGCTCATGGGAGCGAGCCCGACGCCAATGGCGTTCGGCGAGGTCTACACGTCGCTCCAGACCGGCGTCATCGACGGCTTCGAGCACGACGCGAACACCACCCTCCAGCAGCGCTTCTTCGAGGTCGCGCGCTTCATGACGCGCACGCGCCACATCGCCGGCGTACTGGGGCTCTGGGCTTCGGCGGTCGGCTGGCAGCGGCTTCCTGCGGAGCTCCGGCCAAAGCTCGAAGCGGCCGCTCTCGAGGCCGCCGCGCGCCAGCGCGAGCGGGTCGAGCCCGAGGACCGCACGTCGACGGAGCGGCTGGCGGCGCAGGGCATGACGATCCGCGAGATCGACCGCGCCGGCTTCCTGGGAGCGGCCGAGGCGCTCTGGCAGTACGCGAGGCGCGGGCGCTCGACGTCGATCCCTGGCTGCGGGCGGCGCTCGCCCGATGACGCGCCCGCCTCGAATGGGCCACGGCAGTACTGGTGGCGGCGCTGGCGGCGGCGGTGGGTCTCCAGGTGGTGGGCCGGCACCTCTTCCATGCGCCGCTGCCTGGACCGAGGAGATCGCGCGGCTGCTGCTCGTCTGGCTGATGTGCATCGGCGGCATCCGCGCGCTGCAGCACGCCGAGCACCCGCGCGTCACCGTGCTCGTGCGCCGCCTCGCTCCCGCGCGGCGAGCAGCGGTCGAGCGGGGCCTGCAGCTCGTGCTGCTCGGCTTCTTCGCGTGCCTCGTCGTCCCGGCCTGGCGCCTCACCGTCTCGAGCGCGGGCGAGCGCCTCCCGGCGAGCGGCCTCTCGGGCGCGGATGTCGCTCGTCCTGCCCGTCGCGCTCGTGGCGATGTCGGCCGTGCTGGTCCAGCAGCTCCGCGAGGAGAGCCGGGCGCGGCCTCGCCGCTCGCGCTGGACGCTCGGCACCGCCGGCCTCGTGCTCGCCTCGGTGCTCGTGCCGCTGCTGCTGGGCGCCGCGCCGCTCGCCGTCCTGGTGATCGGCTTCCTGGTCACGGCGTCGCTCGGGCTGCCGCTCGCCTTCACGCTGGCGCTCACCTCGGCGACCTACCTGCTCGGGATCGGCGGCGTGAGCCTCACGATCCTGCCGATCAAGCTGCTCGGCGGCGTCGATTCCTTCGTGCTGCTCGCGATCCCGCTCTTCATCCTGGCGGGCGCGCTCATGGAATCGGGCGCGATCTCCGAGCGGATCGTGGATCTCGCCATGGCGATCGTCGGCCGCGTGCGCGGCGGGCTCGCGATGGTGGTGGTCGTGGCCGAGGTGCTCTTCTCCGGCATCTCGGGCTCGACGGCCGCGGACGTGTCGGCGATCAGCTCGCTGCTGGTGCCTTCGATGCGCCGCGCCGGCTACTCGGCCGGCGAGGCCGTGAGCGTCGTGTCCGCGGCCTCGGCGATGGGGATCCTCGTCCCGCCCTGCCTCACCATGGTCGTGCTCGGCTCGCTCGTGAACCTCTCGATCGTCACCCTCTTCCTCGGCGGCTTCCTGCCGGCCTTCCTGCTGGCGGCGCTGCTGATCGCGCTCATCGCGGTTCGCGCGCGCCGCCAGAACTGGCCGGTCGCCGAGCCGGGCTGCGCACGGCGAGCTCGGCCGCGCCGCGAGGCGGGCCGTCGTCCCGCTCGGCCTGCCCGTGCTTCTCTTCGGCGGAATCTTCAGCGGCCTCACCACCGTGACCGAGGCGGCGCTGATCGCCGTCGTCTACGCGCTGGTGGTCGGCGTCACCACGGGCGGGATCGGCCGCGGCAACCTGCTGCACCTCTTCGAGCGCAGCGGCGCCGTCACGGCCACGACGCTCTGGGTGCTGGCGGCGGCTTCGGCCTTCGCGTGGATCCTCGTTCGCGAGTGGGTGCCGCAGACGCTCGCCGAGTGGATCTCGGGCATCGGCGCCTCGCGCGCGCTGTTCCTCGCGCTCACCGTGTTCGTCTTCGTGGTGATCGGCGCGCTCCTCGAGGGCCTGCCGGCGCTCCTGATCTTCGGGCCGATGCTGTTCCCGATCAGCCGCGCCGTGGGCGTCGATCCCGGTCCACTACGGCATCGTGATCGTGGCCGCGATGGGCATCGCGTTCTTCCTGCCGCCGATCGGCGTCGGACTGTCGATCGCGAGCGGCATCGCGCGCGTGGACGTCGACGAGGTGAGCCGCTCCTACTTTCCCTACCTTGCCGTGCTGCTCGTCGGTCTCGCGCTGATCGCGGCATGGCCGGGGCTGACGCTCGTGCTGCCGCGGCTGCTGCTCGGCTACCGCGGCTGACAATCGGCCGACAAAGACAGCTGCGGTCCGAGGCATGATTGGCACGATGGCCCGGCTGACCGGGGTGCTGCTCTTCGGCTTGGTGCTGATGCTCGCCGGGTTCGGGCTGGTCGCCGACCGCGCTCTCGCCGACCGGGCGCGACGCGAGCGCGACGCGGCGCGGGCCGCGGCAGAGGAGACGGCGCGCCTCTCGGCGCTGTCCGTGCGTGCGGCGCTGGCGCAGGTCGAGCAGGCCGTCGTGGTGGAGCGACCCACCGCCGGAATCGTGGTCGACCATCTCGCCGATCCGCCCGGCCTCGTGGCCGCAACCTGGTCGCGCCCTTATTCCGAGCGGCCGCGCGTCGAGCTGGCGCGGCTGCTGGCATCGACGCGCGCGACCGCCAACGGGCTGCCCGAGGCGGTCGTCGCCCGACTCGCGCTCGGCGACACGCCCGTGAGCCTCGGGACCGAGCCGCCGCTCGACGTGGCCGACCGCCTGCTCTCGGGACGTCTTCCCGTACGGCCTTCCGATCTGCGCTACCTCGCCACGCGCCTCGGCGTCGCGGGGGATCCGCGCGTCGCCTCGCTCGAGGAGCGGCTGCGGCGAGCCCCGCGTCGGAGATCCCGGCGCTCCCGGGTTTCCTGAGGACACGCGTGTCGGGCGATCGCGTGCGAGGGCTGGTCCCGGGCGAACGAGCATGCGTATCCACTACGTCGTGACGCTCGCCAGCCTCTACGACAAGGCCGGAGTCGCGCCGCGACTCGTGGCCGAGGGTAAAGGTGGAGGCGTCGATGCCGACGTGCCCGACGTCCCGGGGCTGGCGGTGCGCGTGCGCAGTGGACGGGCCCCGAGGCATCGGCGGCCAGGGCCTGCGGCTCCTGCTGTGGGCCGCCGTCGCCGGCTCGGCCTTCGGCCTCTTCGGCGGTCGGCCGCGCCCTGCGGCGCCGAGGCGCGGGCGACCGCCCGCGAGCGGGCCTTCCTGGCCAGCGTGACCCACGAGCTGCGCACGCCGCTCACGCGCCATCCGGCTGTTCGGCGAGACGCTGGCCGACGGGCCGCGGCGATCCGCGCGAGTACGGCGCGCTCGTCGCGCAGGAGAGCGAGCGGCTGGAGGCGCTGGTGGAGCGCGTGCTGGCGGCCACGCGCGTGGACGAGGCGCCGCGCTTCGCGGCCGGTCGCCGCCCGCGGAGCTGGTCCGCTCCGCGGTGGCGCTCGATCAGCCGCCGCGCCGAGCGCCGCGCCGTGACGCTCGAGACCGAGCTCGCCGAGGCCGGGCTGCCCGAGGTGCCGCTGGGACGGCGAGGCCGTGCGCCGCGCGCTGCTGAACCTGCTGGACAACGCCGTGAAGCACGGCCGGGAGCGGCGGCCGCGTCGACGGTCGCGGCGGCGGCGAGCGGGCGGCCTCGTGCGGCTGTCGGTCGCGGACGACGGCCCGGGCATCGGCCGCGCGCGAGCGGAAGCGGATCTTCGGCCGCTTCGTCGCGCGGCGAGACCGACGCGCCGGGGAACCGGCCTCGGGCTCTACCTCGTCGAGCAGGTCGCCCGCGCCCACGGCGGCCGGATCGACCTCGTCACCGAGGAGGGGCGCGGCTGCACGTTCACGCCTCGTGCTCCCGATCGTCCCGCCGGAGCGCGCCGGGCGCGCAAGGCGCCGCCGTGAGCGCGCGGCTGCTGCTGGTCGAGGACGAGCCGGCCCTGGCCCGCGGGCTCGTCGACAACTTCCGCGACGAGGGCTACGACGTCCGCCATCGTCGCGCGCGGCGACCAGGCCGCTGCGCCGCCGTCCGCGAGTTCCGGCCCGACGTGGTGGTGCTGGACGTCCTGCTGCCGGGCCGCTCCGGCCTGGACGTGCTCTGCGCGACCTGCGGGCGGCGGGCGACCGCGTGCCGGTCCTCATGCTGACCGCCAAGGGCGAGGTGGTGGACCGCGTGGTGGGCCTGGAGCTGGGGGCGGACGACTACCTGGCGAAGCCGTTCGCGGTCCGCGAGCTGCTGGCGCCGCGTGCGCGCCCTGCTGCGGCGCGGCAGGAGGCGCGGCCCCGTGCCGGACGCGGAGCTCGAGCTCGGCGGCGTGCGCTTCGACTTCCGTCGCCCTGACCGCCGCAGGCCCGCGCGGCCCGGTGGAGCTCACCGCCCACGACATCCTGGTGCTGAAGGTGCTGGCCGAGCGCCGCGGCGAGGTCGTGCCGCGCATCGACATCGTGGAGGAGGTCTGCGGCCTCGACTCCGAGGCGACGCTGCGCAACGGTGGACAACCACGTGGTGGCCCTGCGCCGCGCCATCGGGGACGACCCGCGCCGGCCGCGCTTCATCCATACCGTGCGCGGCAGCGGATATCGGCTGGCGCGCGCCGACAATGGCTGACACGCGCCCGACCGACGGCAGGACGCGCTCGCGCATCCTCCGGGGCGGCGTCCATCGGGGACGCCGCGCAACCGCAGGAGGATGCCGATGAAGAAGACGACCCGTATCTCGCTCGCGCTCGCGCTCGTCGCGAGCCTCGCGGCCGGCCAGTCCCCGGACGTCGACGAGCGCATCACGAGCGGCAAGCTGCAGGCCGACCTGGGCGACTGGAAGGGCGCGGCCGCGGCGCTTCGACGCCGCCGCGCGGGACCCTCAGGCCACCGCCGCGCAGCAGTGGGAGGCGCTCGTGCGGCTCGGCGTCGCCCGGCGCGCGCTCGGCGACGCGCGCGGCAGCGTCGAGGCGTTCGAGCAGGTGATGGCGGAGCATGCGGACGACTCGGATGCCGTGCGCTTCCTGGCGCTCTCGCTCGGCGGTGCGCTGCCGGGCCGCGAGCGCTGGGACGCGATCTGGCGCGACGTGAAGCTCGCGGTGGACGGCAGGGGCAGCGCCCGGCCCTCGGCGAGGATCGCCTGGCCGGGCGTGGGTGTCGTCGAGCCGCGCGGCGGCGAGCGCATGAGCCTCGACTTCGTGGACGGCAATCTCGGCGACACCTTCCGGCTGTTCGCCGACTTCACGGGGCTCAACGTCGTGGTGCAGCCCGGAGTGCGCGGCCAGATCACGCTCCACGCGAAGGACGAGCCCTGGCAGGACGTGCTGCAGAAGGTGCTGGCGCCGAACGGCTACCGCTACAGCCTCGAGGGCAAGGTGCTCTGGATCGCGCAGGCCGACTACGTCGCGCGCTTCGAGCCGCGCAGCTGGTCGGGAAAGCCCGTCGACCTGGACTTCCAGAACGAGGACCTGCGCGACGCGCTCGGCCAGGTCGCGAAGCACGGCGGCCTCGATCTGCAGTTCGATCCCGCGGTGGCGGGCCACGTGACGCTCCGGCTCATCCAGGTCCCCTGGGACCAGGCGTTCGAGCTCATCCTGCGCACGAACGGCCTCGGGCAGCGGCCGGCCGGCCGCCAGGTCCTGATCGCCCCGCTCGACCGAAGCTGACCGGGCCTGGCGCTCAGGGCACGACGACGACGTACGTCTTGCAGATGTCGTCGTGCAGCGCCTTGCCGTTCGTGTCGCGGTCGTAGAGGCACATGACGGCGGTGTAGTTACCCGTCGTGTAGACACGGTTGGAGCGGCAGTGGGCGCCGGTCGTGCCGCCGAAGTCGAACTTCTCGTCGCCGTCGTAGTCCGCCAGGAAGTAGAGCTGGTCGCCTTCGGGGTCGCTGCTCGCGCACATGTTGAAGAAGACGTCGAGCGGGCTCGCTCCCGTGATCGTCGGCCCCACGGCCGCGGGCGTCGACTTGAAGACGGCGTTCGGTGGCTGGTTCCCACTGGCGGGAACGCCGCCGCTCACGGAGACCGCACGCCGTGCAGCGCGCGCTCTGGGTCTGCGTGCGGATGTCGAAGGCGGCGTTGTAGCTGCCGGCGGCGGCGTAGCTGTGCGGCGCGTCCGGGTTCGTCCCCGACGTGCCGTCGCCGTAGCTGATCGACACCGTGATCGGGCCTTCGGCGCCGGACACGTTGAGCAGGAACGACACCGCGAGCGGCGCCGGGCCCGACGCCGGGCGCGCCTCGCAGGTGGACGAGAGCGCGGTAGCCACCACGTTCTGCTCCTCGTCGCAGGCTGGCAGGAGCAGCGCCGAGAGGCAGGCGAGCAGAATCCCCCTGTTTTGGTTCATCTCTCCCTCCACTTCCATGATACGCGCTTGACGGCGCGCGAGAGCGGAGGCTATCGTCCGGCCCTCCGGAGGAGTCATGCGCGAGGTGAACGTCGCTCTCATCGGCTACGCCTTCATGGGCCGTGCCCACAGCAACGCCTGGCGGCAGGTGGGCCGCTTCCTCTCGCCGAAGCTCACGCCGCGGCTGAAGGTGCTGTGCGGCCGCGACCGCGGGAACGTCAAGCGCGCGCGCGGCCCAGCTCGGCTGGGACGAGTTCGCGACCGACTGGCGCGAGGTGATCGCGCGGCCGGACATCGACGTCGTCGACGTCTCGACGCCGGGCGACAGCCACGCCGAGATCGCGATCGCCGCGGCGCAGGCGGGCAAGGCGATCCTGTGCGAGAAGCCGCTCGCCAACGACGTGCGCTCGGCGAAGGCGATGTGGAAGGCCGTCGCAGAAGGCCGGCGTCGTCCACATGCTCTGCCACAACTACCGCCGCATCCCCGCCGTGATGCTGGCGCGCGAGCTCGTGGCCTCGGGCAAGCTCGGCCGCATCTTCCACTACCGCGGCACCTACCTGCAGGACTGGATGCATCGACCCGGCGCTGCCGCTCTGCTGGCGCTTCCGCAAGGAGAAGGCCGGCTCGGGCGCGCTCGGCGACATCCTGTCGCACTCGCTCGACCTCGGCCGCTACGTCACGGGCTCGGCGAGGTCACGGAGGTCTCCGGGGCGCTCGAGACCTTCATCAAGACGCGGCCGCTGCCCGAGAACCCGAAGAAGAAGGGCCGCGTGACCGTCGACGACGCGCGCGCTCACGCTCGTGCGCTTCGCGAACGGCGCGCTCGGCTCGATCGAGGGCACGCGCTTCGCCGCCGGCCGCAAGAACTACAACCGTTTCGAGGTCAACGGCATCGAAGGGCAGCGTGGCCTTCAACCTCGAGCGCATGAACGAGCTCGAGTACTACTCGCGCGACGACGACGGCAAGGAGCAGGGCTTCCGCCACGATCATGGTCACCGAGCCCGAGCCACCCCTTCACCGGCAGCTGGTGGCCGCCGGGCCACATCATCGGCTACGAGCACACCTTCACCCACACCGTCCACGACTTCCTGAACGCGATGGCCTCCGGCAAGCGCGTGCGGCCGGACTTCGAGGACGGCGTGCGCAACCAGCTCGTGCTCGAGGCGATCGAGAGGTCGGCGGCCTCGAGGCGCTGGGTGACTGTGCCGCCACCCATGAGCAGCGCCGGCCCCTCGTCGACACTCGCGCCGTCCACGCGCCTCGGCCCCTACGAGATCACCGCTCCGCTCGGCGCGGGCGGCATGGGCGAGGTCTACCGGGCGCGCGACACGCGGCTCGACCGCGAGGTGGCGGTCAAGCTGCTGCCGCCCCAGCTCGCCGCCGATCCGCAGTTCCGTGCGCGCTTCGAGCGCGAGGCGAAGAGCGTCTCCGCGCTCAACCATCCGCACATCTGCGCGATCCACGACGTCGGGAGCGCGACCGTCCAGGGCGAGGAGCTGCACTACCTGGTGCTGGAGCTGGTCGAGGGCGAGTCGCTCGCGCAGCGGCTCGACGAAGGGTCCGCTGCCGCTCGCCGGAGGTGCTTCGGCTACGGCGCGCAGGTCGCGCAGGCCCTCGACGCCGCCCATCGCGCCGGGATCGTGCACCGCGACCTGAAGCCCGGCAACGTGATGCTCACGCGGCGGGCGCGAAGCTGCTCGACTTCGGGCTGGCCGCGCGACCGGGCGACGGGTCAGGCGTCGTCGCGCTCGAGTCGTCGCTCCACACGGAAGCGCAGCCGCTCACCGAGCAGGGCACGATCGTCGGCACGTTCCAGTACATGGCGCCCGAGCAGCTCGAGGGGCAGGACGGCGGACGCGCGCACCGACATCTTCGCGCTCGGCGCGGTGCTCTACGAGATGGCCACCGGCCGCCGCGCCTTCGAGGGCAAGACGCGACAAGCCTGATCGCCGCGATCGTCTCGTCGCAGCCGCCGCCGATCTCGAGCGTCCAGCGCATGTCGCCTCCGGCGCTCGACCACGTGGTCGCGCAAGTGCCTGGAGAAGGATCCCGAGGATCGCTGGCAGAGCGCGCGCGACGTGGCGGCGGAGCTCGCTGGATCGCCGAGGGCGGATCGCGCGCCGGGCTGCCGGCGGCGGTCTCGACGCGGCGGCGTGTGCGCGAGGGCCTGGCCTGGACGATCGCCGCGCCGTCGCTGGGCTGGCAGCGATCGGCTTCGGCGTCGCGTGGGCGCGCCGCGCGCCGAGCCCGCCGCCGGTCGTCCGCTTCGCAGATCCCGAACCCCGAGGGCGTCCTGGCGGTGGGCCCGCCGGTGCTGTCGCCCGACGGCCGCATGCTCGCGTTCGACGCGACCGACGCGACCGGGACGAAGGCGATCTGGCTGCGGCCGCTCGACGCGCTCGAGTCGCGGCCGATCCCGGGCACCGAAGGCGTCGCTGCGCCCGATCTGGTCTCCCGACAGCCGCTCGATCGCGTTCATGTCCGGCGGAAAGCTGCGGCAGCGTGGCCGTGGCGGGAGGGCCGGTGCAGACGATCGGCGACGCGCAGTACGGCGCCGACGGCTCGTGGAGCCCGCGCGGCGTGATCCTGCTCGACGGCCGCGGCAGCGACCCGATCTGGGTGATCGACGCCGGCGGGAGGCGTTCGCGAAGCCGCTCGTGGTTCCGGACGAGGCCAAGGGCGAGCGCGGAGCGGCCGGCTGGCCGGCGTTCCTTCCGGACGGCCGGCACTTCCTGCACTACGTGATCGATGCGCGAACCCTAAGGAAGAACGCGCTCAGGGTCGCGCGACTCGACACGGGCGAGACGCCAAGACGATCATGCAAACGCCCTCGCAGGTCGTCTACGCGCCTCCCGGCTACCTGCTTTTCGTCCGCGACCGGACGCTCGTGGCGCAGCGATTCGACGCCGACGCGCTCGCGATTACGCGGCGATCCGATCCCGCTCGGCGAGGGCCTCGGCGTCGGCGACCTCGGGCTCGTGTCGATCTCCGCCTCGACGACCGGCGCGCTCGCGTACCGCCCCGGGCTGTGCCGCGCGGGCGGCGGCTGGTGTGGATCGACCGGAAGGGCCAGGAGACGCCCGGCCTCGACCAGGACGCGCAGTACACGGACGCCTGGCTCTCCCCCGACGGCAGCCGCCTCGTCTTCGACGTCGGCGAGGACAACAACAAGGGGGACATCTGGATCCGCGACTTCGCGCGCGGCACGACGACGCGCTTCACGTTCGAGCCGGAGGCCGAGTTCGCGCCCGTCTGGTCGCCGGATGGGAAACGGATCGCTTACAGCGTGCAGCGCAAGCGCTGGGACCTCTACTGGAAAGACGCCGCCGGGACGGGCGAGCCGAGCTGCTGCTGGAGAACGACGAAGACAAGTACGTCGACCGACTGGTCGCGCGACGGCCGACCTCGTGCTTCGCGAGCCGCGGCGAGCGACGAACTGGGACCTCTGGGCGATGCGCGTGACGGGCGACCGCAAGCCCTTCCCGCTCCGGAAGGACGAGGTTCGTCGAGCGTCAACGGTAGCGCTCTCGCCCGACGGCAAGCTTCCTCGCGTTCCAGTCGAACGAGTCGGGCCGGCACGGAGATCTACGTGCAGGAGTTCCCGGAGGCGCGCAGCAAGTGGCAGGTGTCCCCGAGCGGCGGGCGCGAGCCGTCCTGGCGGGCGGACGGCCGCGAGCTCTACTACCGCGCCCCCGACGCCCGCCTGATGGCCGTGCCGGTCGAGAAGGGCGCGTGCCTTCAGCGGCGGGAACGCCGCAGCCGCTGTTCCAGGCGCGCTTCGCGCCGATCAACGCGCGCAGCCTCTATCGGCCGAGCCCCGACGGCCAGCGCTTCCTGGTCGACCTCCGTCGGGCCGGGGACGCATGGCGCCCGCCGTCGTGGTGCTGAACTGGGCGGCGGCGCTGGAGAGCGCGTCCCGCTAGGAAGCCTCGCCAGCCGCGGCGGTGCCCGGCGGAACCCGACGGGAGTACCATTTGCCCATGAAGCGAGCCAGCTCACCGGCCTGGGCCCCCTCGATTCTCCTGCTTGCGACCACCGGCCGCCGTCGCTGCAGCCCCCCGCGAATCCGCGGGGCCGGCGCTGGGCCGGCTCGATTTCCCGTCACGGGATCGGCCGAGTGCCAGCGGCTCTTCCGACAGGGAATGCTCGAGCTGCACTCGTTCCAGTACGACCAGGCGCACGCGAGCTTCGGCGCGGCGCTGAAGGCCGACGCGGGCTGCGCCATGGCCGCCTGGGGCGACGCGATGGCCTACGCGCATCCGATCTGGACCAGCGCGACCTGGCCCGGGCGAAGGCGGCGCTCGCGCGCATCGCCCCCGAGCGCGAAAGCGCCCTCACCGCCAGGGAGCGGGCCCACATCGCGGCGGCGCGCGCCCTGTTCGACGCGCCCGAGCGAGGGCCGGGCTCCGAGGCGTGGCTGGAGGCGACCGAGCGGATGCGGGTGGAGTTTCCCGACGACGACGAGGTCGCGCTCCAGCACGCCCTGGCCCTCATCGGCGTCCACGGCTACGACAAGTCGCGGCAGCGCGAGCAGTCGGAGGCCGGCGCCATGGCCCTCGACGTGCTGCAGCCGCGACCCGACCATCCGGGCGCCGCCCACTACGTCATCCACGCGTTCGACAACCCCGAGCACGCGATCCTGGCCTTGCCCGCCGCCCGCAGCTACGCGCGCATCGCGCCCGACGCCTCCCACGCGCTGCACATGCCCTCCCACACGTTCACCCACCTCGGGATGTGGCAGCGAGGTCGTGGCTTCGAACGAGCGCGCGTACGCGGCGTCCAGGCCGAGGCCCGGGTTCTCGGCCAGACGCCCGCGAGGATTGGGACTGGCACTCGTACTCGTGGCTGGTGGCCGCCCATCTCGAGCTCGGCCAGCCGGCCCGCGCGCGGAAGCTCGTCGAAGACGCACGGGCGCTGCTTGACCACTGAAGACTCCCCCGGAGTTCAGGCGATCGGGTACGCCGACATCGCCAGCGAACTACCTCTCGCAGACCGGGCGCTGGGCCGAGGCGGAGGCGCTCACGGCGCCGCTCCTCGCCCCGGTCCGTGGCGAGGGCCCGATGGTCAGCGGACCGCTGGCCTGCGCCGAGCATGCGCCGGGCGGTGGCGGAGAGGAGAGGCCTCCGTACGTGCTAGCGGCGCGGCATCATCGCGCACGCCATGCGCGCCGAGGCGGCGCTCCGCACCGGCGATGCCGCGACCGCCGAAGCGCGGGCCAAGGAGCATCGCCGCGGTGAAGGAGCAGATGGCGCCCTGGGCGAAGACGGGCCGGATGGGTCGGCCAGGCCAGATCACGGCGGCCTACGTGGCCGAGGTCAAGGCGCGGGCCGCGCTGCTGCGCCAGCGGACGGCCGAGACGGAGAAGGCGGCCCTCGAAGCGATCGCGCAGAGCGTGCAGCTCGCCGATCCCTCCCCGATCGCAGGGCCCGCGTTCGCGCTCACGCTCGCGAGCGGCTGGCCGAGACGCTGCTGGCCGCCGGCAAGCCGGCGGAAGCGCTCGCTGAATACGAGCGCGTGGCGAGGCGCGCCCGAACCGCGCATTGTCGCTGCTGGGCGCGGCCCGCGCCGCGCGGGCGGCGGGCGATGCGGCGAAGGAGCGGGCGCACTACCAGGCTCTCGCCGCGTTGTGGCGCGATGCGGACGCGGATCTCCCCACGCTCGCGGAGGTGCGGGCGGGAGCCGGCGAAAGACGCGCCGCGGCCCAGCCGGGCGCTCTAAACCGATAGCCGCGGCTAGGGCAGCTTCAGCTCGCGCACCCAGACGTTGCGGAAGCGGACCGGGTGGCTGTGGTCCTGCAGGCTGAGCGGCAGCGCGGCCGGGTGCGCCGAGTAGGGCGTCCGCACCTTGTTGGTGGTCGGGCCGATCAGCTCCTTCGCGTTCTGCACCAGCACGCCGTTCAGGAACACGGTGGCGCGGGCGCGCTTCAGGAGCGCGCCGCTCGCGTCGAAGCGGGGCATCTCGAAGACGATGTCGTAGGCCTGCCACTCGCCCGGCGGGCGGGTCGGGTTCACGAGCGGCGGGAACTGGCCGTAGAGCGAGCCGGCCTGGCCGTCGGGATAGGTCGTTGCCTCGTAGCTGTCGAGCACCTGCACCTCGTAGCGGCCCGCGCCGAAGAAGACCCCGCTGTTGCCGCGGTCCTGGCTCGAGCCCACGGCCGGCGACGGCGCCATCCACTCGATGTGCAGCTGCACGTCGCCGAAGCTCTGCTTCGTCTCGATGCCGCCCGTGCCCTTCACGACCTCGAAGTAGCCGTTCTCGACCTTCCACGCCGCGGCCGCGTCCTTGCCCTGGCTCTTCCAGGCCGAGAGGTCCTTGCCGTCGAAGAGAACGACTGCGTCCGACGGCGGCTTCCCCGGGGCGGCGGGCGGCACGCCTTCGACGGGCTTGACGACGGTCGGCGGCGTGCGGTTGAGGTCGTGCTGCGCGATCCCCTCCGGATCCGGCGGCGGCGCGGGGTTCGGGAGCGGCGCCTGGGCGTAGGCGGCCGTCGCGGCGAAGAGCAGAAAGGCGGCTGCTGATCTCATCACGTGGACCTCCGGGAGAGACGGCGTGTGCGGAGCGCATCCTACTGCGGCGCTCTCACTTCGGAAAGTCGCGCCACAGCCAGCGCAGCGAGTCGGGCAGGATCGCGCCGCCGTGCTTGTGCGTGTGGGCGCCGTCGCCGAACTCGAAGCGGTAGTCGTAGCCGCGGAACTTGAGCGCCGCGGCCATCTCCTGGTTGGCGAGCGGCCAGTTGCCGTGCTCGTTGTCGAGGTCGTTCGAGCCGTCCTGCAGGAAGACGCGGATCGGCCGCTTCGAGGACTTGCGGATCAGCGCCGGGTAGACGTGCCCGCCGCGGATGTTCGTGAAGCTGCCGATGTGGCTGAGCACCTTGCGGAACGCGTCGGGCCGCTCCCAGGCGACCGTGAACGCGCAGATGCCGCCCGAGCTCGCGCCCACGATGCCGCGCGCCTCGGGATCGCTCGTGAGCTTGTAGCTCTTCCCCACCTCCGGCAGCAGCTCCTCGAGCAGGAAGCGCGCGTACGCCTCGCTGAGCGTGTCGTACTCGAAGCTGCGGTTCGACCCGCGCCACGGGTCGGCGGGCAGCTCCGTCCCGTTGTGGCCCGGATTGACGAACACGCCGATCGTCACCGGCATTTCCTTCTTGTGGATCAGGTTGTCGAACACGACCGGCACCCGGTACTCCTGCTCGGTGTTCACGTACTTGTGCCCGTCCTGGAACACCATCACCGCGGCCGGCTTGCTGCCGTCGTACTGAGCGGGAACGTAGACCCAGTACTGCCGGACGGTGTTGCCGAAGATCGTGCTCTTGAAGAGCGTCGGGCCGATGACCTGGCCCTTCGGCACGCCGGCCTGCGGCTGCGAGTCGGGGCCGAGCGTGTAGTCGTCGTTGGCCGCCGCGGGCGACGCCGCGCAGAGGGCTGCGAGCGTGAAGGCGACGAGCGTTGCGAGGGCACACTCCTCGAGCGCACAGGGGATGGTCATCGGGTCTCCTAGGCCATGGTCCGTCGGCGCCTTATACCACCTCGGGCGCCGCGCTCGAGCTCAGCGCTGGCCCGGCGCCGCAGCGGCGCCCGCAGCGACCGATTCGGCAGGCGCGCGCTCGTGGTCGAACGGAACATAGCGAAGCTTTCGCGCCTCGAGCAGGCGCCGCTCGAGGACCGCCAGGTCCGGCCGCTCCGGCAGCAGGTCCTTCTGCACCCGGCCGTCGGGAAAGACCGTGACCGTGCTCTCGACGCCGAATAGCCCCTTGGTCGCCCGGGCACGCGAGACCTGCAGCCCGTCGGCGGACAGGGCCATCCGGCTCCACCTCACCGATCCTTCGCCGATCAGGTCGAACAGGATACCCAGGAATCCCTCGGTGGGCCGACCGCGCAACCCCTCGATTTCGTCGTACACGACCACGTCGCCGTAGTCGAGCAGGCGATAGGCGATGACGCGTTCGTTGGTCACTCGCAGGTCCGGGATCGCCAGCGTGTCGTCGTACGAGTAGCGGTCCTTCCCACCCTTGACGGCCGGCCAGCCGATCTTGACGTTCGCCGCGAGCCTTGGAGCGGGTCCCGCCATCACGCGCTCGATCACGCGGCCTGGGCGCGCGTCGACCTCCATGTCCTGGTGGTAGTCGTAGGACAGGCGCACGTAGAGGGGCGCCTTGTCCGCTGTGAGGCTCGTTCGCTCGAGGTACGCCGAGTACCACTCGGCGTAGCCGACGAAGAGGTGCAAGTCGGCGGCGTCGCGCTGCGCGCTCGCGCGCAGCAGGTGGAGCAGGACCTCGGCATTGAAGCGCGGTCCGTTGGTCGTCGCGGTCGGTGTGTACCCCGCGCTCGCCCGCATCGCCGTGAGGATCTCCGACGTCGAAACCGCTCGCCCGGCCGCTCGACCGTCAGCGGGTCGGAAGAGCAACGGGACGAGCAGAAGAGCGGCTGTCGCACGCACGCGGCCGGTATCATAAAGCGGCCGCGTACTAGGATCCGCCCGGATCCAACCTGTTGAGCCTCGCCGCCGGCACTCGCCTCGGCCCCTACGAGATCTCGGCACCCCTCGGCGCGGGCGGCATGGGCGAGGTCTACCGTGCGCGCGACACGCGGCTCGAGCGCGACGTCGCGGTCAAGGTGCTGCCCGCCGCAGCGTCGCCGCGGACGCCGACGCGCTCGCGCGCTTCGAGCGCGAGGCGAAGGCGGTCGCGGCGCTCTCCCACCCGAACATCCTCGCGATCTACGATTTCGGCACGCACGACGGCATCGCCTACGCCGTCACGGAGCTGCTCGAGGGCGAGACGCTGCGCGAGCGGCTCGAGGCCGGCGCGCTCCCGCCGCGCAAGGCCGCCGAGTGCGCGGTCCAGATCGCCCACGGCCTCGCCGCCGCCCACGAGAAGGGCATCGTGCACCGCGACCTGAAGCCCGAGAACGTCTTCGTCACGCGCGACGGCCGCGTGAAGATCCTCGACTTCGGCCTCGCGCGCCAGGCGCTCGCGCCGGCACGCGCGAGCGAGCGACAGCGGCTCTCCCACCGAGGCCCAGGAAGACCGAGCCCGGGCACGGTCATCGGGACCGTCGGCTACATGTCGCCCGAGCAGGTGCGCGGCCGGCCGGTCGACCACCGCTCGGACATCTTCTCGCTCGGGTGCGGTGCTCTACGAGATGGCTCACCGGCGCGCGCGGCCTTCAAGCGCGAGACGGCGGCCGAGACGATGACCGCGATCCTGCGCGAGGACCCGCTCGAGCTCCCGAGCCGGCGAGCCGCGCGCGCCGGCTCGCGCCGGCGCTGGAGCGCATCGCTGCGCCACTGCCTCGAGAAGGCGCCCGAGGAGCGCTTCCAGTCCGCGCGCGACCTCGCCTTCGACCTCGAGCGCGCTGTCGGGCTCGACGCCGGAGCCGGCGCCTCGGCCGCGCGGCGCGCGCCCAGACGCTCCGCGTGGCGCCGCTCGCGGCGGCGCGCCGCCGCGCTCGCCCTCATCGGCGCTGGGCTTCGCGCTCGGGCGGCTCGGGCGCTCCAGCGCGCCGAGCGCGCCGCGCCGCGCGCCGAGCTTCACCGCAGCTCACGTTCCAGGCCGGCAGCGCTCGAGCCAGCCGAGCGTCTCGCCGGAAGGCCAGTCGTTCGTGTTCGTGAAGCGAGGACGGCGGCGACCTCGACATCTACCTGCAGCGCGTCGGCGGCGCGAACGCCGATCAATCTGACCGCCGACTCGCCGAACGACGACACCGAGCCCGGCCTTCTCGCCCGACGGCACGCAGATCGCCTTCCGCTCCGAGCGCGACGGCGGCGGCCTCTTCCTGATGGGCGCGACCGGAGAGTCGGTGCGGCGACTGACCGACGACGGCTACGACCCGCCTGGTCGCCCGACGGACGCGAGGTCGTCTACAGCACCGAGCGCGCTCGAGACGTTCTGGCCCTACGCGCGCGGCGGCAAGGGGAGCTCTGGGTCGTGACGTCGCGACGGGCGAGAAGCGGCGGCTCATCACCCGAGGGCACAGGACGCGGTGCAGCCGAGCTGGTCGCCGCACGGGCAGCGGATCGCGTACTGGGGGATGCGCGCCGGCGGGGCAGCGCGACCTCTGGACGGTACCGCGCGCCGGCGAGCGCGGCGAGCGTCGTCGCCGTCACGGACGACTCCGACTCTCGACTGGAACCCGGTCTGGTCACCCGACGGCCGCTATCCTGTACTTCGCGAGCGACCGCGGCGGCACCCTCGGCGTCTGGCGAGATCGAGCTCGACGAGGCCTCGGGCCGCGCGTCGGGCCCGCCCGAGCCGCTCCCGGTCCCGTTTCCGACGGCGGGCTACCTGAGCTTCACGCGCGACGGGCGCCGGCTGCTGCTGGCGGGCGCTTTCGGCACCGACACGATCGAGCGGCTCGGCGTTCGATCGCCGCGCGGGCCGAGGTAGAGGGCGACCCGAAGCTGCGTCATCGAGAGCTCGCTGCGGCTTTTCTACGTCGCGGCCTCCGGCCGACGGCCAGCCGCGTCGCCTTCACCTCCGGCGGGCGGCGCGAGGAGCTCTACACGCTGTCAGCCGACGGCAGCGGGCTGCGCCAGCTGACGGACGACGCCTACAAGGACCGCGGCCCGATCTTCCTGCCCGACGGCAAGCGCCTGCTGCTCTACACCACCCGCTCCGGGCCAGTACGAGGCCTGGAGCGATGCGACCTCGACGGCAGCGGCGCGACCCAGCTGACGCGGACGCAGGGGGACGAGATCGTCGAACCCGGTCGCTCTCCCCGGACGGCTCGCGCTTCGCCCTGAGCGCGGCACGCGCCGCGGTGGTGGCGCTGGCGCCGCTCGAGGCTCGCATCGACCCGACGAAGCGCGAGAAGATCGAGCCGCTTTCGCCTAGAGGGCGGCGGCTTCATCGAGTACGTCTCGTGGTCGCACGACGGCACGCACCTCGCCGGCGCTCTGAGGCGACCGTCAGGCCAGCGCAAGCTCGCCATCTACACGCTCGGCTTCGGGGGCGCTACCGTGTCTTCGACGTGGACGCGGCCAACCTCACGCTGTGGGTAAACGGGGATCGCACGCTGCTGTATCTGCGCTCGAACGCGCTCTACGCCCTCGACGTTCGCGACGGGCCGCGAGCACGAGGTCCTGACCCCGGCCAGCCTCGGCAGGGGCGGCGTCGGCGGGCCTATACAGCGGTACGGGCTCTCCGCTGACGAACGCAGCCTGTTCGTGATCGTCTGGCGCGACCAGTCCGACATCTGGCAGGTCACGCTGCCTGTGAGGCGTCCCCCCGGTCACTCCCATAGACGCTTGACAGGAGGCCGGCTCGAGCCGTAGCCTTCCTATCAAGCATCTATGGGAAATGAAAAGCCGGCCGGCGAGCTGGTCCAGGGCACGCTCGACATGCTGATCCTGCGCACGCTCGCCCGCGGCGAAAGCCACGGCTGGGGCATCGCGCAGCACATCCGACAGGTCTCGGAAGAGGTCCTGCGCGTCGAGGAGGGCTGCTCTACCCCGCGCTGCACCGGCTCGAGCTCGCGGGCCTGGTGAGCGCCGAGTGGGGCCTTTCGGAGAACAACCGCCGCGCGCGCATCTACAAGCTCACGCCGCGCGGCCGCAAGCGGCTCGAGGCCGAGCGCGAGCGCTGGGACGGCTCGTCGCCGCGATCGCGCGCGTGCTGGAGACCGCCTGATGGGCGCACGGCTCGAGGCGCTGCTGCGCCGGTTGTCGCTGCTCGGAAGCGCCGTGAGCTCGACCGCGAGCTCGACGAGGAGCTCCAGAGCCACTCGAGATGGAGGCGGCGGCCGCGCGTGCCTCCGGCGCGAGCGACGAGGAGGCGCGACGCGCGGCACGGCTGCGGCTCGGGAATCCCGCGCGCCTGCGCGAGGAGAGCCGCGCGGTTTTCGGCTTCCCGCGCCTGGAGTCGCTCGTGCGCGACGCGTCGCTCGCCGCGCGGCGGCTGCGTCGCTCGCCGGGCTTCACGCTGGCCGCGACGGCCACCCTCGCGATCGCGATCGGCGCGAACGCGGCGCTCTTCGCGCTCGTCGACGCAGTCGTGCTGAAGCCGCTGCCCTACCCCGATGCCGAGCAGCTGGTGGCGATCGTCGAGCACGGCGGGGGCGGGCGCTCTCGATCGCGCCCGCCAACATCGCCGACTACCGAGTGAGTGCGCTCGAGTCGCTCGCGGCCTGGCACTCCACCGAGATGGACCTGAGCGAAGGCGGGCGGCCGGAGACGCTCTTCGGGCACGCCGTGGGCCACGACTTCTTCGCGGTGCTCGGCAAGGGCCCCACGCTCGGCCGAGCGTTCCTGCCGGAGGAGGACCGCGAGGGCGGACGAACGTGGTGATCCTCTCGGACGGCCTGTGGCGCAGCCGCTTCGGCGCCGATCCCACGGTCGTCGGCCGCACGATCCGCCTCGACCGGCTCGCCTACCAGGTCATCGGCGTGCTGCCGCCGGACTTCGCGGCTCCGGGCGGGATGTCGGGCCGCGCCATCTCGCTCTTCGTGCCCGCGGCGTTCCCGGCGGAGCTGCTCGCCAACCGCGGCGACCACGAGACGAACCTGGTGGGCCGGCTGCGGCAGGGCGCGAGCCTCGACGAAGCGCGGGCCGCGGTCGCCGCGGTCTCCGAGCGCCTGGCGCGCGACTTCCCGGACACGAACCGCGAGGTGCGCGCCGAGGTCGTGCCGCTCGACCGGGACCTGACCCGCGACGTACGCGGGTCGCTGCTGCTGCTCTGGGCCTGCGTCGGCGCCGTGCTGGCGATCGCCTGCCTCAACGTGGCGAACCTGCAGGTGGTGCGCGCGCTCTCCCGCCAGCGCGAGATGGCGATCACGAACGCGCTCGGAGCGTCGCGCACGCGGCTCGTGACCGGGCTGCTCGTGGAGAGCCTGCTGCTCGCCGGCGTCGGCGGGCTGCTGGGGCTCGCCCTCGCGCAGGGGCTGCTGAGCGGGGCTCGTGGCCCTCGCGCCCGCCTGGACGCCGCGGATCGCCGCGGCGGCGCTCGACGCCCGCGTGCTCGGCTTCTCGCTGGTGTGACGCTCGCCACCGGGGTTCTCTTCGGCCTGCTGCCCGCGTTCAGCGCCACCCGCGCGCAGCCCGCCGCGGTGCTGCAGACGGGAGGCCGCGAGCATTCGTCGCGCGCGGTCCTGCGCTGGCGCGGCGTGCTCGTCGCCGGCCAGGTGGCGCTCGCGCTCGTGCTCGTGCTCGCCGCGACGCTCGTCGTGCGCAGCATGATCCGGCTGCACGGAGTCGAGCTCGGCTTCGAGACCGAGCGCGTCGTGGCCGTGCGCGTCAAGCTGCCGCCGATACGCTATCCCGAGGCCGCACAACGGCTCGCGTTCTTCGAGGAGCTCGAGCGGCGGCTCTCGGCGCGCCCCGGCGTCGAGGCCGTGGCGTTCGCCAACAACCTGCCGCTGCGCGGCGGCTGGGGCACCGGGGTCGAGGTGGAGGGCCGGCCGGCAGGGCGACGGGGTGGGGACGACGTGGACGCCCAGGCGATCAGCCGCGGCTACTTCCGGGCGCTCGGGATTCCGCTCCTGCGCGGGCGCGGCTTCGAGGACGGCGACCGCGAGGGCGCGCCCTACGTCGCGCTCGTCAACGAGGACTACGTCCGCCTGTTCTCGCCCGACGCGAACGTGCTGGGCACGCGCTTTCGCAGGGGCGAGGCGGGCTCCTGGGTGAGCGTCGTGGGCGTCGTGGGCTCGCTGCGCCGGGAGGGGCTCGACGCCGAGCTCACGCCGCAGATCTACCTGCCCGCCGCGCAGACCGGCATCTATCCGGTCCGACTGGCAGACGTCGCAGTGCGCGGGAACGGCGGAGCGGGCGCGCTCGCCGCGCTGGTGCGGTCCGAGGTGCTGGCGCTCGATCCCGAGCAGCCGATCTCGCGCGTGATGAGCCTCGACGAGGCGCTCGCGCGCGGCGTCGCCCCGCGCCGCTTCGGGCTGGCCCTCCTCGCCGGATTCGCCGTAGTGGCGCTCGTGCTGACGCTCGTCGGGATCTACGGCGTCGCCGCCTACGCGGTCGGCCAGCGCGTACCCGAGCTCGGCGTGCGCATCGCGCTCGGCGCCGCAGCCCGAGGATCCTGCGCCTGGTGGTGTCCGGCGTGCTCGCGCAGGTCCTCGCCGGTATCGCCATCGGAGTGGCGCTCGCGATCCTCGCCGTTCGCGCGCTCGGCAGCCTGCTGTTCCAGGTCGCCCCCACGGACCCGGAACGTTCGCCACCGTTCCGCTGCTGCTGGTGGGCGCGGCGGTGCTCGCTGCGCTGGGCCCGGCGCTCCGCGCGACGCGCGTCGATCCCGCGCGTGCCCTGCGCTGCGAGTAGCGCCCGGGGGTCAGGTCTTGAATTCGCGCATCCCCGGAGGCTCTGGCGTCCAGATTCTGCAGTCCAGACGAATCGATGCTCTGATTCAAGACCTGACCCTCGAAAAAGCCGCTGCCGCCTTCTCCCGCGGCCGACAGCGCGTCGTTCAGCGGGTCGTCGAGCGCCAGCATCGCGCGCGCCTCGGGCGAGAGGCGCGCCGCCGTCTCGGGCCGCAGCAGCCGCTTCTGGTACTGCTGCTGGGGCTTGTCGGCGCGGCAATAGAAGGAGTGGAGCGCGAGGCGCCGGCGCGGGCTCCGGTTCGCGGTACCGGCGTGCCAGAGGTGCGCGTTCATCACGACGACGTCGCCGGCGCGGCCGGTGACGAGCTCTTCGTCGGGATGAGGCGCCTGCGGATCGGCGAGCGCCTCCGCCGGCAGGCGGCCGCTGCGGTGGCTGCCCGGCACGGCGCGCAGCGAGCCGTTCTCGGCCGTGAAGTCGTCGAGCATGAAGAGCGCGTTGCAGACCCAGAAGCCCTGCGCGTCCGGGAGCGCGCCCATGTCGGCGTGCAGCGGCTGCGCGGCCGCGTCGCCCGGCTCGGCCGCGCGCGCGTTCAGGCTGCTGAGCTTGAAGCGGGGGCCGAGCACGTGCGCGACGAGCTCGAGCACGATCGGCTCGAGCAGGCACTCGACGAAGACGTCGCCCTTGTCCGCGAGGTTCGCGAGCCGGGGCGCGCCGGGCTCCTTTCGGAACTCCGCGCCCGCGCGCTCGCCCTCCTCCGCGAAGAGCGCGTCGATCCGGCTCACGAGCCGACCGAGCCGCGCCTGGCTCAGCACGCCCGCGATCGTCGTGAAGCCCCGCTCGTCGAGCTCGCGGCGGCGCAGCGTCCCGTGCTCCATGCCGTGATCCTACACGCGCCCGTTATAGACTGACCGGATGATCCGACGGGCACTGCTCTACACCCTGATCCCCGCGTGCTTCGTGCTCGCCGGCGCCCAGGCGCCCCCGCAGGCGCCGGCGCCCGCGCCGACTCCGATCATCGGCCTCGACGGCCAGCCCGACACGCTGCCCGACGCCGCGTTCGTCGACACGGTGCGCAAGCACTGCTCGAAGTGCCACGTGGCGCCGGAGCCCCGCTACGTGCCGCGGGGAATGTGGCGCCTGCGCATCCAGGAGATGGCGCAGCGCAGCCTGATGGGCACCGGCCTCGCCCCGAACGACGAGAGCGCGCTCTGGCAGATGGACACCTCGCAGTTCGTCCGCTACTTCGAGGCGCGCGCGCCGATCACGCTGCCGTTGCCCGAGCCGTGGCCCGAGGGCGACGGCGGGCTGCGCCTCAAGCGGACGAGCTTGAGCCCGCCCGGCGAGACGCGCACGCCCGTCACCGCCAACGTGCGCCTCTTCGACCTCGACAAGGACGCCCGGCCGGAGGTCGTCGCCTGCGACATGGGCCACGGCGTCGTGATGCTCGGCGAGCCGCTGCGCTCGCCGGGCGCGCTGCGCGTGATCGCCAGCATCCCGAACCCGGCGCACTCCGAGATGGTCGACCTCGACAAGGACGGCAAGCAGGACCTGATCGTCGCCGACCTCGGCGACTTCATGCCCGGCGACCACGAGAAGGGCTCGGTGGTCTGGCTGCGCCAGACCGGGCCGCTGCAGTTCGAGAAGCTCACGCTCGTGAGCCGCCTCGCGCGCACGGCCGACGTGCAGGCGGCCGACTTCGACGGCGACGGCGACCTCGACCTGGTGGTGGCCGCGTTCGGCTGGCACACGGTCGGCGGCGATCTTCGTGTTCGAGAACAAGACCACGGACTGGAAGCAGCCGAAGTTCGAGGGCTACCCGGTGGACGCGCGGCCGGGCGGCATCCACGTGCCGATCGTCGACCTCAACGGGGACGGCAAGCCCGACTTCGTGGCGCTCGTCTCGCAGCAGTACGAGCACGTGGTCGCCTACATCAACCGCGGCGCGGGCAAGGGCTTCCGTCCGGAGACGCTGTTCCGCGCGGTGACCCCCGTCTGGGGCTCGTCGGGGATCCAGCTGGTCGACATCGACGCGGACGGCGACCTCGACCTGCTGATGACGAACGGCGACTCGCTCGACGACTTCACGGTGCGGCCGTTCCACGGCGTGCGCTGGTTCGAGAACCAGGGCAGCTATCCCTGGAAGCAGCACGACCTCGCCGTGATGCCGGGCGTGCACCGCGCGCAGGCCGCCGACATCGACGGCGACGGCGACCTCGACGTCGTGGCCACGGCCTTCCTGCCGAACGCCGAGCACCCGGCGTTCCAGCTGCTCGAGCGGCAGGGCAGCCTCGCGCCCTTCACCGGGCTCGGCTGGATCGAGCAGGTGAAGCCGGGAGTCTTCGTCCCGCATCCGATCGAGGAGGGCAAGCTCACGCACACGACGCTCGACCTCGGCGACGTGGACGGCGACGGCGACGTGGACATCGCCACCGGCAACTTCGTGGGCTTCACCTTCGCGAAGAGCGACACCGGCTTCAAGGCGGAGGGCTCGGTCGACCTCTGGATCAACCAGCGGAAGCCGTAGCTACTTCGCGAGCACCAGCTCGAGCTTGAGCGGCTTGCCGGCCGTGACCTCGACCTCGCGCTCGAGGCCGTCGCTCTTCTCGTGCCAGACGCTGAGCTTGTACTTGCCGGGCGGGACGCCGCGCACCACGAAGGCTCCCGCGGCGTCGGTGACCGCGAAGTAGGGCGTGTCCACGACGACGACGTAGGCGAGCATGTCGGGGTGGAGGTTGCAGAGCTGGCTGTACGCGCCGGCCTGCTCGAACGTGTGCTCGCGCGCGTCCCCGGGCCCCCAGACGCCGAGGTTGTAGCGGCCTTCGGGCGAGTAGACGTTGTGCGGCTCCTTGTCGCTGTTCAGGAAGCGCACCTTCGACCCGAGCGGGACGACGCTCAGGTGGGGCAGGAACTTCAGCCCCTGCTGGTCCACCGTGACCTCGGCCGGCGGCGGCGCCTTCTTCCCGGGGGCTTCGAGCGTCACCACGGCGCCCGCGCTGGACGGGGCGACCTTGACCGCGACCGTGCCCAGGACGGTCGTCGGCGCCGACGCGGCGCTCGCACCCGTCGCGAGGCACGAGCCGAAGGCGAGCGCGCTCGTCACGATCGCGAACGTCGCGAGCCGGCTCACGGCTTGCGCTCCCCCGCGGCGGCCGACTTGCCGATCAGGTCGCTGATCGACTCGCGCACGCCCTGGAACGATCTCGCGTCCGCCTCCTTGGTGAGCTGGGCGACGCGCGCGCGGGCGCGCGCCGCGTCCTCGGTCCGCCCGAGGCGCGTGTAGAGGAGCGCGAGCTGCATCTGCGTCGGCAGATGGCCCGGCGCGGCGGCGGCCACGGTCTCGAGCAGGCGCTGGGCCTCCTCGGTGCGGCCCATCGCGAGATACGTCGCCCCGAGCGAGAACGAAAGCGCCAGGTCGTCGCGGCGCAGCCGCGCGGCGTGCTCGAGCAGCGGGAGCGCCTCGTCGGCATGGCCCCCCTCGCGCAGCAGCGTGCCGAGCAGCAGGTTCGACTCGTAGTGGTTCGGGTCGAGCGCCAGCTCGGCGCGGAAGGCGGCGGCCGCGCCCGCCCAGTCGTTGCGCTCCTTCATGAGCGCCTCGCCATACAGGAAGTTCACGAGCGGCAGCTTCGGATTGGCCGCGCGCGCCTTGTCGTACTCGGCGATCGCCGCGGGCCACTCTCCCCGGCGCGCGTAGACCGAACCGAGCAGCACGTGCGATTCCGGCGACTCCTCGCGGAAGACCCGCTCCATGACCCGCTGCGCCTCGGCCACGCGGCCCGCGTCGAGCAGCGCCGTGCCGAGCAGGTAGGCCGTGGCCTTGTCGTCGGGCGCCGCCTCGGAGGCCGGCCCCAGCAGGTCGATCGCCGACTGCGTCTGCCCGAGGCGCAGCCGGCACTCGGCGAGCAGGCGCAGCGCGTCCCGGTCCGACGGCACGGCGAGGAGCGCCCGCTCGGCCTCGGCGGCCGCCTGCTGGACCTCGCCGGTCTTCATGAGCGCGAGCGCGAGGTTGCGTCGAACCTCCGGGTCGTCCTCCTGCTGCAGCGCCTGGCGGTACTGGTCGATCGCGTCCTCGTACCGGCCGAGGCCCGCCCAGGCCGCTCCGAGGTTGGAGCGGACCCGCCAGGCGCTCGGCACCCGGCGCAGCACCTCTACATAGAGGTCCGAGGCTCCGGCGAGGTCGCCGGCCTGGTGGAGCTCCACGGCCTTCCGCAGGAGGGCGTCCAGGTCGGTCGGAGAGGGGGTTTGCGCCTCGGCAGCTGGGACGCTCATCCAACCGGCCAAGAGGAGGCCTGACGCCAGGGCTCGAGATGAAGAGTGGACGAACAAGAGGCGATTATAGTCCTGACTGGAAGCCATTTCCGACGAGCGTTCCGCGCCCTTACGAAGTCATGCCAGATCCATCATGTTGGATCAAAATCCAAGCTTCGGAGCCGCCAATTCCGATCCAAGTGCTCGTAGTGGAGAGAGATCCGAAAATTGTAAAACCGAATCGTAAACCGTAAGACATCGCGTTTAAATATTCTTGACAGGCCCGTTGGATGGAACGAGAATCCCACAAATATTTGATCGGCCCAATCAGTGGCAAATTCACTTGGTTGGGCAGGTTCGGTCAGGACAATGCGGGCCCGGGAGGCTTCGCAGGGGGGTTCTGGAAGATGCGGATCATGAGCCGGCTCGCACTAGTGGTTCTCGGAATGTTGGCGGCCAGCGCGGCGTTCGCGCAGGACACGGGCAGCATTCGCGGCGCCATTAAGGACTCGACGGGCGCGACCGTTCCGGGCGCGACCGTCACGCTGCAGAACGAAGCGACGAAGTTCACTCGCAACGTCGTCAGCGACGCGCGCGGTGAGTACTACTTCGGCGCCGTTTAGCCTGGCGTCTACACCGTCACCGTCGACATTTCCGGGTTCAAGCGCTGCACAGCGGAAGAACATCCGCATCAGCCAGCGCGAGTCCGCGGGCTACGACGTCACGCTCGAGATCGGCGCGCAGACCGAGGTCGTCGAGGTGACCGCCCAGCGCGAGATCATCCAGACGGAGACGGGCGCGCGCGAGGGCCTCATCCGGGCGGAGCAGATCGAGAACCTCTCGATCATCAGCCGCAGCCCGATGGAGCTCCTGCGCATCCTGCCCGGCGTCGTCATGCCGACGCAGGACAGCCTGGAGAGCGTCGGCAACGGCCGGCGTCGCGAACACCAGACGAACGGCGTACACCGTCAACGGCATCCGCGGCAGCAACAACGTGGTCACGCTCGACGGCTCGCGGCTCGATCGACATCGGCGCGAACAACGGCCTGATCGTGGCCCCGAACACCGACTTCGTGCAGGAGGTCAAGGTCCAGTCGAGCAACTACGCGGCCGAGTTCGGCTCGGGCGGCGTCCAGGTGAACGCGATCACCAAGGGCGGCAGCGCCGAGTTCCACGGCACGGCCTACACCTACATCCGCCACCACCAGTTCCCGGCCAACGACCGCTCGAACTCGATCGCGGGCGTGGCGAAGCCGCAGAGCGAGTTCCTGTACCCCGGCGCCAACATCAGCGGCCCGATCCTGATCCCCGGCACCTCCTTCAACAAGGATCGCGACAAGGCGTTCTTCTTCCTCGGCGTGGAGCTGTGGCGGCAGAACGTGGACACGGGTTCGGCCTTCGCGGTGGTGCCGACCGACGACCAGCGGCGCGGGATTGTTCACCGGCTGCCAGAATGGGCCAGAGCCTGAACCGGCCCGCGAACGTCCTCATCCCGAGCGGGTTCCCGGGCGCGGGCACGCCGGCGCCGGGCAACAACCTGGCTCCCTACATCGACCCGATGGGCCAGAAGCTCATCAACCTGTACCCCGGCTCCGAACTACAACGACCCGAACAACCGCTACAACTACGTCTTCAACACGCTCGAGAAGCAGGATGCGCACGCAGGTCACCCTACGCATGGACTACAACTTCACCGACAGCACGAAGATGTACATCCGGCTGGCCCAGGACGACGGGCAGAGTGGACCAGGCGCGCGGCCTGTGGTGGGCGTCGTCGAACTACGAGCTGCCCACGCGCGATTCAGAACCCGCAGCTCGGGCGCACCGCCTCCGTGAACCTGACCAGCGTGCTCTCGCCCACCACCACGAACGAGATCATCTTCTCGTGGGGCAAGCTGAAGCTGGACAACGTGCACGAGAACGAGGACGCGATCTCGCTGGCCGGCCTCGGGCTGAGCGGCTACGAGGGCTTCTTCGGCTCGCAGTCGCCGTTCGCCCCGATGCAGATCTACTCCTGGGGCCAGGGCCTCGGCAACCTGTGGGACCCGTCGGACCAGCAGAACATCTTCGCGTACAACTCCAGCCTGCAGCTCGCCGACAACTTCACCAAGGTGCTGAACACGCACGCGGTGAAGGTGGGCTTCAGCATCGAGCGCCAGGAGAAGTTCCAGAACTTCCAGAACAACGCCCACACCGCCGATCGTGCTGGGCGCGGGCTGGATCCCGGGCAGCACGGGGAACGACTTCGGCGACCTCCTCACCGGCCGCCCGGCGCAGGTCAACTCCGGCACCGCGCTCGATCCCGGCCAGTTCATCGCCTGGAACCTGGACGGCTACATCCAGGACTCCTGGAAGATCAAGAAGAACCTCACGCTGGAGTACGGTGTCCGCATCGCCAAGTGGACGAACAACGCCGAGCAGAACAACCTGGGCGCGGTGTTCTTCCCCGAGCGGTACCAGCGCGGCGCGGGCACGTTCCTCGACGCGGCCAAGACCCGCGTGAACGGCGTGGCCTACGCCGCCGACGGCGACGTGCCGCAGGGCCTCATCGACAACCGGCCGCTCTTCCTCATGCCGCGCCTGAACTTCGCCTGGGACATCAGCGGCACAGCGGCGACACTGGTCCTGCGCGGCGGGGCGGGCCTCTTCTACAACCGGCCGATGGGCAACGCGGAGTACGACGTCCTCCGCATCCCGCCCAACGGCTACGTGACCAGCATCGACGCCAACGCCGGAGCCAGCCTCGGACCGGTCGGCCTCACCTACAACACGGTGCCGCTGGTGGACCCGCTCAACCGGATCGGGCGCATCGGCGTGACGTCGATCAACCCGGACTCGATCGACTACCCGCGACTCGTGACCACCAGCCTCTCGCTGGCGCGCCGCATCCCCGGGCAGCAGGTGCTCGAGGTGAGCTACGTCGGCACCTTCGGCCGCCACCTGCTGAACACGCGCCAGTACAACACGATCCAGCCGGGCCAGTTGTCGCAGGGTACGCTGGGCAACGCCGACCTCAGCAACCCGCTGCACCGCCAGGCGGTCGGCTCGAACAGCGACCTGATGATCCGGCAGACGCCGTACCCCGACCTCGGCGCCATCGGCTTCTGGGAGTACACGGCCACGTCGAACTACCACTCGCTGCAGGCGACGCTGAGCCGGCAGACCGGGCGGCGGTTCCAGTACTTCCTGGCCTACACGTTCAGCAAGGTGCTGGGCACGTCGGTGGCCAACGGCGGAATACGACGACATCGACCCCTTCGACGCGCGCAACCGCACGTTCGGGACGCTCGCCTACGACCGCACGCACATCCTGAACGTGTCCTACAACTATGCGTTCCCCGACTCGACCAGCAGCGGCGGCGTGCTCGCCGGCCTGCTCAACGGCTGGCAGTTCTCGGGGATCTCGACGTTCGCCAGCGGCATGCCGATCTCGATCGGGTTCAGCGGCGACATCGCCGCGGGCGGCGTGCGGCCTGGTACGGGACGCCTCGACATCCCCTTCCGGATCCAGACGACGGTGCGCCGGCAGCGTGGTCACGCCGACGTTCAGCTGCGACCCGCAGGCGGACGGCAAGAGGGTCGGGCGAGAAGGTGTTCAACGTCGGCTGCATCGGCATCCCGACGTTCCCGAACTCGGGGCCGTTCGTGCCGCCGGACTACCTGCGCGACCCCACGCGGCATGAACCACGACATCACGCTGTTCAAGAACTTCGCCCTGGGCGGCGGCAGCAAGAAGCTGCAGTTCCGCGTGGGCGCGTTCAACATGTTCAACCAGGCCGACCCCGAGCGTCAACGGCGGCCAGGACGTGGACATGAACCTGCAGACCGTGTGCAACGTGCGGGTCAACGGCGTGCCCAACGGCGCCGGGCGGCACCGCCGACAACGTCTGCGATCCGCGCGGCGGCTACTCGCTCACGCAGAACTCGATCGACAACTTCGGCAAGATCATCCTGCAGCGCGGCACGCGCGTCATCGAGTTCGCCCTGAAACTGTACTTCTAGAGCGAACGAGCTCCCCGGGCGGCACGCGCCGTCCGGGGCTTTCGAGGGGTGGCGGGGGCGACCTCGTCACCCCTTTTCGTTTGTGCTCCCCTGGCGACGCTATAATCGAGGCCGCGGCCCCAAGCCGGACTCCATGCCTCTCCGCCGTCTCGCCCTCGCGCTAGCCGCCGCGGCCGCCCTCGAAGGTGCCCCCGCGCGGCCGCAGGTGTCGGCGGCCCCCGCGCAGGACGAGCTCCAGCGCTCCGACGAGGCGTTCGCCAAGGCCGTGACGCTGCACCAGGCCGGCGACGTGATCGGGGCGATCGACTGGTACCAGCGGACACTGAAGCTCACCCCCTGGCGCCTCGACGCCCGCTCCAACCTGGGGGCGGCCTACGCCCGCCTGGGCCGCTTCGACGACGCCGTTGCCCAGTACAAGAGCGCGCTCGAGACCGACCCGGGCCAGGTCGGCATCCGCTTCAACCTGGGCCTCGCCCTCTACAAGACCGGATCGCTCGCGGAGGCGGCCTTCGAGTTCCGCGAGGTGCTGAAGCGAGACGCCTCCAGCGGGCGGCGCTGCTGCTGCTCGCCGACTGCGAGCTGCAGCTGGGCGACGACGCCGCCGTGGTCGCCCTGCTCCAGCCTCGCGAGGCGGAGCTTCTGGACGACCACCTGTTCGCCTACCTGCTCGGCACCGCGCTCATCCAGACGAACGACCTCGAGCGCGGCCAGGCCGTGATCGACCGGCTCTTCCGCGACGGCGAGAGCGCCGAGGGCCACCTGCTGATCGGGATCCAGCACATGCGCCACGTCGACTCGCGCGAGGCCGTGACGCACCTGCAGAAGGCCGCCGAGCTCAACCCCGAGCTGCCGACGGTGCACTCGGTGCTGGGTGTCGCGCTCATGAACAACGGCGACCGGCCGGGGGCGATGGCCGCCTTCCGGCGCGAGCTCAAGACGAACCCGAACGACTTCCAGGCCAACCTGCGGCTCGGCCTGCTGCTGCGCGACGAGGACCGGCTGGACGAGGCGCGCGACTACCTGCAGCGCGCGGCGCGGCTGCGGCCGAAGGACCCCGACGTGCTCTACGGCTTCGCCCGCATCCAGCTCGGCAAGGACGAGCTCGCCGCCGCCCAGAAGACGCTCGAGGAGCTGACGGCCTCCGCGCCCGAGTTCGAGGGCGGGCACGTGCTGCTCGCGACCGTGTACTACCGCTCCGGACGGAGGGAGGACGGCGACCGCGAGCGGGCGATCGTCGAGAAGCTGAAGGCGGCGCGCGAGGCCAAGGGGCTCGCGGGCGACACACCGGCGAAGGCGCAGCCTTGAGCGCGCGCCGGTACGCGCGGTCCGCCCTGCCCTTGCTCGCCCTGCTCGCCGCGTTGCCCGGCCGCGAGGCCCCCGCACAGGCCGCGCCGGCGCAAGGCGCCGCCAAGCCCGCCCAGAAGCCGGCCCCAGGAGCTGCGGCCGCTCCGGCCGCCGCCTCGGCGTTCGACGGCCTCGCCAGGCGGGCCAAGGCCGCCCACGGCGCGCAGAAGCTCGACGAGGCCCAGGACCTCTACCAGAAGGCCCTGAAGCTGCGCCCGGGATGGTCGGAGGGCCGTTTCGCGCTCGGCACGATCCTCTACGACCTCGACCGCTACGCCGAGGCGCGCAGCGAGTTCCGGCAGGTGACCGTCCAGCAGCCCAAGAACGGCCCCAGCTTCGCGTTTCTCGGCATGTGCGAGTTCCAGCTCAAGGAGCACGAGCAGGCGCTCGCCCACCTGATCCAGGGCCGCCTGCTGGGGCTGGGCGGGAACGCGACGCTCAAGTCGGTGGCCGACTACCACACGGGCATCCTGCTCGTGCGCTTCGGGCAGTACGACTCCGCGCGCGAGATCCTCAGCAACTTCGCGCTCGTGGACCAGGACAGCCCCGGCGTGATCGAGGGACTCGGCCTCGCCGCGCTGCGGATGCCCTACCTGCCGTCGGAGCTGCCCGCCGACAAGCGCGAGATGGTCACGATGGCGGGCCGCGCGATGTTCCAGATCACGCGCAGCCGCTACTCCCCGACCGCCCGGCTCGCCTTCGACGAGCTGGTGAACTCGCTTCCCGGAGGAGCCGAACGCCCACTACGCCAAGGGCGTCTTCCTGATGACGATCGAGGAGACGCCGGCCGGCGATCGCCTGTTTCCGGCGCGTGCTCGCCATGCAGCCCAACCACGTGTCGGCGATGCTCCAGATCGCCTTCCAGCTGATCAAGGAGGGCCGTTACGAGGAGGCGCTGCCCGACGCCGAGAAGGCAGTGCAGCTCGACCCCGGGTTCTTCGCCACCCACAACGCGCTCGGCCGCGTCCTGCTGGAGCTGGGCGAGACGGACCGCGCGATCGCCTCGCTCGAGAAGGCGGCGCAGCTGGCGCCCAACAGCGTCCAGACCTGGTTCGTCGCTCACGCGCGCCTACCAAAAGGCCGGCCGCCCCGACGACGTCAAGAAGGCCCGCGAGACGTTCGTGAAGCTGGACGCCGCCTTGCGCGCCGAACGCGAGAAGACACGGGGGGTGGCGGTGCCGCCCGTCTTCCCTGGAGCCCCCGTCCCCGGAGTGAAGCCATGAAGCTAGAACGCCCGCTCGCCCTCGCCCTCGCCGTGCTCGTCGCCGCCCCCTCCGGCTGGGCGGTCCAGTCGCCCCAGGCGACCGAGCAGTCTCCGCCGCAGCCCCCGCCGACGTTCGCCGTCGGCACGAGCGCCGTCGCCGTCGACGTCGTGGTGCGGGACAAGAAGGGCAACCTCGTCAAGAACCTGAGCGCCGCGGACTTCGAGCTCGTGGAGGACGGCGCCAAGCAGACGATCGAGTCGTTCACGGTCGTCGCGCGGGGCGTCGAAGCCCTCCCGGATCCGGCGGCCGAGCGCGCCGCGGCGGCGAAGGCCGCCGAGCCGAGCGCGCCCGCGCCCGCCGTAGCTCCCGCGGTGGCGACCAGCGAGACTCCGACTCGCCGGCCGTGCTGGCGCTCGTGTTCGACCGGATGTCGGCCGGCGGCCGCGACCTCGCGCACAAGGCCGCGCTCACGTACCTGTCGGCACGGCGCGACGGCGACTTCGTGGCGATCTTCAGCATCGACCTCGCGCTGCACCTGATCCAGCCCTTCACCGACGACACCGAGCGCATCAAGGCCGCGATCGACGAGGCGGCGAGCCAGGCCGGCAGCTCCTTCGCGCTCGGGCGAGAAGGCCCGGGATCTTCAGGCGCTCGGGCAGCGGGCGCAGATGGCCGAGCAGACGGCGATGACCACGCCGATGGGGCGGGCCCGGGCAGCACCGCCAGCAGCCCGCCGGCCATCGCCGGAGGCGCCGCGGCCGAGCGCGACATCGCCCGGCTCCAGGTCGGCATGATGCAGAGCTTCGAAGCCCTCGAGCGCGACCAGCAGGGCTTCGCGACCAGCAACGGCCTGCTCGCGGTGGTCCAGGGCCTGCAGCGCATCCCGGGCAGGAAGACGATCGTGTTCTTCTCGGAGGGCATGGCGATCCCGGACCGCGTGCTCGCCCAGTTCCAGGCGGTGATCGCGGCCGCGAACCGCGCGAACGTGGCGTCTACACGATGGACGCCGCCGGCCTCCGGGCTCACAGCCCGACCGAGGAGACGCGGGCGGCGCTCGGCGCGGCGGCCAGCGCGCCTTACCAGAACCGGCCGCGGGAGCGAGCTGACGGACGCGGGAGGCTGAGAGGACGCGGAGCGCAACGAGGACATGCTGCGGCTCAACCCGCAGTCCGGGCTCGGTCAGCTCGCCGACCAGACCGGCGGCTTCCTGGTGCGCGACACCAACGACGCCCGCAACAGCTTCCGTCAGATCGCGCAGGACATGCGCTTCCACTACGTGCTGGGCTACACGCCGACGAACGACAGGAACGACGGCCGCTTCCGCAACGTCAAGGTGAAGGTGCGGCGGCGGGACGGTGGTCCACGCGCGCCGCGGCTACTACGCCGGGCGCGGACGCTACCCGATGCTCCCCTACGAGGCTCCGGCCATCGCCATCCTGGACCGCGCCGGCGGACGGAAGGCTTCCCGCTCAAGACGCTGGCGCTGACGTTCCCGCAGGCAGAGGGCCGCGACCTGAAGGTGCCCGTCCTGGTCTCGGATCCCGGGGCGCGCGATCAAGTACACGCAGGCGGGGAGGAGGGACGTGATGACGGCCGACCTCGCGGTCGTGGCACGGATCCGCAACGAGCCAGCAGGAAGTGGGACGCGTCAGCCAGCACTTCCAGCTCTCGAGCCCGAGCGCGAAGCTCGAGGCCGCCCGCGCCGGCGACATCCTCTTCTATCGCGAGGCCGAGCTGCCTCCCGGCCGCTACACGGTCGACACCGTCGCCTACGACGCCGTCGCGACCGCGTCGAGCGTGAAGAGTTCGTGCTCGAGGTGCCCGCTCCCGCCGCGTCGGGGCGGCCGCGCTCCGCCAGGCGAGCCTCGTGCTGATCGACCACGTCGAGCAGGTGCCCGCCGCCGAGCGCGACGCCAGGAACCCGCTCTACTATGGGGAGATGCTCGTCTACCCGAACCTCGGCGATCCGCTGCGCAAGTCGACGGCCAAGGCGCTCGGCTTCTTCTTCACGGCGCGCGGACCGGCCACCGCCCGCAAGGGGCTGCTGGAGGTCACGAAGGACGGCAGCGTCAACGGCGCGCCTGTCGCTCGACCTGCCCGCGCCCGCGCCAACGGGCTCGTCCAGCACGCCGGCACGCTCGCGCTCGCGTCGTTCGCGCCGGGTGCCTACGAGCTCAAGCTCACGATGCTCGACGGCACGCGGCCGATCGCTTCGCGCGCCACGCCGCTGACGATCGCGGAGTGAGCCTCTCGCCTCGCCGCTCGTCGGCCGTCGCGCTCCTGCTGCTCCTGCTGGCGTCGATCCGCCGGCGGCGAGCCAGAGCCGCCCGCCGCGCCGCCCGGAGCAGCCTCCCACGTTCGCGCGCCAGGTGGAGGCCGTGACGGTGGACGTGGTGGTCGTCGACAAGAAGGGCAACCCGATCAGCGGGCTCACGAAGGAAGACTTCACGCTCCTCGACGAAGGCCAGCCGCAGACGCTCCTGAACTTCGACGTGGTCACGGTCCAGGAGGCGCAGCCCGCGGCGGCCGAGGCCCGGCGCTCGCGCATCGCCACCAACACGGCGCCGCGCCTGCCGGGCGGACCTTCGTGGTCGTGTTCGACAACCTCAACCTGACGCCCCTCAACGCGCAGCGCGCCAAGGCCGCGGTGCTCGCGCTGCTCGAGAAGGGCCTGCGGCCCGGCGACCGCGTGATGCTCGCGGCCACGGCCGGGCGGCGCCTGGTGGACGGCCACGATGCCCGAGGGCCGCGAGGACCTGATCAGCGCTCCTCAAGGGCCTCGACGGGCGCCGCTTCATCCTTCGGGCTACGACCGCATGGCCGACTTCGAGGCGATGCGCATCTACCAGTACTCCGACCCCCAGATGGCGCGGCGGGTGCAGGAGCGCTTCGAGCGCTACGGCGTCAAGTCGAACGTCAGGGACCAGCGCCGGATCGAGACCGAGGACATCGCGATCCGCAACCGGATCGACCCGGTGGTGGACAACAAGGCCGCCGAGACCTACCTCGCGGGCAGCGCACGCGCACACGCGACCTACGGGCGATCGAGCGCGTGATGAAGCCGCTCGCCGACACCCGCGACAGGAAGGCGGTGCTGCTCGTCTCGGAGGGCTTCGTGACGACCCGGCCGAGCCCGGCTACAAGCGGGTGGTCGAGCGGCGCGCCGCGCCAACGCCGCGCTCTACTTCATCGACACGCGCGGGCTCTCGGAGCTCGCGCCCTTCTACAGCGTCGAGTTCGGCGAGCGCATCGACGAGAAGAACGTGCTGGCGGCGATCGCCGACATCAGCCAGGAGGCGGGCGGCTCGGAGAGCCTGGCGCGCGACACCGGCGGCTTCTCGGTCACCAAGAGCAACGAGCTCGAGCCGGGCATCCTGCGCATCGCGACCGAGTCGCGCAGCTACTACCTGCTCGGCTACGGCCCCGGCAACATCCCGCGCGACGGGCGCTTCCGCAAGATCGAGGTGCGCGTCAAGCGGCCGAGGCGTGACCGTGCGCGCCCGCCGCGGCTACTACGCGCCGACACGACCGGCCGAGACGGCGACCCCGAAGGCGACGCCCCACGCGACCCGCAGATCCAGTACGGGCTGGACGCGCCCACCCCGCTCGACGGCATCGCGCTCCGCATGACGACTACGTGCTCGACCCGACGACGCTCGGGCGCGCGCGCGTGCTGCTCGCGGCGGACGCCGACATCTCCGAGGTGGTCCCCCCCGGCGAGGGCAAGCTGCTCGGCACGCTGGACACGCTCGCGGTGAGCGGCGCGGCGCGAGAGCTCGGAGGCGTTCCGCAACGACCAGAAGGTCGACCTCGAGCGCAAGCCCGGCACCTTCAAGCGCCCGAGCTGGTACACGATGGTGCGCGAGTTCGAGCTGCCGGCGGGCGGCTACCAGGCGAAGCTCGTGGTCCGCGACGCGAAGAGCCGCAAGCTCGGGACCGTCGATCTACGAGTTCGCGGTGCCGCCGCTCGACAAGCTGCGGCTGTCGAGCCCGATCCTGACCGACGAGGTGCAGGTGCCGGCGGGCGGCTCGCCGAGCGCCGTGATCCTGGCGCGGCGCAGCTTCAGCGCGGCGAAGCCGTTCTACTGCCGCTTCGACGTCTACGGCGCGGCCGTCGACCCCACTACGCTGATGCCGCGGGTGGCGGCGGGCCACGTGCTGCGGCGCGCCGGCGGCGCGGCGGTGAGCCGCAGCGCGCCCAGCGAGATCCTGCCGACGTCGATCGGCGGGGTCTCGCGCCTGCTGCAGATCCCGATCGCGGGCCTCTCGCCGGGCGACTACGAGCTCGAGATCATCGCCAAGGACGAGCGCGCCGGCGTCGAGACCCGGACCGTCGAGCCCTTCACGATCACGGGCTCCTGAGCTAGGGCTTCTTCGCCTTCAGCGCCGCGAGCAGCTGCTTCGCGACCTCGACGTTCTCGGTCGCGGCAGGCGCCTCGGCGATGTACTTCTCGAGGTGCGCGATCGCGTTCTTGACCTCGTTGCGGTTGAGGGCGAGCGTCGCCAGGAAGTACTGGATCTCGACGTTCGAGGGATCGAGTGCGGCCGCCTTCTCGAACGCGACCTGCGCCTCCTTCTCGAGGCCCTGGTTCATGGCCGTCGCGCCGAGAGCCGTCTGGTACTTCGCGTTGGTCTCGAACGCCCCGGCGCTCCCCTGCAGGAAGGCGACGGCCTCCTTGCCCTTGCCCTGCGTCTCGTAGAGGGCGGCCATCGCGACGAACGCCTCGGGCTTCGTCGGCTCGAGCTCGGTCACCTTGCGGAACTCCGCCTCCGCGGCCGCGTAGTCCTTCTTCTGCCGGTAGACGTGGCCGAGGTTGAAGTGGACGACGGGCTGGTCCGGGATCTTCGCCAGCACCTCCTTGAGCGCCGTCTCGGCGTCGGCCCACTGGCTGGTCTTGATCGCCTCGACGGCCCGCGCATAGGCGGCCCCGAGCGCGGCCGCCTCCTCGGCCGTCGCGGTCGCCGCGTCCGTCGCCGCGTTGGGCGCGCCAGCCGGCGCTCCGCCGGCCTTCGGGGCGGCGCCGGGGTCGCCGATCGACAGCGCGACGACGGCCTTCTTGAGCTTGATGTCCTCGCACGGCTGGTTGGGCCCGGGGTTGTTGCTGCACATGTCCGACAGCCCGCCGAGCGAGAGCCAGGTGTCGATCCCGTACTTCTGGTAGCCCTCCTTCGTGAAGTAGATCTTGTACGAGCCGGAGGGCAGACCCACGCGCACGAAGCCGCCCTTCTTGTTCGTCTTGACGTGGTAGGTGGCCTTCTTCCCCTCGCCCGAGTAATTCAGCTCGACGTCGACGTCGGCCAGGCGGTTGCCCTCCTCGTCCGATACGAATCCGCGCACTTGCGACATCTGCGCGTGTGCCGTCCTGGGGGTGGCGAGCAGGGCGAGCGCGAGGCCGGCTGTCGCGGCGAGGAGCGGCGCGGGGCTTCTCATGGGAGTCCTCCTCCGACGGATGCGGCTCGATTATAGCGTCAGCGGCGCGGCGCCGACTCCAGCTCGAGCACCACGATCGTGTCGAGCGGGTCGAGAGCCTTGGGGTCGAGGCGCAGGAGCAGCGCGTCTTTCTCGGCCGTGAACTTCACGGCGCTGGCCGGTCCCGAAGCGCGACGCGGCCTTCACCGGCCGTGGCAGCGGAGCGAGCGACAGCACGGAGTCCTGCCAGTCGAGCACGTGCACGAACACGCGGTCGCCCTTCTGCGTCGTGACGCCCCAGGGCCGCGGCGGCAGCGGCCCGCCGCGCGTGCCGTAGATCGTCTCGCCGTTCTTCTGCAGCCACTGCCCCACCTCGGCGAGCCGGCTCGCGTGCTCGGGCTGGATCGTGCCGTCCGGCCGCGGCCCGACGTTCAGCAGCAGGTTCGCGTCGTAGCCGGCGGCCCGCACCAGCAGCTGCACGATCTGCTTCGTGCTCTTGTGGCGGCCGTCGGTCTTGTTGTAGCCCCACGAGTTGTTGATCGTCTCGCACATCTCGAACGGGAGCGTGCCGAGCTCCGACTGCTCGTTGAAGCCGGCCGTGTTGTGCCCCGGCAGGTCCTTCTCGAACATCTGGAAGTCCTCGCCGGCGAAGGGCTTCCTGTGGTGGTTCGCGCCGACCAGCGCGGCCGGCTGCAGCTTGTGGATGAGCCCGTAGGTCTTCGCGAGGCGCCAGTCGGCCTCGGGCTTGTCCCACCAGCCGTCGAACCAGATGCCGCCGATCTCCCCGTAGCCGGTGAGCAGCTCCGTGAGCTGCGCGTCCATGTAGTCGAGGTACTTGTTCCACTCGCCCTTCTCGTCGCGCCCGGCGAAGCGCCCGGTGCGTCCGCGCGGGAAGTAGTCCGGATGGTGCCAGTCGAGCTGCGAGTGGTAGAAGAAGAGCTTCACGCCCTGCTTGTGGCACTCGTCCGCGAGCGGCTTCAGCACGTCCTTGCCGTACGGCGTGCGCTCCACGATGTCGTAGTCGCTCACCTTCGAGTCCCACATCGCGAAGCCGTCGTGGTGCTTCGAGGTGATGGTGATGTAGCGCATGCCCGCGGCCTTCACCATCGCGACCCACGCGGCCGCGTCGAACTTCGTCGGGGTTGAAGACGGGGGCGAAGTCGCGCTCGTACTCGGAGACCGTGATGCGCTTGTTCTGCATCACCCACTCGCCGTCCCCGGCCACGGTGTAGACGCCCCAGTGGATGAAGAGGCCGAAGCGGGCTTCCTGGAACCAGGCGCGCGCCTTCAGGTTCTCGGGGGCGGGGGTGTAGGTGTCTTGCGACACGGCGTGAGAAGCGACGGAGAGGAACAGGGGGAGAAGCAAGGACAACGTGCGGCACATCAGGCGTGACCTCCTGGAGGAACCACGAACGAAACGGACCGCAAGCCCGGAACGGAGCGACGCGTACGGCTCAGAGATGCCGTCAGTCCTCGATTGCAAAGGCGGCGAGGACTGACGGCATTACGTGACCTGCCCAGGCGGGCGACTGGCGGGACCGGCATCGGGCCGAAGGCCAGGTTCGTGGGGACGAGCGTCTCGCTCGAGGCGAGCGCCTCCTCCCAGGTCACGGCCTTGCCGGTGTAGGCCGAGATCCGTCCCATGATCGCCGTGAGCGTGCTCTCGGCGACCTGCTTCAGCTCGTTGTAGGGCTTGCCCGCGCGGATGCTGGCGATCAGGTCGGTGTGCTCCTGGACGTACGGGTTCGTGAAGGTGCCCGTGAACTTGTACGCCGGGCCGCCCACGAGCTCGTAGCGCTTCGCGCCGCTCTCGAGCTCGCACGAGCCCTTCGTCCCCACGATCGTCTCGGCCACGCGGTTCGCGCAGTCCGGGATCTGCCGGCACATCGACATCATGTGCGCGCCGTTCGCGTACTCGTAGTCGATCGCGAAGTGGTCGAAGCCGTGTCCGTACTCGGGGCTGATGCGCGACTGCCGCCCGCCCATGCCCATCGCCTGCACGGGGTGGCCGCCCATCGCCCAGTTGACGACGTCGAGGTTGTGGACGTGCTGCTCGACGATGTGGTCGCCCGACAGCCAGGTGAAGTAGAGCCAGTTGCGCATCTGCCACTCGAGATCGCTCCAGCTCGACTGGCGCGGCTTGTTCCAGAGCGAGCCCTGGTTCCAGTAGGCGCGCGCGGCGAGGATCTCGCCGATGCCGCCGTCCTGGACGCGCTTCAGCGCCTCGACGTATCCGAGCTCGTGCCGGCGCTGGGTGCCGGCCCCGACGCCCAGGCCCTTGGCCTTCGCCGCCTCGGCGGTGGCGAGCACCGAGCGGATGCCCGGCCCGTCGACGGCGACCGGCTTCTCGGTGAAGACGTGCTTGCCCGCGGCCACCGCCGCCTCGAGGTGCGCCGGCCGGAACCCGGGCGGCGTCGCGAGGATGACGTAGTTCACGCCCGGCGCCGCGATCACCTTCTGGTACGCGTCGAGCCCGACGAAGGCGCGCTCGTCGGGCACCGCGCCGGCCTCGCCCAGCTCCTTGAGCCGCTCGCGCGTCTCGCTGACGCGGTCGGCGAAGGCGTCGCCGATCGCCACCACGCGGACGCCGGGCGAGCTCTTGACGGCGTCGGCCGCCGCGCCGCGCCCGCGGCCGCCGCAGCCGACGAGGCCGATCCCGATCGCGTCGCTGCCCGCCGCGTGAACGGCCGGCGCGCGCAGGCCGGCGGCCAGGAGCGTCCCTCCGGCCACGGCACTCGAGCGGATGAAGTCGCGTCTCGTGCGGGTCTCGTCGTCCATGCTGCCCCCCTTTAGTTCGCCTCGAAAGAGCGGACCACGCGAAAGCCCACGAACGTCGCGTCGGTCTGCCACCAGATGCTCTGCGGGTCCTGCGGATCCCGCTCGTTCCAGGACGGATCGGACACGCGCCGCGCCGCGCAGCCCGCGGCGCTCGCGTCGTCCATCCAGGAGCCGCCCTTCGCCACCTGCGGGTAGAGCGCGCTCGAGCCGCTGTCGACCCACTCGGCCACGTTGCCGACGAGGTCGAACACCCCGAGCGCGTTCGCGGGCTTCGCGCCGACCGGGTGCGGCTTGTCGGCGGCGTTGTCCTTGATCCACGCGCGTCCCTCCGCCACGGCGCGGGCGTCGCCGCCCTTCTGGCAGGCCCGCTCCCATTCCTTCTCGGTCGGCAGCCGGTAGGCGTGGCCCGTGCGGCGCGCCAGCCAGCGCGCGTACCCGGCCGCGGCGTGGTGCGTGATCGACAGCGCCGGCATGCCCTGCTTGCCGAAGCCGAACGCCTCGTCGGCGTAGGGTGGCGTGGGACGGGTGATCGCGTCGGCTCCGGGCGGCGGATCGTCGGCGCGCTGGACCTTCGCCTGCGCGTCGGCGCGGAAGATGTCGTACTCGGCCCAGGTCACCTCGCGGCGGCCGATCCAGAAGCCCGGGGCGCCCGCCTCGGCCGGCACCGGCGCCATCTCGAAAGTGACGCTCGAGCCCGGGACGGTCGCCGTGTAGCCCGCCGGGCCCTCGGGCAGGGCGCCGCTCGTGCCCGGCCCGCAGAGAGCGAGTCCCGCAAGCGCCACGCTCAGAGCCGCGGCCGGGCGCCCGACGTTCACGGCGCTAGGCCTCCAGGCCCGCCTTCGTCAGCACCTCGGCCGGGCAGCCGTTCCACTCCGCGACGAACGTGTTGCCCATGAAGCGCAGGTCGTCGATCCCGATCTTGCTCGACCAGAAGCCCGAGGCGACGAGGTCGCGGAAGAGCGTGAAGAAGGCCGCCCCCGGCTCCATCTCCGGGCGCGCCTTCTCGGGCCAGGCGATGTCGTCGAGCAGCGGCTTGCGCTCGTCGGCGGAGGCCTCGACGAAGCCCTTGCCGCAGCGCTTCACGCACTCGCGCTCGAACCAGGCGAGACCGCCGCGCATCCGCGTCTGCAGCCGCTCGCGGTCGCGGACCTCGGCGAGCGGGTCGTCGAGGATGAAGTCGATGAACTCGGGCGCGCGGGCGTCGGTGGCGCTGCCCGAGCGCG
The DNA here is from genome assembly GCA_963744315.1 of uncultured Acidobacteriota bacterium. Taxonomy (GTDB): domain Bacteria; phylum Acidobacteriota; class Vicinamibacteria; order Fen-336; family Fen-336; genus DATBSL01. The sequence goes on from CAVUTB010000020.1 coordinate 259,910, forward strand.
CGTCGGCCGGGATCACGATGTCGGCGAGGATGCGCACGATCGTCCATTCGGCGGCCGTGAAGAACTTCGGGGCGTAGGGCTTGCCGGACGCCGCCTTCTGCGCCTGCTTGCGGACCTGCTCCTGCGCCGCGAGCAGGCGCCCCGGCGACAGCACGATCCCCGCGACGGAGATCGACGAGACGCGAAGCAAGAGCTCGCGCCGGTCGATCCCGGCGCCTTCGGGATGCTCTGGCTTCGGATGCTCGCTCACAGGTTCCCCCTCTTGCGCTCGTCCGCGATGTGCTCGGCCGTGCGCATCGCGAGCGCCAGGATCGTCCAGGTGCAGTTCTTGTGGGCGTTGCTGACGAACGGCCCCGCGTCGGCCACGAACACGTTCTTCGCGTCGTGCGCCTGGCACCACTCGTTCAGCACCGACGTGCGCGGGCTCGTGCCCATGCGCGTCGTGCCCGCCTCGTGGATGATCTCGCCGCCCGACCGAGATGCCCTCCTCGGTCGGCATCAGGGTGCGCGCGCGCAGCGTGCGGTTGCGCTCGACCAGCTTGCCGCCCATCGCCTCGATCGACGGTGGCGAAGGTCTTGCGCATGTGGCGCACCTGGCCGAGCTCGGAGTCGGCCCAGTGCCAGTGGAAGCGCAGCACCGGGAATGCCCCAGCGGTCGACCATCTCGGGGTCGAGATCGCAGTAGCTCTTCTCGTTCGGGATCATCTCGCCGCGGCCGCTGAAGCCGACGAAGGCGCCGTAGTAGCGGCGGTAGTCGTCCTTGAGCTGCCTGGCCGTAGCCGCCGCCGGTCACCTGCTCGATGCCGCCCCCGAACCCGTAGCCAGGCATGCCGCGCCCGCCCCAGAGCTCGATGTGGTAGCCGCGCGGGAAGTCGAGCTTGCGGTTGTCGAGCCACCACGGCACGTAGAGGTGCATGCCGCCGACGCCGTCCTCGTTGTGCGGCGGCAGCTCGAGTGAGCGACGGGATGTAGCCGCTCATGCTGGTGCCGGTGGTGTCGGTCAGGTAGCGGCCGACGGCCCCGCTCGAGTTGGCGAGCCCGTTCGGATGCCGCGTCGAGCGCGAGTTGAGCAGCAGGCGGGCCGACTCGCAGGCGCTCGCCGCCAGGACCACGATCTTCGCGCGCACGTGCTTGTCGCGCCCGGTCGCCTTGTCGATGTACGAGACGCCGGTCGCGAGGCCCTCGGCATCGGTCGTCACCTCGCGCGCCATCGCGCCCGTCACGATCGTGAGCCGGCCGGTCGCGAGCGCGGGCGGCAGCAGCACGCCCGGCACCGAGAAGTTCGAGCTCGTCGCGCAGCCGCGGCCGCACTGGCCGCAGTAGTGGCAGGCGGCGCGGCCGCCGTGCGGCTTCGTCAGGATCGACAGGCGCGACGGGATCACCGGGATCTCGAGCTTCTTGCAGGCCTTCTGGATCGCGAGCTCGTAGCAGCGCGGCTTCGGCGGCGGGCTGGAAGATGCCGTCGGGCTCGTTCTCCATCCCCTCGTTCGTGCCGAAGATCCCGACCAGCTGGTCGAGCTTGTCGTAGTAGGGCTTGATGTCGTCGTAGCCGATCGGCCAGTCGTCGCCGAGGCCGTCGCGGCTCCGGGCCTTGAAGTCCCAGGGCCCGAAGCGCAGCGAGATGCGGCCCCAGTGGTTGGTGCGGCCGCCGAGCATGCGCCCGCGGAACCACATGAACTGGCTGCCGCGCGCGACCGTGTAGGGCTCGCCCTCGATGTCCCAGCCGCCGAGGCAGCCGTCGTACTCCCCGAACGGCCGCCCGCGGTGTCCCTTGCCGCGCCGCGGCGAGTCGTAGGTCCAGGCGAACATCGCGCCGTCCTTCGCGGCGTCCCAGGTCGGGCCCGCCTCGAGCAGCAGCACCTCGGCGCCGGCCTCGGCCAGCACCTTGGCGGTCATGCCGCCGCCGGCCCCCGAGCCGACGATGACGACGTCCCAGGTCTTCGACGGCGTGAGTACTTCCATCAGTTCCCCTTGAAGGTGTCGCAGCCCTTGGGGTCGCCCACCTGCAGCCCCTGCTTGAGCCACTTGACCCGCATCTCGGACGAGCCGTGGGTCCAGGACTCGGGTGCCGTGTAGCCCTGCGACTGCTGCTGGATCATGTCGTCGCCGATCGCGGCCGCGGCGCGCAGCCCCTCCTCGACGTCGCCGGGATCGAGCGACTGGCGGTTGAAGTGGCCGTAGACGCCGGCCAGGCAGTCGGCCTGCAGCTCGAGCCGCACCGAGTAGGCGTTCGCCTCGTCCTGCGAGCGGGCGCGCTGCTGCGCGCCCTGGACCTGGTCCGAGATCCCCAGCAGGTTCTGGACGTGGTGCCCCACCTCGTGCGCCACGACGTAGGCCTGCGCGAAGTCGCCGGGCGCGCCGAAGCGCCGATCGAGCTCGCGGAAGAAGGCGAGGTCGAGGTAGACCTTGCTGTCGAGCGGGCAATAGAAGGGCCCCACGGCGGCGGACGCCAGCCCGCAGGCCGAAGCGACCTTCCCCTCGAAGAGCACGAGCCGGGGCTCGGTGTAGCGCTTGCCGCTCTTCTGGAAGATCGCGTTCCAGGTGTTCTCGGTGTCCTTCAGGACGACGCCGATGAACTGCGCCTGCGGGTCGTCGGCCTTGGCCTGGCCGGCGGGCGCTTCCTGGGCGGCTGGAGGGGGCGCCATCTGCTGGACGAGGCCGAGGATGCTGAGGAGCTGCCTCGGGTCGGCGCCCGTCACGAGCGAGATCACGATCACGATCAGGAGCCCGATGCACCCGAATCCGGCCCCGCGGCCGCCGGGCATTCCCATCCCGCGGCGGTCCTCGATGTTGCTGCTGCCTTCCCGACCTTCCCAGCGCATACGACCTCCGGCCGCTTTCGGTGAGGCGCGCGTCGGCCGACGAGGCCAACCGCGGCGATCATACATCAGCCGTTCGGGCCAGGAGCCGGGGTTGCCGAGGGGCGCAGCTGCGCTCGCGCCCCTCGGCTTCGCCTCGCTGGCGCTCGGAGTTGACACGCTCGGACGCGACGGATAGCGTGCCCCCACTCGCCCCGGAGGGTTCTCGAAGATGTCCTTGCGCCGCCTTCCCGCGCGTCCCCGCTTCGGCCGTCGCCGCCGCCTCGATCCTCGCTGCTGGCGCTCGCCGCCTGCGGCAAGGGGGAGGGCCCGCGCGGCAGCAAGGAGCACCCCTACCGGATCGCGGTGATCCCGAAGGGCACGACCCACGAGTTCTGGAAGAGCATCCACGCCGGTGCGCTCAAGGCCGAACGCGAGCTCGAGGCCGAAGGGCGTGCACGTCGAGATCATCTGGAAGGGGCCGCTGCGCGAGGACGACCGCGAGCAGCAGGTCCAGGTGGTCGAGTCGTTCACGAGCCAGGGCATGGACGGGATCGTGCTCGCGCCGCTCGACGAGAGGGCGCTCGTGCGCCCGGTGGAGGAAGCCGCGAAGCTCAAGGTCCCCACCGTGATCATCGACTCGGCGCTCGCCTCCGAGCAGATCGTGAGCTTCGTGGCCACCGACAACTACAAGGGCGGCGCAGCTGGGCGCCGAGCGGCTGGGCAGGCTCATGGGCGGCAAGGGCAAGGCGCTGCTGCTGCGCTACCAGGAGGGCTCGGCCAGCACCGAGGAGCGCGAGGAGGGCTTCCTCGACAAGCTGAAGAGCCGCTGCGCCCGGGCTCGAGCTCCTGTCCTCCGACCAGTACGCGGGCGCGACCCGCGACACCGCCAAGCGCGCCTCCGAGAACCTGCTGAACCGGTTCGGCAACGACGTGCAGGGGATCTTCACGCCAACGAGTCCTCGACGCGCGGGCATGCTGCTCGCCCTGCAGGACGCCGGCCTCGCGGGCAAGGTCAAGCTTCGTCGGCTTCGACGCCAGCCAGGCCTTCGTGGACGCGATGCGCAAGGGCGAGCTGCAGGGCATCGTCCTCCAGAACCCGTTCAGCATGGGCTGCCTGGCGGTGAAGACGATGGTCGACCACCTGCAGGGCAAGCAGGTCCCGAAGCTCGTGGACACCGGCGTCTGAGCTCGTCACGCCCGACAACCTGGACGCCCCGAGATCGAAGGAGCTGCTCAACCCGCCGCTCGACCAGTACCTCGCCCCGGGGATGACGGCGGTCCTCCGGATCTCGCGGCATCGGCAAGCGCTTCGGCGCCACCGTCGCCCTCGACGGCGTCGACCTCGAGGTGCGCCCGGCGAGGTGCACGCGCTGATCGGCGAGAACGGGGCCGGCAAGAGCACGCTGCTCACGATCTGTCGCGGGCTGCTGCGCCCCGACGGCGGGACGATGCGAGGTGGACGGCGCGCCCTACGCCCCCGCGCTCGCCGCGCGACGCGCGCGCGCGCGGGATCGCGCTGATCCACCAGGAGCTGTCGCTCTTCCCGCACCTCACGGTGGCCGAGAACATCCTGATGGGCGGCGAGCCGCGGCGCCGCGGCCTGCTGGGACCGGCGACGCGCGCGCGGCGCGGACGCGCGAGGTGCTCGCCGAGTTCGGACACGGCCGGAGATCGACCCCGACGCGCGGCTCGGCCGGCTGCCGCTCGGCCGCCCGGCAGGTGGTCGAGATCTGCCGCGCGATCGCGACCGCGCGCGCGCGTGGTGCTGATGGACGAGCCGACGAGCAGCCTGCCGCGCGGCGACGTCGAGCGGCTGTTCGCGCTGATCCGCCGGCTGCCGGCCGCGGGCGTCGCCGTCGTCTACATCAGCCACTTCCTCGAGGAGGTGCGCGCAGGTCGCCGAGCGCTACACCGTGCTGCGCGACGGCCGCACCGTGGGCACGGGCGCTGCTCGCCGCCGTCACCAACGACGAGCTGATCGCGCACATGGTCGGCCGCACCGTCGAGCGAGCTGTTCCCGACGCGCAGCCGGCCCGCAGCCTCCGAGCCGGCGCTGCGAGGTCGAGGGCCTCGAAGCCCGCCGGCGCTGCACGAGGCCTCCTTCGAGCTCGCGGCGCGGCGAGGTGCTCGGCATCTTCGGCCTGATGGGCTCCGGCCGCACCGAGCTGGTGCGCGCGCTGTTCGGGCTGTCGCGACCCGCGCGAGCGGCCGGTTGCGCGTGCGCGGCCGCGAGCGACCCGCTGGCGGCGGCCGCCGCGCGACGCGGCTCGCCGACGGGCTCGGCTACCTGAGCGAGGACCGCAAGGGCGAAGGGCTGGCGCTGCCGCTGCCCGTCGCCGACAACATCACGCTGACGCGGCTCTCCACCTGCTCGCGCGCGCGGTGTGCTCGATCCCGCCCGCCAGCGCGCGCAAGCCGCCGAGCGCGCGACGCGACGCTGCGCGTGCAGGCCGCGCGGCCCGGTCCAGCCGGTGCGCACGCTCTCGGGCGGCAACCAGCAGAAGGTGGCGCTTGGCGCGCCTCCTCCACCAGGACGCCGACGTGCTGCTGCTCGACGAGCCCACGCGCGGCATCGACGTCGGCAGCAAGGCGCAGATCTACGAGGCCGTGCGCGCGCCGCCGCGCCGGGCAAGGCGGTGCTGATGGTCAGCTCGTACCTGCCGGAGCTGTTCGGCATGTGCGACCGCATCGCCGTGATGCGCCGCGGCCGGCTGTCGGCCGGCGCGGCCGGTCGCCGAGTGGACGCCCGAGAGCGGTGCTGGAGGCGGCGATCGGCGGGATGAGCGCGCCGGCCCAAGACCGGCGGGCGCGCTGCGCCAGCGGCTCGTGACGGCTCGGGCCCTTCCTGGGCCTGCTGCTCGTGGTCGCTCTTCTTCGCGATGCCAGCGGCGCGCCCGAGCGCTACCTCTCGGCCAACAACCTGCGCGTCGTGCTGGCGCAGACCGTGATCGTGGCGCTGGGCGCGATCGGCATGACGCTCGTGATCGTCGGCGGCGGCATCGACCTCGTCGGTCGGCTCGACGATCGCGCTCACCAGCGTGATCGTGCGCGCTCGGACTCCGCGACGGCTGGCCGCCGGCGCTCGCCGTCCTGGCCGCCGTGCTGCTGGGCGGCGCTGGTCGGCCTCGTCAACGGCCTCGCGATCACGCGCCTGCGCGTCGTGCCGTTCATCGCCACGCTGGGCATGCTCGGGGTCGCGCGCGGCGCCGCCAAGTGGCTGGGCGAACCAGCAGACCGTGAACCCGCCCGCCACCTGGGTCAACGAGCTCGCGGTCACGTTCCCGTCCCGTGCCATGGCTGGTGTTCGCGCCCGGCGTCTGGATCTCGCTCGTGCTCGCGGCGGCGATGGCGTTCGTGCTGCGGCAGCACCGTCTTCGGCCGCCGCGTCTTCGCGCTCGGCTCGAACGAGGCGGCCGCGCGCGCCTGCGGCATCGCCACCGACCGCCTCAAGCTCGGGATCTACTCGCTGGCCGGCCTGTTCTTCGGCCTGGCGGGCGTGATGCAGATGTCGCGCCTGCGCCAGGGCGACCCGACCGTGGCCATCGGCACCGAGCTCGACGTGATCGCCGCCGTGGTGATCGGCGGCGGCAGCCTGAGCGGCGGCGAGGGCAGCATCCTCGGCTCGATGGTCGGGGCGCTCATCATGGCCTTCCTGCGCAACGGCAGCCAGCAGATGGGCTGGCCGAACTACGTGCAGGAGATCATCATCGGCGTGATCATCGTGGTCGCGGTCGCGATCGACCGCTGGCGCCACGCGCAACGGGAGGACGTGGAATGAAGCTCATCCGTTTCGGACCGCCGGGCCGCGAGAAGCCCGGGCTGCTGCTCGGCGACGGGGCGCGCATCGACGCCTCCGGCTTCGGCGAGGACTGGGGCGAGCGCTTTCTTCGAGACGGACGGCCTCGCGCGCCTCGCGCGCTGGTCCGCCGAGCACGGCGCGACGGCGCCGCGCGTCGCGGACTCCGAGCGCCTCGGCTCCGCCGATCACGCGGCCGAGCAAGATCGTCTGCATCGGCCTCAACTACGCGGACCACGCGCGCGAGATCAAGGCCAAGATCCCCGAGGAGCCCATCATCTTCTTCAAGTCCACGACCGCCTGGCGGGCCCCAACGACGACCTGGTGCTCCCCCGCGGCTCGCGTCAAGACGGACTGGGAGGTCGAGCTGGCGGTCGTGATCGGCCGGCGCGCCCGCTACGTCGCGGAGCCGGACGCGCTTGCGCACGTCGCCGGCTTCGCCCTCCACAACGACTACTCGGAGCGCGCAGGACCAGCTCGAGCGGGGCGGCCAGTGGGTGAAGGGCAAGAGCCAGGACAGCTACGCCCCGCTCGGCCCGTTCCTCGCGACCGCCGGACGAGGTCGGCGACGTACAGGCGCTGCCGATGTGGCTCACCGTCAACGGCCAGAGCCGCCAGAAGAGCAGCACCGAGGAGATGATCTTCGGCGTGCCGCATGCTCGTCAGCTACCTGAGCCGGTTCATGACGCTGCTGCCGGGCGACGTGATCTGCACCGGCACGCCGGCCGGCGTGGGCCTCGGCATGGACCCGCCCGTCTTCCTGAAGGCCGGCGACGTGGTCGAGCTGGGCATCGAAGGCCTCGGCACCCAGCGCCAGCGGATCGTGCCTTCCGAAGGGGTCAGGTCTTGAATTCGCGCGTCCTTTGGTCTGTAGGGCGAGACACGATGAAGCGCTTCGGACAGCTGCTCGGGCCTGCGGCCGGAGCGGCTCGAGGAGTACAAGCGCTACCACGCCGCCGTCTGGCCGGAGATCCTCGGCGCGCTGCGGAAGGCGGAGATCCGCAACTACTCGATCTTCCACTTCGACGGGAAGCTGTTCGCCTACTTCGAGTACCAGGGACCCGAGGCGGAGTTCGAGGAGCGCATGCAGCGAGCTCGCGCGCGCGCCGCGCATGCGCGAGTGGTGGGACGTCATGGAGCCGATGCAGGTCCCGCGTCGAAGGCCGCGACCCGGGCGGCTGGTGGGCCAACATGGAAGAGGTCTTCCACACCGACTAGAAGGGCGTCTTCCCGGTCAGCTCCTGATAGGCCCTGAACTGCTCGGCAGCGAGGTCCGCCTTGCCGAGCGCCTTGTACGCCATCCCGAGCGCCAGGCGCAGCTGCGGGTCCGACCGCAGCTCAGGATCGGCGACGAGCAGCGGCACCGCTTTCTCGCTCGCCCCGGTGTTGAGCCACGCGATCGCCAGCAGCCGGCGCAGGACGGGATTCGAGGTGTCGGCCGCGCTCGCCTTCTGCAGCGGCTCGATCGCCTTGTCGAACTCTCCGGTGTTGAAGCGCGCGACGCCCAGGGCCTGCTGCACCCCCGGAAACGCGGGATCGAGCCCCGCCGCCGTCTCGAAGAGGCCCGCGGCGCTCCGGAGGTCGTCCCGGCGCGTCTCGACCACGCCGAGGTTCAGGTAGCACTGCGCGAGCGCCGAGCGCACCCGCGCGGCCAGCTCGCGCCGCGCCGGTAGCGGCAGCATCGCGAGCGGCGACGCTTCCGCGGAGGCGCTCGCCGCGCCCGGCCGCGAGCCGACGCTCCCCGAGCGGCCCAGCGTGGTGACGCGGCGCGAGGCGTCGGTCCAGCGCGCGGCGATGGCGCGCGCCTCGCCGAGCTCGCGCAGCGCTTCGGCCTCCGAGCCGGCGCGCCGCAGGGCCAGGCCGAGCTGGTAGTGGATGCGCTCGAGCTCGGACTCGCCGCCGCCCTGCGCGAGCGCCAGCTGCAGCGCGCGGCGCAGCGACAGGGCGGCTTCAGAAGGCTTCTGGGCCGCGAGCTGGGCGCGGCCGAGGTCGTAGGCGTAGGCGCTCCTGGACTCGATCGCGAGCGCGCGCTCCAGCACCGGCACCGCCTCCTCCGCCCGCCCCGCCTCGACGAGCGTCACGCCGAGCTGGTCGAGCACGATCGCGTCCTCTCCCGAGATCTGCAGCTCCTCGCGGAACTCGGCGATCGCCGCCTCCTGGCGAGCCGGCGCCGGGTCCGAGGCTGCCACCGTCCCGAGGTAGTAGTGGGCGCGCCGGACCTTCGGGTCGATCTCGAGCGCCCGCCGCAGCTCGCGCTCGGCCCGCTCGTACTCTCCCGCGTCGCGCCAGGCGCGCCCGACGAGCACGTGGGTGAGCGCCAGAGGGCGACGCTCGATCACGCTCGCGAGCAGCCGCTCGGCGGCGTCCACCTGCTTCAGCCACAGGTACTCGCCGGCGATCACGTACGCGACCTCCGGGTCGTCGGGCGCCGCGGCCAGGCCCTGCTGCAGCGTGCGGAGCGCCGCGTCGTGCTGGTCGGCCGAGGCGTATGCACGCGCCAGCACCCGCGTCGTCTCGAGGTCGCGGACGGCGCCGCCGTGCGCCTCCAGCACGGCCACGGCCTGCGCCGCGTCGCCGGCCTGGAGCTCTTCGGAGGCGAGCGCGAGCGCCGCTTTCGGGTCGTCCGGCACGTAGGCCGCCGCGCGAGCCAGGGCCTGGCGCGCCGGCTCGTAACGCGCATCGAGCCGCTCCAGCGTACCGAGCAGCAGCAGGCCCTCGAAGAGCGCTTCCCCGTAGAGGCGCTGCGCCTCCTTCGAGTCGCCGGCCGCGAGCCGGCTCTCGGCTTCGGCGGCGGCTCTCGCCAGGCCCGCCGCCGGGTCCGCCGTCTGCTGGCCCCGCACTGGAGCCGGAAGGACGAACGCGAGGAGCGCGCCCGCCCGGAGTGCGCGATTCAAGTGGTGTCCTCGCGGCATTCTAGTCCTTGACACCCGCCGCGCGCGGACGCTAGCGTCGTCCCGCCTTGCGCCCCGCCTCGAAAGCCTCTTTCCTCCTGCTGCTGCTCGCCGCCGGCGCGGCCGCCCTGCCACCCGGAGTCGACCCGGTCGTGTTCGAGGAGTCCGCCGAGACGCGTGGGATCCGCTTCGTGACCCACTCGAGCCGGTCGGAGCGGCGCTACCAGCCGGAGACGATGGTCGCGGGCGTTGCACTCTTCGACTACGACAACGACGGCTGGCTGGACGTCTACGCCGTGAACGGCGCGCCGATCGAGACGCTCGAGAAGAACGAGCCCCGCTACTGGAACCGCCTGTACCACAACGCGGCGACGGCACGTTCGCCGACGTGACCGAAGCCGCCGGCGTGGCCGGCCGGGGCTACGACCTGGGTGTCGTGAGCGGCCGACTACGACAACGACGGCGACAGCGACCTGTTCGTCGCGGGCCTGCGCCGCAACACGCTCTTCCGCAACAACGGCGACGGCACCTTCACCGACGTGACCGAGGCTGCCGGCCTCGCGCGCCGGGACGAGAAGTACGGCACGCTCTGGGCGATCGCGGCCGCCTTCTTCGACTACGACCGCGACGGACGGCTCGACCTGTTCGTCTCCAACTACGTCGTCTGGGACCCGGCGCAGCGATCCCCGCTGCGGCGACCCGACGGCGCCCGACTACTGCCGCCCGAGGCACTACGAGGGCTTGCCGAACTCGCTCTTCCACAACAACGGCGACGGCAGCTTCAGCGACGTCTCGGCCGCCTCCGGCATCCGCGCCCACGTCGGCAAGGGCATGGGAATCGGCGTCGCCGACTTCGACGGCGACGGCTGGAGCGGACGTGTTCGTCGCGAACGACACCGTGCCCTCGTTCCTGTTCATGAACGACCGCGACGGCACGTTCACCGAGTCGGCCTTCGAGCGCGGCGTGGCGCTGCACCGACCGCGGCGAGCCCGTCGCCGGGATGGGCGTCGACGCGCGCGACGTCGACGGCGACGGCCGCCCCGACGTGTTCCTGACGGCGCTCACGGGCGACACCTTCCCGCTGTTCCACAACGCGGGCGGCGCCGCCTTCGAGGACGCGAGCGCCCGGACGGGCGTGGCGACGCTCACGCGGCCCTGGACCGGCTGGGGCAACGCCATCGTCGACTTGAACAACGACGGCTACAAGGACCTGTTCGCGGCCTGCGCCGGCGTCCTCGACCCGCGCGGGCGCGGCGGGCGCGCGCGTGCCGATGCCGAACGCCGTCTTCCTGAACGACCGCCGGTGGCCGCTTCGTGGACGGCGGCCCGACGGCCGGCGCAGGCCTTCGCCCGCAAGGCGGTCCATCGCGGGTCGGCCGTGGGCGACATCGACAACGACGGCCGGCTCGACGTGGTGGTGACCGCAGTCGACGGCGCCGCTCGAGCTGTGGCGCAACGTCGTCCCCGGCGAAGAACCACTGGCTGTCCGTGCGGTCGAGGGCGTGAAGGGCAACCGCGACGGCATGGGCGCCCAGCTCACGCTGGTGACCGCCGCCGGCACGCAGCACGACGTGGTCAACACCGCGGTCGGCTACGGCTCGGCGTCGGATGCCCGCGTGCACTTCGGCCTCGGAGCGGAGACGACCGTTCGTCGAGCTCAAGGTCGTCTGGCCGACGCGGCAGACGACGACGCTCCGCAACGTCGCGGCCGATCAGGTCCTGAAGGTCCGGGCGCCGAAGTAGCGCCGGTCAGCGCGCCGCCACCGGCCTGGCGGGCGCGGCCGTGGCCTTGGGCCAGACGACCTCGTCCGCCCGGGCGCTGCCTTCGCGGATCCGATATCGGTGCCCCGGCCGCAGGCCCGTGACCCGCTGCTTCTCGCCGGTCGCGGGCCACAGGACGTCGAGCCAGGCGACGCGCTTCGCCTTGCCGAGGCCGATCTCCTGCCGCATCGGGTTGCCGCCGAAGCTGCCGCCGCTGCCCACCGTGCGGTGGATCGACGCGCTGCCCCGCCCCCGTGTCGACGGCGAGCGCGAGTCGCGCGCCGACGCGCGCGTGCGGTTCGTGCGCACGCCTTCGAGCTCGAGCCCGATCCACGCGTTGTCGTTGCCGGGGTTGCGATAGAGGGCGCTGCCGCGCGGTGTCGCCGAGGTACGCGCCGCCCATCTGCTCGAACACGTCCTGGTCGGCCGTCGTTGTCGAAGTCGCCGAAGGCGATCGCGTGCCCTTTCTGCAGGTGGCCGAAGTTCCCTGCCGTCGTGACCTCCTGGAAGCGCTTGCCCGCCGTCGTTCCGGAACATCCGGTTCGGCACCAGCATCCCGAGGTCCGGCGTGCCGGTGCCCAGGTAGAAGTCGAGCCAGCCGTCGTTGTCGAGGTCGCCGAAGTTGAGCGCCCATCGCCGGCCATGACCTTGTCGAGACCGACCGCCTTCGACACGTCCTCGAACGTGCCGTCGCCGCGGTTCCGGAAGAGCCGGTCGCGCTCGGCGTCGGTCGGGAGGCCCGAGGTAGTCGGCCGCCACGTCCTCGACGTCGGCACGCCCGTCTTCTTGCCGTAGCCGGCCACGAACAGGTCGGGCCAGCCGTCGTTGTCGTAGTCGAAGAAGAAGCTGCCAAAGCTGAAGACCGGCGTCGTGACGCCGGCCTTCGCCGCGACGTTCCGTGAAGCGCCAGGCCCCCGGCGCCGGCTCCGGGCCCGTCGTTGTGGAAGAGCACGGTTCGGCTCCGCCCGCAGATCGAGACGTAGAGATCGGCCGGCCGTCGTTGTCGTAGTCGCGCGCTCACGACGCCCTTCACGAACGCGACCACGTCGAGACCCGCTCGCCGCGCCATGTCGGTGAAGGTGCCGTCGCCGTTGTTGTGGAAGAGCTCGCAGGGGATCGCGGCGTCGCTGGCTCCGAGTCGGGATCCGGTGACTCGTTGCCGAGGAAGAGGTCGAGCCGGCCGTCGCCGTCGAAGTCGAAGAAGACCGCGGTCTGCGTCGGTGCCAGGTGCCGAGCAGGCCCGCCGCCCGGGTGACGTCACGGAAGCGTGCCGTGGCCGTCGTTGTGCAGCAGCGAGACCGGGAAGCGGCCCTCCGACCCGAGCCAGCCGCCGCGCAGCACCAGCACGTCGACGTTGCCGTCGTTGTCGTAGTCCGCGGGGACCATGTTGAGGCCGCCCGTCTCGCCCGGAAGCCCCGCTTCGGCCGTGCGGTCCTCGAAGGTCCCGTCGCCGCGGTTGCGCAAGAAGCGCATCTGGTCGGAGAAGCCCATCGCCGACCACATCAGGTCGAGGCGTCCGTCGCCGTCGAAGTCCTCGAGCACGGCGCCGCCGGCGAGCGCCGAGAAGTCCACGCCCGCCTCGGCGGCCACGTTGTCGAAGCGAGCGAGCGGGTAGTCCGACGCGAACGTGGACGGCGGGATCAAGTAGCGCTCGGGAACGCCGTCCGGGTACTTGCCGAGCGTCATGCTGGCGATGTTCAGCAGCCAGCGCGCGCGCAGGCTGCTCGGGTCCTGGCTCGAGCACCTCGAGCAGCGCGCGCACCGCCCCTTCGCCGCCCTCGCGGCGCTGGTGGACGCCGCCGCCGCGGATCGGCAGCAGGCAGGCGTCGCGGTTCGGCGCAGCGTGGCAATTCTCGTCCTCGCCCAGCCGCATGTAGGCCATAGCCTCGACGAGGCGCGCGCCGGCGCGGTAGCGCTGCCAGTTGCCCGGGTCGCTCTCGCGCGCGTCCTGCTCGAGCGCCTCGAGCGCGCGGAGCGCGTCGCGCGGCCGGCCCGCCTGCGCCAGCTCGACCACGGCGCGCCCGCGCAGCGGCAGCCGCTCGGCCACGGGCATCGGGCGGGCCAGGAGGCCGTTCAGCAGCTCGGCGCGCTTGTCGTTCACGATGAGCGACAGCGCCTCCGGGTTGACGGCCGACGCGCGCTCGCGCAGGAGCGCCGCCATCTCCCGCGTGGCCGGGTCGGCGGCGTCCTCGCCGGCCGCCGCCCCGCGCACGCCCGGCACCTGCGCGAGCCGCCAGCCGAGCACCAGCGCCGCCGCGACGATCACGACTCGAAACCGCATCCCGCGCCCGTGACTATACAATCGCCGCCGGGACGATGGCAGCGCAGCGCTTCCGCGGCAAGGTCGTGATCGTGACGGGCGCCGGCTCCGGCATCGGGCGCGCGACCGCGCTCGCCTTCGCGCGCGAGGGCGCCTTCGTCGCGGTGGCCGACCGCGGCCGCGAGAAGGCCGAGGCCGTCGCCGCCGAGGCCGTCGCGCAGGGCGGCCGGGCGACGCCGATCGCGTGCGACGTGTCGCTGGCGGCCGACTGCGACGCGGCGGTGCGCTCGACCGAGGCCAGCTTCGGCGCGCTCGAGATCCTGGTCAACAACGCCGGCATCGGCACGACCGGCACCGCGCTCACGACCGGCGAGGCCGACTTCGAGAAGCTGCTGACGGTGAACGTCAAGGGCACCTACCTGATGTCGCGCGCCGCGCTCGCGGTGATGGTGCCGCGCAAGCGCGGCGTGATCGTCAACGCCGGCTCGATCGCGGGGCTGCGCGCGGTGCCGGACCGTGCCGCCTACGTGACGACCAAGTTCGCGGTGGTGGGCCTCACCAAGGCGATGGCGCTCGACCACGTGAAGGACGGCATCCGCGTGAACGCGGTCTGCCCCGGCACGACGCTCACGCCCTGGATCGACGAGCGGCTCGCGGAGGCGCCCGACCGCGACGCCGCGATGGCTGCGCTCGTCGCCCGCCAGCCGATGGGCCGGCTGGGCTCGGCCGAGGAGATGGCCGCCGCCTACCTGTTCCTCGCCTCCGACGAGTCCTCGTTCACGACGGGCATCACGCTCGTCGTGGACGGCGGCTTCATGTGCTAGGTCCTCGAGGCTCCTAGCCCGCCCGGCGGGCGCCGCCCGCAAGCGCGAGCGCGATCCGCCGGCGCTCACCCGCCGTGCGGCCGAGCGGGAGCGGGTGCCGCGCCAGGAGCTCGACGAAATCGAGGAGCGGCGCCGCCTTTGTCCGGCGCCGCCAGGCGGCGCTCCAGCTTCGGAAGCGGCCGCCGCGCGTGAGCGACCGCGCGACGAGCTCCCCGCGCTCGAGCTGCGGGGCCACCGACCAGCGTGGCAGCACGCTCAGCGCGAGGTCCGCCTTGACCATCTCCACGATCGCCTCGGTCAGCTGGATGTGGGTGACGCGCTTCGGCCGGACCCCTGCGGGGATCAGCACCTCGCGGAACACCAGGTTCGCCTCGGGCGGGATCGAGTAGAGGATCAGGTGCTCGGGGCCGAGAGTCCTGGGCCGACACGAACGGGACGCGGCTCAGGCGGTGCGCGGGCGGCATCACCACCACCATCTCGTCGCGGAAGAGCGGCCGCAGGGCGACGCGCGAGTCGCGCACCGGCCGGAAGACGATCGCGAGGTCGATCGCGCCCGAGACGAGCGCCGGGATCGGGTCGCTCGTGGCGCCTGCGACCACCTCCAGGTCCACGTCGGGATGCGGCCGCTGGAAGCGGCGCAGCAGCGGCGGCAGCCAGTGGTAGACGGTGTTGCACTGCGTCGTCAGGCGGATCAGCGAGCGTACGCTGCCGCTCGCGCCCACCTCCGCCTCCGCGCGCTCGAGCTCCTCGAGCACCACGCGCGCGCGTGCGCAGCAGGCGCTCGCCCGCAGGCGCCAGCAGCAGCCGACGTCCCACGCGCTCGAAGAGCCGCGCGCCGAGCCGCTCCTCCGCGTCCCGCAGCTGGTGGCTGAGCGCCGACTGGGTGAGGTGCAGCCGCAGCCCGGCCCGCGTCACGCTGCCCTCCTCCGCGATCGCCCGCACCAGCTGCAGGTGGCGCACGTCCAGCTTCGGCATGCTCATGACGATAGCTCACGCATTTGATGAAAACAATGAGCTATCGCCATAGACCGCCGACGGCTAGCCTAGCCTCGCTCGGAGGCCCCATGAACGACGTCGCCCAGGACCTGCGCTACGCGCTGCGCCGCCTCGCCCTCACCCCCGGCTTCACGCTGCTCGCGCTCGTGACGCTGGCGCTCGGGATCGGCGCCAACACGGCGCTCTACAGCGTTCTGTACGCGGTGCTGCTCAAGCCGCTGCCCTTCTCGGAGCCGGAGCGGCTCTACTGGGTCTACTCCCGCCACACCTCGACCGACCGCTATCCCTTCTCGCTGCCCGAGTTCTGCGACTACCGCGACCGCACCCGCACGCTCGAGGGCGTCGCGGGCTTCTCGAACTGGAGCGGAAACCTGGGCAGCGACGAGCACACGGAGCGGATCCCGGGCCTGCGCGTGTCCGCCAACCTCTTCGAACTGCTGGGCGTCGCGGCGGCGCTCGGGCGCACCCTCGGTCCCGCGGACGACGTCCCGGGCAACGAGAAGGTCGTGGTGCTGTCGCACGGCCTCTGGCAGCGCCGCTTCGGCGGCGACCCCAAGGTGGTCGGGCGACCGCTCACGCTGAACGGCGAGTCCTTCACGGTGGTCGGCGTGATGGCCCCGGAGTTCCTGTTCCCGATCCGCGACATCGACCTCGCGATTCCGCTCGCCCCGGACCAGGACCCGTGGCGCTACGACCGCGAGTCCACCAACTTCATCCGCGTGGTCGCGCGCGCCCGCACGGGCACGAGCCGCGAGCAGGTGACGGCCGAGCTCGACGGCATCGGCCGGCGGCTCCAGGAGGAGTTCCCGGGCAGCTATGCGCGGAAGAAAGGCGTGCTGGTCGCCCCGTATCGCGAGGAGCTCACCCGCAGCTTCAGCGGGGCGCTGTGGATGCTGGCGGCGGCCGTGGCGCTGCTGCTGCTGATCGCCTGCGCCAACCTCGCGAACCTGATGCTGGTGCGGGCGACGGCCCGCCGCCAGGAGCTGGCGATCCGCCGGGCGCTCGGCGCCCGCCCGGGGCTGCTCGTGCGACAGCTGCTGCTCGAGAGCGGGCTCCTGGCCCTCGGAGGGGCGCTCGTCGGAGTGCTGCTCGCCTACTGGGCCGTGCCTCTGCTCGTCGCCATGAGCCCGACGGCCATGCCGAGAGCCCGGGAGATCGGAGTCAACGTCCCCGTGCTGCTGTTCGCGATCACGGCGGCCCTTCTCGCCGGCGTCGGGTTCGGGCTGGCGCCGGCTCTGCGCGCCGTCCGCGTGGACCCGAACAAGGACCTGAAGGCCGAGAGCCGCGGCGGCTCCGGCGACAGGAGCCGCGCGCGCGGGCTGATCGTGGTGGCCCAGATCGCGGTGATGGTGGTCCTGCTGACGGGCGCCGCGCTGCTGTTCAAGAGCTTCCAGGCGGTGCTGGAGGTCGCGCCCGGCTTCGACGGCGGCGTCCTCACGGTGCGGCTGTCGCTGCCGCGCAAGGACTACGACGACGTCGGGAAGATGCGCCGCTTCTACGAGCAGCTGGAAGCGCGCGTCGCGCGGCTGCCGGGTGTCGTCTCGGTCGCCGCCGTCAACCAGCTCCCGCTGAACGGCGCGCTCGCGACCGTGGACTACAAGGTCGAGGGGCGGCCGCCCGCCTCGGACAGCCAGCTTCCCACCACGAACTACCGCATGGTGACCCCCCGTTTCTTCGAGACGATGGGGATCCCGCTCGTCGCCGGCCGCGTGTTCGCGGAAACCGACGGCGCCGGCTCGCCGGCCGTCGGCGTGATCAGCCAGGCTTTTGCGCGCCAGAGCTTCGGGGAGCTCGACCCCGTCGGCCGCCGCCTGCTGGTCAACTACGCGGGAGAGTTCCGCCCGGTCGAGATCGTGGGCGTCGCCGGCGACGTCAAGCACGCGAGCCTCGAGGCCCCGGCCGAGCCGCACCTCTACGTGCCCGTACTACCAGACCCACCCGACGCTGCTGGTGTGGCTGGCGCTCAACCAGTACCTGCTGGTCCGCGCATCGGGAGAGGCCCAGGCACTCGGCCCCGCCGTGCGCCGCGAGCTGCGGGCCGTCGATCCCGGCGTCGCCTCGCTCGGCGGGCGCCTGAGCGGCGACTTCGTGGCGACGGCCGCGGCCGCGCGGCGCTTCACGCTCGTCCTGCTCGCGCTGTTCGCGGCGGTGGCGCTGCTCATGGCGGCCGTCGGCATCTACGGGGTCGTCGCCTACGCGGTCGCCCAGCGCACGCGCGAAACGGGGCTGCGCCTCGCTCTCGGCGCCTCCGCCGCGGACATCCTCAGCCTCGTCCTCGGCGAGGGCCTGCGGCGCAGCGCCGTCGGCATCGGCGCCGGGCTGGTGGCGGCGCTCGCCGCGGCGCACGCGTCGAAGAGCCTGCTGTTCGGAGTCGGGGAGGCCGACCCCGCGGCCTACGCGGCCGTGGTCGTCCTGCTGCTGGCGGTGACGCTCGCCGCGTGCCTGCTGCCGGCCTGGCGCGCCGCGCGGCTCGATCCCGTGAAGGCCCTGCGCCACGACTGACGGGCGCTTTGTGATCCGCGGCTAGGCTCGCGCGGCCTTCGGCACGATGTCGGTCTGCAGCCGCGCGTCGGCCGCGGGCACGCGCGTCTCGGGCAGCCCCAGCTCGCGCCTTACGAGATTCGTCCCCTGCGCCACGGCAGCCGTCTTGAAGAAGGCGATGTCGCGGTTGACGCCCTGGCGGCCGAAGCCGCAGTCGCTCGAGACGATGAGCTGCTCGGGGGCGATGTGCTCGAGCGCGCGGCGGATGCGCGCGGCCACGTCCTCGGGCCGGTCGCACTGCAGCGTGCGGTGGCTCACGGCGCCCACCGCGATCTTCTTCGGGAGCCGGCCCTTCGCCCCGCCGAACAGCTCGATCTCGGCGAAGTCGCGGTCGGTCATCTCGACGGTCCAGACGTCGCCGCGCAGGGCGTGCAGGTAGAGCTCGAACGACTCGCGGTAGCTCGTGTTGTCGATCACCCGCTGCATGTTGGGGTTGCCCCAGCAGGTGTGGATCCAGATCTCGACGTCGTCGAGGCCCTGGACCTCCCGGTTGTAGCACTCGACCATGAACTTCACCTCGTCGCTCTTCGCTCCGTAGGTGTTCGCCCAGAAGTGCAGCGTCGGCTCCTCGACCTGGATCGAGCGGCAGCCCGCGTCGCGCAGCGCCAGCAGCTCCTGGTTCATGGCCGCGGCCATGTCCCAGAGCACCTCGCGCTTGTCCTTGTACTTCGGCGTGTGGAGGTCGAGGAACAGGCCCATCACCTGCGAGCAGCAGGTGCCGAAGCGCACGGGCTTCGAGGTGCGCGCCTGCGCCATCCGCCAGATCTTCGGGTAGTCGAGCGGCCGGTGCTCGACCTTGTCGACCACGCGCGGCCAGCGCCAGCCCGTGTAGATCTCGTTCAGCAGCGTGCCCGGCGGATAGCGCAGCCACGGCGAGCGCGTCTCCTCGGACTGCAGCAGGTCGCCTTCGAAGCCGGCCCAGCGCTGGAGCGGGTAGTGATGCCAGGCGCGGCCGGCCATGTCGTCGTCGCAGTGGAGGTCGCCGTGCGTGAGCAGGTCGAGGCCGGCGCGCTCCTCGTCGCCGATCACCGTGGTGAGCGCGTCCTGGAACTTCTCGCGAAAGCGCACGTCGAGCATGCAGGTGTCGAGCGGGCGGCCCCAGAGGCTGACGTCGTACCAGCGCGGGCGCGGCCACGAGCCCGTGACGGTGGCGGGAAGGACGAGATCGCGCGTGATCGTGAGCATGTCGAGCCTCCTCGAAGTCCAGTGGCAGCGCCGCTCGCGACACTATCCGCGGTGCCGCAGCGGCGTCAATCGCGGCGACAGGCCCGCGCGAAGCCGTCGCCGGCTCTCGGGTTATTCTCAGCCGCATGCCCAAGTCCATGCCCGACCACCACGACGCGGAGCTCGCGATCCGCGTCTACGAGCTGCGCCGCGAGCCCGTGATGCGCGAGAGCCGGGCGGCCATCAACCAGAAGTTCTGGCCGAAGAGCCTCGAGGACGTGCTGGCGGTGGTGAAGGCGGAGCACCCGCTGAACGCCGCCTACCGGCAGGTGGGCTCCTACTGGGAGATGGTCTACGGCTTCGCCAGGCACGGGATCGTCCATCCCGAGTTCTGGCTGGAGAGCAACGGCGAGGGCCTCTTCGTCTTCGCCAAGGTCGCTCCGTACCTCGAGGCCTTCCGCAAGGAGGTCAACCCCGCCGCCTACCGCAACGCGGAGTGGATCTCGAAGGAGTCGGCCGAGGGGAAGCGGCTGCTCGCGATGTTCACCGAGCGCGTCCGCAAGGCGCTCGCGGCCCGGTAGAGCCTCCGAGGCGCTCGCCGCTCAGCCGAGGAGGTGGACGAGGCCCTCGAGTCCCTGGTGCACGACGGCCAGGGCGGCCATGGCGCTCGCGACGCCGGTGGCGATCAGCAGCCCGATCGCGAGATTCTCTCTCGAGCCTGCGCCTCTTGCGGGCGCCGTTGCGCCTGGTGGAGCGGGAGTCGCCTCGACCAGCGCATGGACGCGGCCGGCGAGGCTGGCCTCGTGGTGCAGGCTGGCCAGGGCCAGGTCGAGCCCGCCCGAGGGCGGGACGAGACGCGCGACCTTGAGAAGAGCGCGTGCCAGGACGGTGGGCGCCACGCGCGCGCAGGCGTGGGCGTCGGCCGCAGCCTCGGCCGCCTCGAGGAACTCGGCCCGCAGCTGCCGGCCGAGGCTCGTGAGCGCCAGCGGATCCGGGGAGACGCGCAGCAGCAGGCGCTTCAGGTTGTCGCGCGCCGCGACGTGAGCGAGCTCGTGGGCGACGACGGCGTCGAGCTCCTCGGGACGGAGCGCACCCAGCACACCCTCGGCCAGCAGGAGCCGGGGCCGCCACAACCCGGCGAGCGCCGCAACCGGAAAGCCGTACACCGCGCGCGACGCGGGCAGCGGCAGCCCGCCGAGGTCCCGGCCTTCGCGGCGGAAGAACGCGACGACCTGGTGCGTCCGGAGCGCGTCCCGAACTCCCCCAAAGGCGCGGACGGCGATCAGCGCGAGGCCGGCGGCGGCCAGCGCGACGAGAGCGAGGCCCGGCGTCTCCTGCGTCCCGCGCGGCTCGTAGACGAGCCACGCGGGCACCACCAGCGCGGCGCAGGCGAGGCCGACGGCGAAGGGGAAGAGGGCGGCGAGCAGGAGACGATTGGCTCGCTCGGCCGGCGGCAACGCCGCCAGCCAGCCGCGAGCCCGGCCGTAGCGGGCCGCCACCAGGAGCGAGGCGGTGGACGTCGCGAGCACGTGGACGGCCAGCACGACCGCGAGGCCCAGCAGCCAGAACCTCATGTCCGCCTCCGCTTCCGGCGGAGCGAGCGATCCTTCTCCCGCACCAGCCGCTCGAGCTCGGGCAGCAGCTCGCGGTCGTGGTCGCTCACCGCATCCACGAGCGACGAGAGCAGGGGCGTCGGCGCCGAGCCGCCCTCGAAGAAGCGGGCGAGGAACGAGCGCACCAGCGAGGCTCCGAACGCCTCGCGCGAGGCACGCGCGGCGTAGCGGAAGGCGCGCCCGTCGGGCTGGCGGTCGAGCAGGCCCTTCTTGTAGAGGCGGTCGAGCGTCGTCATGAAGGTGGTATAGGCGAGGTCCGGACCGATGCCGGAGCGGACCTCGCGCACCGTGAGCGGATCCCTGCGCCTCCACAGGTAGTCGAGCACGCGCTGCTCGAGCGGGCCGAGCTGCATGACGCGCAGTATCGATCGGCGGCGGTCCCGCGGCAAGGCCTTTCTCCCCCGGCTCAGAAGCGAACGGAAAGCGACAGGATGCCCGTGACTCCCGGCGCCGGCACAGCGCGGCTGTCGGGCGTGACGAGGTACTCCTCGTCGAGCAGGTTGCGTCCGAGGGCGGACAGCTCGAGCCGCTTCCCGAGCCGCGCCCCGATCGCGGCGTCCACCAGCGTGTAGCCGGGACGCGCCTGCTCGGTCGGGCCGGGCTCGTCGAGCCCGCCGTAGGCGGCAAGCCGCACCCAGGTCCAGGCGCGCCCGAAATCGCGGCCGAGCCGCAGCGTGAGCGTCTCGGGCGGAATGCCGTCGAGGCTGGTGCCGTCGTCCCGCAGCTCGCCCTTCAGCAGGTGGGCCGTCGCCTGGAGCGAGAGCGCCCACGGCAGCCGGGCCTGTAGCTCCGCCTCGACGCCGCGCACGCGGGCCTCGCCGCGATTGCGGAAGAAGAAGAAGTCGGCCTCCGTCTGGTAGCGCTCGACCAGGTCCTCGATGTCGTACCGGTAGGCGTAGAGCGCCGCGCGGAAGCCGTCGCGCGCATAGCGCAGCGCCAGGTCGAGCTGCAGGCTCGTCTCCGGCTCGAGCGCCGGATTGCCGGTGATGAAGCCCCGGCCCGTGGGTCCGCGGTAGTAGCGGTCGGAGAGCGTCGGGTCGCGGAAGCCGCGGGCGACTTGCGCCGTGAGCGAAAGGCCGCTCGGCGCGCCGAGCGTCGCGGCGGCGAAGCCGGAGAAGGCACCCTCGTCGGTCTCGCGGTCGCCGAAGAAGCCGCCCTGGTTGCGCGTCGCCACCAGATCGCCGCGCACCCCCGCCGAGAGCGACAGCACCCGCGCGACCGGCGCCTCGAGCGTCGCGTAGAGCGCGGCGTCCGTGCGGCGGGCGTCCTCGATCGACACGAACTCGGTGCGGCTCGCGAGGGCGCCCGAGCTGTCGTACTGCTCGCGGATCTCGAGCGCCTCGAGGTCGCTGCGGCCGTTCAGGTCGAGGCCGGCCTCGAGCCGTGCGCGCCCGAGAGGCAGCTGGGCGTAGCCGCGCAGGTGGAAGTCGTCGGCCGAGACGTCCGCGCGCTCGATGCTGCGCGGCGTGGTCGCCGTCGGAGTGCGGTCCTGGTCGGTGACGAGCGCGTAGCTGCCGAAGAAACCGCTCACGCCGACGCGGCTGAAGCTGCCGACTCCCCCGCGCTCCCAGGACAGCGTCAGCCGGTGCGAGTCCTCGGTCGGGTAGTAGAAGCGCACGGTCGCCGAGTTGTTGCGCGGGCGCTCGACGTCGCGGCCGGCGTCGCTCTGCCAGCCGAGCGAGAGCAGGCCCCCCGCCAGCAGGTGGTCGAAGCGCACGCGGAAGCCGCTGGTCGCGGAAGCCCGAGTTCGGCACCACGCCGTCGGGGCTGTGCCAGTCCTCGAAGTTCCGGTAGTGGCCCTCCACCAGCACCCCGCCGCGCTCGAAGCCGCGCGTGAGCGTGAGCGCCGCGCGCTGCTGCGGCGTGCCGGCGCCGAGCGCGCCCTCGAAGCGGCCGCCGAACGGCGTTCCCGGCTCGGCGCGGCGCGTGCGCATCGAGACGACGCCGCCGAAGGCGTCCGAGCCGTAGGCGATGGCGCCGGGACCCCGGGCGACCTCCACGGCGTCGAGCACGGCCGGGTCGTTGTAGGTGGCGCTCGGGCCGACGCGGCGCTCGGAGCTGACGCGCGCCCCGTCGAGCAGGACCAGGGTGCGGCCCGCCGAGAGCCCGCGCAGGGCGGGCACCGCCGCCTGTCCTTCCGAGACCGACGACGCGCCGGCGACGTTCTCGAGCGACTGCGCGAGGTTCGTGGGCTGCCGCTCCGCGACGTCGCGTCCGGAGAGCAGCGTCAGCCCGTTCGCGGGCGTGCCCTCGATCCCCGGCGCGGCCGGCTCGGCGACGGTGATGGCGTCCTCGAGCGTCCAGGAGACCTCGAGCCGCCAGGGAGCCGCAGGCACGCTGTCGAAGCGGATCGGCGCGAGCGTGCGGCCGCCCGGCAGCGTGACCAGGACCTCGAACGGCGCGCTCGGCGGCGGCGCGAGCACGAACCGGCCCTCGGCGTCGGTCGGAACGTGGCCGGCCCGCCCGACGACCGAGACCTGGGCGTCCGCCACCGGCAGGCCGCCGTCCTTCAGCACCACGCGGCCTTCGAGGGCCAGGGCGCTCGCTGCCAGCGACCAGACCCCCGCGGCCCGCACGAGCCGCCTTGCGATCACGCCTTCCTCCTCGAACGCCGCGGTCGACCGCGGACGCGCGATCGTAGGAAGGGGTGTCGCCCTACTACCAACGCTAGTAGACGGCCGCTCGGACGAGGCGCGCGGCCCAGCCGCCGCCCGGCGCCAGCCGGACGTTGAAGCCGGTCGTGCGGTCGACCTTGCTCTTCGAGCGCTGGTAGTCGCTGCCCCAGCGGTCGGCGTTCGGGCCGTCCGCGAAGGCGTCGAGCTCGAAGCTGCCCGCGGGAAGAAACGAAAGGTCGATCGAGAGCGTCCGCTCGTCGCCGTCGGTGATGGCCCCGATCCACCAGTCGTTGCCCCGCCGGCGGGCGAGCGCGACGTAGTCGCCGAGCTTCGCCTGCAGCACGCGCGTCTCGTCCCAGACCGCGGGCACCGGCCCGAGGAAGTCCATCACCTCCGGCTCGGCTTCGTAGGCCGACGGGCTGTCCGCGAGCATCTGCAGCGGGCTCTCGAAGACGACGTAGAGCGCGAGCTGGTGCGCGCGCGTGCCGAGGCTCATCGGCGCCTCGAAGATCGGGGCGAAGCGCTTGCGGCCCGCGGCGTTGCGCATCGCTCCCGGCGTGTAGTCCATCGGCCCGAGGTACATCCGCGTGAAGGGCAGCGTGGCGTCGTGCTCGGGGTCGATCACGTCGCTCCACTTCATCTGCTCGAGGCCCAGGACGCCCTCGGTGCTGAGCAGGTTGGGCCAGGTGCGCGTCAGCAGCGCCGGCCGCTGCGCGCCGTGGAAGTCGACGAGCAGCTTGCGCTTCGCCGCCTCGCGGCAGATCCGGTGGTAGTAGCCCATCAGCGGCTGGTCGTCCCGCTGCATGAAGTCCACCTTCAGGCCCTTGACGCCCCAGCGCTCGTAGCGGTCGAGCGCCGCCTCGAGCTGGTCCTCGAGCGTCTTCCAGACCACCCACAGGATGATCCCGACGTTCTTCTCCCGCGCGTAGGCGAGGAGCTTCTCCATGTCGAGGGCCGGGACCACCTTGAGCACGTCGCCGAGCTCGTACCAGCCCTCGTCGAGGATCACGTACTCGATCTTGTTCTTCGAGGCGAAGTCGACGTAGTGCTTGTAGGTGTCGGTGTTGACCCCGGACTTGAAGGGAACGCCGTGGATGTTCCAGGCGTTCCACCAGTCCCAGGCGACCTTCCCCGGCCGGATCCACGAGGTGTCCGCGACCTCGGAGGGCCGCGCGAGGAGATAGACGAGCGAGCTCGTCAGCAGGTCGGCGTCCTTCTCGGCGATGCCCAGGATCCGCCAGGGGTAGCTGCGCGTCCCGCGCGTCTCGGCGAGGTAGTCGGCGCGGCGCACCACCTTGATGTCGCGGTCCCGCTCCTTCTGTCTCCTCGAGCGGAAAGGCCGGGAAGGTCGCGGCGAGCGCAGTGCCGCCCGTTCCCGCGAGCCACAGCCCCGGGTAGTCCTCGACGTCCGACTCCGCCACGGCGACCTTGATCCCGCGAGGGGCGGCGACGACGGCCGGCAGCGAGGCGACGGCGCCCTTGGCGATCTCCTTGAGCGGCTGGTAGAGGTACTTCCGCTCGTTGTGCGACATGAAGCCGTCTTCCTTCGGGAAGTACGCGCTCCAGTCGCCCGCGAAGGGAAAGAGGGCTTCCTCCGCGTAGACCTTGACGGCGGCCTGCGGCCGCGACGTCTCGAACCGGTACGCGACGCCGTCGTCGTAGGCGCGGAACACGACCGCGTAGCGGCCCTCCATCTCGAGCCGCAGCTCGGCGTAGCGCTCGGGGATCTTCGCGGATCGCCGCGGCACGGGCGCCTCGACCACGCGGTCGACGCGCGCGGTCTTCGCGGAGCGGACCTTGGGGCGGACGCCCAGCACGACGTGGTCCACGTCGAGCGACAGCGTCGCGCCGTCGACGAGCAGCTCGGAGCCCAGGCGCACGCTGAAGCTCAGCCGCTCGGCTGTCGCCACGCGAAGCTCGATGCGGCCGTCCGGCGAGCGCAGCGTGTAGGAGGACTCCGCTGCCTGGCCCGCCGCCGCCAGGCCGAGCCACAGAACGAGCGTTGCGGCGCGTGTCATGTCCTGTAGGCCTGGCGGCCGATCCCCTGGACCGGGATGCCCTGCGTCTTCAGCACGCTGTTCTGCAGCGCGTACATGCAGGCCGCGGCCTCGTCGATCTTGCGCGTGAAGGCGATCGAGCCCTCGAGGATCGGCGCCAGGCGCGCCTTGTCCTGGATGCGGGCCTTCGGGTACTCGTGCTCGACGACCAGGTGGGTGTTCGCCACGTCGAGCTTCAGCAGCTCGCGCGCGGCGAGCTGGTGATCGAGCCAGTCGACGGTCCGGTTCTGCAGATACGCGAGCGGATCGTGCTTCGCCGTTCCCGGCAGCTCGTGCTCGCAGAGCACGACCTGCTTCTTCCAGGCGTTGAGCTGGTCGGCCGGCTTCGGCGAGGGCTTGCCCTTGATCCAGTCGCCGCGCTCGACGGTCTGGCCGCCGTAGCCCCAGGCCGAGACGCCCTTGGCGTCCGTCACCTGGCCCTTCACGTGGAAGCCGCCGATCAGGAAGTTGTAGCCCTCGTCCTTCAGGTACTGGAAGAGCGAGCGCGTGTCCTGCCCCATCAGGATCGCGTGCGACGGGTCGTAGTGGATGCGGAACTGGTCGCCCACGCCGTGCTTCTCGCAGATGCGGTGGAGCGCGATCCAGGTGCCGGGCGTGTAGGCGATCTGGTTGTGCCAGTTGTCCTTCGTCGTCCAGCCCGGCATCGGGCACTGCTCGACGCGGTACGTGAGCTTGCGCTCCTTCGCGTACTTCAGCAGCGGGACGAACTGGCGCTCGAAGTCGATCAGGTTCTCGTCCATCGAGTGCTCCTGGTTGCGGCCGACGAAGCCGCACACGGCGTCGACGCCCAGGAGCACCGCGGCGTCCATCGCCCGCTTCATGAAGTCGTGCTTCTTCCTGCGGATGCGCGGGTCGTCGTGGAGCATGTTGTCGAAGTAGCCGATGTCCGAGATGCCGATCCCGTTCGCCTTCAGCGAGGCCTTGACGCGCTTGGCGCGGTCCTTGTCGAAGGGCTTGCGAAGGTCGAGCGTGTTCGCCACCGGGTCGAGCATCGCCTCGGCGGGAATGTCGGACTTCGTCGGGTGCAGCGCGGCCGAGAGCTGGATGTAGTCGGCGCCCAGCTCCTTCGCGAACGCCACCCACTCCTCGATCGCGAGGTCGGGGTCCTTGTCGCGCTTCTCGCGCGGCGTGAGCTCCTGGAGCGCGGCGGTCAGCACTCCGATCTTCATGAACTTGGGCTCGAAGGCGGCGACGGGCATCGGATCCTCCAGGAATTACTCGCGTCCGGCCATGAAGGCCTCGATCTCCTCGAGTGTACGGGGCACGCGGGCGGACAGCCTGACGAGGCCGGTCTCGGTGAGCAGGAACGAGTCCTCGACCCGCACGCCGATGTCCTTGTACTTAGCACGGCGGGCCGGACCTTCTCCTTGAACGCACGGTTCTCGGGCGTGTCCTCGAGCGCGTCGAGCGCCGCCTCGCGGACGTAGAGCCCCGGCTCGATCACGAACGCCATCCCGGGCTCGAACGCGCGGCGGTAGTCGCCGACGTCGTGGACGTCGAGGCCGATCCAGTGGCAGATGCCGTGCGTGTACCAGGTGCGGTGCTGCTTCGACGTCGCGTCGGTCACGAGGCCCAGCTTCAGCAAGCCCTGCCTCACGACCTCCTCGGCCGCCTTCTCGACGTCCGTCGTGTGGTTGCCCGCCACCGCGGCCTTCATGCCGGCCTCCTGCGCGGCGAGCACCAGCCGCCACAGCTCGGCCTGCTCCTTCGAGTACTTTCCGCTCACCGGCCAGGCGCGCGTGATGTCCGCGGTCATGCCTTCGTAGAAGGCGGCCGCGTCGATCAGCAGCATCTCGCCCGCCTTCATCTGGCGGCGCGAGCGGTCGTAATGCAGGATCGTCGCGTTCGGTCCGCTGCCGACGATCGAGGGATAGCCCCAGCTCGGCGCGCCGCGCTGCAGGTACACCCTCTCGAGCTCGGCCTCCACCTCGTACTCGTAGCGGCCGGGCTTCGTGGCACGCATCGCCGCGCGGTGGGCGTCGGCCGAGACGTCGGTGCTGCGCTGGAGCGCCCCGCGCTCGTAGGGCGTCTTCACCTGCCGCAGGCCCCACACGATCGGCGTCGCGTCGGTGACCTGAGGCCGGCACGCGCTGGCGCATTCGCTCGGCGTAGTCGTAGGCCGGCGGCAGATCGTCCTTACCCCGGGGCGGCGGCCGAAGACGAGCGCGAGCCGCGCTTTGCCGGCCTTGAGCGCGTCGAAGAAGGCGTCGTACTCGCCCCTGTAGTCGGTCAGGCGCTCGCCGGGCGGGTGCCGATTCATGAGGCTCGTCAGGAACGAGTCCAGCCTCGAGGCGAAGCGCACCTCGTCGACGCCGCTCGCGGTCTGCGCCTCCTCCTTGGAGAGCAGGTGGCCCTGGCTGTGCTCCCGCCGCGGGTCGGCGTCGCTCACGAACAGGATGCTCTTCTTCGTCTTGTTGCCGGGCAGCAGCACGAGTGTCGTCTCGTCCTGATCGACTCCCGTCAGGTAAAGCATGTCGCTGTCCTGCCGGTACTCGTAGTCGACGTCGCGGGAGAAGACGCGCGTGGGCGCGCTCCAGTGGACGAGGACACTCTCGGGGCCGATCGCCTCCATCACGCGGGCGCGCCGGGCCTTGAGGTCGTCCTGCAGCTCCCCCGCGAGCGCGGCCGCCGGCAGGAGCGCGAGATCGTCGCCCGAACGACACGTCGCATCGATCCTCCTAGGAACAGCGCCTCGGAACGGCGCCTCGAAAAAGGCGCGCGTATTCTGGGCTCGCGCGGTCCCGGAAGGCAACCGCCGAGCGGCTCGGCCCGTGCTACGGTTCCGGGAATGGCCGTGCCCCGGATCTCGCTGCTTGGCGTTCGCGGGCCTCGCATGGTGCGGGTGCGGAGGCGGAGGGGGCAGCGCCGGCCCGAGCCCGGAGCACCCCAAGCTTCGCCACGCCCGTCCCCGGGCCGCCCGGGGCGGTCCGTTTCACGGTCGACTCGCAAGCGGGCCGCGTGCCGATCTCGCCCTACGTCTACGGCACGAACATCAACGACTGGGGCGGCCGCTCGCGCGGCCAGCGGCTCGGGCGGCTCGGCGGCAACCGCTGGACCGCCTACAACTGGGAGAAGAACGCCTCGAACGCGGGGGCCGACTTCCACCACCAGAACGACGACTTCCTGGGCGGCGGCGAGACGCCGGGCGAGGCGGTGCGGCCGCACGTGGCGCGGGCGTTCGCGGCTGGCGCGTCGATGGTCGTCACGGTGCCGATCGCGGGCTACGTCTCGGCCGACAAGACGCGGCGGCGGCGACGTGAACCGCACGCCCGACTACCTCACGACGCGCTTCCACGAGTCGCGGCCCGCGCAAGGGCTCGCGCTTCTCGCTACCCGCCGGACGCCGGCGACCGCGTCGTCTACCAGGACGAGTTCGTCACCTGGCTCGAGCGAGCTCCCGACGCGCGGCGCGACCCGGCCGCACGATCTTCTACTCGCTCGACAACGAGCCCGACCTCTGGGCCTCCACGCACGCGCGCATCCACCCGACGGCGCCGGTCACGTACGCCGAGCTGGTCGAGCGCACGACCGACGTTCGCCTCGGCGATCAAGGCCGTCGGCGCCGGAGGCGCTGGTCTTCGGGCCCGTGAGCTACGGCTGGCCGGCTTCGCGCGCCTGCAGAACGCGCCCGACGCCGGCGCGGCGCGACTTCCTCGACTTCTACCTCGCCGCGATGCGCGCGGCCGAGCGCGCGCGCGGCGCCGGCTCGTCGACGTGCTCGACCTCCACTGGTATCCCGAGGCGCGCGGCGGCGGCGTCCGCGATCACGGAGGCGAGCGAGCGCCCGACGTGGTCGCGCCGCGCGCGTGCAGGCCCCGCGCTCGCTCTGGGACCCGACGCTACGTCGAGACGAGCTGGATCTCCCAGGACGCCGGCGTCGGGCGCCGATCCGGCTGATGCCGCGGCTGCGCGAGAAGATCGCCGCGCACTACCCGGGCACGCGGCTCGCGATCACCGAGTACAACTACGGCGGCGGCGAGCACATCTCGGGCGCGCATCGCGCAGGCGGACGTGCTCGGGATCTTCGGCCGCGAGCGGCGTGTTCGCCGGGGCGCTCTGGGACCTCGGGCGGCGGCGGCCGCTTCATCGACGCCGCCTTCGCCGCCTACTGCAACTACGACGGCGCCGGCGTCGCGCTTCGGCGACACCGCCGTCGCCGCGGCGACGAGCGACGTCAGGCGAGCTCCGTCTACGCGAGCGTCGACGCGGGACGCGACGACCGCATGGTCGTCGTCGCGATCAACAAGTCGACGGGGCCGACCACCGCCGACCTCGTCATCTCCCACCCGGTCGAGCTCACGCGCGCCCAGAGCTTCCAGATCACGGCCGCGACGCCAGCGGTCGTCCGCGGGCCGGCGCTCGCGCCGACGGCCCGCAACAGCTTCCGGCTGGAGCTCCCAGCCTCGAGCGTGACGACGGTCGTGCTCGAACGGTAGCGGCTCGACGCTTGATCCAAGGCTCAGGACGCGGCGTCACGAGAGTGGGACCGCGCCGTCCCACGGACGGACGGCGCCTTTGGCTTGCGCGCTACGAAAGAAGCGCCGGGCCGATGTGGTGACGCCGGCCCTCGGATTGGCACGGCCCTTGTAGGTGCTGCATCCAATGAACAGCATCTGGCGCGACGTCCGGTACGGCTTGCGAATGCTGGCGAAAGCCCGGGCTTCACCGCCGTCGCGGTGCTGGCGCTCGCCCTGGGCATCGGCGGCAACACCGCCATCTTCAGCGTCGTGTACGCGACGCTGCTCGAGCCGCTCCACTACCAGGATCCCGACCGGCTGGTCATGGTGTGGTCGAAGCCGCGGCCGGAATTCCGCAACCGCACCTCGGTCGGCGACTTCCTCGACTGGAGGGAGAAGAGCACGGTCTTCGCGGGCCTTCACGCCTGGACCGACCGCCATGTGAGCCTCGCCACCTCCGAGCGCCCGCAGAGCGTCGAGGCCGGGTTCGTGACGCCGGGCTGGATCCGGAACCACGGGCTCGTGATCCGCGCCGGCCGCGATTTCCTGAAGGAAGAGGGCACGCCCGGAAAGGACCGGGTCGTGGTGCTGACCGATTTGCTCTGGCGCGGAACCTACGGCGCCGACCCTGGCATCGTCGGCAAGCAGGTGCGGATCGACGGCGAGAGCCGCACGGTCGTCGGCGTGCTGGCCTCCGGGCCCGGCCGACCGGATGGAGCGAAGGCTGTACCTGCCGCTGGCGTTCCGGCCGGAGCAGATCAACCACGACATCAACTGGCTCGCGGTCATGGGCCGGCTGAAGCCGGGGGTGACGCTGGAGCAGGCGAACGCGGAGATGGCCGTGATCGGAGGCCAGATCGCGGCGGCGTACCCCGACGAGAGAAAGGGCTGGAGCATCAGCGTCGAGCCGCTGCAGAACAACTTCCTCGACCGCGACACGATCCGCGGGCTGTGGCTGCTGCTCGCGGCGGTCGGCTTCGTGCTGCTGATCGCCTGCGCCAACGTGGCGAACCTGCAGCTCGCGCGGGGCTCGGCCCGCCAGCGCGAGCTGGTGCTGCGCTCGACGCTCGGCGCGGACCGCAGGCGCCTCGTGCGCCAGCTGCTCACGGAGAGCGTCGTGCTGGCGTTCGTGGGCGGCGCCCTGGGCGTGGCCCTGGCGCGAGGCCTGCTCGACGTGATCCAGGCGACCCTGCCGCCCTTCACGCTGCCGTCCGAAGCCGAGGTGCGGCTGAGCGTTCCCGTGCTGCTGTTCACGATCGCCGCGACCAGTCTCGCGGGCGTGCTCTTCGGCTGCGCGCCGGCCTGGCAGGCCTCGCGGCTGAACCTCGCGGAGACGCTCAAGGAAGGCGGCCGCTCGGCGGCGAGCGGGCGCCACCGGCTGCGGCGTGCGCTGGTCATGGTGGAGTTCGGCCTCGCGCTCGCGCTCCTCGCCGGGGGCGGCCTCGCGATCCACAGCCTGATCAAGCTGACTCGCGTGGACCTCGGCTTCCGCACCGAGCGGCTGCTGGTCTTCAACCTGCCCGCGCCGGAAACGCGGTTTCGCGACGCCGACGCAATGCGGGCCTTCTACAGGCGCCTGCTCGAGCGGGTCGAGGCCGTGCCCGGCGTCACGGCCGCCACGGTGTCCACCGGCATCCCGGGCTGGGGCACGACCTTCGGCGGGCCGCTCGAGATCGTGGGCCAGCCGGCGCGGGAGGGCTCCGACCAGATGGGCGCCGGCTTCAACATGGTCTCGCCGAGCTACTACGAGACGTTCGGGATCCGCCTGCTGCGCGGGCGGCCGCTCTCGGCCGAGGACGCCGAGCGCGGAGCGCCGGTCGCGGTCGTCAACGAGACCTTCGCGAAGCGTTACCTGGCCGGCCTCGACCCGCTCGCGCAGCGCGTGAGCCTGGCGATACCCGGTCCCGGGCTGGCGGGGCCTGGGCCGCGCGTCGCGTGGCAGATCGTGGGAGTGACGCGCGACGTCCGCAACGGCGGGCCGCGCAACGAGAGCTTCCCCCAGATCGACCTTCCGTTCTGGCAGAGCCCGTGGCCCGCGGCCCAGGTCTCCCTGCGCGCTTCGGTCGCGCCGGAGTCGCTCGTCCCGGAGCTGGCTGCGCTCGTCCAATCGCTCGATCCCGACCTCCCGCTCGCCGACCCCCGCACGCTGGATGAGATCGTCCAGCGGCAGCTGGCCGGCGATCGGTTCAGCGCGCTGCTCTTCGGTGGCTTCGCCGCGACGGCGCTGATCCTGGCCGCGCTCGGCATCTACGGCGTCATGTCCTTCGCCGTCGCACAGCGGAGGCAGGAGCTCGGCCTGCGGTTGGCGCTCGGCGCCGCGCGCTCGCGAGTGCTGGGGATGGTGCTCAAGGACGGCCTGAAGACCGCGCTCGGCGGCACGGCCCTCGGCTGCCTGGGCGCCTACTGGGTCGGTCGTTCGATGCAGGGGATGTTCCCGGGCGTGCCCAGCCTGGATCTGACGACGTTTGCGGCGGTGGCGATCACGCTGCTCCTGGCCGCCGTCCTGGCGTGCTATGTCCCGGCCCGCCGCGCAGCGGCGGTCGATCCGCTGACCGCGCTACGGGACGAGTAGGCTCCTGTAGACTCGCGGGCGTGGATCCCCAGCAGCTGAAGGCGACGCTCGCCTCCGGGCTGCTGTCTTTCCCCGTCACCGACTTCGACGCCGCGGGCGACTTCCGCCCGCAGACCTACGCGGGCCGGCTCGAATGGCTGATGCCCTACGGCGCGAGCGCGCTCTTCGCCGCCGGAGGGACCGGCGAGCTCTTCTCCCTCCTGGCCGAGGAGCACGCGGCGGTCGTGCGCACGGCGGTCGAGACCTGCCGCGGCCGCGTCCCGATCCTGGCGGGTGTCGGCGGACCCACGCGGACGGCGACCCTTCTCGCGCGCGAGTCCGAGCGGCTCGGCGCGGCGGGCCTGCTGCTGCTGCCGCACTACCTCACCGAGGCGCCCCAGGAGGGGCTCGCGGCGCACGTCGAGGCGGTGTGCCGCGCGGTCCGGATCGGCGTCGTGGTCTACAACCGGGGCGTGTGCCGGCTGAGCGCCGACACCCTCGCGCGGCTCGCCGAACGCTGCGCGAACCTCGTCGGCTTCAAGGACGGCATCGGCGAGATCGAGCTGATGGTCGCGATCCGGCGAAGGCTCGGCGAGCGCCTCGCCTACCTCGGCGGGCTGCCGACGGCCGAGGTCTACGCGGCCGCGTACAAGGCGATCGGAGTGCCCGTCTACTCGTCCGCGGTCTTCAACTTCGTCCCGCGGACGGCCATGCAGTTCTACGACGCCCTCGCGAAGGACGACCAGGCCACGACCGGACGCCTGCTCGACTCGTTCTTCCTCCCCTACCTGGCGATCCGCAACCGGCGCCCCGGCTACGCGGTCAGCATCGTCAAGGCGGGAGCCCGCCTGGTGGGCCGCGACGCCGGCCCCGTGCGCCCGCCGCTCACCGACCTGCTGCCGGCCGAGCTCGAAGAGCTCGACGCGCTCATCCGCGGACTCGGCCCCCAGTAGCCGCTAGGGCGCGGCGAGCGTGGCCGTGTGCCCCTTGCGGCCCCGCCCGTCGAACGCGGCGACGCGAACCGTCCCGCGCAGCGGGATCGGGGCCGTGACGGCCGGGCTCTTCGCGGTCGGCTCGCTGCCGTCGGTCGTGTAGCGCAGCGTCAGCCCGGGCAGCTCCACGCTCGTGAGCACCTGCCCGCCTTCCGCCTTCAGGCCCGGCGTCGGGATCCGGTACTCGAAGCCTTCCCGCTCGAGACGCGGCAGCTCGCGCTTCGCGACGACGTTCACGAACTCCGACCATGCCTCCCGGTAGAGCGCGTCCGACTTCGCGAGCGTCCGTCTCGACGGCCCACGCCGGGTCCGCCGCCCAGGCGCGCTCGGCGAGGCCGAAGAGCTTGGGCAGCAGCTGGCGCTCGAGCCGATTCTCGCCGCCCAGCGTCTCCGACCACAGGTTGCCCTGGATGCCCACGATGTTCTCGCGGCCGTAGTCGGAGAGCCGCTCCTTGCCCACGAACAGCTTCGGGTCTACGGGCTGGCCGCGGCGGTCGAGGCGGACGTTCCGGTAGTAGTCGTACGGCACGAACTGGAAGGGCTTGCGCAGGTCGACGTAGCCGCCCCAGTCGAGCCCGCGCTCCTCGGGGTTCTGGTTCCAGGCGAGGTCGAAGTAGAGGTTGGTGACGGGGCACAGCACCACCTCGAAGCCGCCATTCGCGAGCCGATAGGCGAGGTCCTCGGCGCCCCAACCCGGCACGTTGTTCCAGACGTAGGCGCGCCACCCGCGCGCGCCGAACATCGGATTCGGCACGAGAACGTCCTGCCCCTCGCGCTTCGTCTTGCGAACGGCGATCTCCTCCCAGCCCGAGAGCGGGATGCCGTGGGCCTTCAGGATCTGCTCGACCCGGCCGTAGAAGACGAACCACAGTTCGTCCACCTTCTTCAGGCCCTTCTGCTTCATGTACTCCTGGGCGACCGGCGAGCGCTGCCAGACGCCGTTCGGGACCTCGTCGCCGCCCATGTGCAGGTTCCGAAGCGGCACGCCGGCTTCCTTGTGCGTCGCCACGAGGTCGGCCACGACGCGCTCGATGAAAGCGTACGTAGACTCGAGCGTCGGGTTCATGACGTTGTCGTGGTAGAGCTGCGCGGACGTGTACTGCGAGCGGTCCTCGGGATCGCTCAGCAGGTAGCGGCGCGCGCCCTCGGCGTCGCCCGCCTTCGTGCGCTCGCGGAAGCGGGCCTCCATCGCCTTGATCGCCGCGCGCGCGTGTCCCGGCATCTCGAGCTCGGGGATCACCTCGATGTGCCGGGCGGCGGCGTAGCGCAGGATCTCGATGTACTCGGCGCGCGTGTAGTGGCCGCTGCCCCACGGCTTGTCGGGGACGGCGCCCGAGCCCCAGTGCGGAGGCATGTGGCGGCTCGAGTCGAGCGTGTGCCCGCGCCGCGCGCCGACCGAGACGAGCTCGGGCAGGCTCGGCATCTCGAGGCGCCAGCCCTCGTCCTCGGTCAGGTGGAAGTGGAAGCTGTTGAGCTTGTAGCGCGCCATGAGGTCCAGCACGCGCAGTACGTCCTTCTTGGGCTGGAAGTTGCGGGCGACGTCGAGCATGAAGCCCCGGTAGCCGAAGCGCGGCGCGTCGCGGACGACGAGCGCGTCGAGCACGAGGCCCTTGCCGGGCGCGGGAGCGGGCAGCAGAGTGCGCAGCGACTGCAGGCCGTAGAAGACGCCGGCCGGCGAGGCGCCGACGATGCGAATGCCGTGCGGGTCCACCTCGAGCTTGTAGGCCTCCTTCGACGACTGACCGTCGACCGGGCCCGTCGAGAGCCGCACGGTCGCAGTGCCC
Organism: uncultured Acidobacteriota bacterium; assembly: GCA_963744315.1. Lineage (GTDB taxonomy): Bacteria > Acidobacteriota > Vicinamibacteria > Fen-336 > Fen-336 > DATBSL01. The sequence goes on from CAVUTB010000020.1 coordinate 295,014, forward strand.
GGCGGCGCGGGCGTCTTGTCGAAGTAGGGAGCCAGGTAGGAAGACGCGAAGGCGGCTTCGGACTGGAGCTCCGCCGGCGCCTCAACCGCGGGCAGTGCCTGCAGGCGCAGCTCGCCGTCTCGCTTCTCCACCCCCACCGCCGTCGGGAACACGCGCGGCAGCTCGGCGGCCGGCACGTCGCGGACCTGGCTGTCGAGCGCGTACTGCTGCGCCGGCGTGATCACGCGCGGGTCGCGCCCCTCGCCCTGGGGACCGCGCGTGAAGGGCACCGAGACGAACTCGCCGAGCGGCCGACCGAGGTCGGGCGAGTCCTCGAAGACCACGTACGGCGAGAGCGGCGCGAAGCTGATGTTCGTGAGCAGCCCGGTCAGGTACTCGATCTTTACGCTCTGCCCGGGCCGCAGGCCCTTGAACTCGGGGCCGGGGACGAGCCGCAGCAGGTCGCCCGTCACGCGCTCGGCCCGAAAGCCGGCCCCGACGCTGCCCTCGCGCGGCTCGTGGAGGGCGTTGAAGTAGAGCGCCCAGCCGGTCGCCGGGATCGCCTGCTTGCCCTGGTTCGTGAGCGTGAAGGAAGCGCGCGCCGAGCCTTCGCCCGACCCGGTGAACACGTCCTCCTCGAGCTGCCAGCGCAGCCTGAGCCCGGCGGCCCGGTTGTCGTCCAGCTTCACCCTGGGCGGAGCATCGGTCTGGGCGGCGGCAGGGACCGAAGCGAGGAGGAGCAGCAAGCCGGCGAGTCGCAGGTGCATGGTGTGCATTGATACCCGATCCCGGCCGCCGGGCGCTAGCGGCCGTACTTCTCCCGAAGCTGCATCTTCTGGACCTTGCCGGTCGGGCCGAGCGGGAGAGCGTCCACGAAGACGACGTCGTCGGGGAGCCAGATCTTCGAGACCTGACCTTCCAGGAACTCGAGCACCGACTCCTTGGTCGGCGAGGCGCCGGGAGCGGGCTGGGCGATCAGGAGCGGGCGCTCGCCCCATTTCTCGTGCGGCACGCCGATCACGGCCGCCATCGCGATCTCGGGGTGCCGCGCCGCGGCTTCCTCGAGGTCGAGCGAGCTGATCCACTCGCCTCCCGACTTGATCAGGTCCTTCTTGCGGTCGGTGATCTGCATGCTGCCGTCGGGATGGAGCACCGCGACGTCGCCCGTCGGAAACCAGCCGTCGGCGGTGAGCGCGCTGCCGGGGGCGCCGCCCAGGTACGCGGAGCAGATCCAGGGGCCGCGGATCTGGAGCTCCCCGACGGTCTTTCCGTCGCGCGGGAGCACGGCGCCGCTCTCGTCGACGGTCCGCAGCTCCACGCCGAAGAGCTTGCGGCCCTGCCGCATGAGGAACGCCACCTGCGAGGCGTCGTCCAGGCCTTCCTCGGCCGGGGTGATCCGGCTGATCGTGCCGACCGGGCTCGTCTCGGTCATCCCCCAGCCGTGGACGAAGCCGATTCCCCGCGAGCGGAACGCCTCGATCAGCGCCGAGGTGGGTGCCGCGCCGCCCGTGGTCACGGTCCGCAGCGAGGGCACGCTCTCGCCCGTCGCCTTCCAATGCGCGAGCAGGCCGAGGTGCACGGTCGGCACGCCGCAGTAGGTGGTGACGCGCTCGGCGTTCATGAGCTCGGTGAGGCCCGCGCCGTCGAGCCGCGGCCCGGGCATCACCAGCTTGTAGCCGCACATCGCGGCCCCGTAGGGAATCCCCCACGCGTTGACGTGGAACATGGGGACGACCGGCAGCAGCGCCTCGCCCGGACCGGCCGGGATCCCGCCGGGAAGGGCCACCCCGTACGCGTGGAGCACCGACGACCGGTTGCTGTAGACGACGCCCTTGGGGTTCCCCGTCGTCCCGGACGTGTAGCAGATGCCCGCGGCCGTGTTCTCGTCGAAGCTCGGCCAGTCGTAGCGGCCGTCCTGCGCCGCGAGCAGCTCCTCGTAGCAGAGCGCTCCCGGCACCTTGCACTCGGGCATGTGCGCGCGGTCCGTCATCACGACCAGGTGGCGCACCGAGTCGAGCTTGTCCCAGACCGCCTCCACGAGCGGCAGGAAGGTGAGGTCCACGAAGAGCGCGCGGTCCTCGGCGTGGTTGAGCACGTAGACGAGCTGCGTCGGGTGCAGCCTCGGGTTCACGGTGTGGACGACGGCACCCAGGCCGGAGACGCCGTAGTAGAGCTCGAGGTGCCGGTCGGTGTTCCACGCGATGGTCGCGACCGCGTCGCCTTCCCGCAGCGTCAGGGCCTCGAGCGCCTGCGCGAGCTGCTTCGAGCGGCGGCGCGCGTCGGCCCACGTGTAGCGGCGGATCGGGCCTTCGACGCTGCGGGTGACGATCTCGACGGAGCCGAAGACCTCGGCCGCGTGCTCGAGCAGCGAGGAGACCAGGAGCGGCCGGTCCATCATGAGCCCGCGCACGAGACCTCCTGCCGTCTGGCCGGCGGCAGCCGGCCCGGTCGACGTCCGTCTACTTCGCGGGCCCGAACGAGCGTTCGAAGAGCGCCGCGATCGCCTGGCGCCCCTCGTCGCTCAGGTTCCGCGTGCCCGTGGCCGCGAACGGCCGCTCGGGGATCGTCGGAGTGTCGGCCGCCCAGTGGCCGTCCTTCCAGGTGAACCAGCCGTGGCGCGCCTGGTCGAAGACGCACACCGGGCGGTTGAAGAACTTCGCGAGCTCCACGCCCCAGCCGGTGCCGCCCTGCACGGTGTCGTCGCCCTGGATCCAGCCAACGGCGTAGACGGCGTACGAGCGCGCGACCATGTGGAAGATCAGCTGGCAGACGGTGCGGATCTGCTCGATCGCCGTGTAGGTGCGGCCCATGCGCTTGGAGACGATCTCCATGCTGACGTCGCCTTTCAGCAGCTCGGCCGGCGAGAGCACCTCGACGTTCTTGCTGTACTCCATGACGTGCCCCTCGTAGGACAGCGTCACCTGCCGCACGCCCCATTTCTCGGCCGCGCGGCCGAACTCCGCCTCGGCGCCCTTGTGGCCGCCGCTCACGAGGATCGCCTGGTTGCGGTCGCTCACCTGGTCACTCTCCCAGCCATCGAAACGCCGCAGGATAGCCGCCGCCGCGGGGCCGGCGCAAGCCCGCTAGAGGACGAGCGGGCCGATCGGCGCGACCGGCGTGACCTCGACCGGCTCCTCCCCGGGCCTGAAGATGCGCGCCCCGGCGCGGCCGCGCAGCTCGACGGCGTCGCCCTCGACGCGCAGCATCGCCCCCTCGCGCAGGCCCACCACGACGAGGTCGTTCTCCTCGTGGAACTCGCGGATCCGCGTCTCGCGCGTCTCGCCCATGTGCGTCGAGCCGGGGGCGGGATCCAGGTAGTGCGGGTTGATCTGGAACGGAACCAGCCCGAGCGCCTCGAACGAGAGCGGCTCGACGATCGGCATGTCGTTCGTGGTCATGATCGTCGGGCAGGCGAGGTTCGAGCCCGCGCTGGCGCCGGTGTAGGGCATGCCCTCCTCCACGCGGCGCCGGATCGGCAGCAGGGCGTCCAGGTCGTAGAGCGCGTCGAGCAGGCGGAAGGTGTTGCCGCCCCCGCAGAAGATCGCCTCGGCGCCGAGGATCGCGCGCTCCGCGTCCCGGCTCTCGTGGAGCGAGTCGAGCCCGAAACCGATCTCCTCGAACGCCGCGCGCGCCTTCGCCGCGTAACCCGCCCGGTCCTTGAGCGCGAACGGGACGAAGAGCACGCGCTTCACCCCGCGCAGGATATCCCGCAGCTCGTCGAAGGCGTGCTCGAGGTACCGCGTGCCGAAGACGGTGGAGGTGCTGATGAGCAGCAGGCGACGAGCCATGCCCCGAAGGATACGACGAAGGGACTTCTAGATCGGCTACATTGATCGCAACAAGGAGCCCGCGTGACACGAGACCTCGGACTGCTGATCCTGCGACTGGCCGGTCTCTACCTGGCCCTGGCTCACGGCTGGGGCAAGGTCGTCGGGCTCGCCACCGGCCAGGGCCGGTTCCTGGAGGCCATCGCGAACATGGGCTTCCCGCTGCCCGTGCTGTTCGCATGGGCGGCCGCTCTCGCCGAGCTCGCCGGTGGCCTCGCGATCGCGCTCGGCCTCTTGACTCGCTGGGCCGCCGCTCTCGCCGCGTGCACGATGTTCGTGGCGGCGTTCGTCAGGCACAGGGCGGCGAGCCAGCTCCTGTCCTGGCTGGGGATCGCGCCGGCGTCCGAGGAAGCCGTCAAGGGTTGGGGCAATCCCGAGCTCGCCGCGGTCTATCTGATCGTGTGCCTTGCCGTGGCCTTGCTCGGCCCGGGCCGCTTCTCGATAGATTCCCGGCTCGGCCGGAAGTAGGCCGGGGAGGGCTCCCAACCTCCCCGGCCCGGGCTCGTTGCGGGCCTTCAGAAGCTGAAGCGCACCGAACCCTGGATGATGCGGGCGTTGCGGGCCTGGGTCGCGTAGCCGAAGCTGGTGTTGATCTGGTTGCCCGCCGCGTCGAACCGCAGCGTGTTGTCGATGCCCTGGCCGCCCGTGCCGGAGTTGAGGTTGAAGCTGCCGAACTGGGTGTGGTTGAGCACGTTGTAGGCCTCGAGCCGAAGCTGCAGCCGGCGCGCGCTGCTTCCGAGCGGGAAGTTCTTGAAGAGCGACAGATTCCAGTTGTTGATCCCGGGCCCGCGGAACATGTAGCGGGCGGCATTGCCGATGTCGCCCCGGCCCGCCGGCCTCGCGAAGCTGGCGGCGTTCAGGAAGCTGTCGCCGCCCGGGGTCCCGTCGCCGCCTCCGAGCGGGTCGCCCGTCACGACGGGCCGCACCACGCGCACGCCGCCTCCGACGTCGCTGCCGGTGCCGCCCGTCCCGCCCGTGAAGTCGAAGTTGTTCGCGGTGGTGAAGAAGACGGGGGTCCAGTCGCCGCTCGCGAACGCGTTCTCGCCCGAGAGCTGCCAGTCGTCGAGCAGCAGCCGCACGACGGTGCTGTCGCCCAGGAGCTTGCTCGCCTTGGGCAGATCCCAGGTGTAGTTGATCACGAGGTTGTGGGTCTGCGTGCCCGCGAGCGGCGCGTAGTTCCATTCCGTGAGCGGCCGCACCGCGCTCACCGACTGCTCGTCGTCGTCGGCCACGCCGAGCGCCTTCGCGTAGGTGTAGGCGATCGCGAACTGGAAGCCGCGGATGTAGCGGCGGTTGATCTGGACCTGGAGAGCGTTGTAGTTCGAGGTGCCGTGGTTGCTGCGCAGCGTGATGTCCTCGTAGCCCAGGTACGGGCGGAGGAAGGTGTCGGCCTTGGGGCTCGTGGGGCTCTGCGGGTTGGCGTTCTCGGGATGCTGGTCGAGGAACTTGGCGCCGTCCGGCACCACGTTGATGTTCTGCGCCAGCTCGAGGTGGCGGGTGACGTTGCCGACGTAGGTCAGGTCCACGCTCGTGCCCCAGCCGATCTCGCGCTGGATGCCGAGCGACCAGTTGTAGCTGCTGGGGGTCTTGGCCTCGCGCTCGAGCGAGAAGACGTTGCTGGGACGCAGCGCCGAGCCCGATCCCACGAGCGAGTCCATCGAGCCGTAGTAGACGACCGGCGTGAACACGGCCGGCGGGTTGTTCGCCGACTGGTCCATGCTGCGCGCCGTGATGAAGGCGTTGTGGTAGAGGCCCACGCTCGCATGGAGCCCGGTCTTGCCGTCGCCGCTCAGGTCGTAGGCGAGACCGAAGCGCGGCTCGGCGTGGAGGCCCTGGTTGTCTCGGAAGCCGGAGGGGTAGTCGGGGTCGTCGTTGCCGACCATGCCGTTCGTGGGGTCGCCGGTGCCGGGGACGAAAGCGCCCACGTAGATGTTCGGGAGCACCTGGCCCGTGACAGGGTCCACCGCCACGTTGGTGTTGTTGACGCGCGCCGGCTGATAGAGGCGCGGGGCCTTCGCCGGGTCGTAGCGCTCGGGCACGAAGGTCGCCGCCGGCAGGCCCGTGCTCCACGGCTTGTACCAGAGGAAGCGGACACCGTAGTCGAGCGTGAGCCGGCGTGAGGCTTTCCAGGTGTCCTGCAGATACGCCTCCACCTGGTAACGGTTGGCCTGCACCTCCGGCAGGTCGCTGATCTCGGTGTAGTCGCGGAAGACCCCGAGCAGCGCGTTCGAGTAGGCGTAGCGGGTGTCGAGCGGGTTCGCGGTGTCGGTGCTGAAGTTGAACTGGCCGGCCCAGGGGCCCGCGCCCACGCTGCCGAGGCCCTCGGTGTTCTTGAGCTTCTCGACGTAGATCCCGCCCTTCCAGGTGTGGCTGCCCTTGATCCAGGTCAGGTTGTCGCGGAACGAGTAGAGCCAGGCGACGCCGCCGTCCCCCACCAGGCGGTTCTCGAACGTGAAGTTCGCCTGCTCGCCGCCGCCGGCAACGGGCACGTTGAAGGTCACCTTGGGCAGCGCGTCGACCGGGTTCACCGGATAGAGCTGGCCGAGCGTGTAGCCGTTGGTCGAGCGCCGCAGCCGGTTCCAGTCGTCCTCGCTCACCGGGTCGAAGCTCTCGGACTGGCGGCGCACGCCGACTGCGGCCTCGTTGATCAGGTTCGAGTGGATCACCTTCGTGTAGTTCAGGCTGCCGCCGCGATCGGTGTTCAGGTAGTGGGTGTTGAACCAGCCCCACTTGGCGGGACCGGCGGTGATCTCGGCGCCGCGCTGATCGGACCACCAGTCCTTGTAGGTGAGGTAGAGGCTGTCGGTGGCCGAGGGCCGCCAGTCGAGACGCAGGATGTTGTTGACCTTCGGGTTCTCGTCGGTCTCCTGCCGCTGGAAGTTGAAGTTGGGGTTGCCGCTCACGTTCGGCAGCGGCAGCACGTTCAGGAGCGCGAGCCCGTTGGCGCTGAGGCGGCTCGCGGGCACCACGTTCCCCGGGAACGGCAGGCCGGTGAGCGGGTCGCGGATCGCGATCAGGGCGCCGTTCAGGTCGCGGGTCTGCGAGAAGTCTCCGGCGCGCTCCGCCTCGGTCGGCATGCGGTAGCTGCGGAGCGGGCCGGGCCGCTCGGTGATCGGGGCCTCGATCGAGTAGAAGAAGAAGAACTTCTTCTCGCCGCTTCCGTTGAGCCCCGGAATCGGACCGCCGACGTTCGCGCCCCAGGTGTTGTAGCGGTAGCGGGCGCGCGGGCGGTTCGTGGCGTTGTTGAAGAAGTTGTTCGCGTTCCAGTGCTCGTTGCGCCCGTACCAGTACGCGTTGCCGTGGTAGTCCGAGCCGCCGCTCTTGCTCACGATCTGGATCTGGGCGCCGGCGCCGCGGCCGTACTCCGCGCGGTAGCTGTTGAGCAGCACCTTGATCTCCTCGACCGCGTCGAGGTTGATCTGCTGCGCCATGCGGTTGGTCTGGCCGACCTCGTTGCCGAGGACACCGTCGACCATGATCGTGTTCCAGTCGCGGCGCTGCCCGCTCACGTGCGGCACGAGCGTGCCGAAGCTCTCGCCGAGCGACTCGACGGTGTCCTCGTAGCGCACGCCGGGCGCCAGGCGCAGCAGCGTCGTGACGTCGCGTCCCTTGACCTGGATCTGGTCGATCTGGTTGGCCGTGATGCGGCCGCTGTGCTGGCTGTCCTCGGTGCTGATCGCCGAGCCCGCCGCCTCGACCACCACGCTCTCGCCCATGCCGACCGCGAGCCGCAACGCGCCGAGCGACAGGCGGTCGGCGGCGCTCAGCACGGTGCGCTTGCGCTCGAGCGTCCGGAAGTTCGTGAGCTCGACCCGGATCGTGTAGCTGCCGGGCTTTAGCGCGGTCACGAGGAAGCCGCCCCTCGCGTCGGTCGCGGCGGTGCGGCTCTGCCCCGTCGCCTCCTCGATCACCGTCACGGTCGCGCCGGGCAGCACCTGCCCGGCCTCGTCGGTGACGCTTCCGGAGAGCGAGCCCGTGTTCTCCTGCGCACGAGCGGGGGCTCCGGCCAGTGCGAGCGCCATGAGGGGCCCGCAGACCCAGGAATTCCTGATGAACGGCCTGCCACTGGTCATGTGTGCCCCCCGCTCCCAACGGCATTGACCAACTGGATAGATGACTGTCTAGGTTCTGGACTCAACTGCTATGACCAAAGCCGTGTGACCCGATTGCTATCATGAGGTCGGAAACCGAGTCAAGTGCGATGCGGGATGCCGTGTTAAGTATCTAATTTATAGAAGCTTAATTGGAATCAACCTGTGCCAATCTCCAGGATCCAGGCCCGTCGGGAGGCGCCGAGCGGCTCAGCCGCTGTAGCGGGACATCACGGCACAGTGGTCCGACAGGATAGCGCTTGGCAGTGCACGGCCAGCTGGGATGCAGAAGAACCGCTCATGACCAGCGGTCAGAATCGGGGCGCGATGGCTGGGCTACTGCGGTAGGAAGCGGCCCACGAAACCCCCGCCGCGCGGCATCTCGATCTTCAACGAGTCGCGGCTGTCGACGATCGCGCTCTCGAGCGTGACGGCTGCGGCGTTTTCCGGAACGTCACGCACCAGCACCGCCCGGTAGCGGCCGCTGCCGAGGAACGCGAGCGGCAGGGTCACGCTCGCAGGCTCGCTGCCCGCCATGACGGCGAGCATCCACATCGGCCCCTTGCGGCGGGCGAAGGCGGACAGCCGGCCGATCCGGGACTCCGGCAGGACCCGCGTCTCGTCCCAGACCGGCGGAATGCTGCGGATCACGTCGAGCGCGGGGTTGTCGAGCACGCTCTGCGGGTGCGCCGCGATCGTCAGCATGGGGCTCGCGAAGGTCGCGAGGCTCGCGACCTGGTGCGCCCACGTGGAGTCCGCGCGCCGCTCGCCGAACACCATCGTCGTGTAGTCGGCGGGACCCGCGAGGTAGCGGGTGAACGGGAGGATCGTGTCGTGGCGCGCCCGCTCGACCAGGCTGCGCGACTCCATGCCGCGCACCGCCTCGCGGACGAGCTCGTTCGGCCAGGTGCGAAGCCGACCCGTCGGCTTGTCGGCGCCGTGGAAGTTCAGCACCAGCTGGTGCTCGGCGGCCAGGCGCAGCAGCTCCTCGTAGAGGTCGATGCTCTCCTTGGCCTCGTGGTCGAAGAAATCGATCTTGGCCCCCGCCACCCCCCAGGCGCGGAGCTGCGCGAAGAAGGCGTCACGCTCCGCCGGCGTGCGCAGCTGCCGCGAGTGCTTCCAGAACACGAGCCGGATGCCGAGCGCGCGCGAGCGCTCGACGATCTCGCGCACCTGCGCGTCCGTCCAGCGCTGCCAGGTGGCCTCCACGATGTGGTACTTCGCTCCCAGCCGTGCGCCCAGCTCGGAGAAGCGCACCAGGCCTTCGAAGCTCTCGTCCCCGCCGTCGACGTAGCGCCAGACGGCCGTGCCCGGCTCGACCCAGGGCGTCGCCATGCCCTGCGGGAAGAGCCGCGGGTCGGCGGGCGGGCAGAGGCTCGGCAGCACGTCGCTGTTGGCGAGGGCGTTCAGATCGCGCCCGAGCAGCACCACACGCCACGGCGTCGTGATCGTCCCGTCGACGGAGGCGGCACGACCCAGCCGCTTCGCTTCCTCGCGGCCGTAGCGCAGCTCGAAGGGCCAGTTGAGCGGCTGCCGGTGGCCCAGGCCGACGACGAAGCCGCGCCGGCCGTCCGCTTCGAGCGCCATGCCGCTGTACCCGACCAGGTTCGCCTCGCTGATCGAGCCGTAGCCGCCCTGCGGCAGTTGGAAGCTGAGCGGCGGACCCGCCCACTGCCCGGCGGGCACCTCGGCGACGCTGCGCTCCTCGTACGCCGATTCGTAGTGCCCGTCGAGGTCGTGGGACCAGACCGTGGTGCCCTCGGGCAGCACGAAGGCCGAGCGCTCGTCCGGAACGCGCGACTCGCCCGCGGCTCCCGGCACCACGTGCCGGTACGCGACGCCGTCGTCGAACACACGCACCTCGAAGCTGAACGGGATCATGCCGAGGTCGGAGGTGAGCGCGACCTTGGCGCCGCGGCAGCGGTTGCGGGCGGTCCCGTGCGCCCCGTGCCAGGCAAAGGACTCGTCGATCGAGTAGGTCTCGACGCTCCCGAAGACGAGCCCGCTCCCGAGGTCGTAGCCGTCCACGCTCATCTGCACGGGCGACGGCTCGAGCGCGCTCTGGCCATCCAGCGCCACCGTGAAGCTGAGCCGCTCGGCGTTGGGCAGCAGCGTGAAGACGATCCGCCCGTCCGGGCTCGCGACCTCCACGCGCTCCATGCGGACGCGCCGGCTCCGCCGGTCGCCCGAGCGGCGCCTTTCCTCCTGCGCCCGCTGCTGGGCTTCGTCCGACCGCGCGGCCTCCGAGGCGGGAGCGACCGGTGCCTGCGCCGCCGCGTTCCCGACGAGCGCGCCCACGGCCACAGCGATGAGAAGCGTGCGCAGGCGGTCGCTCATCGCCTGCCGTCTACTTCTGGACCGCGTCGCCTTCGATCTCGACCACCACGACGGTGGCGGTCGGGTCGAGGATCGGCCGTTCGATCACGAGCCGGGGCCGGCCCTCCTCGACCTTCACCTCGACCGGCTGCGCGTCGGCCAGCCGATAGGCGCGCTTCACCGCGTTCTTCATCGGCGGCAGCTCGAACGGCACGCGGGGCTCGGTGAAGAAGGTGAAGTAGAGCTTGCCGGGCTTCGTGGTGACGCGCCACTCGTTGCGTGCGAGGAAGAGCGGGTTGCCGCGCAGGTCCTTCGCGCCTTTCGAGCTCGGCTCCCCGAGCTCGTCGCCCCACGGGGTCGGACCCGCGCCGTAGACCGCCTCGCCGTTCAGCTTCAGCCAGCGGCCGACGGCCCGCAGCACGTCCTGGCTCGGCTGCGGGATCACCCCGTCCGCCATCGGCCCGACGTTCAGCAGGTAGTTGCCGCCCTTGCTCACGATGTCGACCAGCTTGAAGGTGACGTCGCCGGGCGACTTCCAGTCGTGGTCATCCGTCCGATAGCCCCAGGTGTGGTTGAGCGTGGCCGGAACCTCCCACGCGGTCGCCTGGGCCTCGCCCGGGATCACGTTGTCGCCGGTCGAGACGTAGTCGCCGGCGGCGCCCAGCCGGCCGTCGATCAGCGTCTTCGGCTGGAGCGTGCGCACGATGTCGGTGAAGCGCTGCGCGCGCTCCCCGTTCATCATGCGCGGGGTGTCGAACCAGACGAGCGCCACCGGCCCGTACCCGGTCAAGAGCTCGCGCACCTGCGGCTCGGCCTTCCCGCGCAGGTACTTGTCGAAGTCCTTCTTCTCGTCGGGGCCGAAGTCCCACGAGTTTCCGGCTCCGTTCGGGTCGTGCCAGTCCTGCGCCTGCGAGTAGTAGAAGCCGAGCGGCATCCCCTGCTTCGCGCAGGCCGCGGCGAGCTCCTTCAGGATGTCGCGCTTGAAGGGCGTCGCGTCGACCACGTCGTAGCGGCTGACCTTCGAGTCGAAGAGCGCGAAGCCGTCGTGGTGCTTCGACGTGATGACCATGTATTTCATGCCCGCGTCCTTCGCGAGCGCGACCCACGCGTCCGCGTCGAACTTCACGGGGTTGAAGCCCTGGGCGAGCTTCTCGTACTCGGGCACCGGGACCCGGGCGCGGAACATGACCCACTCGCCGATGCCGGGAACCCGCGCGCCCTTCCACTGCCCCGCCGGGATCGCGTAGAGCCCCCAGTGGATGAAGAGGCCGAACTTGGCCTCGCGGAACCAGGCGAGGCGCGCCTGCTTCGCCTGGTCCGACTCGGGATCGGGCGCCTGCGCGCGGGCGCCGGCCGGCGCGCCGAGCGCGAGCACGGCGGCGAGCAGAAGCGGGTGGCCTGGCTTCATGAGCGGTTTCCTCCTCGCGGGATCCTGGGCGCGTCGGCCGCCTCGGCCGAGGTCTCCTCCGAGACCATCCGCGCGAGCGCGCGCTGCAGGTGCTCGTCCATCGTCGCGCGCGCGGCCTCGGGATCGCGCGCGCGGACCGCCTGGTAGATGCGCCGGTGCATGTCGGCCTCGCTGCGCAGCTCGTTGCGCGCGCGCTCGATCGTGACGCGCCGCTGCTCGTAGTGGAGCGAGGCCACCATCTCGATCAGAGCGCTCAGCACGAGGTTGTTCGACCCCACTGCCACGGCCCGATGGAAACGCACGTCGTGGCGCAGGAACTCCTGCGGATCCTCGAGCGACGTGTACATGCCGGTGATCTCGTCCGACATCGCCGCGAGCTGATCGCCCGTGGCGCGCTCGGCAGCCAGCGCCACGGAGCTCACCTCGAGCACGCGACGCGCCTCGAAAAGCCCCTCGCGCGTGATGCCGTGCAGCGCCGCCAGCATGCCGAGGGGCTCGTTCACGAGCGCGGGCGGACCGGCGGTGATGAAGGTTCCGGCCCCCTGGCGCGTGGTGACGATGCCCATCGTCGCGAGCGAGCGCAGCCCGGCGCGCACGCTCGGCCGGCTCACGCCGATCGCGCTCACGAGCTCGCGCTCGGAGGCCAGCCGGTCTCCGGGACGTAGCTCGCCCTTCTCGATCAGGCCGCGGACGTAGGCCACGACCTGCTCGGCGGCGATCGGGTCGCGGGCGCTGGAAGGGCTGCGGATCGGTGTGCTGGTCACGCCTGGAATCTTAACTCCTTCAACCTGCGATGGGCGTGAGCCTATCATATGTCCGACCAGTTAAGTGGTTCGGCCATGCGGCAGGAGCGGAGCCGTAGTGAAGTTAGTCAGTAAGTCATTATATATAAGCATGTTATATAATATACAATCAGCTTGACATGATTTGCTGGCTCATGATACCTATCAGTCGGATCTTTCGTCACACGCCAACTTGATAGACCACTTCGAGGCGAGGGCCAACCAGGGGCTGTCGGCGGAAGGGACTGGGGAGGAACCTGTTATGCGCGTCAAGAGCCTGAGCTCGACTGCGGCGGCGGTGCTGAGCCTGCTCGCGCTGGCGTCGATCGCCGGCGCCCAATCGTCGATGGGCACCGTGAGCGGCTCGGTCACCGATACGGCCGGCGCCGTCGTGGGAGGCGCGTCGGTCACGCTCGTGAACCAGGACACCAACGTGCACGCGGTACGCGTGACCAACGACGACGGCCGCTACGCTTTCGTCAACGTGCGGCCCGGAAGCTACTCCCTCACGATCGAGCTCACCGGGTTCGCGACGACCAAGGTGGCTCCGTTCGTGGTGGGCGTGAACGAGACCGTCGCGCGCCACGTCAGCCTCAAGGTCGGCGCGCTCGAGGAGAGCGTCGAGGTGACCGCCCAGTCGGAGCTGCTGCAGACCTCGACCGCCGAGCTCGGCAACGTCATCGAGGAGAAGGTCATCAAGGACATGCCGCTCCAGGGCCGCAACTTCACGCAGCTGCTGGTGCTGACGCCCGGCGTCAACCCGGTTTCGACGGCCCAGGGCCCGGGAGCAAACGGCGGCGACTCGACCGCGATCAACAGCTTCGAAGGCAACACCGGTATCCCCGGCGGGTATTTCACGAACGCCTCGATCCAGGGCCAGCAGAACCGCTCGAAGATCTACTACGTCGACGGGATCGTGAACACGAGCGTGCGCTCGGGCAGCTACGTGGCGTTGCCGGACGTCGACTCGATCCAGGAGTTCAAGGTCCAGTCGCACGGCGACAAGGCCGAGTACGGCGGCGTGACGGGCGGGGTCGTGAACATGACCTCGAAGTCGGGCAGCAACGGCTTCCACGGCACGGCGTTCGGGTTCTTCCGCAACGAGGGGTTTGCGGCCCGCAACTCGTATCGCGACGTGGTGGGCGGTGTCGCCACCAAGCCTCCGGACTTCAGCCAGAGCCAGTTCGGAGTGAACGTCGGTGGCCCGATCATCAAGGACAAGACCTTCTTCTTCGCGTCGTACGATGGCTGGCGCTACCGCGAGAACGCCGAGATCCGCATGACGGTGCCCGCGAACGACAACTGGCTGAACGGCGACTTCACGGGCTTCCGCCCGCTCTTCAACCCCTACACAACGCGCGTCGTCAACGGCGTTGTCGTGCGCGACCCGTTCGCGGGCAACCAGATTCCCGCGAGCCTGATCTCGCCGACGATGCAGCAGTTGCTGCGGGCGTACATGCCGCGGCCGAACCTGTCCGGCGACCAGGTCGTCAACAACTTCAACTTCGTCGACTTCCGCGAACAGACGAACGACTCGAACGCCTTCCAGTTCCGGATCGACCACCACTTCTCGACCAGGGACAACATCTTCTTCCGCTGGACCGAGCGCCGGATCAAGGGCTACCTGCCGCAGAACGACGTGGCGTTCAAGACTCCCGAGTCCGTCAACCGCAACTGGGGCGGCGGCTGGTTCCACACGTTCTCGTCCAACATGATCCTGGAGGTGCGCGGCGGCGTCGCGACGCAGCCGACGGAGGACGCGCCGCTGGAGCACCCGGCCGGGCTCGCGCCGCAGCAGGGCACGGCGCTGCCCTCGCTCGACGAGCTGCAGGGCTACGTCATCACCGGCATCAGCACGTCGCCCTGGAGCCTGCAGGCCCCCCAGCTCGGCGTGCAGGGCCCGCGGCCGCGCGGGAACCCCAACTGGAACGTTGCCGCGGACCTCACCTGGCTGCGCGGGAACCACAACTTCAAGGCCGGCTTCCAGATGCTGCGCATCTCTCGCCTGCAGAAGAACCAGTTTGGCGAGCTGCTGTACAACGCCGACCCGACGCGCAACGGCGCCGCCGCCGCGAGCACGGGAGACGTGCTCGCGAGCGCGCTGCTCGGACTCTCCAACCAGATCCGCGGCTTCGTCCCCGACCTCGGCTTCATCGACTTCCACACCTCGACGCTGTCGGGCTACCTCCAGGACCAGTGGTCGGTGAAGCCGAACCTCACGATCACCTACGGCCTGCGCTACGACTACATCACGCGCGCCTACGGGCAGAGCGGCTCGTTCCAGAGCGGGCCCGACTTCCGGACGGGCGAGTGGCTGCTGGCTGTCGAAGCGCAGCCGCCGGTGTGCAGCACCGTCGCGAACCAACCGCCGTGCCTGCCGGCGCCGCTGGAGCAGATCCCGTTCAACCAGTACATCAAGGTCACGGGCGAGACCAACTCGGTGCTGCCCCCGATCAAGGACAACTTCGGGCCGCGGCTCGGCGTCGCGTGGCAGGTCAACCCCGAGACAGTACTGCGCGGCGGCTACGCGCTCATGTGGGACTCGATGGTCTCGCGCAGCCAGTACGGCCAGCACCAGTTCGAGACCTGGGGCTGGCCTCAGGTTTCGGGATTCGACACCGGCACGATCAACGGCATCGGCGGCGCGGTCCAGCCGCTCGAGAGCTTCTCGAGCCTGGCGATCGGCGCCCCCCGCCCCCAGCCCTGGAACAGCACCGGCTTTTTCAATGCCCCCGACCGCAAGAACGCCTATTCGCACCAGTGGCACGTCGAGCTGCAGCGACAGCTCACCCGCAACCTGATGGTCGCCGCCGCGTACGTCGGCAGCTACAACGGCCGCATGGAGTACTCGGGCCGCGCTGCGGCGCCCAAGGTGGCGGCGATCGACCCGACCACGGGCCGCCGCCTGACACCGGCCGAGCGCGACCAGCTTCGCGAGTGGTCGCACATCACCGGCGACTTCCGCTACTCGGACGACATTGGCATGTCCAACTACAACGCGCTCCAGGTCAAGGCCCAGCAGCGCTTCGCCAAGGGCTTCACCACGCTGCTCTCGTACACGTGGTCGCACTCCGAGGACACGAGCAGCGGCTGGTTCGACGCCGAGGGCGGCATCGGCGGGCGGCCGGTCCAGAACTTCTGGGACAAGGGCGACGCTCGTGCCACCGCGGCCTACGACATCCCGCACATCCTGACCTGGGCCTCGACCTGGGAGCTGCCCTTCGGGCAGGGCAAGCGCTGGCTCACCGACGGAGCGGCGTCGAAGATCCTCGGCAACTGGCAGGTCAGCTGGATCCTGCTCGCCCGCTCGGGTCAGCCGATGGCCGTCACGGCGGGCGGTGATCCCGCCAACCTCGGCTTCAGCAACTACTCGCGCGCCGACCTCGTGGGCGACCCGAACCTCGACGAGCCCACCCCCGACAAGTGGTTCAACACCGCGGCCTTCGCCGCGCCGGTCAACGCGTTCGGCAACTCTCCGCGCAGCCTGCTGCGCGCGCCGAGCTTCTGGAACGTCGACCTGTCGCTGCAGAAGAACGTCCTGCTCGGCGGCTCCAGGCAGCTGCAGCTCCGCGTCGAGGCGTTCAACGTGTTCAACGTCATCAACGACGGCAACCCGAACGTCGACATCACCAACGCGAACTTCGGCCGCATCACGAGCATGACGAGCCGGCCGAGGATGATCCAGTTCGGGGCGCGCTTCGTCTACTAGCGGACGAGGCGGCGCCCCCGCGGCGCAGCACGACCCACGGGTGCTGCGCCGCGCTCTTTTCCTACTCGTAGCCCCGGTTCAGGAACAGGTTGAGCCCGAGCTCGCTGGGCGCGACGATGTCCAGGCGGCCGTCGCCGTCGACGTCGACCACGGAGAGCTGGCGGCCGAGCGCCGCGCCCTCGCCGGGAGCGGCGATCGTGTGGCGAGCGAAGCGCCGGGCCTCGCGCTGCCACCGGTAGTAGTAGACGGCCGGCGGCTCGGCTGCGCCGGGATCGCCTCCCTCGTGGGCCCAGATGCACTTTCCGGCGACGAGCTCCTCGCCGCCGTCGCCATCGAGGTCGGCGAGCGCGAGCACGTGCGCCTGTGACCACGACTCGTCGATCACGTGCTTCTCCCACACCGTCGTGCCGTCCGGCCGGGGCGCCTGCTGCCGCCACCAGTAGAGGCCGTAGTCGTGGCCGCGGCCGAAGAGGATGTCGAGCCGCCCGTCCCCGTCGAGATCCTTCACCGCGAACGGACAGCTCGGGTGCGGCAGCGCGGTCTCCCCGTGCAGCCTCCACGGCCCCGCGAACGGATCGCCCGCGGGGCGCTCGTACCAGCCGATCTCGGTCAACACGTCCTCGCGGCCGTCCCCGTTCACGTCGCCGAAGGCGAAGCCGTGCCCTCCGCCCTCCCGGCCCAGCACGAAAGCCCGCAGCACGGGCTCGCCCGCCTCGTCCTTCGCGAAGCGGAACACCTCGAGCGGCTCCTGCTTGCGGTAGCAGGCCGAGTGCAGCTCCGGGATGCCGTCGCCGTCGAAGTCGTGCAGCGCGAACATCTCCATGTGGCCGCGCGTGCGGGTGAGCCGCTTCGCAGGCCAGGCCTCGTTGATCCGCCAGGGCTCGCCGCGCTCGGCGGCGCTCTGGCCCGGGTTGCGGTACCAGTAGATGCCGTCCTCGTCCCAGCCGCCGGCGATCAGGTCGGGCCAGCCGTCGCGGTCGACGTCGTGGACGTGCACGCTGTTCTCGTGCACGTAGTCGCTCGCGAGATGGTTGGGCCGGAAGGCGCGCGGCGCGAAATCGGGCGCGCGGAACCAGTAGGCGCCCGAGACGATGTCGAGCCGTCCGTCGCGGTCGAGGTCGGCCACGGTGGCGTTCTCGTAGGGCCCGACGAACAGCAGGCGCCGGACGAAGCGCAGGCTCCTGTCGTCCTCCCCCTCGGACGCGGACCCCGCCAGCAGGACGACCGCCCAGAGCCAGTAGCGCATGCGCCGGAGCATACCCGCGCCAGGGCGACGTTCAGAACACCACGCGCACTCCCCCATTGGCGACGAAGCCGTCGAGCGGGGCCCAGGCGTCCACGGTCCAGCGGCCGTCCGCGGCGCGCGCGGGCAAGAGCAGCGGGTCGTAGCGCGTCTGCCGGACGTTGCCCAGGTTCTCGAGGTTGAGGAACACCCGCGCTCGCCCGAACCGCTTCTCGGCAAGCGCTCCGACCAGGACGTGCGCGCGGCCCTGCGTGCGGTAGGGGTTCTCGTCGAGCGCCTGGCTCCCGATGTAGTAGACCTCGACCCCGATGCGGCCGCGCGCCTCGTCCTCCCAGATCGCGTTCAGGCTGGCCAGGTGGCCCGGCGTCAGCGGCACGTCGCGCCGCACGCCCGGCGCCGCGGGGTCCTCCTCGCTCGAGCTCGGTGAACGAGTGCGTCGCCAGCAGCATCAGGCCGCCGCGCCGGTAGCGCAGCAGCAGCTCGGTCCCCCACGTCTTCACCGGCAGCGCGGCGTTCACGATCGCGAACGCTTCGGGCCCCACCTGGCGCCGCTGCAGGGCTTCCGTGACGCGCGAGCCGAAGAGCGTCGCGTTCGCCTCGAAGCGGCCACGGGCGAGGCCCAGGTCGAGCGAGCCGCTGCGCGCACGCTCGGCCGACGAGCCCGGCGAGCGGCAGCAGGCGTGAGAGCCCGCTCTCGTCGGTCTCCTCGAGAAACGGTACGGGGGTGAAGAACCCCGTGCCGGCGTTGAGCCGCATCGTCACGCCGGTCGCGGGCCGCAGCAGCAGCGAGACGCGCGGGCTCAGGAAGCTGCCGTAGCGCGGGTGGTGGTCGAAGCGGGCGCTCACGCCCAGTGCCATGCGCTGGCCGAGCCGCACGTCGTCCTGCGCGAAGAACCCGAGCGTCAGGTCGTCGTAGTCGAAGCGGGGCAGGTCCTGGCTCGCGTACGCGTCGCCCTGCAGCGTGACCCCGCCGAGCCACGTGTGCGATCCCGCGCTGCCGCCGAGGACGGCCTCCCCGAACCCGGTCGAGCGGCGCCCGCGCTCGAGCACGTCGCCGAGCCGCCGCTCCTCGCGCCGATGCGTGAAGGAGCCGCGCATGCTCAGCAGCAGGCCGCGCGCGAACGCGAAGCGGCCGACGAGGCCCGCGTCGGCCTGGCGGGAGTCGAGGTCCTCGGCGAAGGGCAGCCCGTCCGGCGCCGTGGCGCCCGGCTCGGTGCCTCCCGCCCGGTTCTCCGCCATCCCGCCCACGGTCGCGAAGACGGAGCGGCCCGAGCCGTCGTCCCAGAGCAGGCGCGGCCGCAATACACCGCGCGCGAACGAGGGCAGGTCGGACCAGCCGTCGTCGTCCCGGTCCTGCCGCTTCTGGCCGTGGAAGCCGCCCAGGACCGATCCGGCCCATTTCCCGCGCGGCGGCTCGACCACCCAGAGCGTGGCATCGGCCGCCTGCTGGGTGCTCGCGTTGAGGAGCGCCTGCCGCTGGCGCGTGCCCGGCCGCTGCGACACGAGGTTCACGACGCCGCCGATCGCGGACGGCCCGTAGAGCGCCGAGGCGGCTCCCTTGACGATCTCCACCTGCCCCAGGTCCAGCGGGGGCACCTGCAGCAGGCTGAGTGAGCCGCCGTCCACGCCGTAGAGCGGCAGGCCGTCCGACAGCAGCAGCGAGTAGCGGCCGCGAAGGCCCTGGATCCGCACGTTCGCGGCGCCGGTCGAGGGGGCGGTGGTCTGGACGCGCAGGCCCGTCGTCTCGCCCAGCAGCATGGCGATGCTGCCCGGCGTCATCAGCGCCTTCTCCTCGATCTCTTCGCGGTCCACGACCTCCACGCGCACGGGCACGTCCTGGATCCGCCGATCGCCGTGGCCCGCGGTGACCGTGATCTCGTCGACCAGCTGGACCGGCTCGGCCGTCGCTTCGCCAGGAGCCGGAGCCGCCGGCTCCTGTGCGGCGAGCTGCGGGGCGACCGCCAGCAGGAGCCACAGGGCTTTGCCGGGCATGGATCAGGGCACGAGGCTGTTGAGCGCGACGAAGGCCCCGCCGTTCTGCTCGCACAGCAGCCGCATCAGCGTGGCGAAGCGGACACCCGTGGTCTCCGGGTACTGGCTCTGGTCGAAGAGCGTCGGGAAGCCGATCGCGTGGATCCGCACCTTGCGCTCGCCCGACGCGTCGCGGCGGTTGAGGCGGTCGACCTCGCGCAGCACCTGGTCGATCGAGTCGCCCGTGAACTCGTCGCCGAACACGTAGATGCTGATCTTGCGGTCGGCGCGACCAGAAGGTCTTGATCGCGGCCTCGATCCCCTCGACGGGCGACGAGTTGCTGAAGGGGTTCCAGCTGCGGATGCGCTCGCGGATCGCCTGGCGTCGCGCCGGCGTGTCGGGAATCCACTTGCGGGCGTAGCCGGAGAACATGTAGCCGCCCTCGTCGTCCATGATCTGCAGGCCCTTCACCTTCGGGTAGGCGTCGAGCACCTCGTCGAGCTTGCGGCGCACCGCCGGCCAGGCGAAGCGCTGCATGCTGCCCGAGGTGTCGATCACGAAGATGATGTACTCGCTGTCGACGGGGATCCCGCCGATCGGCGCCTCGGCCGGGCGATGATAGGCCTGCTCGCGCTGCTGCTGCAGCCGCTTCATCTCCTCGCTCAGCTGCTGCTGTGCGGCGAGCAGCCGGCCGGCGACGATGTCCTGCACCGAGCTCAGCTCCCGGCTCGCCTGGTAGCGGCCCTGCACGAGCGAGAGGTCGCCCTGCAGGCGGGCGACCTTCAGGCGCTCCTTCGACATCTGCTCCTCGCGCCCGCGCAGGCTCCGGTTCAGCACCGTCGTCTCGCCGCGGATCTCGTAGAGCTCCTGCTCGAGCCGCGCCAGCAGGCTCCTGCGCTGCTGGCGCGCCTGCTCGAGCGCCGAAGGCTCGCCCATCTTGTTGAGCACGAACAGCAGGATGATCGCGCCGAAGCCGCAGCAGATGCAGTCGAGGAACGACAGGCTGAACACCTCGAACGGCCGACGCTCGCGCCGCTTCACGGCCAGGAGCTCGAAGGCGTCATCATCGAGCCTCGGCTCGCCATCGCGAGCTTCCAGAAGGCGGTCATCGCCATCGGGTCGCCTTCCATCGGGAAGAGGACCACGTTCACCGGCACGCCGCGCGGCAGCGCGTCGAGCGCGGCGTCGAAGATGCGGAGCCGATCGCGGCCCGAGACGGTCTTGCGGCCAGTCGGCGCCGCCCCCTGCGTGGGCAGCCCGTCCGTGAGCAGGATGATGTTGTCGGGCGGCGGGTTCATCGCGCTCGCCGCGGCGAAGGCGTGGTAGAGGCTGGTCCCGCCCTCGGGGGCCGTCTGCCGCAGCGTCGCGATCGCCTTGTCGATCGCGGCGCCGTCCTTCGCCGGCAGCCACACGCCCTGCGTGCCGGCCGTGACGGGCCACGCCTTCGTGTTGAAGGCGTAGAGCTGGTACTGGGAGTCGCGCGGCAGCTGCGCCGTCAGCCAGTCGACGGCTTTCACCGCCTGGCGCCACTTGCGCGCGCGCAGGCGCGTCTCGGGCGGCAGCAGCTTGCGCCGCACCGCGTTCACGATGTCCTCCGCGAGCATGCTCGCCGAGGCGTCGACCAGCACCAGGATGCGCTTGCCCCCGACCTTGAGGCCCGTCAGGTACTGGCGGTCGCCGTCGCCCACGAAGTTGCGCACGTTGCCGCCCGGCACCTCGTCGCTCGGGCTGCCGCCCGAGAGGCGCTTCTGGCCCTCCTCGAGCGACTTGAGGTCGGCCTTCAGCTTGTTCACGTGCTCCTTCTGCGCGACCGTCTTCCCCTCGTAGATCGCGAGCTCCTCCTCGATCTGCTTCAGCGTCTCGAGGATGCGCGTCGACAGGCCCGCCGCCTCCGCCCGCTTCTGCTCGATGTCGCGGAAGCTGTTGCGGATCTCGACGAGGCGCGCCTGGCCCTCGAGCACCTCCTGCTCGCGCTTGTCGACCTCGGCCTGCAGCACCTCGGAGTTGTGCGCCTGCAGCTGGGCCGAGCGCGAGACCACGATCATGTGGAACAGGATCAGCGCCCCGAAGCCGCAGCAGATGCAGTCGATCAGCGACAGGCTGAAGATGTTCGTCTCGCGGCGGCGGCGGGCCATCGCTCTAGCCCTCCCCCGCCGCGATCAGCACCAGCTCGATGCCGGGGCTGCCGACGCGGACACGGTCGCCGGCCGCGAGCACGGCTCGGCCCGCCACCCGCTCGCCGTTCACGAAAGTCCCCCAGGTGCTCAGGTCCTCGACGATGCTCTCGCCCGCGGACTCGAAGAAGCGGCAGTGGGCGCGCGACACGCCGGCCGTCTCGCCCTCGAGCCGCAGGCCGCGAGCCCCCGACGGCGGCGCCGTGCCGACCACGAGCGGCTCCGCCCCGATCGCGTGGGCCGCGGTGTTCAGGAGCACGTGGGTCGGCCGCCGCCCGCTGCGGGCCGGGGCGGGCCGCGGGGCGGGCGGCAGCAGCACGGCGGCGCCCAGGCTCGACGCTTCCGGCGACTCGGGCCGCGGCAGACGCGTCACGAAGCGCAGCGCTCCGGGCTGCGAGACGCAGGGCGCCGCGCGACCGCAGCGCCCCGAGCGCGGCCGACTGCACGGGCAGCAGCGACACCTCCACGCCGCGCACCGCGGCGAGCCGCGCGACGAGGCCGGGCAGGCGCGCCGCGTGCGCCGAGACCAGGACACCCGTCGGCTCGCCCGTGTGCTTGAGGACGCTCACCTGCTGCTGCAGCTCGTCCGCGAAGCGCGCGGTCCAGCCCTCGACCTGTGCGCGCGTCAGCAGCGTCTCGACCTCGCGGCCCGCGGCCGGCAGCGCCACCGTCACGCCGTCCTCGCGCTCGAGCGCCGCGATCCAGGCCGGGCAGCCGGTCGAAGAGCGCCTGCTCGGTCGGCGCGTCGTGCAGCGGGTCGAAGCGCGCCTGCTTCACGAAGGCCTCGGCCGCGCCGCGCATCTGCGCGTCCAGCACCTCGTCGCTCCCCCAGCGCTCGATCGAGGCGACCCGCTCGCGCACGAGCGCCGCTCCCTGGCGGATCTGCGTCACCCGCGCGCGGCGATGGCCGAGATCCACGTGCAGCAGCCGCTCGCCCGTGAAGCCGGCTGACGCCGCCGCCAGCGCCGAGTCGACGACGCCCGACACGGGCAGCCCGAGCGCGTGCGCGACGCCGGCGAGCCGGCCGAGCTGGCGCTCGTCGTAGTCGCCCGGCACGGCGAGCAGCACCTCGCTCGTGCGCGGCTTCGCCTCGCGCCACAGGCTCTCGAGATGGCCGTGGACCAGGTCGACCGCGCGCAGCCCGGGCGGGAACGGAGGGCCGAGCGGCTCGTCGTCGAGCCGGGTCCAGAAGTCGCTCGCGAGCTGCCGCGGCTTGAGGCGGCTCGCGCGGAGCGCCTCCTGTCCGAAGAGGACGCGCTGCGGCTCGACGAGCGCGACGCCCGGGCTCGGCCCGAAGACCGAGCCGTCCTCGCCCACGCCGAGGACGCCGCCGTCGCCGAGGTCGAAGCCGAGCGCGCGCGCCACGACTGCTCCTCAGGCCTGCAGGTTCGCGAGCAGGCGCTGGTCCACGTAGCTCTCGGTGTCGAGCACCTGCCGCTCGTGCTTGAGCTGCAGCTGGTGCAGCACGAACATCAGCAGCAGGCTCAGCAGGAGCGCGACGAAGGTGGAGTTGAACGCCACGCCGAGCGCCTCGGTGACCCCGGAGATGTCGCCCTGCACCGCGCGGTGGGCCTGGGTGAGCGCGTCGCCGATGCCGCGCACCGTGCCGATGAAGCCGATCGACGGGATCGCCCAGGCGATGTAGCGGATCATCGCCAGCTCCGAATCGAGGCGGTCGGACTCCGCCGCGCACACCTCGCGCGCGGTGGCCGAGGCGTCCTGGATGCTGCGCGTCGCGCGGAAGCGGTCGAGCGCCGCGAGCGCGGTGCGCGGCAGCAGCAGCCGCCGCTCCTCCTCGGGCAGCGCCTGGACCTGGCGCGCGTACTCGCGCGCGTCCTCCGGCAGGATGCGCGCGCCCGGCGCCACCGGCACCAGGTCGGCCTCGAGCAGCCGCCGCTCGCGCGAGCTGCCGTGCCACTTGGCGCCCATGATGCAGAGCGCCCACAGGCTCAGGATGAACTCCCACTCCTGCTCGGGGTCCTTGATGATCACCCACCAGGACCGCTCCGAGACGTACTCGGGGTTGCTGCGCATCTCGCGGGCCTGGGTCGCGAGCACGGCCTGGGCCCGCGGCCGCACCACCAGCGTGTAGGGAACGTGGACGATCAGGAACGCGAGCACGAGCGTCGCCACCTGGTAGAGGAGGTCGTTGGCGTAGAGCTTGCTCATCGCCGTCTCAGATGTCCGCCGGGAAGGAGACCGCGTCGTCCGCCTTCACCTTCTCGCTGGGCACGAAGTCCTCGATGTCGCGCTCCTGCCCCGGAGCCCTGGCGGCCGGCGGCGCGGCCGGAGGCAGCTGCGCAGTCGCGGCGTCGCCGCCGGCCGCGAGCGCGCCCGCGGCGGCCAGCGTCAGCAGCAGCGTGCGGACGAGTGCGCTCATGGTCTCCTCCTCTCATTGGGCGTAGCGCGCGACGCGGAAGCCGACGTCGGCGCGCGCGTCCTTGCCGTAGTCGCGGTAGCTGAGCCGGATCTCGGTGATCGTGCCGTGCAGGAAGCTCGCGCCGCGGATCACATGGTACTCGCCCTCGGCCGGGCCGACGGGATCGCGCACGAGCTGGCCCTCGAGGCTGCGGCGTGAGCGTGTAGAGGTCGTGGGCCCACTCGGCCACGTTGCCGCCCAGGTGCTGCAGGCCGAGCGCGTTCTTCGGAAAGCTGTCGACGGGCGCCGTCGCCGCCTGGCCGTCGTCGTAGCCTTCGAGCACCTGCGCCACCAGCGGCCGCGCGCGCGCGTCTGCGTAGTTGGCCGCCCCGGGCGGCACGGGCAGCGCCTGGCCCCAGGGGTACTTGAGCGGCCCGCGCCCGTCCGGATAGCGCGCGACGCGCTCCCACTCGGCCTCGGTCGGCAGCCGGTAGCCGGTGGTGAGCGGGACCGCGGCCGCGAGCTTTCCGTCGCGCTCGACGTAGGCGCGCGGCAGGCGCTCGCGGTCGCTCAGCCAGTTGCAGTAGGCCGCCGCCTGCTGCCAGCTGATCCGCACCACGGGCTGGGTGTCGATGTCGAGGCTCTGGTCGCCGACCCGCCCCGACGCGTGCTGGGGCTCGAAGCGCCGGTACTGCTCGTTCGAGACCTCGCGCGTCGCGACGTAGAACGGGCGCGCCAGCTCGACGTCGCGCAGCGGCTCGTTCGCCCGGCGGCCCGGCTCGCGGCGCGGGGCGCCCATCTTGATCCTGCGCGCCGTCGACGAGCTGCAGCTCGTATCCCTCCGGGCTCTTCGCCACGCGCGGCATCTGCTCCTCGCGCTGCTGCTCGCGGCTCTTGAGCGCGATGCGCAGCGTCTGCGGAAAGCCCGGCCGCGGCGTCACGGTCTCGCGCGCGCTCACGAAGCCCTCGCGGCGGATCTCGATCTCGTGCGGCACCGCGACGAGCGACAGCGTCTGGTCCGCGCGCCCGCGCGGCTGCCCGTCCACGATCAGCTCGGCGTCGGGCGGCCGCACGTCGATCCGCAGCTCCCCGAGCTGCGGCACGAGGCGCAGCTTTTCCTCGCGGCGCTCGCCGGCACGCAGCGACAGCGTGAGCTCGGCGCCGTCGTGGCCGGCGAGCGCGACGCGCAGCGTGTGCGGCCGCCCCGGCGCGAGCGACAGCTCGAGCGGCGTCACGCCGCCCTCGGCGCCGTCGACGCTGACGCGCGCGCCCGAAGGCTCGCTCGCGAGCGCCAGCAGCCCTGGACGCGGCGGTGGCGGCGGCCCGGGCGGCGGCGTGGGGAGCGGCACGAGCGACACGCTCAGCGACTGCCGGACGCCGCGGCCCTCGACCGTGACCTTCGCGCGCTGCTCTTCGTAGCCCGTGGCGGCCACCGCGACCTCGCGCTCGCCGGCCTCGACCTCGAAGGCCGCGAGCGGCGTCGCGCCCACGCGGGCCCCGTCGACCGAGACCTCGGCGCCCGTCACTCCCGGAGTCTCGACCGCGAGGCGGCCGGGCTGCGGCACGAGGGAGAAGGCGAGGACGCTTCCTCGCTGCACGTCCACGGCGGCCTCGAGCCGACGATAGCCTTCTTTTTCGGCCTGTGAGCGCGTAGCGGCCCGTGAGCGCGAGGACGCGCGACCGCATCCGCAGCGTGGGCCAGTCGCCCCGCAGCTCGACACGATCGGGCACGGGGTCGATGCGCACGTCGACGAGGGCCAGCCGCGTGAGGACCAGGAGCGCCGCGGCGACGAGCGCCAGCAGGAGCCCAAGGCCGACGATCGGGCCGAGCGGGCGCGGCTTCGCCACGCGCGCGCCGCCGAGCCGGTGGGGCTCGTAGGCGATCGGCGTGATGGCCGGCTCGTCGGCCGCGTCGTCCCGCCCGCTGCCGCGCGGGGGCGGGACGAGCACCACGGGCGGCTCCGTCGGGTTGGCCTCGGCGAGCTCGTCCAGCGCGAGCACGACGTCGGCTCCGCGCAGCCGCACCTCGACGCGCGTCGCGCCGAGCCGCAGCACGTCTCCGTCGCGCAGCCAGTGCGACGCCGTCAGGCGGGAGCCGTTGCAGAGCAGCCCGGCGCCGGTCACCGGCTGGACGAACACCTCGCCGCCATCGAGGCCGAGCCACGCGACCGGGAAGGCGGACGCGGCGACGGAGACGGGCGACCCCGGCCCCCCGAGCGGCACCGGGAAATCGGCCTCGCCGAGCCGCGCGCTCGTGCCCCTTGTCCAGGATCCGCAGCGCCGTCACAGCGCCTCCTCGCAGCGAAGCGCCACGCGTGGGCGCGGCCGCGCCGGGCGTCACGCTGAACTGGCGGCGCACGTCGCGGTAGCCGCGGCGCGAGCCCGTGAGCGTGTAGGTTCCCGGCACGAGCTCGACGCTTCGGCGCGTGAGCGTCCCCAGCCGTCCGACGCGGCTCAGCGTCAGCTCGGTGAGGCCGTCCGACTCGATCACGATCGCGACGGGCGTGCGCGCCCGCGCGAGCGCCGCCTCGAGCGCCTGGATGCGCTGGGCGAGCGCCGCCCCGGAAGGCTGCACGCCCCGCGCCCGCTCGACGAGCGCCTCGGCCTCCCGCGCGACGGCCGGCGCCGAAAGCCGGTCGGGCCGGCTCGCGTGGAACGCGAGCGCGTCGTCGAGCTCGGCCCGCGACCTTCGCGCGCGCCCTGCCGTCGAGCGCGAACGTGACGTGCGAATCGATGGCGAGCGCCGCCTCGTATTCGCGGAGCGCGCCCTTCCAGTCCTCGCGCGACTCGAGCGCCAGGCCCGCATCGCGATGCTGCGCGAGCGCCGCCACCTCGGCCTGACGGTCGGGAGTGGGCGCCGGGGCCGGGGTCGGATCGGGCGCGGGTGTCGGGTCGGGGGCGCTCGCGGCTGCGCCCGCTGGTCTCGTCGACCGGGCCGCTGCGGAGCGGCGAGGCGGATCGGGCTCGGCCGTCGCGTCGGCTCGGGAGACGCCGCGGCCGGCGTCGGCGCAGGTGAGGCCGGGAGAGCCTCAGCGGGCAGCGGCGCGCTCGACGGCGCCGCTGACGCAGCGGCAGCGGCCGGCTCGGGAACGCTCGCGAAGCGCGGCAGCCAAACGACGGAGAGACCACGAGCACGACCAGCGAGAGGACGAAGGCGAGCTGCCAGGGCTGAAGCCCGCCTCCGCGGCGCGCGGGGCCGAGCGAGACTTCCCGTCCGAACGCGGTCGGCGCCACGGCGGCCTCGGGGGCGCGCGGAGGCGGCTGGAGCCGGACCGACGAACGCGGATCGGCCGCGGGCTGGCTCGCCAGCTCGGTGCCGATCGCGTCGAGCTCGTCGCGCACCGAAAGCGCGGAGCGCGGCCGCTCCGAGGGCGACGCCGACACGAGCCTGCTGACGAGGCCGCGCAGCCGGGCCGGCACGCTCGGCGGCAGCGGCTCGACGCGGGGCGTCGTCCGAGGCCGGCGGCCGCCCGCCGAGCAGCTCGTGGAGCAGGATCCCGAGCGCGTAGAGGTCGTCCGCGGGCTCGGGCGGCGCTCCGGCGCGCTGCTGCGGGCTCATGCTCGCGCGCGAGCCGCCGCCCCGCAGCACGAGGCCGCCCTCCTCCTCGCCCGCAGCAACCGACGCGATCCCGAAGTCCGCCACGTGCGCGCGCCCTGCTCGTCGAGCAGCACGTTCGAGAGCTTGACGTCCCGGTGCACCACGCCGACGCCGTGCAGGTAGGCGAGCGCGTCGGCCACGTCGCGGGCGAGCGCCACGGTCCGCGCGTGCGGCGCGCCGCGCGCCCCGGCGGCGTCTCCCCCGCGCATGTAGCGCAGCGTGACCGCGTGGGCGTTCGGCCCGCTGCGGAAGCCGAGCACCGGCACGATCCGCGGGTGGCTCGAGCTTGCGCACGAGCCGCGCTTCGCGGCGCAGCAGCGCGACGTCGGCGGCGGGCGCGTCGGCCGCGACGAGCTTGGCCACCACCTCCGAGCCGCTCTCCGCGTCGCGCGCGAGCCACGCCTCGCCCATCCCGCCGCGCCCGAGGCGGCGGAGCAGGGTGAGGCCCGGCAGGATCTCGAGCCCGGGCTCGGGGCCGTTCATCTCGCGGCTTCGGCCCTCAGGGCTTGACGACCTCGGCCGGCGCCATCGGCAGGACGTTGATGTCGTTGGGCAGCGGCGCGTCGGTCTCGGCGATCTGCTGCAGCAGCTCGCGCCACTTCTGGTACTGCCCTTCCGCCGAGCCCGTGAGCTGGACGACCTTGCCGTCCACGTCCACCAGCAGCGGCGTGATCTCGCCCTCGAACGAGTCCGCGAGCTCGCTCAGCGAGGCCTTGTGGATGCCCTTGTCCTTGTCGTCCTGGAAGCCCGCGTTGATCGCCGCGATCCCGCCCAGGATCATCACGTCCTTGACGCCGTGGTCGTCGCGCGGGTCGATCAGGAAGATGCCCGCCGCCACGGCGACGAAGCCCCCGATCTTCTTGATCAGCGAGTTGCGCTCGATCGAGTCGAGCGACTTCTGCTCCTCGTAGCTGTAGGCACGCCAGTCGTCGTACGGCTTGTCCATCCGCGCGTAGAAGTCGGCGTAGAACTCGTTGAGGGTGTCGATCAGCATGTGGTCGCGCTCGCGGACCGAGCGCACGCGCGCGCAGCATCGGGTCGTCCGCGGCCGGCAGCCGCACGATCGTGGCGCGCCGGAGCGGTCGGTCGCGAGGTAGCTCGCGAAGGGGTCGGGTGCCATGTACGCGGCGAAGCGCAGCTCGGCGACCGCGCGCGCGTCGGCGAGCTGCTTCGGCTTGCGCCGCTCGCGCTCGCGCAGCAGGTCGTTGGCGATGCGGTTGTAGAGCGCCTGGAACGGGTCGTGGCCGTCGAGCGGGCGGTCCTTGGCGTACGCCGTGATGTCGGCCCGCTGCGCGTACGTGCGGTCGAGCCAGACGCGGCCCGGTGGCGTCGCTCGCCCGCAGCTCGAGCTCGAGGTCCTTGCCGTTCGACTTCAGGATCTTCCCGGTCACCAGCAGCTCGCCCCAGCCCGCGCCGCCGGGGACCACGCGCACGGCCCCCCACTGGCCCGTCGACTGGAGCGTGTTCCTGAGGTGGGTGGGGATGTAGCGCGACTCGGACTTGCGCACCGACGCGCGGATGCCCTTCTGGAGCATCGGCGACGGCGGCGTGTCCGAGACGCCCGGCGCGAAGAGGTCGATCGAGACGTCGACCAGCGCGCCTCGGGCACCTCGCCCTTCGCGACCACGAGCGCGTTCTTCTCGGCCGCGAACGAGCCGGCCGCGAGCAGCAGGAGCGCGGTCGCGAAGCGTGTCGATCGCACGGGCGGCAGCCCCTTCACTCCTTCCCCGTGCCCTTCTTGTACTCCCGGTACTCCTGCCAGAGCTTCTCGCGAATGGCGGGATCCTTCTCCTTCATGGCCGCTTCGCGGAGCTGGCGCGCCACGACGTCGTCGTCCTTGCCGTCGCCGACGTCGGCCGGGACGCTCGAGGTCGTGTCCTTGCCGCCGCCGCCGGCGCCGCCCTCGGCCGGGGTCGTGACGGGGGTGCCGCCGTCGCTGCGGCCGGCGTTCGACGACCCCGTCCCCGTGTCGGTCGTGCCCGTGCTCGAGGGCTCGCCGCCTTTGCCTTTGCCCTTCGGCTCGGTCTTGTTCCCGGCGCTCGTCTGGCCCTCGCCCTTGCTGCCCGCCGAAGCGCCTGCCTTCCCGCCGCCTTTCTCGCCGCCCTCTCCGCCCTCGCCGCCGGCTTCGCCCTCGCCTCGCCGCCGCCGCCGGATCCCGAACCCTGCGCGCGTCCGGGAGCGGGTCCTGCCTCTGCTTCTCCTCGAGACGCTGCTGCTCGCTTGAAGCAGGTCTGCGTCGTACTCCGCCATCGACGTCTGGAGCTGCTGTCGAGGCCCTCGCGCTGCTCGTCGGGGGTGAGCGCGCCGCCCGGCTGTCCCCCGGCTCGCGACAGGCTGTCCACTCGAGGTGCCAGTCGGTCAGCCTTCGCGCCCGTCGCTGCCCGCCTTTTCGGCCTTGCCACTTGTCGCCGCGTCGGACTTTGTCGCGCCGTTTTCTCGGACCCTCTCGTCCTTGCTTTTCGCGTCCTTTTCGCCCTTTTCGGCTTTCTGGCCCTTCTCTCCCTTCTTCTCTGTCCTTTTCGCCGCTCCGCCCGTCGCGGTCGGTGTCGAGGGCGGCTTGGGCAGGGACGGGGCGCCGGGCGGCTGGGGAAGGGACGGAACGGAGGGGCCCGACTTCGAGGAGCTCGCGCAGCCGGCGCAGGTCGAGCAGGATCGCCATCACTCCCACGGTCGATCGGCGACCACTCGGGCAGGCGCATGGCTTCGAATTCCCCCGACCGTACCACCATAGCAACGGCGATGCCATGCTGGAGGTGAAAAACGAGGTGAAGCCGGCTCGCCCGGGGCGGGTGCTAACATCGAGGATCCGGCTCATGGCTACTTTCAGCGAGCTCGCCCCGCATCTCGCCGAGACCGGCCGCGCCCTCCACGCCCGCGGCTGGGCGCTGGCGACCGCCGGCAACTTCAGCGCCGTGGTGCGACGCGATCCGCTCGTGCTCGCGATCAGCCGCAGCGGCGTCGACAAGGGCCGGCTGGCCGCCTCGGACATCCTGCAGGTCGACGGCAACGGCCTCCCGCTCGAGGCCGAGGCCAAGCCGTCCGACGAGACCGTGGTGCACCTGGCCGTGGTGCGCGAGCGCGGCGCCGGGGCGGTGCTGCACACGCACTCGGTCTGGAACACGCTGCTGTCCGAGGCGGCGGGCGACGCGGGCGGCCTCGCGATCTCCGGCTACGAGATGCTGAAGGCGCTCTCCGGCGTCAGACCCACGAGCACACCGAGTGGGTGCCGATCGTCGCCGAACACGCAGGACTACGTGCGCATGACCCGCGACGTGGTGGACGCGCTCGCGAAGCACCCGGCCGCGCCACGGCCTGCTGCTGCGCGGACACGGCCTCTACACCTGGGGCCGCGACCTCCAGGAGGCGCGCCGGCACGTCGAGGCCTTCGAGTTCCTGTTCGAGATCGGGCAGGCTCTTCACGGCGAGCGGCCGACTGCCGGCGAAGGCGGCAGGGTCGGAGCAGGAGGCGCAGATGGCGACGATTAGGGTTCCGGCCCAGGACCGGGTCTTGAGCGAGCAGAAGGCCGTCACGCGAGTTCCTCGCGGCGGTGGGCATCGATCACGAGCGCTGGACGCCGTCGCATCCCCTGGCGGCCACGGCCAGCCGCGGACGAGGTGCTCGCGGCCTACGACGCCGAGATCGCCCGGCTCAAGGCCAGCGGGCGGCTACGTCACGGCCGACGTGATCGACGTGCGGCCCGAGACGCCCGAACCTGGAGCCGATGCTCGCGAAGTTCCGCCGCGAGCACTGGCACGACGAGGACGAGGTGCGCTTCATCCTCGAGGGCAGCGGCGTCTTCTTCATCCACCCGCGCGAGGGCGAGGTGTTCGCGATCGAGGTGGGCCAGGGCGACCTGATCCGCGTGCCGCGCGGCACCTGGCACTGGTTCGACCTCTGCGCCGAGCGGCGGATCCGCGCGATCCGGCTGTTCCAGGACGCGTCCGGCTGGACGCCGCGCTACACCGAGAGCGGAGTGGACGCGGGCTTCGAGCCCGTCTGCCTCGGCCCGAGCCACCTCGCCGCGCGCGCGTGAGCCCGGCGCCGCCGGCTCGTCCTGCTCGACATCGAGGGCACGACGACGCCGATCGACTTCGTCTACCGGGTGCTGTTTCCGTACGCCCGCGTGCGCGTCGATGCCTTTCTCGAAGCGCCACGCGAGCGCAGCCCGACGTGATCGCCGACGTCGCGGGCCTGCGCGCCGAGCACGACCGCGACGCGGCCGCCGGCAGGAACCCGCCTCCGTGGAAGGACGGCGCGGCCGCCTACGCCCGCTGGCTCATGGACCAGGACCGCAAGCTCACCGCGCTCAAGGCGCTCCAGGGGCGGATCTGGGAAGGCGGCTTCGCGAGCGGTGAGCTGCGCGGCCAGGTCTACCCCGACGTGCCCGGGGCGCTCGGCCGCTGGCCCGCGGCCGGCCGCAAGATCGCCATCTTCTCGTCCGGCAGCGTGCTCGCGCAGAAGCAGCTCTTCGGGAACAGCGACCGCGGCGACCTCACGCCGATGCTCTCGGGGTACTTCGACACCACCACGGGCGCGAAGGCCGACCCCGCCAGCTACCGGAGGATCGCCCAGGCGCTCGGCGAGGCGCCGGACGCCGGGCTCTTCGTCTCGGACGTCGTGGCGGAGCTCGACGCCGCGCGCGACTGCGGGCTTCGCGACCGCGCTCTCGGTCCGCACGCCGCCGGGCCCGGCCGCGAACGGCCACCGCGCGGTGCGAAGCTTCGACGAGCTCGACTAGCCGAGCCCGGCGGCCTCGAGCGCCTTGCGGTAGCTCGCCTCGTCGTCGCAGTCCAGGAAGCTCACGAGCTCGGGGTCGACTTCGCGAAGCTCGCTCTCGACGACGTAGCGCGTCCGCAGGCCGTCCAGGAACACCCGCGGGCGCAGCTCCCGCAGAGCGAGCAGCTCCCGCGCGCGCGCGGCCGCCGAGCGCGCGTAGACGGCGCAGGTCGGCACCGGGTAGCCGTCCACGACGGGGACGCACGCGTCCACGCCCTCGGAACGCTCGAGGAGCCGTCGCGCGAGCGGGCGCGCGCAGCAGCGGCATGTCGCACGCGACGACGAGCGCGCGCTCGCCGCGGACGGCGCCCAGGCCGACGGCGATCCCCGCGAGCGGACCCAGGCCCTCGGCGGGATCCCGCGCGGCTTCGAAGCCCGCGGGCAGCGGCTGCCCCTCGCGCGCGACGAGCACGACGTCGTCCGCGACCTCCCGCACCAGCCGGACCACGCGCGCGAGCAGCGTCTCGCCTCCGAACGGCAGCGAGGCCTTGTCGCGCCCGATGCGCGTCCCGCGCCCGCCGCAGAGGACGATGGCCGACTCGCCCATGCCGAGCCGCAGCCGAGCTACGCCTTCTCGGCCTTGCCCGCGCTCGCGTTCCAGCGCACGCGGGCGCCGGCGAGGAGCGCCTGGTTCGCGATGTGCGCGGCGCGCGCCGCCTCGACGCCCGCCTGCATCGGCGCGTTCGGCGTCTTGCGGCTGCGGATGCAGTCGAGCCAGTTCGAGAGGTGCGAGATCGTGCCGTCCATCTGCGAGCGGACGAAGATCTCCGGCTCGGGCGTCGCGCGGTAGGGCTGGCCGCTGCGGCGCGAGGACTCGCTGTAGACGACGAGGCGCTCGCGATCGACCTTGAGCGTCGCCTGGTCGCCGCGGAACTCGAGGCCGCCGTCGTCGATCGAGCTCGCGTAGGTGCCGGTGTGGGTCACCATGAAGTCCTTCGGGTACTCGAGCGTGGCGGTGACGGTGTCCGGCCAGTCCATCGTCTTGATCCGGTACTTCGCCGACGTCACCACCGCCGTCTGCGGAGTCGTGACACCCAGGTACCAGTGGACGACGTCGATCCAGTGGGTCAGCAGGTCGGTCAGCACGCCGCCGCCGAAGTCCTTGAAGTGCCGCCAGCGGAAGAAGTGCTCCGGCTCGAAGCGCTGGTCCGGCGCTGGCCCGAGCCAGCCCTTCCAGTCGAGCTTGGCCTGGTCCACCTCGGGCCACGGCACGGTCGTCATGCGCTGGTGCCAGTAGGTGTGGACGAAGGTGATCTGGCCGAGCTTGCCCGAGTCGACGAGCTGCTTGCCGAGGATGAAGTGCTCCCAGCTGCGCTGCTGGGTTCCGGTCTGCACCACCTGCTTCGAGCCGGAGACGAGCTTGACGAGCGCCACTCCGTCCTCGAGCGAGTGCGAGACCGGCTTCTCGAGATAGACGTCCTTGCCCGCGGCGAGCGCGTCCTCGGTCATCTTCAGGTGCCAGTGGTCCGGGCTGCCGATCAGCACCGCGTGGATGTCCTTGTCGTCGAGCAGCCGGCGGTAGTCCGCGAGCTTCACGGCCTTGCCGCCGGTGATCTCCGTCGCCTCGAGCATGCGCGGCTCGTAGACGTCGCTCACCGCTACGAGCTCGCAGCCCGGCAGGTCCTTGAGCTGGCGCATCAGGCCGCGTGCGCGGCCGCCCGTTCCGGCGACGCCGACGCGGATCCTGTCGTTCGCGCCCAGCGCCGACGCGCGTGCCATGCGTGGGCCGAGCGCGAGCGCCGCGCCCGAGCCGAGAGTGGTGGCGACGAAGCGACGGCGGTTCATCGCAGATCCTCCTCGCGTCAGCTGACGCGGGTCTTGCGGCCGTAGGCGAGCTCGGCGCCGCCCGACAGCACGTGGTCGACACCGGTAGTGAACGTCGCCTCGGTCGCGAGGAACAGGCACAGGCGGCCCGCCTCCTCGATCGTCCCCATCCGTCCCATCAGCTGGGCCGCCTCGCCATCGGCCCGCGTCTTGGCGGGATTGCGCGAAGCGGTGACCGCTTCCTTCCAGAGCGGCGTCCAGATGTTGCCCGGAGCGACGCTGTTGACGCGCACGCCGTGCGCCGCTTCGTCGATCGCAAGCGCTTTCGAGAATGCCGTGATGGCGCCCTTGCTGGCCACGTAGGTGGTGGCATGGATCTGGCCCATCGAGCCCACCAGGCTCGACATGTTGATGATGTTGCCCTTGGTCTTGCGCAGGTACGGCAGCGCCTGCTGGCAGGCGACGAACACGCTCACGAGGTTGAGCTCGAGCAGCTCGCGGAAGTCGTCGGCGCTGAAGTCGTCGATCGGACGGTGCGGCGGGTGCCAGCCGGCGTTGTTGATCAGGCAGTCGATGCGCCCGAAGCGCGCGAAGGTGCCGTCGACGAGCGCGCGCACCTCCTTCTCCTTGGAGACGTCACAGCGCACGAAATGGGCCGTGCCGCCGCCGGCGGTGACCTTGCGCTCGAGGTCGCGACCTTCCTTGCTGCCGCGCGCGCAGAAGACGACCTGGGCGCCCGCCTCGGCGAACGCGCGTACGCAGCCCTCGCCGATGCCGTGGGTTCCGCCGGTGACGATCGTGACCTTGCCTTCGTAGCGCACCCGTTGTCCCTCCGAGGCGGCGACGCGAGCGGCCCGCTCTCGCCCGTATCTTAGTGCTTCCGGCGCGCGCGCGCGCGCCGCACTACAATCGCGAAACTCCATGCGCGGGCGCGACCAGGCGGCCGGGAAGCGGCCGTGAGCTCTCACGATTTCATCCAGCTGCTGGTGCAGCTGGCCGTGCTGCTGGCGACGGCGATGCTCTGCGGCCAGGCGATGAGGGCGCTGCGGCAGCCCTCCGTGATGGGCGAGCTCCTCGGCGGCGTGCTGCTCGGACCGACGCTGTTCGGCCGCATCGCCCCGGACGCCGCAGCGGCGCTCTTCGGAGGATCGCCCGGAGTGACGCTGGCGCGGGACGCGCTCACCCGGCTGGGGCTGCTCTTCTTCCTGTTCGCCGTCGGCCTCGAGACCGACCTGTCGCTGCTGAAACGATTCCGGCGCACGGCGCTCAGCCTCGGCCTGAGCGGCAGCCTGCTGCCGCTCGCGGTCGGCGCGCTGCTCGTGGCGGCAGTGCCCTACGCCTTCTGGGGGCCTCACGCCGAGGCGCATCCGTTCGCGTTCGCCGTGTTCGTGGGCCTCAACCTCGCGAACTCCGCGATACCCGTGCTCGCGCGCATCCTGATGGACCTCAGGCTGCTGGGGGGGCGGATCGGGACGCTGTGCCTGACGGCAGCCGTCGTCGACGACCTCGTCGCGTGGGCGTTCTTCGCGGTGGTTCTGGTGGGGCTTGCGCCGAGCCAGGCGGGGCTGGCGCGGCTGCCCGTCACGTTCGCCCTTTCGATCGTCGTCCCGCTGCTGGTGGTGGCGGTCGGCCGGCGTGTGGGTCCGCCCTGGCTCGCCTGGCTCAAGCGGCACGTTGCCGTGGCCGGAGGGCTTCATCGCGGCGACTGCCGTGCTGCTCTTCGCAGCAGCGGCCGCCGCCGAAGCCACCGGAGTCCACGCCGCGCTCGGCGCGCTCCTGCTGGGCGTCGCGCTCGGAGGCGGCGACGCCGAGCACCGCGAGGCTCACGACGTCGTCGCGCGCTTCGCGCTCGGCCTGTTCGCGCCGATCTACTTCGTCTCGCTCGGCCTCACGACCGACTTCGTCCGCAGCTTCGACGCGGCGCTCGTGGCGGTGGTCGTGGCTGCGGCGATCTCGAGCAAGCTCGCCGGCGTGCTGCTCGGGGCCAAGCTCGCCGGCATGAGGCTGGACCGCGAGGCCTGGGCGATCGGCTTCGGCCTCAACGCGCGGGGCGCGACCGGCATCATCCTGGCGGCCGTCGGCCACAACGCCGGCGTGATCGACGACCGCCTGTTCGTTGCGCTCGCGGTGATGGCGTTCCTGACGTCGTTGCTCGCGGGCCCGGCGATGAGCCGGCTGCTGCGGCCGGCGGCTCAGAGCGACTTGTAGAAGGCCATGCTCTGCGGCACCTGCGTCAACACCGAGGGGCTCTCGTCCTCGATGTAATGCATCTCGACTCCGGCCTTGGCGCCGGCCGCGACGACGCCCTTGATGTCGATCTTGCCCGTACCGAGCACGACGTTGAGGCTGTCGTACTCCTGGCGCGGCGTGTTGGGCGCGGCGCTCGTCGACATGTCCTTGAGGTGCGTGAACCAGAAGCGGCCCGGGTACTTCTGCATCAGCTTGACGGGGTCCGCGCCCCCGACCGTGACCCAGAAGACGTCGGCCTCGAAGCCGACTTCCGGGCCCGACTGCTTCGCGAGCACGTCGAAGAGCGTTCCTTCGGGCGCCGGGCCGAACTCCTGGCCGTGGATGTGGTACGCGAAGCGCTTGCCGGCCGCGCGGCATTGTGTCGACCAGCTCGCGAAGTCCTCGGCGGCCTTCTGGATCTCCTCGCGGCTCGCGAAGGGCCGTGCCTTGTGCGGCAGGTAGGGGTTGATCACCGTGCGCACGCCGAGCGCGTCGGCTTCCTTGAGCACTCCGGACATGTCCTTCGTCAGCTTGTCGTAGCCGATGTGCATCGCGCTGCAGCGCAACCCGGCGTCCTTGATCGCCCCGGCGATGTTCGCCCCGAAGTCGCTGTAGGCCTCGATCTCCTCGAAACCCCAGGCCTTGACCTGCTTCAGCGTGCCCGGGACGTCCTGCTTGAGCTGGTTGCGCAGGCTGTAGAGCTGGAGGCCGAGCGGCGGCTTGCCGTCGGCAGCGGCTCGCGCTCGCCTCGCGAGCGCCGTGGTCGCGGCGCCCGCCGTCAGGATTTCCAGGAAGCTTCGACGCGTGGTCATGCTGTCTCCTTAGGGGTCAGGCACGATTCAAGACCTGACCCCGTTTCTAGTCAACTTCAGCGCAGGCCTCGATACGCCTTGCCCTTGGTGCGCGCGAGCAGCTTGAGGTTGCGCTCGACGAGCGCCGTGCGCTGGGCGACGCTCCCGTGCGAGCCCTGAGACTCGCCGGGGGTGTGGGTGACGTAGTCCAGCAGCCGCTCGACGCTCGTGCTGACGACGTGCGTACGCGTCTCGGACGACGCGTAGTAGATCAGCACCTCTCCCGTCGTCCGCGCCACGGCGCCCGCGCAGGCGAGCCCGCTCGCGACGTCCCCCACCTGCTCGCCGGCCTCGGCCGCGAGCAGGTAGCCCGCCGGCGCCGCGATCACCCGCGCCGGGTCCTCGCGGTCGCACAGGAACGCGTAGAGCACCGAGCGCAGCCCGGCGGCGGTCGTGCGCGTGCCCTGGGCGACGTGCAGCCAGCCGCTCGCCGTCCGGATCGGCGGCGCCCCCACGGCGTTGCGCGCCTCCTTGATCGTCTGGAAGCGCCGCGCGTCGACGAGCGTCTGCTCGCCGAGCTCCGCCTGCTCGACGTTCTCGCAGAGGGCGAACCCGATGCCGCCCTCGCTGCCTGCCGCCTCGCCATCCCCACCGTGCACGCGCGTGTAGAAGGCGTAGTGGCCGCGGACGAGCTCGGGGTGGAGCGCGACGCTCTGCGAGCCGCTCGACCGCAGCTTGAGGTCGGCGAAGCCGCTCCCACTGCACGAGGTCGCGGGTGCGCACGATCCCGACGTGGGACGAGGGCCGCGTGGTGTCGCCCTCGGGAGCACGCGGGTCGTGCCGCTCGGCGCCGAAGAGGCCGTAGATGAAGCCGTCCTCGTGAACCGTCAGGCGCATGTCCCCGACGCTCGCCTCCGGCTCGCGCGGCTCGGGCAGCTGCAGCGGGTGGTCCCAGAAGCGGAAGTTGTCGACTCCGTTGTCGCTCTCGGCCACGCCGAAGAGGCTCTTGCGGTCCTTGCCCTCGATGCGGGCGACGAGGCAGATGCGCCCGCCGCGCTCGATCGCTCCCGCGCCGGCCACCGCGTGCACGCCGAGCCTTTCGAGCAGGAAGGGGTTGCGGCGCCGGTCGAGGTCGTAGCGCCAGAAGAGCGGCACGTGGGCCGCGGTCAGCACCGGGTTCTCCCAGCGCTCGAAGACGCCGCTCGCGTCCCGGAGCCTTCGGTTCTTGAGCTCGACGAGCTCGCCGTGCGCTTCGATCCTGCGGCGCAGCGTCTTCTCGAAGTCGAACGCCACGCGTCTCCTCCCACTCGGGGCGTCCGGCCCCGACCCGGGCGGAGCCTACGGCTCGCCGCGCGGCCCTGTCAACGCGAAACGCGCGCCTTGACACCGCGCCGTATTTCATGAAAATGAAACCCGATTTCATGATGACCTTGCGCAGGGTTCTCTTCTGGATGCACCTCACGGCCGGCGTCACGCGCCGGCCTCGTCATCCTGGTGATGTCGCTGACCGGCGTGCTGCTGACCTACGAGCGGCAGCTCACCGAGTGGGCCGACGACCATTCCGGTGGTCGCTGCCGCCTCCGGAGGGTCGCACGCCGTTCGGGCTCGAGGCGCTCGCCGAGCGCGCGCGAGCGGCGCGCGCGGCCTGGCCGGACGCGATCACCGTGCGCGCGGAGCCGGACGCGCCCGTCGCCTTCGGCCTCGGTCGCGAGGCGCTCTTCCTCGATCCCTACTCCGGCGCCGTGCTGGGCGAGGGCTCGAGCCGCGCCCGCTCTTTCTTCCGCGCCGTCACGGACTGGCATCGCTGGCTCGGGCAGAGCGGCGACGCGCGGCCGCTCGCGCGCGCCGTCACCGGCGCGGCGAACCTCGTCTTCCTCTTCATCGTGCTGAGCGGGATCTACCTCTGGTGGCCGAAGAGCCTCCGCCTCCAGCAGCTGCGGCCGATCACGGCCTTCCAGGGCGGGCTCGCGGGCAAGGCACGTGACTTCAACTGGCACAACGTCTTCGGCTTCTGGTCGGCGCTTCCCCTCGCGTTCGTCGTCGCGAGCGGCGTCGTGATGTCCTACCCGTGGGCGAACGACCTCGTCTACCGCCTGGCCGGGAGCGAGCCGCCGCGGCGCGGCCCGGCACCCGCGCGGCCGGGTCCGGGTGGCCCCGCGGCCGAGCCCCGCACGGCGGGCGCGAAGCCCGAGGTCACGCTCGCCGGGCTCGACCGCGCCTGGGCGACCGCACAGGGCCAGATGGCCGGCTGGCGGACGGCGACGCTGCGCGTCCCGACCTCAGCCGAGGCGCCCTTCTCGTTCAGCTTCGACACCTCGAGCGGAGCTCGACGCCCGAGCACGCGAGCGCAGGTCGTCGTCGATCGCCGGACCGGCGAGGTGGTGCGCCGCGAGCCCTACGCCAGCCAGCCGCGAGGCCAGAAGGTCCGGGGCTGGCTGCGCTTCATCCACACGGGCGAGGCTTTCGGCGCCTTTGGCCAGACGGTCGCTGGCCTCGCCAGCGCCGGAGCCGTGATGCTCGTGTGGACGGGCCTCTCCCTGGCCCTGCGCCGCTTCGCCGCCTTCCGGGCGCGTCGCTCGCGGCCGATCGAGAAAGCGGCGTAGGCGCCCACGGCCGTCGAGCTACGAGGACTCGTCGGGCAACCCGGGAGGTCGTCCCGCGCCGGCGAAGCGGCCGGCGAGCCAGCGCACGAGCTGCCCGGCCGCGAGGATGAGCGCGAGCGGCCACAGCTGGGCGAGGCTGCGGGTCGCGAGGAGCCAGCCGCAGAAGAGAATGCCCGCTCCGGCGACCGCGGCGCCGCCGCGCACCCGGAACGGCGGCGCCTCGTCGGGGCGCCGGACGCGCAGGACCGGCAGCGCCGCGCACGTGAGCGCGAAGATGCCGAGCCGCGTCAGGACCGAGAGGCTGGCCGCCCAGGCGAACGACCCCCAGAGAGCGAGCGCGAGCGCCACCACCGAGTTCAGGATCACCGCCACGTGCGGCGTGCGATAGCCGGGATGCACGCGCGCGAGCATCCGCGGCAGCTCGCCCCGCTCCCCCATCGCGAACAGGATCCGCGGCGTCATCATCGCGAACCCGAGCAGCCAGCCGTAGCCCGAGACGAGCGCCGCCGCGGTGCCGACGAGCGCCCCCAGCTTCCCTGCCACGGCTTCGAGCGCCGCCGCCACCGGAGTCTCGGAAGCGGCGGCATTCGGCATCACGCCCACC
The DNA here is from genome assembly GCA_963744315.1 of uncultured Acidobacteriota bacterium. Taxonomy (GTDB): domain Bacteria; phylum Acidobacteriota; class Vicinamibacteria; order Fen-336; family Fen-336; genus DATBSL01. The sequence continues at coordinate 335,240 of CAVUTB010000020.1, forward strand.
ACCACGAGCTGCACCAGCGAGTAGGCGACCGTCACCACGGCGAGCGCCGTCAGGAGCGCGAACGCCGTGTGTCCGCGCGGGTCGCGCGTCTCGGAGGCCGCGATCACCGCCGACTCGAAGCCGCCGAACAGGAAGACCATCAGCAGCACGGCGTCGGTCCACTGCGGATCGGCCACCTGCTGCGCCGCGAGCGTGGCGCGGCGCAGCTGCGGCAGCCCCAGGACGATCAGCAGCACGAGTGGGGCGAGCTTCGCGAGCGTGAAGGCGTCGACGGTCCAGGCGGCGAGCCGGACGCCCCGCACGTTGACCGCGGTCACGAGCGCGACGACGAGCGTCATCACCGCCACGCGGCCGACGCCCGTCCCGGACCAGGGCACGAGCGCCGCGAGGTACGCGACGAACACGTTGAGGATCGCCGCCCCCGAGAGCAGCCGCGTCCAGACGTGCAGCCAGCCCACGGCGAAGCCGACGTGCCGGCCGAACGCCGCGTGCGTGTAGAGGTACGGACCGCCGGAGGTGTCGAAGCGGCTGCCGACCTCGGCGAAGCAGAGCACCACGGTCAGGATGCCGGCCGCCGCCGCGAGCGCGGCGAGCGGACCCCAGGGCCCGACGAGCGCCGCCACCGCGGCGGGCGCTCCGAAGATGCCGGCCCCGACGACACCGTTCACCACGGCCGCGGTGAGGTCGAAGCGGCCCATCGCGCGGACGAGACGCGGCGTTTCGGTGGACAAGAGCCCGACGATACGCGGCCCGGGACGAAAGCGCCAAGCTGGTCTAGCATTCAGAGGCGTGGAGGGAGCATGGCGATCGCCGACGGCGTGACGCGCAGGGACTTCGTGACGGCAGCGACGGGAGCCGCGGCCGCGACACTCGTGACGGGGCGGGCCGCGGCTGCCGCTCGCCGGCGCTACGCGATCGTGGGCACCGGCGTGCGCGGGGTCGGGATGTGGGGCCGTCCGCTCGTGGAGCGCTACGCGGACGTGCTCGAGTTCGTGGGGCTGTGCGACGTCAACCCGCTGCGCGCCGAGGCCGCCCGCAAGCAGATCGGCGTCTCCTGCCCGACCTTCACCAGCCTCGACGCCCTCATCGACCAGGCGAAGCCCGAGCTGCTGATGGTGACGACCGTCGACGCGACCCACGAGGGCTGCATCGTCAAGGCGCTCGAGCGCGGTGTCGACGTACTGACGGAGAAGCCGATGGTGGTGGACGAGCGGCAGTGCCAGTCCGTGCTCGACGCCGAGAAGCGCACGGGCCGCAAGATCGTGGTGACCTTCAACTACCGCTACGCGCCCAAGCACCAGAAGATCAAGGAGCTGCTGCTCTCGGGTGCTATCGGCCGCATCACGTCGGTCGACTTTTCCTGGTACCTCGACACCACCCACGGCGCCGACTACTTCCGGCGCTGGCACCGGCTGCGGGCGCGCAGCGGCTCGCTCTGGGTCCACAAGGCCACCCACCACTTCGACCTCGTGAACTGGTGGCTGGACGCCGACCCCGTGGAGGTGTCGGCCGTCGGCAGCCTGCAGCGCTACGGGAAGCAGGGGCCGTTCCGCTCGACGAACTGCCGGCCCTGCCCGCACAAGTCCGAGTGCAAGTACCACTGGGACATCACGAAGAGCCCGAGACTGGTCGAGCTCTACGTGGACTGCGAGCGGGCCGACGGCTACCAGCGCGACGGCTGCGTGTTCAAGGAGGACGTCGACATCCCGGACACGATGAACGCCGTCGTGAAGTACTCGACCGGCGTGACGATGAGCTACTCGCTCAACACCTTCATGCCGATCGAGGGCTACCGCATCGCGTTCAACGGCACCGAGGGCCGGCTCGAGGTGCGCGACTACGAGCGCCAGCCGTGGACCGTCGCCGTGGAGAGCGACATGCAGCTCATCCGCAACTTCGGGGAGCGCAAGACGATCGAGATCCCGAAGGCCGTGGGCGGCCACGGCGGCGGCGACGACGTGCTGCGTGACCTGATCTTCCGCGGCATCACGCTGCCCGAGCACATGCGCCTGCCCGGCTCGCGCGCCGGCGCGATGTCGTGCCTGACCGGGATCGCCGCCCGCAAGAGCATGGACAGCGGCGCTCCGGTGAAGATCGCCGAGCTGGTCAGCCTCTAGGAGTCTGAAAGTGCAACGACGAGACGGAAACGGAACAGCTAACGGACTCTCTGGACGGGCATTCGGGGGCGCTGATCGCCCCCCGAACCCCCCGATAGCGTGCCGTGCCCTGCTCTTCGATCTCGACGGGGTGCTCGTGGACTCGACGCCGGCGGTGGCGCGGGTCTGGACCGCCTGGGCGCTCGAGCACGGCAGGGACCCCGAGGACACCGTGCGGCGCGCGCACGGCCGGCCGAGCCTCGCCACGATTCGCGAGCTGCTGCCGGACGCGGATCACGAGAAGGAGAACGAGCTCGTCGAGCAGCGCGAGATCGACGACACGGACGGTGTCGTCCCGCTGCCGGGCACCGTCGCGCTGCTCCGCACGATCCCGGAGCATCGCTGGGCCATCGTGACCTCGTGCACCCGCAGGCTCGCCACGCGCCGGCTGGAGGCCGCCGGGCTTCCGACACCGAAGCACTTCGTCACGTCGTCCGACATCACCCGCGGCAAGCCGGATCCCGAGCCCTACCTGAAGGGCGCGCTGAGCCTCGGGCTGCCGGCGCACGAGTGCGTCGTGGTCGAGGACGCGCCCGCGGGTGTCCGCTCCGGGCGAGCCGCGGGAGCGCGCGTGATCGGGCTGCGCACGACGGCTCCGGACGAGACGCTGCGCGAGGCAGGGGCCGGCTGGATCGTGGACGACCTCGCGTCGGTCGTCGCCTTCGTGACGAGCGACGGCCTGGAGCTCGATCTCCAGGCCGTCGGGCGCCCCTAGCGCTCGGTCAGCGCCGCCGGCCGCCGCCGCCGCCGCGCATCCCGCCGCCGCCGCTATAGCCGCCGCCACCCCGGTAGCCCTGGCCGTAGCCGCTCGTGCGCGCGTGGTCGTAGCCTTGCGTGCGGTCGTGCCCGGCCGAGCGCGCGCGCTCCTGCGCGTCGAGCGTTCCCGCCTGTCCGCGATCCTGTACACCTTCCCAGTTGCCGCCGGGCTGCTGCTGATCCCAGCCGCCCTCGCCGTTGCGCTTGTAGACGTTGCCGTCGTGGCCGGCGTAGACGTCGTCGCCCACGCGCGCGACACCGCCCTGCTCGCCGCGCACGTAGCCCGCGGAGCCCGTCTGCCCCGATCCCGTGGTGCCCGAGATGCGGCCGGCGGTCACCTGGTTGCCGGTGTAGACGTTGCCCGCCGTGACGCGGCCGCCGCTCACGGAGCCGCCGCCGCGCGTGTTGGCGCTGCCGCCGCGAGCGCCGTACGCGTAGTTGCCGGTGTAGACGTTGCCCACGGCCGAGCGCTGGCCCGCCGAGAGGTTGCCGGTGCGCGAGTTGTAGGACATGCCCGCCGAGTTGCGCCAGGCGTCGCCCGTCCACGCGTTGTAGCCGCCCGATCGGCGCGTGACGGCGCTCGTCGCGCCCCAGCGGCTGTAGACGTTGCCGCTGGTGGCGGCCCAGCCACCGGGTCCCCACACGGCACCGCCACCCCACGGGCCCCAGGCCGCGCCACCGCCCCAGTAGGCCGGCCGGTAATAAGGATAGGGGTAGTAGTAGCCCCAGCCGACCGGTCCCCACCAGGGATAGGCGCCGTAGCCCCAGCCGACGGTGACGGCGCCCCAGCTCCAGCCGAAGCCGAAGCCGTAGGTCCAGCCGGTCCACGGCGTGTACGTCATGCCGACGCCGACGCCATACGTCGCGGGCGGCCCGTACCAGACGGTGCCCACGTAGGGCGGGTAGTAGTAGCCGGTGCCGTAGACGACGGTGCTGTTCGTCACGCACGAGCCGTAGTAGCCGCCCGTGTAGCCGACGTAGACGGTGTCGGGCTTCGTCTCGTAGATCCGCACGTACGTCACGTAATGGAGCGGCGAGCTGGCCGGGATCGTGTAGATCACGGTCGGCACCGAGGTCGCGACCGCCCAGGGGCCGCCCGCCGACGACGCCGTGAACCAGACGGCGTCCTGCACGGCGTACCAGGAGGTGGGGCTCACCTGGATGATCGGCGTCGCCGTGTTGACGACGTACTGCAGCGAGGTGCCCTCGATCGGCGCGAGCTTCACCTCCCCGTCGAACTTCGGCGGATCGATCTTCGTCTGGCTGATCTTCACCTCCGCGGTCTGCGGGATCGCGTTGGCGATCAGCGCTTCCTTCGCCTGCGGCGTGCCGGCGACGGCGGCCTTCACGTTCTCCTTCGGGCTGTCGTCGGGGATCGCCGCGAAGTCCTTCGGCAAGGCGTCGGAGGCCACGTACTCCCACGGCCCGTCGAACGACGGCGCGCGGAAGAAGCGGCCCGAGACGAGCACGTAGAGCTTCTGGTCGCTCGTGTCGCGGAGCACGTTGCCGGTCGTGTTCTCGACGTACTCGAGCTTGGTCGGGGCGAGTGCTGCGAACTTCGGCTCGCCCTCGGTCACGATCAGCTCGGTGGGGCTCGTCGCCACGACGATGCGCGGCACCTTTCCCGACTTGAGCGTCGGCAGCGTCTTCGCGTCGTTCGGGTTGCCGCCGGGCAGGAAGTCCACCTGACCCGAGGCCTTCGCGTCGGCGAGCGCCTTCTCCAGGTCCTTGCCGGGCTTCTTGACCACTTCCCACTCGCTGGCGTCGAGCGACTTGGCTTCCAGCCAGCCGTCGAACACCTTGATGAAGTGCTCGTCCTTGTCCTTGAGCAGGAGCACGCGGGTGTTGATCACGCGCTCGAGCTTGGTGTCCTTCACCGGCTGGTAGGCGGGCTTGCCGTCGACGTACGCCAGGATCGCGATCTGCTTCGAGAACACGATCTTCGGCGGGTCGTTCTTCACGGGAACGGACGCGGCCATCTTGTCCGCGGCCGCCACCTCGAGCAGCGCCGCCAGGCGGTCGAGCGCGATCGTCTTCACCGCCGGCTGGACCTCCTTGCTCATCACCTGCTTCCAGGTCTCCTGCTTGTCCGGAGCCGACGGGATCACGAGCTTCGTGAACTCCCGGTCGAGCAGGCTGACCACGCGGGCATCCTTGTCGACGTTCGTCCGCGCCTTGCCCCAGACGACTCCGTACACGGGCGGCGCGTCGGACTTCCCCCGCAGCGAGACCGCCGCGCGGAACTCGAGCGTGACGCCGTCCCAGGCCTCGACCTGCGGCACGTAGATCGTCGCGATCCCGATCGAGGTCACGACTTCGCGCGGCCAGATGCCGTCGGTCGTCTTGGGAGCGGGTGCCGTGGCCGGCTTGGCGGCGGCAGCTGCAGGCGCGGCTTTCGCGGATGCGGGCGGCGCGGTCGCGGCAGGCTTGGTCGCGGGCGGAGTCGCCTGCGGTACGGCGGCCACGAGGACTGCGGCGGAAAGGGACGAGACGACTAGGAGGGCGAGGGAGGCCTTGCTCATCTCCCCAGTCCATACATGCCGGGTCAGGATGTCAAGAGATCAGCCTTTCGGCGGCGCCGGGTCGCCGGGCTCGTCCCTGGAAGCCACGGGCTCGGGCGACTCGGGCAGGCCGGGGGCCTCGGGCAGCGGGGCCGCGGCGGCGAGCGCCTGCTCCTCCTCGGGCTGCAGCTGATAGCTCTCGACGAGCGCGGTGAACACCGCCGCCACCACCGGTCCGAGCACGATGCCGATGAAGCCGAAGGCGCTCACGCCGCCGAGCAGGCTGATGATCAGCACCAGCGTGTTCATGCGCGCCGAGCCCGAGAGCAGCAGCGGCCGCACCACGTTGTCGACGTTGCCGAGGATCAGCACCCCAACGAGCGCGAGCACGATCCCCTTGACGAGCGAGCCGGAGACGACCAGCCAGATGGCCGCAGGCGCCCAGACGAGCGCCGCGCCCACGGCCGGCAAGAGCGCCAGCACCATCATCAGGCCCGCCCAGAGCGCCGCGCCGGGCACGCCGAGCAGCAGGAACGCGAGGCCGCCCAGCGATCCCCTGGATGAGCGCGATCGCGAGGGTCGAGGTCACGCTCGCCGACACGATGTCGCGTATCAGCGTGAGCAGGCGCTCGTTCTGCGCGCGGCCGAACGGCAGCAGGCGCGGCGCGGCGGCGGCCAGCGAGCGCTGGTCCTTGAGCAGGAAGAAGAGGATGCCGAGCGTCAACAGCAGGCTGAAGACGACCGACACGGCGCCCTTCACCACGCTGCCGGCGCGCGACGCGAAGCCGCCCGCGAGGCCGCCGAGGCTCGCCGAGACCCGCGCCACGATGTCCTCCTCCGCCGGAAGGAAAGGCATCCGCTGATGCAGCCAGTCCCAGACCAGGTGGAAGAGGCCCATCGGGCCGCCGCGGTCGTTGAGCTGGCCGTGGATGTAGTCGACCACCGCCGGCCCCTGGCGCACGAGCGCCGTCACGGCGGCGAGCGCGGGGAGGAAGAGCAGCAGCAGCACGAGCACCGTCAGCAGGGCGGCCCCGCGCAGCGAGCCGATCCGACGCGAGATCCGCGTCTGCGCAGGCGCGAGGCAGATCGCGAGCACGAGCGCCCAGGCGATCTCGATCAGGAACGGCTGGACGATCTGATAGCCCAGGTACGCGATCAGCAGCACGACCGAGTAGAAGACGAGGTTGGCGATGCGCTGCGAATCTTCGGGCCGCGTCATGCTCTGACCCTCGCGCCGGGCCTCACCAGGCGCGGCAGGCGTTCTCGCGCACCATCGGCTGGCCGGCCTTGCAGCCGAAGGCATGGGCGAACTCGGGCGCGTTGCTGACCGGGCCGATCACGCGGAATTGGCCGGACGAGTGGGAGTCGGTCTGCGCCAGCTGGCGCGCGGCGGCCTCGGTGACGTTCTGGCACCAGACGTTGGCGAAGCCGAGGAAGAAGCGCTGCTCGGGCGTGAAGCCGTCGATCTTCGTGCGCGGCTGGCCGGCGAGCGCCTTCTGCAGCGCAGCGTAGGCGACGCGCACGCCGCCGTTGTCGGCCGTGTTCTCGCCGAGCGTGAGGCGGCCGTTCAGGTGCACGTCGCCGTTTGCGGGATCCTTTACGGTCACGTAGCCGTCGTACTGGTTGGCGATGCAGGTCGTGCGCTCGTCGAACGCCTTGCGGTCGGCGTCGGTCCACCAGTTCTCGAAGTTGCCGGAGGCGTCGAACTTGCTCCCCTGGTCGTCGAAGCCGTGCGTGTACTCGTGGCCGATCACGACGCCGATGCCGCCGAAGTTCACGGCGTCGTCGATGCCCTTGTCGAAGAACGGCGGCTGCAGGATCCCGGCCGGGAACACGATCTCGTTGTTGGCCGCCTGGTAGTAGGCGTTCACCGTCGGCGGCGTCATGCCCCAGAGCGTGCGGTCCGTCGGCTTGTCGATGCGCGCGAAGCTGCGCCGGATCTCGAACACCTGCGCCCGCAGGGAGTTGCCGAGGTAGTCGTCCCGCTTCACCTCGACCGTGGAGTAGTCCTTCCACTGGTCCGGGTAGCCGACCTTGTCGGTGCCGAAGGCCGCCAGCTTCGCGAGCGCGCGCGGCTTCGTCTCGGCCGTCATCCACGACAGGCCCGCGATGTCCTCGCGCAATGCCGCCGTGAGCGCCTCGATCATCTTCTTCATGCGCGCCTTGCCGTCGGCGCCGAAGGTCTTCTCGACGTAGAGCTGCCCGAGCGCGTCGCCGAGCGCGCGGTCGGTCGCCTGGACGCAGCGCTTGAAGCGCGGCTCGATCTCGCGGGCGCCCTGCAGGTACTCGCGGAAGAAGCGGTAGTCCGCATCGACGAAGCGCCTTGCCCAGCATGGGCGAGGCGGCGCGCGCCAGGTGCCAGCGCAGATACGTCTTCCAGTCGTCGAGCGGCGTATCCGCCACGACCGCGTTCGTCTTCTCGAAGTACGGCCGGCTCGTGAGGTTGAGCTGCGTGAAGGCCGGCGCCCCGGTCTTGCCCAGGTAGGCGTCCCAATCGTAGGCCGGCGTGAGCCGCTTCAGCTCGTCGAGGCTCATCGGGTTGTCCCGGTTCTTCGGGTCGCGCATCGCGACGCGCTCGAGGTGTGCGTTCGCCAGCGCCGTTTCGAGCCGCATCACCGTGGCGGCGCCCTTCGCCGCCGCTTCCGGCGTATCGCCGAGCAGCGCCAGCGTGCGGGCAACGTGCTCCTGGTACTTCTCGCGCTTCTCCTTCGACTTCGCGTCGTCCTTCGAGTAGTCGTCGCGGTCCGGCAGGCCGATCCCACCCTGGCCCAGGCTCGCGATCGTCTGCTTCGAGTCGTGGAGATCCGGCGCCGAGCCGAAGCGGAAGAGCGTCGGAAGGCCGGAGGCCTCGTGCTGGCCGAGGAGCTCGAAGAGCTCGCGCTTCGACGACAGCGCCTCGATCCGCGCGAGCGCGGACGCGATCGGCTTCGTGCCGAGCGCCTCGATGCCCGCCTCGTCCATGCACGAGGCGTAGAAGTCCCCCACCTTGGCCTCGAGGGCGCTGCGCGTGGCCGGAAGCTTCCTTCGCCTTCTCGAGGATCTGGTGCAGCTCCTCGCGGTTGCGCTCGGCGAGCTCGTTGAAGCGGCCCCAGCGCGTCTGGTCGGGAGGGATCGGGTTCTTCGCGCGCCAGCCGCCGCACGCGAACTGGTAGAAGTCCACGCACGGGTCGACCGAGCGGTCGAGAGCGCCGATCGCGAAGCGGCCCGGGACCGCCGCCGCGGAGGACTTCGTCGCCACGGCCGGCTCCTCGGCCAGAGCCGCCGTCGAAACCAGCAGCAGGATCGCGGTTCGCTTCAGCATGGGCGGGAGTATCGCCCGGCCCAAGCACCGGAGACAACCTCGGGGGCGCCCGTGAACGCGGGTGCTACCATCGGGCCGCTTGCGCGCCGCGCTCGTCGCTCTCTACGTCATTACGAGGCTACGCGGGCTCGGCCTGCTGCCGATCTTCCTGGACGAGACGCTGCACGTGCGCTGGGCGCTGCTCGTCTCCCAGGGCGACAAGCCCTGGGACGCGACCTGGAAGTGGGGCCGCGCGCTCACGATCTGGATGGGAGCGCTCGTGAGCCCGTGGGCGGAGGACCTGCTGCGGGCGAACCGCCTGGTGAGCGTCGCGATCGGCGTCGCGACGCTCTTCGCCACCTTCGAGATCGCGCGCCGGCTGCTCGGGCCACGCGAGGCGCTCGTCGCGGGACTCTTCTACGTCCTTTGTCCGTTCACGCTCTTCTACGACCGCATGGCGCTGACCGAGGCCGGCCTCTCGGCGGCCTTCGCGCTGACGCTGGTGTTCTCGATCCGGATGAGCGAGTCGGGCCGCCCGCTCGATGCCGTGCTCGCGGGGCTGATGCTGGCGCTCGCGGTGCTCGTGAAGGCGATCGGCGTGCTCGTGCTTCCGATTCCGCTCGTGACGCTGCTCCTGCTGGGCCGCATCCGCGAGCGCTGGAAGGCGCTCGCGCTGGCCTACGCCGTGGGCCTCCCGCCGATCGCGCTGGCGTTGCGGCTCTTCGTCGCGAGCGAGAACGCCCAGCACATGGCACAGCTCTTCACGGGCGGCGGCGGGGCGCTCGCCGCCCGGCTCGGGCAGAACCTCGCGGAAGGAGCCGGCTGGCTCTGGACCTGGTGGACGGCTCCGCTCGTCGCGCTCGCCGAGATCGGCGCGCTCGTCGCACTGTGGCGCAGGGATCGCAAGGGCCTGCTGCTCGCCCTCCTCGCGCTCTATCCGCTCGTCGCCTTCTCCGCGGTGCTCACCTGGCGCATGCCGCGCTACCTGCTCCCCGCTTCGGTCCCGCTGCTGGTGCTGGCCGCGGGCGCGCTCGTGCAGCTCGCATCGTGGGCGGCCGAGCGGCTGCCCGCATCCGCAAAGCACCTCGCGCGCGAGGGCCTGCTGGCGTTCGCGCTGGTCGCGGTGCTGCTCCCGGCGCTGCGGCTCGATCGGGCTTTCTGGACCGATCCGTCGCGGGCCGCGATGCCCGCGCCCGACCGCTTCCAGTACGTGCTCGGCTGGCCCTCGGGCTACGGCGTGCGCGACACCGAGCGCCTGGTCCGGCAGGAGCTCGAGCAGCACCCGGGCGGCGTGACGGTCGTCGTGCACGCGAACCGCTACCAGAACCTGCGCATGACGCCGCTCACGCTCGGGCTCGCGTTCGCGCGCGAGCCGCGCGTGAGGCTCGAGGACTGGGACTTCGCCGACCCGACGGCACTCCAGGCGTTCGAGAAATGGGCGGCGGCCGGCCCGACTCTGCTCATGGTTCCCCGGGCGGACCCGAGCGCACCCGCCCCGGATGCGGCCAGGTGGCGCCACCTCGCGATGCTCGTCGCCCGCACGACCAAGCCCGACGGCCAGCCGTGCGACGACGTGTACCGGCTCTGCGCGCCGCCCCGACTGTACGGGAGCGCCCGCGAGCCCCTGACGCCCGGTTCGGGTACTCTTCCCCCCGTGCAGATCACCCGCATCCGCGCCTACCGCGTGGCGTTGCCGCTCCACGAAGGCAGCTACAAGTGGTCGGGCGGCAAGTCGGTGTCGATCTTCGACAGCACCATCGTCTCGGTCGAGACCGACGAGAACGTCACGGGCTGGGGCGAGGTCTGCCCGCTCGGTCCCTTCTACCTGCCGGCCTACGGGCCCGGTGCGCGCACCGGCATCTCCGAGATCGGCCCGCACCTGATCGGCCTCGACCCGCGCGAGCTCGCCGTGCTGAACCAGCAGATGGACGCGGCGCTCAAGGGCCATCCGTACGTGAAGTCGGCGATCGACATGGCGTGCTGGGACATCCTCGGCAAGGCGAGCGGCGTGCCGGTCGCGACGCTGCTCGGCGGCCGCTTCGGCGACTCGGTCGAGCTCTACCGCGCGATCTCGCAGGAGAGCGCCCCCCGGATGGCCGCGAGCGTCGCGAAGTACCGCGGCGAGGGCTATCGCAAGTTCCAGCTCAAGGTCGGCGGCGATCCCGGCGAGGACGTCGCCCGCATTCGTGCGGTGCGCGCCAAGCTGCAGCCCGCGGACGTGCTGGTGGCCGACGCCAACACCGGCTGGCTCCAGCACCAGGCGGCGCGCGTGGTCCGCGCGGTCGCGGACGTCGACGTCTACATCGAGCAGCCCTGCCTGTCGTTCGAGGAATGCCTGGCCGTGCGCCGGCGCACCAGCCATCCCTTCGTGCTCGACGAGACGATCGACGGCGTCGACGTGCTGCTGCGCGCCCACGCCGAGAGCGCGATGGACGTCGTCAACCTCAAGATCTCGAAGGTGGGCGGGCTCACCAAGGCGCGGCAGATCCGCGACCTCTGCGTCTCGCTCGGGATCGCGATGACGATCGAGGACTCGTGGGGCGGCGACATCACCACGGCCGCGATCGCGCACCTCGCGCACTCGACACCCGAGGCGCTGCGCTTCAGCGCGACCGACTTCAACAGCTACGTGACCGTGAGCACGGCCGAGGGCGCGCCTAAACGCAAGCAAGGCCGGATGGCCGCCTCGACCGAGCCGGGGCTCGGCGTGCGCCCGCGCGCCAAGGTGCTGGGCCGGCCGCTCGTCGAGGTGACGGCGCGACGGAAGCGCTGAGCCTCAGCGATCGCGCGAGGAGTCCGCCGCCGGGTCGGCGGGGCGGGCGCGCGACGGCCCGGCCGGCGCCGTGTCCGGGCGGGACGACAGGCGCAGCGACGGATCGCCGAGCAGGCCGAAGCCGTCCACCACCGGCCGCGTCGTCGGGTCGGCCGCGAGCGCCTCGGCCTTCGCGCGCCGCACGGCTTCGCCGAGCGTGAGACCGCGCTCGAAGACGCCGCGGTAGACGCGCTCGGCGAGCCGCTGCTGGAGCAACGGGCTCGAGATCCCCACCGGTCCGAGCGCCGCCGTGACGCCGCCCGCGGGCTTGAGCAGGAGCGCCTCGTCGATCGACGGTCCGAACAGGTACTGGTACCACTGCGACTCGCAGGCCCAGGCGAAGAGGACGGGCGCCGGCGAGGCCGCCGGCAGCTCCGGCACGTCGTCCACCGCGAGCAGCGACTCGTCGGCCAGCACCTCGGGCCCGGCGTGGCCGAAGTAGTGGAGGACCTGGGCCGAGGCGAAGCCGGCGCGCAGCGCCTCGCGCGCGGGCACGATCCCCTCCGCGACGTCGGCCCAGCGCAGCTCCGACGCTGCGGGCAGGCTCGCTGCGAGCACGCCGGCTTCGTCGCGGAACGAGATGTCGCCGGGCGCCTGGTCGTCCACGGCGGCGAGGTGGCGGCGCGCGCCGGCGAGGGCACCCTGCCGCGCGATCTTCTGCACGAGGACGTCGGCTTCCGCGCCGGTCTGGACCGGCAGGCGGCCGATCGCCACGTCGGGCTGCCCGTCGTCGTCGACGTCCGCGTAGCGGTTCTCCGACGGGATGCGCCCGAACTCGCCGTCCCAGGCCACGAGCGACGGCAGGTACGACACCGCGCCGGTCCCGGTGTAGTCGTGGTAGTCGAAGGTGTCGTCGCCCACGAGCAGCACGTAGCGCAGCGCGCCGGCCCGCGCGTAGTGCCGCACCAGCTCGCGGATCGCGTTGGCCTCGACGATCCCGCCGCTGAACCTGTCGTACGCGCGCTCCACGTCGACGACCGCCGTCCGATAGCCGTCGGCGCGCTTCAGGCTCGCGAGGCGGTCCGCCTGCGCCTGGAACGCCGCGTGCGTCACGATCAGGTACTCGACGCCCTCGGCCGTGGGCAGCCGCGGGTCGTAGGCGCCGAGCGTGTACGCCACGCTCTCGCGCGAGGCCTCGAGCGGAACATCGAGGTCGAGCGAGCGCAGGTAGACGAGGCCCTGCCCGTCGCCGCTGGTGTAGCGGAGCGAGAGCTGGTTGCCCTGCGGCCGCAGGACGTCGAGCGGCACCTCGCCCTCGAGCACGGCCGGCACGGCGCCCGAGAAGGTCAGGCTGCCGAGCGACACGCCGTTGACGAAAGCCTCGACAGCGTGCTCCTGGTCGGTCCAGCCGAGCAGCCGCACGCGCGCGCGCGCGTTGCCCGTGCCCTGGCCGAGCCGCGGCAGGTCGAAGTCGCCGAGCGTCGGATCCCACCAGTCGTAGGGCCAGGACGAGCCGTCGCCGAACAGCAGGTCCCACATCCACGGGCTCACGTCCTCGGGCGCGCGCGCCAGGTACAGGCCGTAGCGCGCCACACGCGTGAAGCCCGGTGCCGGCGGCTCCTCGGACGTCGTGAGCGGGACGGCCGGAGGCACGGCGCTCGACGAGACCACGTACACGTTCGCGGCGGCGTAGTCGCTCGCGAGCCGGCCGGCCTCGAACACGAGGTCGAGGCCGCCCAGGGGATCGCGCTCCAGGCTGTGCGGCACGGCGCTGCCGCGCTGGCTCACCTGCAGCTTCCGCGTGGACCCCGCGAAGCCGCTCGCCACGAGATCGCTCACCGGGATGCGTACGGTGCCGGCGTCGCCCACCTCGACCGCCACGGCGCCCGCTGCCGGACCGCGCAGGGCCGCGAGACGACGCGGCCCGCGCCGCTCGCTCGCCTCGGCGAAGCGCGCCCAGCGCGCCCGCACGCGCGCCCGTCCCGACGGGGGCTCGACCGCGCCCGAGCGCTCGAGCGCGGCCTCGATGCGGTCGAAGGCCTTCCGCAGCCGCGCGTCGCTGGCGGCGACGGGGCCCATCACGTGGCGCCGCCCGCGCGCGTCGAGCTCCTCGATCACGAGGTACGGCTGGCCGAGCGCGACGTCGGCGCGGTAGACGGCCGGCCCGTAGGACGACGGCGACGCCGGGAGCGGAGCGGCGAGCAGCTTCACGCGGCCGGCGCGGCCGCGCGGATCGCTGGTGCCGTAGAGCTCGAACGACACGCTCTCGTGCTGCGAGCCGACCGCGAACTCGACCGCCGAAGGCGTGACGCGCAGGCCGCGCAGCGTGGCACGGGTCAGCAGCGTCCCGCCGCCGACGTTGATCAGGAGCTGGCAAGCCGGGCCGATCGTTTCCGTGCGCGTGAAGTTCTCGGCCCCGGCGGGGTCGGAGCTGGAGGCTGGCGTGTAGGAGACGCTTGCGGGCGACGTGCTCGGCAGCGCGACCGGCGGCCCCGTCAGGTTCCGTAGCCCAGTCCCGGCCGGAGCCGTGTAGTCGAACTCGAAGTTCATGCTCGCGAAGCTGCCCGCCGCCAGCGACGCGAACGTGCAGCGCCTGAATGTCCCCGTCGAGGCGTCGGTGCAGGCCGTCGAGGTGACGGTTGGGCAGAGCGGCCCGCCGACGCCGTCGACGCAGCCCGAGGTCGTCGAGAAGTTCGTCTCGTTGGCCTGGTGGCCGACCGTGATCTGAATGCCCGTGATCGCGTTCGCCGTCTGGTTGGCGACGGTCGCCGTCACCGCGAAGCGCGTGAGCTGCCCGGCGGCCGGCGGATTGGCCCCGCTCACGACGCGAGCGCTCAGTGCCAGGATCGGCTCGACGGGCGCCGTCGCCCCCGGATTGCCGGTCGTCGGGGCGTAGCCGTTCGGCAGGTACATCCGGATCGGGTTGACGGGCTGCACGGGGACGTTCGCGCCCGCGCTCGTCGAGCCCTGGAAATCCGAGATGCGCCAGTCGACGGCGTTGTTCTGCGTGCCGATGTTGTTCGTGATCAGGTACATCCCGTAGTTCTCGACCGTCAGGTTCGTCGCGGCGGTGGTCTCGACCGTCACCGTGTTCTCGGAGTGCGCCGTGCCGCCGCTCATGGTGAGCGGGGTCGAGGCGCCGAGCGCGTCGAGGATCGAGCCGCTGCCGCCCGCCCCGGCGCCGCCGATGTCCATGTCGAAGTTGGAGGTCTGGATCGTGCAGCCGCGGTCGACGAAGGTGTAGAGCATGAGCGGCTGCGTGATGTTGCCCTCCGGGTTCGTCCCGCCGTCGGTCGCTCCGGCGAGCCACGCGGTCTCGCCCACGCCCGCGACGACCGGCGCGCCGGTCGCGCCGTTGTCGGCCGCGAGCGTGAACACGTTGTAGTGCGCGGTGCTCCCCAGCGCCTGGCGGATGTCGACGCCGAAGATGTTGGTCTCGGTCGTGTTGCCCGACGTGGAGATGCGCAGCTCGTAGAGGCCGGGGTTGATCGCGACGCCGTTGGCCGTTCGGAAGTCCCGGTTGTTGCCGCCCGCGTTGAGGGTGAAGAAGCCGCAGGAGGTCGGCGCGGCGCCGCACGGCGGAGTCAGCCGCACCAGGCGGTTGTCCGTGGTGGCGGTGTCGTCGCCGATCGTAAGAGTTGCGATCGTGGTCCCGGCGGGATTGAGCAGCGTGTAGGTCGTGTTCGTGGCCGGTGCCGTCGCCGAGGTCGCGCGATCCGCTCGTGCCGGGGTCGAAGATCATCACGTCGAGCGTCGTGCTCGTGACTTCGATCTTCAGGCGGATCTGGTGGACGCCGTCGCCGCCGGCGAAGCCGTTGCTGAGACCGTCCAGGTTGAAGTAGCCCGGAGGGTTGGCGCTCCCGTTCCCGGGAATCCCGGCAGCCGACAGGTTCGTGGGAACGCCGTAGATGCCGGCGGTGCAGGGCACGGCCAGCGCCAACAGTCCGATTGCCTGACAGACACACCACACCCTTACGGTCTTCACGCCCCGTCCCTGCCTTCCGGCCCGTTGAAACCAGGCCACTTACGGGCTTCCCGACCCGCGCTCGGACTCGGCCGGAACAGAAGATAGCACGGCGCGTGCCACGCGCCCGTGACGCCGCTTACGAGGTCGGCGCGGTCTGCCCGCGACCCGATTCCGTGACTGCCGACCGCAGCATCGAGAGCGCCGCGTAGAGGACGACGATGACCACGAGCCAGCGCAGATAGTAGAGAGGCAGGCTCTTCACGATGAGCGCCGCGATCAGCACGGCGGGGACGCCGCCGATGCCGAGCCCGAGGCTCGCGCGCAGGCTGTAGCGCTCGCGGCGGATGAACTTGAGGCTGCCGATCGGCATCAGGAACGCACAGGAGCCCATCATGATCGGGAACGCCGCCTGCGGGTTCATTCCGAGCAGCGCGATCAGGATCAGGCAGGGCCCGTAGAGACCCACACCGAGCTCCATCAGCGCGCCGAGCACGAAGTTGACCACGAGGCCGATCACGAGCTTCGTCCCCGTGAGGGCGAGCGCGTCCCCGCCGCCCGGCGCGATGCCGAAGATCTGCAGCAGGAAGAGCGTGGCCGCCACGACGAGCGCGAGCCCCATGCCGATCTGGATGTTGCGCCGCGGCCAGCCCGCGACGACGCCGGCGCCGAGCCACGAACCCGCCACTGCGGCGGCGATCATCAGCGTGAGCGTCCAGACGTCGACGTTCACGATCGCGATGAAGATGAAGGCTTGCACCAGGGTGGGCAGCGTGTGGCCGACGTTGAGCGTGCCGGGGATCCACTCGTCGCGCACCAGCCGGCGGAGCTTGAAGATCGCCGTGGTCGGCGCGAACGAGCCGATTCCGAGCGTGTCGAAGAAGTTCGTCACGAAGCCGACGACCAGCTCGAGCCCCGTGGGCTGCGGCGCGCCCTCGCCGGTCGCGCCTGTCGCGCGCGCGCGCTTGACGGCGCCCGCGAGCGCCAGCAGGTACGGGATCGCCACCAGCACGAGGCCGATGAAAAGGGCGGTCTTCATGGGGGCCGAGTATACTCGCCGCAATCACGCCCGCGATGTCCGAGGACGACAGCCAGGACCGCACGCCCCACCTCAGCTCCGAAGGCACGTCTCGCAGCCGCGGCTTGCTCCGCCGCTTGATGGACGGCCTGCGCGGCACGACTCCGCCCCCCGGCCGCGACCCGGAGCGGCTCGGCCGCTACCGGATCCTGCACCGGCTCGGACAGGGAGGCATGGGCATCGTGTTCGCGGCGGAGGACGAGAGCCTGGGCCGCCGCGTCGCCGTCAAGACGATCAGCGAGCCCGACGACTCGGCGCGCAAGCGCTTCCGGCGCGAGGCGCGCGCCGCCGCGGGCGTCAAGCACCCGAACGTGTGCCAGGTCTACGACGTCGGCGAGGACTCCGGCCACCTCTACATCGCGATGGAGCTGCTCGAGGGCGAGCCGCTGTCGAGCCGCCTCAAGCGCGGGTCGCTGTCGCTCGCAGAGGCGCTGCCGCTCGCGCAGGGCATGCTCGCCGCGCTCCAGGCGCTGCACGAGACCGGGACGCTGCACCGGGACCTGAAGCCGTCGAACACCTTCCTCACCCCGCACGGAGTCAAGCTGCTCGACTTCGGCCTCGCGCGCCCGCTGCCGACGCACCTCACGCAGGCCGTCGAGGCCGGCACGGAGCTGACGCGCCCCGGCCTCCTGATCGGCACGCCCCGCTACATGGCGCCGGAGCAGGTGCTCGGGCAGGAGACCGACGAGCGCACGGATCTCTTCGCGATCGGCGCGATCCTCTACGAGGCGCTGGCGGGGCGGCCCGCCTTCCTCGGCGCGAACCCGGTCGAGGTGCTGTCGGCGACGCTGCACGAGGAGCCGCCCCCGCTCGCCGGCAACGCGGCCGTGGCGGCGCTCGATCGCCTGATCCGGCGCGCGCTCGCGAAGCGGCCGAGCGAGCGGCCGGCCTCGGCCGCCGCGATGCTCGAGGAGCTGGGCCAGGTCTCGCTCGACGACGCCAGCGGAGCCGGGCGCGCCGTCGCGCGGCCGCTCACGCGGCTCGCGGTGCTGCCGTTCCGGCTGCTGCGGCCCGACCCGGAGATCGACTTCCTGTCCTTCGCGCTGGCGGACGCGGTGTCGGCCTCGCTCGCCGGGCTGCCGTCCGTCGTGATCCGCTCGAGCGCCTCGGTCGCGCGCTTCGCCAGCGAGACCCCCGACCTGAAGGCGCTCGCCTCCCAGGCCGACGTCGACCACGCGCTCACCGGCACGCTGCTCCGCGCGGGCGACCAGCTGCGCGTGACGACGCAGCTCGTGGAGGCGCCCGCCGGCACGCTCGTCGCGTCGCAGACGCTGCAGTCGTCGATGGGCGACGTGTTCCGGCTGCAGGACGAGCTGAGCCAGCGGATCGTCGCCGAGCTCTCGCCTTCGCTCGCGCTGCGCGAGGGCCCCGCGCGGCGCGGGGTGCCCGCGAGCGCCCGCGCCTACGAGTTCTACCTGCGCGCCAACGAGGTCGGGCGCGACTGGGCGCACGCGCCCGTGGCGCGCGATCTCTACCGGCAGTGCGTGGACGCCGACCCCGCGTTCGCGCCGGCGTGGGCCAAGCTCGGGCGCTGCCACCGGCTGGTCGCCAAGTACTACGTCGAGGACATCGCGCGCAACCTGGCGCAGGCCGAGGAGTGCTTCCGCCGGGCGCTCGAGCTCGACCCCGAGCTGCCGGTGGCGCACAAGCTCTACGCGCACCACCAGTCGGAGATGGGCCGCTCGCGCGACGCGATGACGGGCCTGCTGCGCCTCGCGCGCAAGAATCCGAACGACCCCGAGATCTTCGCGGGCCTCGTCCACGCCTGCCGCTACTGCGGGCTGCTCGACTCCTCCGAGGCCGCGCACCGCGAGGCGCGCCGCCTCGACCCGCACGCCTGGACGAGCGTCGTCTACAACTGGTGGGCGCGCGGCGACGCGGGGCGGATCGTCGAAGAGAGCAGCGACGCCTCCGACTTCGAGCTGCGCGTGATCGCGCTCGTCGAGCTGGGACGGCGACCGGAGGCGGTCGAGGTCCTGAAGCAGGTCGCCCACCGGCCGCTGCCCAAGGTCTTCGCGACGATCTGCCACGGCCTGCTCGACCTGCTCGCCGGCGAGCCCGGAGCGGCGGCCCAGCTCGCCGAGATCGTGAAGGTCCACCAGGACCCCGAGGCTTTCTTCCTGTTCGCGACGATGCTCGCGTACTTCGGGGACTCCGCGAACGCGCTCGATGCGCTCGTCCGCAGCGTCGAGACCGGCTTCAGCGTCCCGCTCGCGCTCCGTGGCCACCCGTGGCTCGCCTCGCTGCGCGCGGACGAGCGCTTCCCCGCCCTCGTCGAGCGAGCCGAGGCGGACCGGCGCCTTGCGCTCGCGGCGTTCCGCGAGGCCGGGGGCGAGGCGCTGCTCGGTGCGGCCGGCTAGCGCTCTCGGGCCCGCCTTCGTGCTGCTGGCGGCCGCCAGCCTCGCCTCGGCGCAGGTCCTCTCGCCCGCCTACAGGACACTGGTCGCCCGCTACGCCTCGGGCGACCGCCTGGGAGCGGCCGACGAGCTCTGCGACTGGCAGGACTCGCGGATCAAGCGAGAGGTCGGCGCGAACCCGGCGAGCCTCTCGGTCTGGGCGGGGGTCCCGATGCGCGCCGCCCTGATGCTCCATACGGAGTGCGTCCAGCGGGCGCCGGGCGACAGAAAGCTCCCCGGGGTCCAGGTCACCGCCGCGTGGTCGATCGCCCGCACGCTGGCGAAGGAGCCCACACTCCGCTCCTTCGCGCGCCGCTGGTACGAGGCGTTCGCCGAGCTCGCGCAGGCCGAGTACCGCTGGGGCCACGCGATCGACTGGGCGGAGCGCGGCCTCGAGGACTTCCCGGGCGCGGCGGAGCTCTGGCTCGTGCGCGGCTCGATCCAGGAGATGCAGGCGATCCAGGCCGCCCAGGCGTCGCCGCTGCTTCCGACGGGCGAGCCCGTTCCGAACGTCGAGAAGTACCTGCAGGCCGCGCGCAAGAGCCTGCGCGCTTCGATCCACGCCGACGCGTCGCTCGCCGAGGCGCACCTGCGGCTCGGCCGCGTCGCCTGGCGGATCGGCGACGCCGCGGAAGCGCGCGCGGAGCTCGAGGCGGCGCTCGCCCGCAGCACGCAGCCGCGGACGAGCTACCTGGCGCTGCTCTTCCTCGGCCGCCTCGAGGAGGACGCGGGCTACTTCCACGAGGCCGCAGCCCGCTACCAGGCCGCGGTCGCGATCGGCCCCGACCACCAGTCGGCGCGCCTCGCCCTGAGCCACGCGCGGCTGCGGCTCGGCGATCCAGCGGCCGCGCGCCGCGAGGTCGATGCAGGCGCTCGAGTCCGCAGGCCGCCGAAAGGAGCGCGACCCGCTGTGGCTCTACCCGTGGGGGACGGCGGTGGGCGTCGACGAGCGCCTCGAGGCGATGAAGCAGGAGGCCTCGACGCCGTGAGCGCCCTCGGCCTCGTGCTGCTCGCGCTCGCTCCGGCCCAGGCGGCGACGCCGACCTTCCCCGCGCGCGTCGACGCGGTGTACGTGGACGTGTTCGTGACCGACGGCAGGCGGCCGGTGGCCGGGCTCTCCGCGGCCGACTTCGAGCTGCGCGACAACGGCGTCCGCCAAGAGGTCGAGCTCGTCGCCGTCGAAGCGATGCCGCTCGCCACCTTCCTGGTGCTCGACGCGAGCGGCAGCGTCACGGGAGACAAGCTCGTGCAGCTGCACTCGGCGCTGCGGACCTTCGTCGGCAAGCTGCGCCCGGAGGACGAGGCCGCGCTGCTGACGTTCGACCACGAGATCCGGATGCTCATGCCGCGCACGCGGAACCGCGACGCTCTCGCGGGCGCCATCGACGAGGTCCGGCCCGGCGGCTCCACCGCGCTCTTCGACGCGCTCTACACGGGAGCCCAGCTCGCGACCGGGCGGGAGCGGGCGCTCATCGTGCTCTTCACGGACGGCGAGGACAACTCGAGCTGGTTCGACGCCGGCCAGCTGAGGCGGGTGCTCGAGCAGTCGAACGTGCTGCTGCAGACGGTGGGAGTCGTGCCGGTGGAGCGCAGGGCCCCCGTGCCCGACACGCCGCACGTGCGGCTGCTGCGGCAGCTCGCGGAGGTGACCGGCGGCCGCTTCTGGCCGGCGGCTTCGCCCGGCGGGCTCGCCTCCGCGTTCGTCGCGATCCTCGACACGATGAAGACGCGCTACCTGCTGCGGTTCGAGCCGGCCCAGGGCGCCGCGGCCGGCCGGCACGAGCTGGACGTCAGGCTGGTCCGCCGCGGCGGAAAAGTCCACTGCCGCAAGGCCTACTACGTCGCGCCGGCGCCGCGCGCGGCCGGGCGCTAGAGCCAGCCGCGACGCCTGAACCAGGTGATCATGGCGACCGCGGTCGCGATGCAGATCCCCCAGAAGAGCGGGTAGGCGTAGGGCCACTCCAGCTCCGGGAAGTGGTGGAAGTTCATGCCGTAGACGCCGGCCAGGAACGTGAGCGGGATGAAGATCGTGCCGATGATCGTGAGCACCTTCATGATC
The DNA here is from genome assembly GCA_963744315.1 of uncultured Acidobacteriota bacterium. Lineage (GTDB taxonomy): Bacteria > Acidobacteriota > Vicinamibacteria > Fen-336 > Fen-336 > DATBSL01. The sequence continues at coordinate 356,182 of CAVUTB010000020.1, forward strand.
TCGTTCATCTTGTTGCTCATCGCGGTCATGTAGGTCTCGGCGAGGCCCCCCGCCACCTCGCGGTAGGTCTCGACGATGTCGATCGCCTGGACCGCGTGGTCGTAGACGTCGCGCATGTAGGTGCGCGTCACGTCCGAGAAGCACTCGTGCGGCTCGCGCTGCATCTTGGAGAGCACCTCGCGCATCGGCCAGAGCGCCCGCCGCACCAGCAGCAGCTCGCGCTTGGCGCGGTGGATCTCCTGGATCACCTCGGGGCCCGGGCGCTGCAGCACCAGGTCCTCGAGCAGCTCGAGGCGGTCGCCGAAGTTCTCGAGGATCGGGAAGGTCTCGTCCACGGTCGCGTCGATCAGCGAGTAGCAGAGGAAGCTCGCGTCGTTCAGCCGCAGCTGCGAGCCCGGCGTGCGGATGCGCTGGCGGATCGGGTTCCAGACGTCGCCCGGCGACTCCTGGAACGTGAGCACCGTGCGGTGGCCGACGAAGATGCTCACCTGCTCGGTGTGCAGCTGGCCCTCGCGCAGCTCCAGCTCGCGCGTGATGATGAAGAGGCGCGCCTGGTAGGTGCCGTCGTCCTCGTAGGCCTGCATCTTCGGCCGCTGCGGCACGTGCAGCACGTCCTCGAGCGCGAGCGGGTGCAGGCGATACTTCTCGGCCAGCGCCGCGCACCACGCCCAGGTCCGAGAGGCCGTCGACGTTGATCCAGCGCACCGCCGACCAGTCCTCGCGGTGGCGCGCGATGAACGCGGGCAGGTCCTCGATCTCCTCGAACACCGCCTGCTGCGCCGAGTAGTCGATGCAGCTCACCCGCACCGTCGGGCGCATCGCCGTGACCGGCGCCAGGTCCTGCGGCGCGATGCCCGCGGCCGAGCCGGGCGTCTTGCCCTTGAAGCGCCGCGGCAGGCGCAGGCCGCGCTTGCCCTTCGGCGCGCCCTTGCGCGCCTTCGGGAGGGTGGTCGCGCGGGCCGCTCCGCCGGCCGCGGCCGCCGCGGCGCCTGCGGCCCCGTCCGCGGGGAAGACGACGTCGAGCGGGCCGGGCTCCGGGCTCGCCGCGGGCGCGGCGGGTGGCGTGGCCTCGGCGGGAGCCGCGCCCGCCGGCGCGTCGACCGCGACGTCCGAGGCGTCAGGCTTGCTCATCCGAGTCAAAGCTACGCCCGCCTCGCAGGCGGGTCAACGCCGCCGCGATAGAATGAGTCGCACATGGCGATCTCGAGGCTGCCGGGCGGGGCTGCGCTCAGCGGCTTCCGCCTCGAGAAGCTGAACGCCGCGCTCGGCGCCAAGGCGCCCGGGCTCCGCGTCGTCTCCACGCAGCACTGGCACTTCGTCGAGACGGATCGCGTCCCGAGCGACGCGGACCGCGCGGTGCTCGAGCGGCTGCTGCGCTACGGGTTCGAGTCGCCGGCGCCGAGCGGCGGTGCGGACTGCCTGCGGCTGGTGGTGCCGCGTCTCGGCACGCTCTCGCCCTGGTCGTCCAAGGCCACGGACATCGCCCGCCAGTGCGGCCTCGACTTCGTGCGGCGGATCGAGCGCGGCACGGCGTTTCACCTCGGCGGCGGCGGCGACCCCGACGCCGCGCTGCCGTCGATCCACGACCGCATGACGGAGACGGTGCTCGCCACGTTCGACGAGGCGGACGCGCTCTTCCGGCACGTGGCGCCGCGGCCCTCGAGCGCGATCGACGTGCTGGGCCAGGGCCGCGCGGCGCTCGTGGAAGCGAACGAAGCGCTCGGGCTGGCGCTCGCGCCCGACGAGATCGACTACCTCGCCTCCTGGTCGCAGAAGGCGGGCCGCAACCCGACCGACGTCGAGCTCACGATGTTCGCGCAGGCGAACTCGGAGCACTGCCGCCACAAGATCTTCAACGCCGCCTTCGTCATCGACGGCCAGCCGACGCCGCTGTCGCTCTTCCAGATGATCCGCGAGACCGAGCGCCAGAGCCCCACGGGCACCGTGAGCGCCTACTCGGACAACGCGGCGGTGATGGTGGGGCAGGTGGTGCAGCGCTTCTTCGCGGACCCCGTGAGCGGCATCTACGGCTACGCGGGCGAGCTGACCCACACGCTGATGAAGGTCGAGACCCACAATCACCCGACGGCGATCTCGCCCTTCCCCGGCGCGGCCACCGGCGCGGGCGGCGAGATCCGCGACGAGACCGCGACCGGACGCGGCGCCAAGCCGAAGGCGGGGCTCGTGGGCTTCTCGGTCTCGAACCTGCGGCTGCCGGGGGCCGAGCGGCCCTGGGAAGGCCCGGAGTCGCGCCCGGACCGCATCGCCTCCCCGCTCGCGATCATGCTCGAGGGGCCGATCGGGGCGGCGTCCTTCAACAACGAGTTCGGCCGGCCCAACCTCGCCGGCTACTTCAGGACCTACGAGCAGCAGGTGGACGGCACGCTGCGCGGATACCACAAGCCGATCATGCTCGCGGGCGGCGTCGGCAACGTCCGCGACGCCCACGCCCGGAAGGACGGCGTTCCGCCGGGGGCGTTGCTCGTCCACCTCGGAGGCCCCGGCTTGCTGATCGGGATGGGCGGCGGCTCCGCCTCGTCGCTCACCGCCGGCGCCAACGCCGCGAGCCTCGACTACGACTCGGTCCAGCGCGGCAACGCCGAGATCCAGCGCCGCGCACAGGAGGTGATCGACCGCTGCTGGGCGCTCGGCCAGGACAACCCGATCCTCTCGATCCACGACGTCGGCGCGGGCGGGCTGTCCAACGCGCTGCCCGAGCTCGCGCACGGGGCCGGCCGCGGCGCGCGCGTCGACCTGCGCTCGGTGCCGAGCGAGGAGCCGGGCATGTCGCCGCGCGAGGTCTGGTCGAACGAGGCCCAGGAGCGCTACGTGCTCGCGATCGCGCCGGCCCGGCTCGCGCAGTTCCGCGCGCTGGCCGAGCGCGAGCGCTGCCCGTTCGCGGTGCTCGGCATCGCCACCGACGACGGCAGGCTGGAGGTGCGCGACCCGCTCTTCGGCACGACGCCCGTGGACATGGAGCTCGCCACGCTGCTCGGCGAGCCGCCGCGCCTCACGCGCGACGCCGCCCGCGTGCAGCCGAAGCTGCGGCCGTTCCACGCGCACGGAATCGAGCTCGCCGAGGCCGTGCGCCGCGTGCTGCTGCACCCGGCGGTGGCGGACAAGACCTTCCTGGTCACGATCGGCGACCGCACGGTCGGCGGGCTGTGCGCCCGCGACCCGATGGCGGGCCCGTGGCAGGTGCCGGTCGCCGACTGCGCCGCGACGCTCTTGTCGTTCGAGGGCTACGCCGGCGAGGCGTTCGCGATCGGCGAGCGCACCCCGATCGCGTCGCTCGACGCGCCGGCCTCCGGGCGGATGGCGGTGGCCGAGGCGCTCACCAACCTGGCCGCGGCCCCGGTGACGTCGCTCTCGCGCGTGAAGCTCTCGGCCAACTGGATGGCGGCCGCCGGCTCGCCCGGCGAGGACGCCGCTCTCTACGACACCGTGAAGGCGGTGGCGCTCGAGCTGTGTCCCAAGCTGGGTGTGGGCATTCCGGTCGGCAAGGACTCGCTCTCGATGCGCACGACGTGGCAGGAGGGCGGCGCGCCGAAGGAGGTGCGGGCGCCGCTGTCGCTCGTGGTCTCCGCCTTCGGCCCGTGCGTGGACGTGCGCGGCACCTGGACGCCGCAGCTGCGGAGCGACGCGGGCGACACCGAGCTCCTGCTCGTGGACCTGAGCCGCGGCCACGCCCGGCTCGGCGGCTCGATCCTGGCGCAGGTCTTCGGCGAGAGCGGCCACGAGGCGCCGGACCTCGACGACCCCGCGGACCTGCGCGCGCTCTTCGCCGCGCTCGCCGAGCTGCGGCGGGACGGCCTCGTGCTCGCGTACCACGACCGCTCCGACGGCGGGCTCTTCGTCACGCTCGCCGAGATGGCGTTCGCCGGGCGCACGGGCCTGCGCATCGACCTCGCTCCGCTCGCGGGCCCCCACGCCGCGGAGGCGCGCATCCTCGCGGCGCTCTTCAACGAGGAGCTCGGCGTCGTGCTCCAGACGCGGACCGCCGAGCGCGAGCGCGTGGTCGCGATCCTGCAGCGCCACGAGCTCGTCGCGCTGCCGCTCGGCGCGCCGGCCGCGGACGGCGTCGTGCGCATCGCCTGCGGCGAGCGCGAGCTCGTCGCCGAGCCGCGCAGCGCGCTCCAGCGCCTCTGGTCCGACACCAGCTTCCGGATGCAGACGCTGCGCGACAACCCGGACTCGGCGCGGCAGGAATACGACGCCATCCTGGACGACTCCGACCCCGGCCTCGCGCCCCGCCTCGCCTTCGACCCGACCGAGGACGTGGCGGCGCCGTTCTTCGCGCGCGGCGCGCGTCCGCGGCTCGCGGTGCTGCGCGAGCAGGGCGTCAACGGGCAGGTGGAGATGGCGGCGGCCTTCGATCGCGCCGGCTTCGAGGCGGTGGACGTGCACATGAGCGACATCATCGCAGGCCGCCTCTCGCTCGCGGCCTTCGCCGGCTTCGCGGCCTGCGGCGGCTTCTCCTACGGCGACGTGCTCGGCGGCGGCGAGGGCTGGGCGAAGTCGATCCTGTTCAACCGCCGCGCGCGCGACGAGTTCCAGGCGTTCTTCGCGCGCACGGACAGCTTCGCGCTCGGCGTGTGCAACGGCTGCCAGATGATGGCGGCGCTCGCGGAGCTGGTGCCGGGCGCCGCGGACTGGCCGCGGTTCGTGAAGAACCGCTCGGAGCAGTTCGAGGGTCGGCTCGTGCTCGCCCAGGTCCCGAAGAGCCCGTCGCTCTTCTTCGCCGGCATGGAGGGCAGCCAGATCCCCGTCGTGACGGCGCACGGCGAGGGCCAGGCCCACTTCACGGGCGACGCGCGGATCGAGCGGGCGATCGTCGCGATGCGCTTCGTGGACAACCGCGGCGAGCCGACCGAGCGCTACCCGGCGAACCCGAACGGCTCGCCCTCCGGCATCGCCGGCGTGACGACGGCCGATGGGCGCTTCACCATCGTGATGCCGCACCCGGAGCGCGTGTTCCGGAGCGTCCAGATGTCCTGGCACCCCCTGTCCTGGGGTGAGGACAGCCCGTGGATGCGTGGTTTTCCGTAACGCCCGCGCCTGGCTGGGCTGACTTTAACCATTCCGCGCAACTCATTGTGAGCAAAAAGGATCCACTTGGCGACTTTACAATTCGCTGACAATTCGGACTTTTGTGTGTTCGCCAAAAACTGTTAAAGTGCGCGTTCAACAGCATGGAGGGGCTGGCCACAAATGGCAGAGCCTGACGGGGGGCGCCACTCGCGGCGATGGACCGCAGCGGGTGGTGTGCTGGCGGCGGCGCTGTCGTGTGCGCCTGCGGAAACAGCCTGACGCAGCCTTCGGCGGTCCCCACGCCGATCGCCACCCCTACCCCCACGCCGACGCCTCCCCCGCCGCCCCGCGTGGCGCTCGTCTCGATCGACGGCCTGCGCGCCGACGCGGTGAGCGCGGAGAACACGCCGAACCTCTGGGCGCTCGTGGCACGCGGCGCCTACTCCTTCTCGGCGCAGACGATCTTCCCTTCCAACACGCTGCCGGGCCACGCCTCGATGCTCACGGGCGTGGAGCCGACCATGCACGGTGTGACGTTCGACGAGTACCAGGAGGCGTTCCAGTTCTCGACGCCCACGGCGTTGTCGCTGGTCCACGCCGCCGGCAAGCGCTCGGTCATGATCGTCGGCAAGGACAAGTTCCGGCAGCTGGTGGGCACGGGCGTCGTGGACAGCTACACCGAGTCGAAGTACGGCGACGAAGACATCGTGAACGAGGCGATCACGCGGATTCCGCTCGGCTTCGACCTGCTGTTCGTGCACCTGCCGCAGGTGGACCAGGTCGGGCACTACGCCGGCTGGATGTCGGCCGCGTACCTCGACCAGGTCAAGGCGGCCGACGCGGCGTTCGGGCGGCTCGCCACCTACCTGCCGCTCGGGACGACGATCCTCGTCACGTCGGACCACGGCGGCGCCCAGAGGGTGCACGGGACCACCGCGAAGACCGACCTCACGATCCCGTGGATCATCGCCGGCCCGCGCGTGCTGCGCCGGGGAGCGATCTCGCGCACCGTGCGCACCACCGACACGGCCCTCACGGTCCTGGCCGTGCTCGGGATCATCGCTCCCTCGAACTGCACCGGCAAGCCCGTCAGCGAGATCTTCGAAGCGCCGTAGCTAGCGGCGGCTGAGCTCGAAGGCCTCGGTCGTGATCCGGTACTTCGCGAGCTGGTTCGCGCTCTCCCACTTCGGCATCGACGCCTGATCCTTCAGGTAGGCGAGGAAGCGCTCGGTCACCTCGGCGAAGTGCGCCTCGTGCCCCACGCGGTAGCGCTCGGGAATCACGACGCGCAGCCGCTGGCCCTCGACGGCGACCGCGAGGCCGGGACGCGCCTTCGCGAGCTCCGCGACGCGCCGCTCGAGCGCGGCCGCGAGCTTCGCGGCGTCCTGCGGCTGGTTCGGCGTCACGTAGAGCTCGGGCTGCCACTTCTGCTCGGCGCCCTGCAGCACCTCGAGGCGCGCGAGGCTCCCGCGCACGAGCGCCGTGTGGGTGTCGCCGGCGCCGGCCGGCGGCTCGTAGCTCCAGCTGGCCTTGACGCGGGCGTGCACGCCGCGCACGGCGTAGGAGGCCTCTCCGTTCGCGAAGTAGTCGAGCCGCCCGTCCTTCATCCGCGAGGTCAGCTCGGCGGGCAGCTCCTTCCGCCCCGTCACCCGCTTCAGCTCGTCGCTCGAGAGCGCGGTCGGCCAGTGCCGCGCCGAGGTGAGCTTCAGCTCGCTCTTGTAGTCGATCGGCTGCTCCGGGAAGAGCAGCCACGGCACCAGGTCGACGAGGTGCGTCGCGACGTCGGCGAGCGCCTCGCCCTGCTCGCCGGTGTCGAAGAACCAGGCCGGCCGCAGGTTCGGCGCCCCCGCCACCAGCTTCAGGATGCTGTGCGTGCTCTCCATCTCCACGGCCGGCTCGCGCTCGCTGCCCGGCCCGACGCTGCCCGCCACCTGCGGGTCGCGCGCGAGCTCCCGCTGCAGGATCGTGGTGATCTCCGAGCGCTCGGTCATCACGTCGTAGGCGACGAGCCGCTTCTGCTCGGCGAGCGCCATCACCTTCTCGAGCTTCGGGAAGTCCGCCGCGGAGATGAGCCACGGCTTGTCGGCGAGCACGTTCAGGCCCGCCTCGAGCGAGGCGAGGATGCGGTCGATCTTGCCGCGGTTGCGCCCCGAGATCACCACGACGTTGCCGGGCTTGTCGCGCAGCATGCGCTCGAGGTAGTCCGGGCCGGCGTGGACCTCGAGCCGCCAGCTCGTCGGCCGCTCGGCGCGCTGGTTGAACGCGGTGACGCGGCCGAGGTGCAGCAGCAGGTCCGCTCCGACCGGGGCGAAGACGTGCACGGTCGGATCGACGCCCGGGTACATCTCCTTCTGGATGAGCGCGGCGTGGAAGTGCCCGGGGTCGAGCGTCATCAGCCGCACGGGCTCTGCGCCGCTCGCGCTCACCGGAAGGCCCAGCGCCAGCACCAGCAAGGCTCGTCGCACCATCGCACCTCTTCCCTCAAGACAGCGCTTCAAGACAGCGCTCGAACACAGCGCTTCAGCCCGGGATGATCCACGGCATCGCGTACGCGTAGAGCAGCACCAGAAGCCCGATCAGCGAGGCGAGCGTGATGCTGTGCCAGAACACCGCCCGGAACACGTCCGCCTCGCGCCCCTCGAGCCGGCAGGCGCTCGAGGCGACGACGATGCTCTGGGCGTCGATCATCTTGCCCATCACGCCGCCCGCCGAGTTGGCCGAGGCCATCAGCACGGGCGAGATGCCGAGCTGCTCGGCGGTCACCTTCTGCAGGTTGCCGAAGAGCGCGTTCGAGCCGGCATCGGTGCCGGTGAGCGCCACCCCCAGCCAGCCGAGCAGCGTGCCGAAGAACGGATAGATCCAGCCGGTGCGGGTGAGCGACAGACCCAGCACGGTGTCCATCCCGGCGTACTTGGTGACGTAGGCGAGCCCGACCATGAAGCTGATCGCCAGCATCGAGGGCACGAGCTGGCGAAAACACTGGCCGACGAGCGCCAGGGCGCGTGAGACGCGCATGCCGAGCATCGGCGCCGCCAGGAACGCGCCCAGGAACACCGCGGTGCCGGGCAGCGCGAAAAAGTTGAAGTCGATCGTGGCGGCCTCGGGCACGGGCGCAGGCACGACCGGCGGCATGCGGATCACGAGGCCGTCGAGCCCCGGCGTCGGGAAGGTCAGTGCCGGCAGCTTCAGGTAGCGGTTGAAGGACGGAAGCGCCCACAGGAAGATCAAGAGCGACGCGAGCGCGAACGGCGACCAGGCCTTGAGCACCGCGCCGAGCGAGGGCGCCTCGACCCTGACCCGGGCCTCGCCGGAGCCCACCTCCATCACCTCGCGCGGCTTCCAGACCTTGAGGAACGCCACCATCACGAGCAGCGAGACGATCGCCGCCACGATGTCGACGAGCCCGGTCTCCTGGTAGTTCGACCAGTAGAACTGCACCGCCGCGAACGTCCCCCCGCTCACCGCGAGCGCGGGCATCACGGGCCCTGCCTTTCGCCATCCCACCATCGTCACCACGAGCCAGGTGGGGAGGATCAGCGAGAACGGCGGCAGGATCCGCCCCACCATCGCGTTCAGCTCGTGCAGCGGCAGGCCGGTCACGCCGTTCAGGACGCGGATCGGATTGCCGACGCCGCCCCAGGCGACCGGCGCCGTGTTCGCGAGCAGGCAGAGCGTCGCGGCCTGGAACGGCGGGAAGCCGAGGCCGATCAGGAAGGCGCCCGCGATCGCGACCGGGGCGCCGCCGCCGCCCGTGCCCTCGAGAAACGCGCCGAAGCAGAAGGCGATCAGGATCACCTGGATGCGCTTGTCCGACGAGAGCCCGGCGATCGACTGCTTCATCACCTCGAACTGGCCGGTCTCGACCGCGACGTTGTAGAGGTAGATCGAGGCGATCACGATCCACGCGATGCGGAAGAATCCGAACACGAAGCCGTTGAGGCTCGCGGCGGCGATCAGGCCGCCCGGCATGCCGAAGACGGCCGCGGCCAGCAGGACCGCCGCCGTCATGCCAGAGAGCGCCGAGACCCACACGCGCCGGCGCAGCACCAGCAGCACGAAGAACAGCGTCAGCACCGGCAGCGCCGCGACGAGCGTCGACAGCGGCCAGGAGCCGAGCGGGTCGTAGATCTGGTTCCAGGTCAGCTGAGCGCTCCCGCGACGCGGCACGTTATCCGCCCGCTCCCGGGCCCGTCAAGCCGCGGATTGAACGCCGGCGGGCGTGCCCTTAAGCTGGCGAGGCCCTCCGATGCGCCTTCCGCGACTCGCCTGGCTCACCCTCGGCTGGAACGTCGCCGTGATCCTGTGGGGCGCCTTCGTGCGCGCCTCGGGCTCGGGAGCCGGCTGCGGTGCCCACTGGCCTCTCTGCAACGGCGAGATCGTGCCGCGCGCGCCGGCGGTCGCGACGCTCGTCGAGCTCACGCACCGCCTGACGAGCGGCATCGCGCTGCTCCTGGTCTTCTACCTCGCGTACCGCGTGTTCCGGGCGCGGCCGGCGGGCCATCCCGGGCGCAGCGCCGCAGCGCTCTCGTTGGTCTTCATCCTGAGCGAGGCGGCCGTCGGCGCGGGCCTGGTGCTGTTCCGGCTGGTGGCTGACAACGAGTCGGTGGCGCGCGCGCTCTTCATGTCGGTCCATCTGATGAACACGTTCGTGCTGCTGGCGTGCCTGACGCTCACCGCGCACTTCGCCACCACCGACGTGCGCCCTTCGCTCGCGGCCCCGCGGGCCTGGCCGTTCGCGCTCGCGGCCGGGGCGCTGATGCTGGTCGGCAGCAGCGGAGCGATCGCGGCCCTGGGCGATACGCTCTATCCCGCGACGTCGCTCCTCGGCGGCATTCGCGCCGAGCTGTCGTCGACGGCGAGCCTGCTGGTCCGGCTGCGCCTCGCCCACCCGGTGCTGGCCCTCGCAGGAGCGGCGGCGGTGGCCTACGCGGCGCTTCCGGCGCTACGCAGCGCGGCGGACACGAAGGCGAAGCGCGCGGCGCAAGCCGTGGCGGGCCTCATGGTCGTGCAGCTCGTCGCCGGGCTCGTCAACGTGGCGCTGCTCGCACCGATCTGGCTGCAGCTCGTCCACCTGCTGCTGGCGGACCTCGTGTGGATCGGCTTCGTGCTGCTGGCCGCGCGCTACTTGACGATCGAGATCTCGTTGAGCCGCACGGGCTCGCGCTGATAGTTCTCGATCTCGAGCGTGCTCTTCTCCTTGTCCCAGGTCAGCTTGGCGGCCGGGATCGCCTTGCCCTGGCCCTTGCCTCTCCTTCGGCAGCCGGATCTCCGCGAGCGTGAACTCGTAGTCGCGCGAGCGCGGATTGTTGCGCGCTTCGAAGAAGCTGACCGGCCGGTCGGTCCCGATCACGATCTTGCGCGTGCCGTCGTCCATCGTCGTCTCGTGCGCGAACTGGACGTCCCAGCCCAGCGTGTTCGAGGTGCGGAAGTAGCCGCAGCGCGGCTTGATCTTCTGCACCGCATCGAGCAGCTTCGTGCGGTCCTCGATCATCACGCCGCGCAGCTTCTCGATCTCCTCCGGCGTCGACCAGCGCTCGATCACGATGTCGACCGTGTTGGTGCGCGCGCCGTTGTTGAGGTTGACCGCCCAGGCGCGCAGGTGCAGCAGCGAGTCCTCCGCGGAGGCCATGGAAGCGCCTGCGCTGACAAGCGCCAGCGCCAGCAACAGGGCCGCACGGGGCACGTGCATGCGAGTCATTTCGATCCCTCCTCCCGGGCGGAGGCTCTCCCTGCGCTCCATTCCGGGTGATAACGAAAGTATAGGCGATAGACTGGCGGCTTCGGACGCTGGCCGCCGACTAGAATAGGGAGCGCGTGGCGCGTCCATCGTCGGTCCTGTGTCCCTCGTGCGGCTCGCTCGTCGGCGTGAAGGACGCGCAGTGCCTGAGCTGCGGGCGCCTGCGCCCCGGGATGTGGGGCCTCACGTCGCTGCTGCGCAACGTCGGCGACGACATGGGCTTCGTGGGGCTCGTGACCTGGGTCTGCGGCGCGCTCTACCTCGCCAGCCTCGCCTCGGACCCGGAGGGCATCCGCAGCTCGGGGCTGCTCTCCTTCCTTTCTCCCAGCCGCCGCAGCCTGTTCGTGTTCGGGGCGAGCGGGGCCGAGCCCGTGTTCCTGTACCGGCGCTGGTGGAGCGTGCTGAGCGCGGGGTGGCTGCACGCCGGCGTGCTCCACATCCTGTTCAACATGCTCTGGGTCCGCGACCTCGCACCGGCGACCGCACGGCTCTACGGACCGGGACGCACGGTGATCCTCTACGTCGTGGCGGGCGTCTGCGGCTTCAGCGCGAGCACGCTCGCCTTCATGGTCCCGCTGCCGCCCTTCCTGCGGGGCGCGGGCTTCACCGTCGGCGCCTCCGCTCCGATCTTCGGGCTGATCGGCGCTCTCCTCTATTACGGGCGCCGCGGCGGCAGCTCCGCCATCGGCCAGCAGGCCAAGAGCCTCGCGATCACGATGCTGCTCTTCGGGTTCGTGATGCAGGGCGTCGACAACTGGGCCCACCTCGGCGGGCTCGCCGGCGGCTACCTCACGGGACGGATCCTCGACCCGCTCCAGCCCGAGAAGGGCAACCACCTGCTGACCGCCATCGTCCTCCTCCTGCTCTCGCTCATGGCGATCGTCGCGTCGGTGGTGACGGGGTTGCCGATGGTGCGCTGAGGCGCAAGCCGGCACCGCCGGGCATCAGGTAGTGGATCGGCCACGTCTCGCGTCCGCTCGCGAGCGTTTCCTTCCAGGAGAACGCAGCGGCCGCCGCTGGGCACGAGCGTCAGGCCGGGCAGGGCGGCGGCGGCGGCCTCCGCCAGCAGGCGCGCGTCCCCCGGGCCCTCGATCGCGAGTTGTCGCGCGCCGAGCGTCTCGCGCGCGAAGCGGGCGGCGATCTCGACGTCCTCGACGAGCTCGAGCAGATAGGGCCGGCCCAGCAGCTGTGCGTTGTAGACGAGATTGGCGAGCACACCGGAGAGCGGGTCGGCGTACGCCTGCTCCTCGCTCGCCGGCGCCAGGGCGGGATCGTCGACCGAGACCACGCGGTAGCGCAGCCGGGTCTCGCCGAGCCCGCGCGGGTCGAACGACACCACTTCGTACCCTTGCGCGAGGCGAGCCTCCACGTCCGCCCACTCCCGTGCGCGCAGCTTTCCTTCGAGACCGACGCCTTCGAGGCCGACGCGGAGCAGGACCTTGCCGGCGCGAGCGCCTTCCGCGTGCAGGTGGATGAGCGGCAGCACGAGCCCGCCGCTGTGGCTCAGGCGGTAGCGGTCCACCACGACGGAGCCCGTTCGATCCGATCCGGCCGACTCCCAGGCGATGGCCGCGCGGGGAGCCGCTCGCGCGAGCGGCACGACCGGCCAGCTCGCGATGCCCGGGTAGCCGGAGCCGCGGTAGCGCTCGGCCAGCGTGTCCTTCGGAGCATGGGCCGCCGCCTCGTCGCGGATCACGTCGACGAGCGAGCGCCCGCCGAGGTCTTCGCGCACCTGCCCTGACGGCGTGCAGCGCAGCGCCTCGGGGGGCAGCGTCTTCACGGCCTCGACGCCCTCGCGGGCGGGGCGGCCGAACGCGCGGTCGAGAAACGCGAACGCGTGCGCCTGGTTCTCGTCGGAGTACTGGTGCTTGTGGTAGCCCTCGGTGATCGCCACGTCGTCCGCGTGCCCGAAGCGCCGGTAGAGCGCCGCGACCTCGCGCATCGTCTTGCGCGTGCCTTCGATCGGGAAGAAGTCCAGCACCGCGGCGGAGACGTGGAGCGGCCGCGGGTACGCGAGCAGCAGCAGGCCCGGGTGGTCGACGCCCTCGGACACGAGGCCGGGAGGGTCCTGCTCGGGGTCGCTGTCGGGATCCTCGAAGGTGCGATTGGCCATGCGCATGGGCAGCGCCGTCGGGAAGCACGACGGCAGCACGGCCCGGATGCGGCGGTCGAGCGCGCCGATCCAGGTGGACTGGAAGCCTCCCCCGCTCGTGCCAGTGATGGCGATCCGCTCGGCGTCGACGTCGTCACGCGCGAGCAGGTAGTCGACGGCGCGCATGCCGTCCCACACCATGTAGCGCACGAGGCTCGTGCCCGCGAGCGTCGCGAGGTTGCCGAGCACGGCGTGCTCGCCGCAGACGAGGTTGTACCGGCTGCGCCCGCGCGCGCGGTCCCAGAACTGGCTGCGCTCGCCCTGTCCGACGGGATCCCAGCAGAGCACCACGTAGCCCCGGCGCGCGAGGCGTGCGGCGATCTCCTGGTAGCGCGCGTAGGCCTTGCCGAGCTCCGAGTGCCCGCAGGCGAGCAGCACGGCGGGCTTGCGGCCGGAAGGCGCCTCCGGCACGTAGACGAGCGCGCTCACGTGGATGCCGGGCAGGCTCTCGAAGACGAGCTTGTCGATGCGGTAGCCGTCCATCGGCACGCTGCCCACGACGCGCGCGTTGAGAGGCGTCTTCTCGTTCGGGAGGCCGCCCATGATGCGGAGCGCCTTCGCGCGCAGCTCCTCCTGCAGCGCCACGAGATCGGCCTCGGTCTTCACGCGCGCGAAGCGCTCCTGGCGCTGCGCGTCGAACGCCCACGCCCGCTCGAGCTGATACGCGAGGAAGGGCGTGATCTGCGGGCCCGCCGTCTGAGGAGCGAGCACGCGCAGGATCTCGGGCGGCGGCGCCTCGGCCGCGTGGACCGGCATCGCGAAACCCACCGCGAGAACGCAAAGAAGAGCTCTCATATCCCCTTCCGCCAATCGGCCTCGTTCCACTTCTTGAGCCGCACCACGAGCGCGCCGGCCTCGTCGAGCGGCTGCGCGCAGGCCCAGCGCACGGGACGCCTCCCGCCCTTGACCTCCAGCTCGGCCCGGAGGCGTACCTCGCTCCCGGCCAGGCCGTCGGGCAGGCGGAAGGACGCGAGGCGCACGCGGCCCGCGAAGGGCTGTCCGGCGTCGAGCGCGCCGCCGGCGAGCGGCTTTCCGTCGCGCCGACTCCGCGAAGACCCGGAGGTGCCCCGGGACGCTGGCCGCTCCGTCGTTGAAGAAGGCGACCACGAGCTCGTCCGTCCCGGAGCGCTTGCGCTGCCAGACCCACGAGGGCCGCACGCGATACCCGAGGCGGCGCTCGAGCTCGTCGAAGGCCAGCGGCCGCCGCTCGCGGTAGCGGGCCAGGTTCTTCGCCTCGGTCCAGAGCGACCAGTAGTTCGCGCCGAGGTCGAGCGCGTGGAGCATCGTGTGCTCGATCACGTCGACGCCCGCCGCGTCGACGCGGTAGCGCTCGCCGTCCGTGCGGTAGTGCCGGTGGTAGCCGTCCTCCATCACGACCGCGAGCCACGGCGGGCGGTGCGCCAGCTCCTCGATCTGCTCGGGCTCGTCGAGGATCACGCTGTCGGAGCGCAGCCACGCCCCGCCGCGCACCGCGCGCTCGAGCACCACCCGATTGCCGGTGCGGCTGATGTCGGGCTGGGTGTTGACGGCCAGCGGCACGCGGCGCCACGCGGCGAGCTGGCGTTCGGTCATGTCGAGGAAGGTGCGCTCGGCGACGGCCGGGTCCGGGATCGGGCTCGGGTAGTCGCTCGTGTGCCCTTCGCCCCAGAAGCCGTACATCATGAGGTCGGCGAACTCGACGAGCGGATCGGCGTCGAGCTCGGCGGCGAGCAGCTCGTTCAGCTCGCGGAAGGCGCGCTGGAACTCCGGATGGTCGTAGCGCGGCTCGACGCGCTCGGGGCCGCGTCCCGAGCGCGAGCGGATCGTCACGAGCGGGATCTTCGGCTGCAGGAAGTCGGGCAGCGCGAGCTTCGCGGGCTGGATCTCGGGGTTCGAGAGCTGCACGCGGAAGCCGAAGCGCAGGCCGTGGCGGCGCGCGGCGTCGCGGGTCGCGGCCCACACCGGGTGGAGGTCGAGCCGGCCCGGCCGGCCCTGCACGTCGCGCCAGTCGCAGCGGATGTAGAGCACGTCCACGAACGGCAGCGACGCCAGCGCCTCGACCGACTGCTCGAGCGTCTCGTGGCCCGCACGCGCGGCGAGCGCGGGGCCGTTCTCCTCCCAGGTGTAGCCGACGAGCCCGAGGCCCGGGTTGCGGACGCGCCCGGCCGACGCGGTGGTCGTCGCGATCGTGTACCAGCCCTCGTCCTGCTCGATGCCGAACGGTCCCTGGTCGAGCCGGTCGGCGGCCGCCGGCGCGGGGCCGAAGTCGTGGCCCTGCCAGAGGTGCGGCTGGACGTCCGCGCGCGCGAGCGCCGGGCCAACCGCGGCGAGGGCCGCCCCTGCCTTCACGAACTGCCGTCGGCTTGTCATCCCGTTACTGGACACTCGGATGCCTCAATTCAAGACCTGACCCCTCACGGATTCCTCACGCAGTCGTTCGTGAGGGGGATGCGATCGCCTGCCGCGAGCATCTCGAAGTCGCGCGGGCGGAGCGCCTGCAGGTCGAGCGGGCCCAGCAGGCCCGCCCACTTCGTCCGCGTGAAGCGGTCGCTGCGCGCCGTGAGCGCGACGCTACCGCCGTCGGCCAGCAGCATGCCGTAGCGCTGCATCGCGCGCGCCACGACGCGGGCGCCCTCGTTCGGGAGAGCCGCGAGCGGGTAGTCGGCGCGCAGCCGCAGCCGCGCGCCGTAGGGCGGGGCGTCGGGAGGGCCGCTCGTGGCGCGCGTGCCGTGCGTCGCCGGGTGCACGTACTCGCGCGCGCGGATCGTGCGCGTTCGGCAGGATGAAGCGGATCGCGTGATCGATCCGCCCCGCCGCGACCTCGTCGGCGTCGAACAGCAGCGGCGCGATCGGGTAGCCCGCCGCGTCGGCGCTCGTGCACTGCTCGCCGCGGCCGCTCGCCGGGTACACGCGCGTCATGTCCCAGACCGCGAGGCAGCCGCCCCGGAACGAGTCGCCGCGGATGTCGGCGCGCCACATCTCGTAGAGCTTCATCCGCGAGCGGTCGGCGACGATCAGGTGGCAGTCGCCGTCGCCCGGGCACTCGTAGCCCTGCTCGCCCTCGAGGGCGCCGCCCGCCGGCACCGGCACCGGCGCGAGGTCGCAGTCGGGCTCGAAGAAGTCCTCGGTGGGCGTGAAGGGCCGCAGCGGCGTGCCCGCATCCGCCGCGAGCACCTCGATCGAGAAGTCGATCTGCATGCGCCCCAGCCCCCAGCCGGCGCGGTCGAGGTTGGCGATCACCGCGGACGACTGCGGATCGAGCGCGGCCGCGGAGACGTCGCGGTACCAGACGGCCTCGGGCGGGAAGTAGGCCGAGCTCGAGACGGGGGCGCTCGGCGCAGGCGTGGGGGAACCGCCCGACGGCGAGCCGTCGCCGGCGGAGCCGCCGCAGGCGACAGCGGCGAGCACGACGAGTGCCGTCAGCGACCGGGCCATTGGCCTCTCCTCATTCGAGACGGAGCACCGCCTCGGCGGTGGCCCCGCTCAGGACGTCGCCCACGCGCAGACGATACTCCCCGGGCAGGTCGTTGATTGCCGACGGCAACGTGAAGCTCGCGCTCGGGCCTTCCGCGACGCTGACGCGCGCGTACTCGGGCAGGAAGGCGCCGTTCGGTCCCTGCACGTGAAAACGCAGCAGCCGTCGGGGGGCTGAGGCCGCGGACACTGTGAAGACCGACGCCTCGCCGAGCCGAGCCCGCGCGGGGCCCTCGAGACGCAGCGGCGCGCCGGCCGGGCCGAGCGCGAGGACGAGAGCCTCGCCGGCCGTGAGCGTGGCGCGCAGCCGGCCCGTCTCCCCCAGCCCTTCGCCCGTGCGGACATTCGTGACGTGCGCCGAGCGCGGCAGCGCCACGTCCACCTCGCGCCGGACCACGCGGCCATGCTGCGCGTCCTCGTAGACCGTGACGCCGTCGCGGCCGAACGAGGTCTTGACGTCGAGCTGTCCGTCCAGGAGCGCGATCACCTCGTGCTCCCCGAAGCGGTAGCGCGCGACGCGCACCCGCGAGACGGGCCGACCGGACGGATCGCTGACCGAGACGGCCGGGCGCACGCCGGCATCGGCGAGGACGGCGCGAACGACCGCGCGCCAGGCCTCGCGCGAGGCGCCCTTCCGGTCGACGAGCGCGTTCAGGTAGACGGTGCGGCCGCGGCCGACCCGGTTCGTGACGGCGAGGTCGGCGTCTCCGATCTGCAGCAGCGCGCGGCCGCCGTTGGCGCGCAGCGCGGGCTCGAAGGCCTCGAGCCCGACGAGCTCCGCGGCGCGAAGCCCGAGTGCTGCGCCCTCGGCGCTCGGCCGCGCGGCGCCGCCGACGCGCGCCTTCGACAGGCGATCGCGCGGCCCTGCAGCCGCGATGGCGAGGAGCGGATCGAGCGCGCCGGTCTCGCGCCACGCCACGTGCTCGTCGAAGAGCCCGCTCGCGGCGTCCACCAGGAGCAGGCCGCCCGCCTCGACGAAGCGCCGGATCTCGGCCGCCTCGCGGTCCGAGAGTGCCGTCGAGTACGGCAGCACGAGCACGCGCTGGCCCGCGAGTGCTCCGGCCTCGACCTGCGGCGACGCCACGAAGTGGAACGACAGGCCGAGGTCGTCGAGCAGGCCCACCCAGCCGTCGCGGTTCGCGGTGAAGCTCGTTTCGCCCGGCTTCGGCTCGCCGCGCTCGTGCTGCCCCAGGATGCCGGCGGCGTGCACGGACGGCATCGAGTAGTGGACGACGACGCCGTCGTCGAGCCGCTCGGCCTCCATCAGCAGCCGGCCGACGCCTTCGAACCGCAGCGCCTTGAAGGCCTCCCCGAGGTCGCGGCCCGAGCGCGAGAACGTCATGTCGGCGTTGATGATCGACGGGCTCCAGAACATCTGCGGGTGCAGCACGCCCTGGAGCGCCGCCGCCCACACCTCGTGCCTCACGGCCGCTCCGCTGCGTCCGTAGCCGGTCCAGAAGCCGATCCGCGCGCCCGGCTTGGCGAACGAGCGGTGGATGTCCCACTGGTTCCCGCCCGAGTACGAGAGGAAGTCGTCGATCACGGCGTCGAGCCGGTGCCAGTCGCAGCCGTTCCACGGGTTCGTGACCTGCGTGCCGGAGAGTGCGATGTGGCCCTCGGGGTCGCCCGCGCGGACGCCGTCGCGCACCGTCTGGTAGGCGCGCGCGAACGAGACCTCCATGTAGGTCCGGTGATCCGCCCAGGGGGCGTAGCGCTTCTCGCGGCGAGCCGCCTCGGTGGTGAGCGGCAGCACGGCGTCCCACTCGGCGAAGGCGCTTCCCCACTTCGCGTTCAGGGCCTCGAGCGAGCCGTACTGCTCGCGCAGCCACGCGCGGAACCCTGCGAGCGCGTGCTCTCCCCAGTCGAAGTCCACGGCGTCGGTGTAGGAGCTGAGCGAGCCCTCGTCGCCGACGAAGTAGTAGTCCATGTTGTAGACGGCCTTCGCCTGCGCGGCGCTCCGCGCGAGCTCGAAGAGCCGCTCGCGCACCGAGGGGTCGTCGAAGCTCGGGCTGCGGGCGAGGAAGCGCGTCTCACCCGTGCGCTTGTAGAGCTCCTTCTTGACCAGGTAGGCCAGCGAGCCGACGTCGCCCGTCTTCTGGAACTCGGCGATGGCCTTCTCCATCCCCTCGGGTGTGGTGGGACCGCGGTCGTACCAGTAGACGCCGAACCAGCCGCGCGGCATGTCGAGCTCGTCGTTCACCTCGCCGCCCCAGGTGAAGCTCGTGTCCATCGCCTTCTCGCGCAGGCGGCGCAGCCGCTGCTCGGCGAAGTAGTGGACAGGCGTCTCGAAGGACAGCAGGCCGCGGTAGTCCTTCTGCCGCCGCTCGCGCGCGGCGACCACGATCGGCTCGTGCCGCAGCTCGTCCACCAGCCGGCCCCGCGCGTCCACGAGCTCCGCCGCGACGATCACCCGCTTGCCGAGCACGTGGTCGAGCCGGTGGACGATGGTCCGCTCGCCGCGAGCCGGCGCCGTCTCGACGGCCCTCAGCCGCCCCAGGTCGTCGTCGAACCGCACGCGCAGCTCGAGCCCGGCCAGCTCGCCCACGGCGCGCACGACCACGCTCATCGTGTCGCCCTCGCGGTAGACCGCGGCGTTCGGCTGCAGGCTCGCGAGCGAAGCGGCCTGTGGCGCGTCGAGGCCCGCCCAGCCCCACTGCAGCGTCGCGCCGGTCGCGGCATCGCGCACGATCACCTCGACGACGGAGCGTCCCCGGGCCAGCCGCCCGGCGAGAGCTCGGCGGCAGGGATCTCGAGAGGGGACTCACCTGCCGGGAGGGCGAGCGAGCGCTCGACACGAGCGAGCAGAGCGCCGTTCGGGGAGCGGGACCGCGACTCGATCGACGACGTCCGTGGGGCGGCGGGACGACAAGACGACGGAAAGACCGGACTCAGCTGACGCTACGAGCTTGCGGAGAGTCAGAGCTCCCTCTCCGCGCGCCGCCCACAGGACGGCGCGCGCGAAGAGGGAGTATTGATACTCCCAGTAGTCCCAGTAGGTCCGCGTCTTCACGGGGTCGACGGCCCGGGGGATGAAGCCGTCGCCCACCGTGGCGAACGCCACGACGCGGCCTCGCCCGTAGGTGCGCGTGGCGACGACCGGCAGCCCGCCGGCCTCGACGGCCACGTCGCCCCGCGCTTCGTAGCGGTAGAAACGCCCGCCGCGCGCGCCGGACGGGACGAGCCCGAGATCGAGGCCCTCGGTGATCGGGTGCGGCCGCGCGACCCACTGGCCTTCTGTGATCGCGTCGCGGTTGGGCTGGGGGTAGCCGCGCTCGTTCACGCCGTCGTCCGGGAACGTTCACGAGCGGCGAGATCTCCCAGATCCGCATGTCGCCCTCGGCCTCGTCACCGAGGAACGGGTGGCCCTTCACGTCGCCGACGAACGGGTGCAGCAGCACGAGGCCCGCGCCCTCGCTCACCCGGCGCAGGATCGCGTCGCGCGTCCGGCGCGTGTAGCGCGACCAGCCGTTCAGGCCCGGGATCACGAGCACCTCGAACGGCTTAGCGCTCCGCAGCTCCTCCTCGACGTAGCCGTAGACGATCCGGAAGTCGTCCCGGTCCCCGCGCAGCACGTGGTCGCCGTCGTAGTAGTCGCCGATTCCCCAGCAGTTGACGTCCCAATCGCGGTCGATCGTGACGGTCGTCGGCCTCGAGCGCGAGCCGCTGCATCAGCTCGACCATGTCCCGGCCCTGAATGATCGACGGCACGAAGAAGCCGCGGATCGGCCCGCCCGGCAGCTTCGTCGCCCAGGGCACGTGCGGCGTGCGGACCTCGGTGCTGAAGGGAATGTCGTTGCGCGGCTTCGCTGCGCGGCTCGACGCGACGAGCGCCCACGCCACGGCCGCGACCGCCGCGGCCCACGCGACCTGCCGCCCGATCGTCACGCCTTCCTGGACGCCGCCGCCGCGCGCTCCGAGAGCGCAGCCGAGTCGCGGTCGAGGTAGAGCGTCGTGCGCGGGTGCGTCTGCAGGATCGACGACGGGTGCATCGGGCTCACCGGGCCGTCCAGGCAGTCGCGGACGGCGCTGGCCTTGCGCGCGTCCGGCACGATGCACAGGATCTCGCGCGCCTTCAGGATCTGGCGGACCGACATCGAGATCGCGCGCCGCGGCACGTCGTCGAGCGTCGCGAACCAGCCCTCGCCGAGCTGCTGGCTCCGGCAGGCCTCGTCCAGCTCGACCACCAGGTACGGCTCTTCGGTCGCGAAGTCGGCCGGCGGGTCGTTGAAGGCCAGGTGGCCGTTCTCGCCGATCCCGACGAAGGCGACGTCGACGGGCGCTCGCGCGAGCAGGCGCGCCGACGCGCCGGCACTCCGCGGCCGGGTCGGCGGCGTCGCCCGTCGAGGAAGTGGAAGGCCGCCGGGTGCACCCGCTCGACGATCCGCTCGCGCAGGTAGCGGCGGAAGCTCGCCGGGTGCGTGTCGGGCAGCCCGACGTACTCGTCGAGGTGGAAACAGCCGACGCGCGACCAGTCGATGCCCTGCGTCGCGGTGAGAGCGTCCAGGAACTCGAACTGCGAGGCGCCGGTCGCCGCGATCACGCGTGCGGCGCCGCCGCGCGCGAGCGCGTCTGCGATCACCGCGGCCGCCCGCGCCGCCGCCGCGCGCCCCAGCTCGCTCTTCGTGTCGAAGACGCGGATCTCCAGTCAACGCCTCTCGCGCGGTCGCGCGCGCCGACCAGGAAGGAGAGCCACTGCCTGGCCATCAGCCGGTGGTAGGGCTCCGTCATGTGGATGCCGTCGAGGCAGACGAAGCGGTCCCGGTCGGGTGCTTTGCCGATCAGCCCGTTCACCTCGACCACCGTCATGCCGCTCTCGCGCGCGGCCGCGTGCTTCCTTTTCGCGCAGCTGGTTCACGGTGCCCTTCGGGTCGTGCACGTCGTCGAACGTCAGCACACGCGCTCCCGCCTCGGCGAGCCCGCGCCCCAGCTTGCGGAAGCTCGCGAGGTCCTCGTCGGTCCGGTTGATGACCACCAGCAGGACCTGCTGCGGCTTCCAGGCGACGAGGTCCGAGTAGAAGCGGTTGACGGCGCGCGTCGAGGTGAGCCCGCCGCCCTGGAACTGCCGGAACTCCACTCTCGGGTTCTCGCGCGCGAAGATTGCGCTCACGATCGGCACGAAGGCGCCCGGCGTCGACCAGTGGAGCTGCATCGTGAAGGAGTGTCCGACGACCGCAATGCGCTGCGGCGGGCAGCGCTCGGATCCTGGGGACGAGCGCCTTCACGTCCGGCTCTTCGAGCAGCTCTCGGGCGAGCACCTTGTCGTCGCGGATCCCGAGGTTCTTCTCGCCCCAGTTCCAGTTCTTGCGGCCGGCGATCTGCCACTCGGCGGCCGTGAGGCCGACCGGCGACGCGCAGCTTCTTCCCTCGAGCTCGCGGCCCATCGCGAGGAAGTCGGCATCGCCGCCCGGCAGCCCGAGCTGCCCGAGGTAGACCGGCAGACCGAGACCCGCGTAGAAGGCGAACAGCTCCTGCAGGCGGTCGCCGTCGCGCTCCACCTCGAGGTTGGTCTGGAAGAGGCTCGCGATCGCCCGGACCTCGACGGGGCGGTGCGCCTTCGTGTGAGCCGCCAGCCAGCCCCCGAACACGTTCACGGGGAGCGTCTCCGGAAGCGGCAGCCCCGACTGCAGGAGGGGCTCGAGGTCGGTGTTCGGGTCGAACGAGGACGCTTTGCCCTCGGCCCAGGCGCGCACCGCCTTCGGGTCCGCCTTGAGGAGCGCCGCCTGGTGCGTCTCGAGCGCGGCGAGCGCGGCGTCGCTCGGGCGCGGCCGGCGGGTAGCAGGCCGGATCGGACGTGCCGTCCTTGCGCGCGAGGCCGACCTGGAAGGCGTGCGTGCCGAGCACGTTCGCCAGCACGAGCTGGTCGAGCCGGCTCGGCGTCTTCACGACGTCCTCGGCGGCGCTCGCATCGCCCGCGGCCGGTCCGTGCCAGACGCTGCCGCCGAACGTCGTGACGTAGATCTTCGAGGCGTCCTTCGGGTCGGCGATCACGCGCTGGCCCCACTTGAAGTTGTAGCCGCGGATCCGCGCCCAGGTCTCCCCGCGGTCCGTCGAGCGGAACGCGGCCTGGTCGAAGCCGCGTCGCGTAGAGACGCTTCGGGTCGCGGGCATCGACGGTCACGTCGTAGACGTGCTGCGACTCCGGCAGCACGTTGCGCCAGCTCGTCCCGGCGTCGGTGCTCAGGAAGATGCCGCCGCCCGTGTCGCCGTCGGGCCGCGTGACGCCCCAGGCCGACAGGTAGAGCCGCCGTCGGATCCACCGGATCGACGGTGAGCGCGTTCGGACCGTTCGTTCCCGGAGGCAGCGTGACCCTTGTCCAGCTCTCGGCGCCGTCCGTCGAGCGGTAGAGCGCGCCGTCGTCGCGCGTCGCCGATCGCTCCGCCCTCGCTGCGCGCGCGCGACGACCAGGTAGAGCGTGCCGTCCGGGACGAGCGTGATCCGCCACGCGAACGGCTGGTTGCGGGATCGGCCGCGAGGCCGTCGTTCGCGAGCCTCCAGCTCGCGCCGTGATCCGTCGACTTGTAGACCCCACGCCCGAACGCCGTCGCGTAGAGGGTCCGGCGGCCCTTCGGGCTCCTGGGGTCGACCAGCACGTGGGTGATGGCGGATTCCTCCATCCCCCGGCTCGACACCGTCCAGTGCCGTGCGCCGTCCGTCGAGACGGCGACACCGCCCTTGAAGCGCCCCGGGTCCGTGCGCCGCCACATCTTGGGGCGCGGCAGGTCGTGCGTCCCGCTGAAGCCGCCCCACACGAGGTCCTTCACCTCGGGATCGAAGGCGAGCCAGTACGTCGTATTGCGCCACTCGACGGGGATCCCGGTCGACGAGCCGGTCCACGTCTCGCCGCCGTCCTCGCTCCTGAAGAGGCCGATGTCGGTGTACGGGATGAAGACGCGCTGCGCGTCGTGGGGGTCGAACTGGACGCCGTAGGTCGTGGTGACGTCGAGGCCGCGCGTCGTCCAGCGATCGTCGCCGCGCCGCTCGGAGTTCGCCTGCGCCCAGCTGGCGCCGCCGTCGGTCGTGCGGTACGCACGGAAGAGGTCCGTCGCGAACGCGACGCCGGGTGCGTTCGGTCCGACCGCGAGGTCGTACGGCGAGTCGAACCAGACCGAGTGCGCGTCCTCGGCGGCGCGGGGCTCGATCCAGGAGGCGGCGAGGTTCGCGGACGGCCGGTCGGACTCGGCGTGCACGACGCTCCAGCTGCGCCCGCCGTCGCTCGTCTTCGCGATGCCGTTCCACACCGCCTCGCCTCGGCCCGGCAGGACGACGCCGCGGAGCCCGACGTAGGCCACCAGCGGGAAATGAGCGGACGCGGCGATCGGCCCGAGCGACGGCCTCGAGCCCTTGGCTGCGCCCCAGCTCTCACCGCGCCCGACCTCGCGGAGGGCGTCGAGCAGCGTGCCATTCGCAGCTTTCCAGCTGCGGCCGCCGTCCTCGGACACCTGCACGCCGCCCCGGATAGCACTCGCCTCGCGCGCGAGCGGCAGCGTCGCGTAGGCGAACACGAGGCCCGAGCGCGGATCCCGCCCGAAGCTGCCCGAGCCGAAGCGCGCCCCGCCGGGAGCCGCGTAGTGCTCCCAGCCACCGGCGCGGCCGACGTGGACGCCGCTCTCCCCGATCGCCCGCACCGCGCCGTCGGGACCGCGGCTCGTGCCGTGGACCGCGAAGATCCGCTCCGCGGCGAAGGACGCCGCGCGCGACCAGCGGCGGCCGCCGTCCCTCGATTCGAGCAGCAGCGTCGGCGACGCGGGCGTGCCGGGGATCGGCGAGTCGGCGGCGCTCGCCGCGACGTAGACCCGCGCCGGGTCGTCCTCGTCCACGGCGATCGCGTGGATCGTCACGGTGCGGCCGCTGCCCGGGTAGGCGGGGTCGTCGGTGAAGAAGATGCGGTCGCCGTGATCGCCGATCGAGCGCTCGGTCGTGTTCTGCGCGGGATCGGGCAGCACGAGCCGCCAGCTGCGGCCCGCGTCCTCGCTCTTGTAGACGCCCTCGGCGCCGGCGTAGAGCGTCGCGGGCGATTGCGGATCGAAGGCGAACGCGGTCGGCGTCGAGCCGAGGTTGAACATGCGCCACGAGGCGCCGCCGTCGCGCCGTGATGTAGGCGCCGGTCATGTCGCAGCCCAGCATCACGACCTTCGGATCGTGCGGGCTTATGGCCGGACGGCGCATGGTCCCGCCGCCGCCGGGGCCGATGACGCGCCACGCGTCGAGACGGACGGGCCGCGTGGGGCCGAGCGGCTCGGGCGGAGCGAGCGCAGCAGCGGCGACGGCAGCCGCGGCGGCCGCCAGGAGCCAGGCCCTCATGCCCGGAACTCGCCGCGACGCTCGCGGATGTGCTCCGCGATCGCCACCGACTGGCGCGCCTCGCGAAGGTCCGGCGAGGGGCGCTGCCCGGAGCCGAGCGCGTCCAGGAACGCGGCCGTCTCGCGATAGAAGCCGCCGAGCTCGAAGAGCTCCGTTCCGTCTCCGCACACGCTTCCGCTCACCTCGGACGCGAGCTCCCCTTTCGTGAACTGCGCGAGCCGCCCGGGCGAGTCGACGCCGCTCCACATCGGCACCTGCACGAAGAAGGTCTCGTCTCCCGCGTGCGCGGTGGCGCGCTCCACCAGGACGCCCGCCACGGGGCAGAACGCGAGGTGCGCCGTGGCGCCGCACGCCATGACGGCGTCCACGAAGATGTTGGCGACTCCCGGGCCGCGCTCGGGCAGCTCGCGGTAGCGGAAGCGCGCCTCGGCGTAGTCGGCTCCGGAGAGGTAGCGCACGGCGTCGAGACCGTGGATCGCCGTGATCGAGAAGTCGGGATCGCGGCGGTCGACGCGCGTCATCTCGTAGTGCAGGTGCTGCAGCGGCCCGCCCGCTTCGATCCTGCGGCGCAGCTCGCGCACGAGCGGAGCGAAGCGGCGGTTGAAGGCGACCTGCTGCGGCACGCGCAGGCGCTCCGCCACGGCGATCAGCCGGTCGACCTCGGCCACGGTCGAGCCCGGCGGCTTCTCCAGCAGCAGCGGCACGCCGCGCTCGAGCACCAGCGAGCCGACGTCGACCGCGCCGCTCCACGGGCACCACCACCACCACGGCGTCCGGCCGCTCGGCGTCGAGCATCGCCACCGGGTCCGTGTACGCGCGCGCGTAGCCGAACTCGGCCCGGAAGGACTCGGCCCGCAGCCCTTCGATGTCGCAGCAGCCGGCGAGCAGCAGGTCCCGTTGCTCCGCCACGAGACGCCGCTGCGACGGCCCGTGCGCGACACGGGCGTGCTCGCCGCAGCCGATCTGGCAGAGTCTCACCTCACCACCCCTGCACCGTCCGCTCCCCCGTTTCCACGACCTCGAAATCGGACGCCCTTCACGCGGTGCAGCGCCTCCAGCCCTTCGAGCCGGCGGTCGGGGGCGATCGACATCCACCAGTCGCTGCCGTTGTCCGCGACGAACATGCCGTAGGTCTTGAGGCCCTTCAGGATCGCCTGGACGTGGGGCGGGAACCCGGCGACGTCGAAGTCGCGGCGCAGGCGGAAGCGCTCGCCCATCCGGGGGTGCGCGGGATCCCGGCTCTGGCTCGCCCAATGCGTCGCCGGCAGGACGTAGGCGCGCCGAGTCCGGCGCACGGTGAAGCGCATCGCGTGCTCGACCATGCCCCGCGCGCACTCGTCGTAGCGCACGACCGCCGGGAAGACGGGGAGCCCCGCCGCGTCGGACGAGGTCCAGCGCTCCTTGCGGAGCGCCCCGCTGCGCAGGTCCCAAGGTCGAGGCCTGCAACGCCTGCCAGCCGTCGTCGGTTCGCTTCGTGCCGTAGAACTCGTGGAGCTTGCCGTTCACCGGGTCGACGACCAGCACGTGCCGGTCGCCCTCGGCGTCCCTCTGGAACTGCGCGAGCGTCTGCCCCGGCTGCGGCAGGGCCTTCTGGTTCTCGTTCCGCGTGAGCGGCCAGTTCTCGATCGGCGCCTCGTCGGGGAGCGGGAAGGGTCCGGGGTCGGACTCGCTCGCGTAGTCGAGCAGCTTGACGTCGATCCGCTTCTGGCCGGGCGGGCACGATCACGAAGCCCATGTCGAGGTTGTACTCGAGCGGCTTGTCGGCTCCGATCCCGGCGATCATCTGCGCCGAGTCCTCGTGGACGGGCAGTGCCGAGATGTCCCGGTTCCACCAGTTGTCCGCCGGGAACACCTGGAGCGCGGCGAGCACGGCGTCCGCCTCGGGCGTGTCGAACATCAGCGGCTTCGTGATCTTCGGCATCGGCGGCCGGGCGCGCTCGGCCGCCAACCCGGCCGCGGCGACCAGCAGCACGGCCGTTGCGGTCCGGACCTTCATCGTGCGAAGCATCGTCGTCGACTCCTTCGGCTACCGGAGGCGCTTCAGGCGCAGGCGGCCGTCCCGCACGCCATCCCAGGGAAGCCCGAGCGTGCCTTCGTCGCCCGCTTCGGCGCTCGCCCGCCAGACCGGCGACCCCGGCGCGAATCCCGACGTGACCTGGATCTCGTAGGACGCGGCGGGCCGAAGACCCACGAGCAGGAGGCGCCGTGTCCGGACGTCCGGCAGCGTCGCTTCCCCTTCGTCGGCAGAGGCGAAGAGCACGGTCGTCTCGTCCTCGATCGACGCCCCCGCGAGCCCGTGGCCCTCGATGCCCGCGGTCCGCCGCGCGGGCTTCGCGTCGCGGTCGCCGATCTCGAGCACGTGGAGGAACACGTCCTCTTTCGAGCGGCGAGGCCGGCGAGGTCTCCATGCGCCAGCCGCCCGGCACCACCGCGCGGCGGTTCGACGGCGACAGCTTCTCGATGCCGTCCCAGAACGTCAGCCACATCTTGCGCAGGTAGGGATCGTCGGGCAGCGGGCCGCCCTCGGGCGGGTCGAGCGGCCAGTTCTGGCCCGAGCCCCAGGCACCGCCGCGCTCGTCGCCCGGCGTCCAGAACTCGGGCCCCGCACCGCCGCGGACGATCACCTCGCGCTCGCGCGGCAGCAGCGGGTGCACGCGCAGCCGGCCCTGGCCGTCCTCGAACGTGACGAGCGAGGCCGAGCGATAGCTCGTGCCGCCGTTGCCGGCGCTCGTGCCCGCGGCCTCGGCTTCCACCTTCGGCTCGGCCACGCCGTGGAGCAGCCAGGTCTTGCGGAAGGAGGGATCGCTCGAGCGGACGCGGTCGAGCACGAGGAGGACGTCGGGCGCGCGCAGCCAGCACCAGCTCGCGCGTGAAGCGCGTCGAGCTTCGACGGCTGGTAGGCACCGCGTCGCGTCGGCGCGCGCGTAGCGGTAGCCGGGCTCGGCCGCCACCGGATCGAGCCGACAGCGGTCCCAGAGGTCGCGCGTGCGCCGGAAGTCCTCGAGGCTCCGACGCAGTTCCAGAAGCGCGACGAGTCCATGCGCTGGCCGCCGTCGTTGGCGGCCGGCCAGCGGTTCTCGCCCCAGAAGAAGGACTCGCCCGGCTGGTAGACCAGCATCGTGTTGTGGGCGACCGTGCGCCGGTAGTGGTTCAGGTAGTGCGGGCTCTCGGTGTCGGTGTAGTCGGCGCCCGCGTCGATCGCCAGGTAGCCCTTGTGGTAGACGACGAAGTGGTCGCGTCGAGGTGGTCGTGCTTCGCGAAGTAGGGGCCGGAGGCGAGCTGGATCCAGGTCGAGTCCGTCGCCCCAGCCGTCGCGCAGCACCAGGTGGCCGATGCCGCGGGAAGAGCCGATGCCGCGGCAGCTCGGCCTCGGTCGTGGTCGCGGGATCGCGCGGCGCGACCGACGCGTCGCTCCAGAGGAACTCGAGCACCGGGATTCGCCCACTCCGCGGGCAGCCACGCCGCTCTGCTGCAGGAGCCACGCCGCGTACGGGTCCTTGAAGCGGTGGACGGCGTAGCCGAGCACGACGTTGTCGAGCGCGTCGAGGTGCGGGAACTCGTTGTCGTCGTCGCGCGCCTCGACTGCCGTCGGGCAGCACCTTGTAGAGGTAGGTGGGCCCCATGTTGCGGAAGACGCCGAAGCGCGCGCGCCGGGTCGTCGCCCGTGGTCGTCCGCCGCAGCTCGGCCATCAGCGCGAGCGGCGCCCAGGTGATCCGCATGTAGTCCATCGACTCGTGGTAGCCGCCTTCCGGGTTCACGAGCTCCGTCTCTCGAGGATGTTGTCGAGCGCCCGCCGGGCCTGTGCGCGCAGCGGCGCCGCCTGCGCCTCGACGGACGCGTGCCCCTCGACCGCGACCAGCGCGAAGACGGCGAGGGCCAGCTCGCGCGCGCGTGTGGTTGTGGTACGAGGCCTGCGCGGGATCGGCCAGCGACTGGAGCGCGAGCATGTCGCGCGCGCCCTCCACGAGGTCGTTGGCCACCGCGTCCTTGAGCGCGCGCGTCGAAGCCGGCGTAGCCGTAGAGCCAGTCGAACGCGAGCGCGCGGCGCAGGTAGCGCGATGTAGCGGCTCGAGCCCTTCCAGCCGGTCGGCGGATCGGCGCGGAGCATCTCTGCGAGCGCGCTGCTGCGCGAACGACTCGTCCCCCGGCAGGAGCACGAGGTGAGCGCGCAGCCCGGCAGGTCGTCGGCGCAGGCCGCTCTCCCGCCGCCCAGCGCGCCTTGAGCGCCGGCAGGCCCGAGAACGCGTCGCGCTCGGCGACGAGCATGCGGGGCGCGCGGGAGCGTCGCGCGAGCGGCCGGCGGCGGCTGCGTCGCGCCGCAGTCGTACGCCGCGCGCGGTCCTCGATCGCCTCCGCGGCCAGTGGCCTCCGCGAGCCGCCGCCGGCGGCCTCGAACGCCTCGCCCGTCTCCGCGAAGCCCACCGTCTCGCCCGCGTCCGAGAACACGCGCGGCACGACCGCGCTCGAGCGCCTTCGTTCACCTCGGCGTCGAGCCCGCGCCGGCGCGCCAGCGTCAGGTACAGGTGGTCCTGCAGCGCCGCGGCGCAGGTTCGCGAGCTGGACCGTGCCGATCGGGCCCGCGATGCCGCGGTCCTCGTCGGGGTGCACCTTCTCCTGCGCCCGGGTAGAGCAGGACGCCGTCGCCGTTGAGGTAGCCCTGGTCGTCGACGGGCTTCCTCGGCTGGCCGCGGTTGTCGAAGGTGATCGGGTTCGCCCACACGTTCTGCTTGCGCTCGCCCTGCTTCTGGCGGTTGTGCTGCCAGTGGACGCCGTGCCAGAAGAAGTAGAGCGCGACGTCGTGCTTGAACGCGGCCCAGCCGACGACGCGCGCCTCGGTCGCGGGCGCGTCGATGACCAGGCGTCGGGCCCTGCGGGCGCCCGCCGTTGTAGAACGAGACCCGCCGGCCGGCCGCGCGCTCCGCTGCCGCAGCCTGCGATGTCGAAGGCCTGCGGCGGGACGCACCAGATGTCGATGAGCCCCTGCGAACTCCGGGACGATCCGCTTGGTGACGAAGACGGGCAGCTTGCCGCCCGGGCCCGGGTTCGAGTGGACGTTCTCGGCGAAGCGGCGGACCTCGGCGTACTGCTCCGGGTACGGCTCGTCCGGCAGGTAGAGGAACGTGCGTCGCGCCGGGCAGCGATCGGGCGACGAAGCTCATCCAGGCGTCCGAGCGCTTCCAGGCGCTCTGCCGCTCCTCGAAGCCGCGGCCCGGGCCGTAGAACGAGGTCGGCACGATCGTGTTGCCCTTGCCCTCGCCGGGGCCTTCGTAGCCGGCGCTCGCGCGTGAAGTCGCGTCCGTCGAAACGGCCGCGGCGCGCCTCGACCGCCGCCTCGTCGTACGCGTGCACGAGCTCGACGCGGTGGCGGTGCGCGAAGCGGTGGTAGGCGGGGTCGAGGTTCTGGCCCTGGTACAGCTCCGGCTGGTCGGGCTCGTAGTAGACCATCGCGGCAGGCTGTTCTCGTCCGGCAGCGTGAAGTCGAAGACGTCGCAGCTCGACCGGCAGCGGCGCGGCCTTGCCGTCCGCGGTGACCGTGAGCGTTCCGCGATAGAGGCCGGGCGGGAGCGACGCGGCTCGACGTAGATCTCGATCCAGAGCGACTGTCCGAGGCCGGGGCCCACGGCGAGCGGGAAGCCGCCGCGGCCCTGCGCGCGCGTTCTCGGGCACGAGCTGAACCGGCTTCCAGCCGGTCGTGTCGCGCGGCGCCGCCGGGCTTCCCGGCTTCCAGGCCCATTCGGCGTGGCTCTCGGCCGTGACGTTCATGTAGTGGACCGAGAAGAGCTGGATCGGGCGGCCGACGGACAGCGACGGGATCGGCGACCGGCGCCTTGTACTCGATCGCGCCGCCGCCGTCGCGACGCAGCGCCGGCAGCGAGGCGTGGAGCGCGCCGATGCCCGCGCGCGTCCGCCTCCACGATCGCCTGGAACGCGACGATCTCGTTGCGGGCCGCCGCCAGAGCGGACGACGCGGCCGTCCCAGACCGCGTTCCCGCCCTTCAGCGGGTGCGCGCGATCGTCCCGCTCGACTTTCTCGCCGTCCGAGACGGCCCAGAGGCCCGCCACGCCCGCCGACGCCGGCGCGGGCCATCGTGAGCGCGACCAGCACGGCAACGGCCGCGCGCCTCAACGCGACGGCTCCGGAGCGGGCACCCCGGCCGCGTCCCGTCCGCGGACGAGCGCGAGCGTGAGCGCGACGGCGAGCGTGATCGCGACGTAGGCGATCACGGTCGTTCGCTCTTCAGCGGGCGCCGTGAAAACGAGCGGCACGCAGAGCAGGCCGACGAGGCCCGTCGTCCGGCTCAGGAAGCGGAAGACCTCGGACGGTGGGGTCGTAGGCTGTCGCTGAGCTCCGCGGCCACGTTCACGGGCGTGTCGAGGCGCCGGAAGAGCTCGTCGTGGCGCGCGGCGTGCGCGGGGTCGGTCTCCGGCAAGAGCCGGCTCAGGAAGAAGACCGCGACCGACGCCGGCACCACGATCAGGACGTTCGTCACGACGCCCCAGCCGAGCACGAAGGTGCCGTACGAGCCCACCACGAGCGCCACGGCGAACGCGGCGAGGCCGGACCAGCTCGGCGTCCGCCGCACCACGAGCCCGAGCAGCGCCGGCGGGCCGTAGGCGAGCGACATCACGGTGTTGAAGGTCACCATCGCGGAGAAGACGCTGCGACCGCCGCCCGCCATCGTCAAGCGCGATCCCGATGATCGCGACGCCCACCGCGAAGGTCGCGGTCCACGCCACCGTCAGCTTCTCCGACTCTCCCGCCCGGCGCGGAAAGAGCGTCGGGAAGATGTCCCTCGAGATGATCGAGGCGTGCATGTTCAGCAGGCCCGAGATGCTCGACATCGTGGCGCTCAGCATCGCGGCGAGCATGATGCCGACGAGGCCGGTCGGGCAGCAGCGTGAGCGCCGCGAGCGCGTACGAGGACTCGTGCGGGTTGCTGAGCCCCGGCCAGATCGCCTTGAGGTCGGGGTGGAGCACGCGCATCGCGAGCGGCGGCACGAACCAGATGAAGGCCCCCACCAGGAACAGCCCGAAGCAGAGGAGCGCGATCTTGCGCGAGGCGCGCTCGTCCTCGACGCTGAAGTAGCGCTGGGCCATCGCCGCGGTGTTGTAGCCAAAGCTCACCATCACGGTCCAGCAGAGCACGTAGCCCCAGCCGTACTCGGCGGGCAGCCGGAGCGACACGAGCTCCGGCGGCAGCGCGGCCACGAGCCCCGAGAGCCCTCCCACCTTCGCGAGCGACGCGAAGCACATCACGATCGTGAAGGGCATCAGGATCGCGGCCTGAAGGAAGTCGGTGATCACGACGGCCCAGAGCCCCCCGATCACGCAGTAGGCCAGGATCACGACTCCCGACGCGACGATCGCCCACGGCAGCGAGAAGCCGCAGACCGGCGCGACGAAGAGCGCGAGCCCGTAGAGCATCGCGGCCCCGGTGAAGAGCTGGAAGAAGATCGTGGTCCAGGAGAAGGCCTGGCGCGTCCGCTCGTCGTAGCGGGAGACGAGGTACTCCATCACGGTGAGATCCGCGCGCGCCGCCAGCGCGCGGCGAAGAGGTAGTAGCCGAGCAGGAAGGTGCAGGCGTTGCCGACGTAGAGCAGGATCGCCACGAGCCCCTGGCGATAGGCGAGACCGGCGGCGCCCGTGAAGGTCCAGGCCGAGAAGCCGCTCATGAAGGAGGAAAGGCCCGCGGCCAGCCAGTGGATGCGGTTGCCCCCCTTGAAGTAGTCCGACGCCCCCCGGTTGAAGCGCATGGCGTAGAAGCCGATCCCGAGCATCAGCAGCATGTAGGCCGCGATGACGGCGAAGTCGATCGGGCTGACGGCTTTCACGCTGGCGGGCATGGATTTCGGGGGAAGCCGCGCCCGAAGATAGAAGAAAAAGACAGGTAAACGCAAGAGAAAAATATCAAACGCAAGACGATCGGGAGTATGCTTCCGCCCGCCCATGCCCGCTCGGACCCACCTCTCCTTCTTGTTGCTCCTCGCGGCGCTCGGGGCGGCTGCGCGCGGTGCCGACACGGCCGACGTCGATCCGCGGCGCTTTCCGCGGCTCGCCCGGCTCCTGCTGCTTCCCGAGGAGCAGGCGCTTCTGAAGGAGCTCCGGGACGACGAGGACCGCCGCGCGTTCCAGGAGATCTTCTGGGCGCGGCGCGACCCCACGCCGGGCACGGCGGCGAACGAGCTCGAGGCGAGCATTCGCGGCGCATGGACGCGGGCCGACCAGCTCTTCTCCTACCCGAACCAGAAAGGCGCCGAGACCGGGTGCGGCCAGGTGCTGGCGCTGCTCGGTCCTCCGGAGGAGGTGCAGGGCCTCGAGACGCGGACCCGTTTCGACAACCTCCAGTACGTGCGCGAGGGCGACCGCCGAGCCGAGACCTGGGTCTACCGGGACCGGCCGAGCCGCGCCTTCCGCTTCACCAGCGCGGAGCTTCGGGTCGCGTTCGACTCCGAGTGCCGCTTTGCCGAGGGCGGGATCCTCGCGGACGACCTGGCACGCGCGGCAGCGGCGCTCGTCTCGCGCCCGCAGGTCGCGTACACGCGCGGCGCCGACGGCCGTCTCGTCCCGCTCGCCCAGCGGGCCGGCTCCGCGGCGGGCGCCATCGATCTGCTGAGCGCGCCGCGCTCCGATTTCCCGCTCGCGGCCGAGGCGAAGCTCGTGCTGCGCGCCCCGAAGGGCGAAGCGCTCGTCGCAGGGCTCGCGCGCTGGCCAGCCGCCCCGGCGAGCGAGCGCGCCTCGCTCGCGGTGCGAGCCGCCGATGCGAGCGGGCAACCGCTGGGCACCGCGGTGCGCGAGAGCGGCCTCGCGCGGCTCCCGGACGGCTCGGCCGTCGCGTCCTGGAGCCTGCCGCTGAAGCCGGGCCGCTACCAGATCACGGTAGCCGTCCAGCTGCCCGACACCGGCAAGGGCGGAACGACGACCCTCGACCTCGAGGTGCCCGACTTCGGCGGCGCCGCGCTCGCGGCGAGCCCGATCGTCGCGTATCCGGACGAGCCGACCAGCGCGGCTGCGGACGCGCACGATCCGTGGGCGGCGATGCAGCTCGGCCCCCGCCGCATCCGTCCGCGCTTCGGCAACGTCTTCGCAGCGTCGGACGCGCTGATGGTGGTCGCCACGCTTCACGGCGCGAGGGTCGATCCCGCCACGGGCAAGGCCGCGCTGCGATCGAGGTTCAGCATCCTGAAGGACGGCAAGCCCGTGGCTCGCGGCGCGGAGGACGCCTTCGCCACTCCCGACGCCGTGGCCTCCGTCGGGCCGATCCCGCTCGCGGGCTACGCGCCCGGCGCCTACCTTGTGAGACTCGACGTGACCGACGCTGTCGCCGGGCAGACGCTCCGCCGCGAGACAACCTTCGAGATCCGGACACCGTGATCCGAACCGCGGCGTCATCTCTCGCCGTCGTGCTCGTCCTCGCCGCGGCAGCGGCCGAGTCGGCCGAGACCCCGAAGCCGCCGGTCCCTCGAGCGGTCAGCGTTTCCGAATCGACCCTCACGCTCCCGACGTACGAGGAGGAGCTGCCGGACGTCAACCCGCGCTTCGATCTCTTCGCCCGCCGGCCGTTCCTGATCTATCCCTACACCACGCGCACCAACCTGACCGACCGCCGCGCCCCGAAGGCCTGGCGCACGCTCGTGCTCGAGAACGAGTACCTGAAGCTGGTCGTGCTGCCCGACCTGGGAGGCCGCATCTACAGCTTGGTCGACAAGTCGAACGGCCAGGAGCTCTTCTACGCCAACACCGCGATCAAGTACGCCGACGTCGCGTATCGGGGCGCCTGGGTGGCGCTCGGGGTCGAGTTCAACTTCCCGGTGTCGCACAACTGGATGACGGTCTCGCCCGTCGATTTCGCGACCGTGCGCCACGCGGACGGCAGCGGCTCGGTCTGGGTCGGCAACACCGACAGGCCCTACGGCATGACCTGGCGCGTGGAGCTCACGCTGCGGCCCGGGAGCTCGCTCCTCGAGCAGACCACGACGCTCTACAACCGCAGCGACGTGCGACACCGCTTCTACTGGTGGACCACGGCCTCGGTCCGCGCCGACGCCGACTCGCGCATCCTCTACCCGATGGAGCTCACCGCGGCCCACCACTTCGCCGACGTGGACACCTGGCCGGTCGACGCCACGGGCACCGACCTCAGCCGGCCGGGCAACCACCTCGCGGGCTTCGTCTCGCGCTTCTCCTACGGCAGCCGCGAGCCCTTCATGGGCGTCTACCGTCCGGCGACCGAGTCGGGCGTCGTGCACGTCGCCGATCACCAGGACATGCCCGGGAAGAAGATCTGGTCCTGGGGCTGGGACGACGAGGGCCGGGACTGGCGCCGCGCGCTCTCGGACGACGAAAGCGCCTACCTCGAGGTCCAGGCCGGGCTCTTCCGCAACCAGGAGACCTACGCCTTCCTCGAGCCCGAGCAGGTCCTGCGCTTCCGCGAGTCGTACCAGCCCGTGCGGAAGATCGGCGGCTGGTCGCGGGCCAACGACTCGGGCGTCCTGCACCTGCGGCGCGAGGCGACGGGCGCGCTGCGCGTCGGGATCAATCTCACGCGGTCGCTGCGGGGCGGCCGGGTCGTGCGTGCGCGACGGAGCGACGAGCGTCCGCGAGGAGCCGCTCTCGCTGACGCCAGCCGGAGCGTTCGATCGGAGCTTCCCCGATCTCACGGCCAAGGGCCCGTACACCGTCGAGATCCGCGACGCGCAGGAACGCGTGCTGCTGGCGCACACCGAGAACGGCTACGACTTCGTCTCCCGCTCCGACGTGAAGACGGGACCGCAGGCGCCTTACGTGTTTCCGCCGGCGGAGCGGCGGAGCGAGGGCGACTGGCTGGAGCTCGGCCGCCACCAGGAGCTGAACGGCAAGCGGCTCGAAGCACACGACGCCTACGACGCGGCGCTCGCGGTCTTTCCCGAGAGCGTGGCGCTCCACCGGGCGGCGGGCCGCCTCGCGGTCGGCCTCAAGCGCTACGCCGAAGCCGTCCCGCACCTGTCGCGGGCCGTCGCGCGCGCGAGCAACGACGGCGAGTCTCTCTACTACCTGGGCCTCGCCGAGGAGTTCCTCGGCGAGACCCAGAAGGCCCGCTTCGCCTGGGACCAGGCGGCGACGCTTCCCGCGGTCCGCCCGGCGTCCCTGCTTCACCTCGCCGCGCTCGCGGCTCGCGAGGGGTCAGGTCTTGAATTAGCGCATCCCTGCACCCCTTCGGCTCCCGATTCTGGAAGCCAGACGGCTCGATGCGTCAATGCAAGACCTGACCCCGCGCTGGGCCTGCGGCTCGTGCGCGAAGCGCTCGCCGACTCGCCTCGCCTCGTCCGCGCCGGAGGCATGGAGGTGGCCCTGCTGCGCCATCTCGGGCGGAGGCAGGAGGCGCAGACGCGGCTGCGTCACTGGCTCGAAGAGGACCCGGCGA
Organism: uncultured Acidobacteriota bacterium; assembly: GCA_963744315.1. GTDB lineage: Bacteria > Acidobacteriota > Vicinamibacteria > Fen-336 > Fen-336 > DATBSL01. The sequence goes on from CAVUTB010000020.1 coordinate 392,260, forward strand.
GCTCGCTGCTCCGGCACGAAGGCGATCCTGCTCGGCGCCCGCGACCCGTCGCTCTGGGCGCACCTCGCCTCGGACCCCGAACGGGTGCTGGGAGTGGCCGTCGACTACATGGCCATCGGCCTCTGGGACGACGCGCGCGCGCTCCTCGCGCGAGCCTATCCGTCCGCCGGCACGGCCTCCGAGCCCGGGGCGGTCCTGCCGCAGGACTACCCGCTCGTCGCCTACTACCGCGGCTACTGCGAGGAGCGCCTCGGCCGCTCCGGGCGCGCGGACTTCGCGCTCGCCTCGCGCCAGTCGACCCGCTACGTCTTTCCGAACCGGCCCGAGTCGATCCTCGTCCTGCGCCGCGCGCTCGAAGCGAACCCGAGCGACGCGACGGCGCACTTCCTGCTCGGGTCGCTCTTCCTCGCGGGCGGCCAGACGGAAGAAGCCCTCGGCGAGTGGGAGAAGGCGCGCGCCCTCGATCCGCGGATCCCCGTGCTCCATCGCAACATCGGCCTGACGCTGCTCTACTCGCGCCGCGACGGCGCCAAGGACGCGCTGCGGGCGTTCGAGGAAGGGATGAGCGCCGACCCGACGAACGTCGAGCTCTACCAGGGCGCCGACCAGGCGCTGAGCCTGCTGGGACGCGGCGCCGACGAGCGGATTGCCGTGCTCCAGCGCTATCCCGGCACCCCGCTGCCCTCGACGCTCGTCTACAAGCTGTCGCTCGCGCTCGCCGAAGCCTCTCGCTTCGCCGAAGCGGAGGCGCTCTTCCCCGGCCGCTTCTTCCCGCGCGAGGAGTTCGGGACGAACGTGCGGCAGGTGTACCTCGAGGTGAAGCTGCGCGAGGCGATGGCGGTCGCCAAGGCCGGGCACAAGGCCAAGGCGCAGGCGCTCGCGGCGACGCTCGGCCAGCCCGTGTCGGGGTTCGACTTCACGAAGGACGGGATGAAGCCGTTCGTGGACGCGCCGCGCTTCCAGTACTACCTCGGCGAGCTACAGGCCGAGATTGGCGACGAAGCGGCGGCGCGCGAGCACTGGCGACGCGCGACGGCCGGCCGCGACCTGCGACAGGCGGCGTTCGCGTATCGCGCCGCGCAGCGGCTCGGCGAGGCGAGCGACGCGGAGTGGCGCCCCCGGCTCGAGGCGGCGCTCGCCGAGGCCGACACCTATCTCTTCCGCGGCGGCCACTACCCGGCTCTCGCGACGCTCGGGCGCGGGCTGCTGCTGCGCGCGCTGGGGAGGACGGCCGAGGGCGACGAGGCGCTGCGCCAGGTCTTCACGCTGCCCGACAAGGGAATGCCGCACCACATGGCGCGGCTCGCCCTCGAGGAGCGATAGCACACAAGGAGCGGAATCATGGCCGCCTCGCGACTCGCCCGGCACTCCGGCTCGATCCTGTCGCTCGCACTCGCGGCGAGCGTCGCGCACGCGCAGACCGACGCGGCGAAATCGCCGGACGAGATCCGGCTCAAGGATTACCGGCCGCGCGTGCTCCACAAGCTCCCGGTCACGAACGTCGAGAAGGCGCGCCATCCCGTGATCGACATGCACGCGCACCCGCGCTACGCGAAGACGGCCGCGGAGATCGACCGCTGGGTCGAGGTGATGGACGCGGTCGGCGTCGAGAAGACGATCCTGCTGACGGGCGCCTTCGGCGAGGAGTTCGACCGGCTGGTGGAGCTCTACTCCCGGCACAAGGATCGCTTCGAGCTCTGGTGCGGCTTCGACTACACGGGCTTCGACCAGCCGGGCTACGGCCCGGCGGCGGTCCGGGAGCTCGATCGCTGCTTCAAGAAGGGCGCGCGGGGGGTCGGCGAAGAGGGCGACAAGGGACTCGGGATGCAGTTCGGCAAGGCGAAGGGACTGCACTTCGACGACGCCCGGCTCGCGCCGCTCATCGACCGCTGCGGCGAGCTCGGGATGCCGATCAGCATCCACGTGGCCGACCCGATCTGGATGTACCAGCCGATGGACGAGACGAACGACGGCCTGATGAACGCCGTCAAGTGGCGGCTCGACGACAAGCCGGGCATCGTGGACCACGCCGGCATGGTGGCGGTGCTCGAGCGCGCGGTCGCGCGCCATCCGCGCACGACCTTCGTCGCCTGCCATCTCGCCAACCTCGACTACGACCTCGACCAGCTCGGCGCGCTCTTCGACCGCCTGCCGAACCTCTACGCCGACTTCGCGGCGCGCTTCGCCGAGTCGGCCGTCATCCCCCGCGCCGCGGCGCGCTTCTTCGCGCGCTACCGCAACCGGCTGGTGTACGGCACCGACATGGGCGCGAGCCCCGACATGTACCGCCTGACGTTCCGGATCCTCGAGACGCTCGACGAGCACTTCTACTCGGACCGCTTCTCGTACCACTGGAGCTACTCGGGGCTGGGGCTCGAGCCCGAGCTGCTCGAGCGGCTCTACCGCGCGAACGCGCTCGCGGTCAGAGAGCGCGCGGCGCGGAACGCGACCGCCGCGCGCGAGACGGCGCGATGAAGGACGTGCGCGTCGCGGCCGTGCAGATGGAGAGCGCGGCCGGCGACAAGGAGAGGAACTTCCGCGTCCTCACGCGTCTTGCGGAGCAGGCCGCGGAGAGCGGCGCCCGCATCGTCGCCTTTCCCGAGTGCTGCCTCACGGGCTACTGGTTCCTGCGCCGCCTCGGCGTGCCCGCGCTCGCGGCGCTCGCCGAGCCCGTCCCCGACGGGCCCGCCGCCCGGCGCCTCGCCGCGCTCGCCGACCGTCTCGGGATCACGATCGGCGCGGGCCTCGTCGAGGCCGGCGAGCCGGGAGTCTTCCACAACAGCGTACGTCGTCGCGATGCCGGACGGACGCGTCGTCTGCCATCGCAAGCTCCACGCGTTCGAGCATCCGGCGATCCGGGCGGGCTCGGAGCACACGGTCTTCGACACTCCGCACGGCGTGCGGGCGGCCGTGCTCGATCTGCTACGACAACAACATCGTCGAGAACGTCCGCATCACGGCGCTGCGCGGCGCCGAGATGCTGATCGCGCCGCACCAGACCGGCGGCTGCCGCACCACGAACCCGCACCTGATGGGCGTCATCGACCGCCGCGCTCTGGGACGAGCGGCAGGCGAATCCCGAGGCGATCGAGCGCGAGCTGCGCGGCGAGAAGGGACGCGCCTGGCTGATGCGCTGGCTGCCGAGCCGCGCGCACGACAACGGCCTGTTCCTGCTGTTCAGCAACGGCATCGGCGTCGACGACGACGAGATCCGGACCGGCAACGCGATGGTCCTCGATCCCTACGGCCGCGTGCTCGCCGAGACCTGGAAGGCCGGGGACGAGATGGTCGTCGCCGATCTCGACGCGTCGCTGCTCGACAGGGCCACCGGGCGGCTCTGGATCCAGGCGCGCCGGCCCGACCTCTACGCCGAGCTGGCGATCCCCACCGGCCGCGAGCGCGACCCGCACGAGCTCAAGTTCGAGGAGTAGGCGAAGCGGTTCTTGCAACGAATGTCGAGTTCCCTTACAGGGTTCACGACGGGTGCGACGCCCGACCCGGCGTGCGGCAGGCGCAGTGCGGCGGCGCGCTTTCCGTTTGACGACAACGCCTTACGACGATCGAGCGGCCGCGATGGCTAGGCTGTAGACACAAAATGGCAAGCAGCTTGCACGCATTCTTGGCATCCGAACCGGTCACTGGCGCGCTGGGAGCTCGCGCAGGGGAACCGGGCCCTCCGGAGACAGGAAGGAACCGTATGAGAGCTCGACCGATGATGCTGGCCATCCTGGCCGTGCTGCTGCTCTCGGCGCCGGCCATCTATGCCGTACCGATTTCGTTCTTCGCAGTCCTCTCCGGTGCGGCCGAGGCGACCCCCAACGCCTCCCCCGGCACCGGCACGGCGCTCGTCACGTGGGACGACGTCGCCCACACGCTGCAGATCGACACGACGTTCGGCGGCCTGCTGGCCCCGAACACGGCCGCGCACATCCACTGCTGCACCATGGTGCCGCTCACCGGAGCGGTGGGCGTCGCCACCGTGACACCTACCTTCACCGGATTCCCCTCGGGGACGGCGGGCACCTACTCCCACCTCTTCGACTTGACGGACACTGCCAGCTTCAACGCCCCCTTCGTCGCAGCGAACGGCGGGACGGCGGCAGGGGCCGAGGCGGCGCTGATCGCCGGAATGCTGGACGCGGAAGAGCTACCTCAACATCCACAGCTCGATGTTCCCCGCCGGCGAGATCCGCGGGTTCCTCGCGCCGGTGCCCGAGCCGGCGTCGCTGGTGCTGCTCGGCTCGGGCCTGGCCGCGGCGGGGCTGCGCTTGCGCCGCCGCCGCCCGTAGCAGAAGTGAGGACGCGGCGGCCGGTCAGCGGAGCCCGGCCGCCGATGCCTCGTCGAGGACGAGCGTCGCGTCCGGGTGGCGGCGCAGGATCGATGCCGGGCAGGCGCGCGTGACCGGCCCTCGTACCGCCGCGGTGATCGCCGCGCGCTTGGCGGGGCCGGGCACGATCGCCACGGCGCGCGGCACGCGCAGCAGGAACGGGATCGTGAGCGACAGCGCGGTGCGCGGGACCTCCTCGAGGCTCGCAAAGCAGCCGTCGTTCACCTGCTGGCGGCGGCAGGGCTCGTCGAGCTCGACGACCCGAACGTCGGCCGGCTCCGCGAAATCGCAGACCGGCGGATCGATGAACGCCAGGTGACCGTTCTCGCCGATGCCGAGGATCGCGAGCCGCGGCGCCTCGTGGTGCAGCAGCTGCGTGTAGCGCGCGCACTCGGCCGCGAGATCCTTCGCCTGGCCGTCGAGCCCGTGGAACGCGGCCACCTTCACGTGCGAGAAGAGCCGGTCGATCAGGAAGCGGCGGAAGGACGCCGGATGATCGGGGCCGACGCCGACGTACTCGTCGAGGTGGAAGGCCGTGAGCTTCGACCAGTCGATCCCGGGCGCCTGCCGGAGCTCCGCGAGGAACTCGTTCTGCGACGGCGCCGAGGCGAAGATCACGGCGGCCTTTCCGTCGCGCTTCACGAGCGTGCGGATCTCGTCGGCGATGGCGGCCGCCGCCGCTCGGCCGACCGCGGGACGATCCTCGTGCACCTCGATCCGCATCCGTCCGACGGCGAGCAGGCGGCCCGTCGCGGGCGCCTCGTCCTTCCGCTGTCGTAGCCCCGCCGAGGCCCAGCCGAGGAAGTGCGGCAGCGCGACCTCGGGCTCCTCGATCGCCGGGTGCCAGCGCTTCTCCCACTCGTAGGACAGCCAGCGGTCGTAGCGCGCGCGCCGCAGGAGCTCGAGCGTGCGGGCGGCCGGGAAGTCGCCGGTCCCGGTGAGCACCGGCGGCCACGGGATGCGACCGTCGGCAGGCCGTCGCGCGTCCTTCAGGTGCACGTGGCGCACGAAGCCTCCGAGCGTCGCGAAGCCCGCCTCCGGCGCTTCCCCGAACTCGGAGTAGGCGTTGGCCGCGTCCCAGACCACGCCAATTCCCGAGGCAGCCGCCTGCTCGACGAGCTCGCGCGACGCCGTGGCGGTCGCGAAGTCGCCGTGGGTCTCGAGCCAGACCTCGACGCCGCTGCCGCGCAGGACGGTCGCGCAGCGTGCCGAGCGCCTCCACGATCCATTCCCGCGTCGACGCGAGATCCGCGCCGGGCTGGACGCGGTCGCCGAACACGCGGATGCCCGAAGCCCCGAGCTCGGCGGCGAGCGCGCCCGTGCGCGCCGCCTCGTCCACGGCCGTCCGCCGCGCGGCCGCGTCCGGGCTGTGGAAGAAGGAGCGCGTGTCGACGCAGGAACCCCGAGCCCGGCGTCGGCGAACCGCGCACGCGTCTCGCGCAGGCCCTCGCCCTTGAGCTCGGCGCGCTCCCAGAGCGCGTCGTCGTTCTCGAGGAAGCGCAGCTCGACGCCGTCGTAGCCCATGCGCGCGCCTTCGTCGATCACGCGCGCGAGGCTCCACGCCGGGCACCCCAGGGTCGAAAAGCAGAGTCGCATCAGGTCATCCTGTCCAGCATCCGTGGCGTGACGCGCGTCGGCACGCTGCGGCCCGCGAAGAAGCGCTCGAGGCCGTCGAGCACGATGTCGGCCATCGCCCGCCGCACGTCGCTCTGCGCCGCGCCCACGTGCGGCGTGAGCACGGCCCCGCGCATCCGCCGCAGCGGGTGGCGGAGCGGCAGCGGCTCGTCGGGGTCGGTCACGTCGAGCGCGCAGCGCAGCCGGCCGCTTCGCACCTCGCGCGTGAGCGCGCGAAGGTCGACGATCCCGCCGCGCGCGACGTTGACGACGGTGGTGCCATCGCGCAGCCGGCCGAGGGCTTCACGGCCGAGGAGCCCGCGCGTCTCGTCGGTGAGCGCCGCCGCGACCACCAGCTCCTGCGACTCCGCGAGCAGCCGCGAGAAGCCGACCCGCTCCACGCCGAGAGCCCGCGCGCGACGGGGCGAGACGTGGGGATCGAAGGCGACGACTCGCGGTCCGAAGCCCTTCAGGAGCCGGGCGGTCTCCTGGCCGATGCGGCCGAGGCCGAGCAGGCCCACCGTCCGTCCCCGCAGCGTCTCGTCGCCCGCGCCGTCCAGGTGCAGCCGGGCGTAGATCGCATTCGAACGTCGGCGCAGAGCCGCGCGGTGCTCCTCGACACGGCGGACCGCCATCAGCAGGAAGCTCACGGCCAGCTCGGCCACGTACGGCGCCATCGGTCCGGGCGCGTTCGCGATCGTGAGCCGCGAGAACAGCGGCCGCGCGAAGCGGCCCTTCACTTCGCCGCCGCAGTGCGCGACGAGCCGCAGCCGCGGCGCCAGCCGGAGAAGCTCCTCCCCGAAACGCGGGCTGTCCCAGGTCGTGACCAGGGCCTCGGCTTCGGCCAGCAGCCGGCGCAGGCGCGGGCCAACGCGCCGCCCGGCGACGAGCGTCCAGCGGCAGCCGTCCGTGAGGCGCCGCGCGCGCGGCGCGTCGAAGAACGAGCGGAAGAGCCGCGGCCCGGCGAGCACCAGCACGCGCGGGCGGTCCAGCTGCCGGCGCCCACGCGGGCTCATATCACCTTGACGAGCCCGCGGCCGGAGGCGGCGGTGTTGCGGACGAGCAGCAGCACCACCACCGCCGCGAAGAGCGGCACGACGCTCGAGACGAGCAGGATCGGCGTGAACGAGAAGCGGTCGGCGATCACGCCGATCAGGTAGGTCGAGGCGATGGTGCCGAGCCCGGCGCCCGTCCCCGACATGCCCGCGACGGAGCCGACCGCGCGGGTGTGGAAGAGATCGGCCGGCAGCGAGATGGCCATCGTGGACATCGCCGCGTACGAGAAGGTCGCGACCGCGAAGCACGCGAGCAGCAGCGGGAAGCTGGAGGCGAAGGCGGCCGGCACCAGCGCCAGCACTCCGAACGCCGCCGGCCACGATCACGACCTTGCGCGCCCGGCCGACCGACCAGCCCCGCTTGATGAAGGCGCTCGAGACTCCGCCGCCGAAGAAGTTGCCGAGGTCGGAGGCGAGGAACGGCACCCAGAAGCCGGCCGCGGTCTGCTCAGGTCGAAGCCCTTGGAGACCAGGTAGACCGCGAACCAGTCCGCGATCATGAACCAGACGGGGTCGGTGAGCGCGCGCGACGCGATCGCGCCCCAGGTCTGCGGCAGCGACAGCAGCGTCCGGACGCTCACGAACGGCGGCCTTCGCCTCCGACGCCGAGGCGGCCGCTTCGGTGGCGCGCTCGTTCTCGCGATCGGCGAGGATCATCGCGCGCTCCTCGGGCGACACGCGCGGGTGCGACTCCGGCGGGTGATAGCTGCGGCGCCACAGCACCAGCCAGAAGAAGCCCAGCGTGCCGACGAGGACGAAGGTCCAGCGCCAGCCGCCGAAGTGCCCGACCAGCATCAGCACGAGCGCCGGGGCGACGGCGGCGCCGATCGAGGAGCCGCTGTCGAAGAGCGCCACGGCCCAGCCGCGCTCGCGGCGCGGGAACCACTCGGAGACGGCCTTCGTGGCCGCCGGCCAGTTCGCGGCCTCGCCCGCCCCGAGCAGGAAGCGGAAGCCGCAGAAGCTCAGCAGGCCGTTCGCGAAGGAGGTCAGCATCGCCGCGATCGAGTAGAAGGCGACGGCGAGCGTGAGGCCGTTGCGCGTGCCGAGGCGGTCGAGCCAGCGCCCCGACACCGTCTGCATCACGGCGTAGGCGACGCGGAACGAGATCACCACGAGCGCGAAGTCCTGGTTCGTCCAGTGGAACTCGGTCTTCAGGCTCGGCGCGAGGACGCTCAGCGTCTGGCGGTCGAGGTAGTTGATGACGGTCGACAGGAACAGCAGCCCGCCGATCCACCAGCGGTAGCGGCCCTTCACGCGCGCGACCGCACGAGGGCTTCGGCCTCCGCGAGCGTCGGCTGTCCCGCGGTGCCGCCGAGCGCCCGCGTGCTGAGCGCGCCGCAGGCGGCCCCGAGCCGCAGGCACTCGAGGAGCGGCGCCTCGTCGAGCCAGCGGTGGAGGAAGCCGGCGTTGAACGAGTCGCCGGCCCCGGTCGTGTCGACCGTAAGGGCGCGATAGGCGGGGACGCTCACGACCGCGTCGCCGTCGAGCGTCATCGCTCCCTGCTCGCCGAGCTTCGCCACCGTGCGCGTGACGCCGTTCGCCAGCGCCCGGAGGCCCGAAGCCGGGTCGTTGCAGCCGCTGAGCGCCATGAGCTCGACCTCGTTCGGGAAGAAGAGGTCGGTCTCGCGGAGCGCCTCGCGGAGGCCCGCGTCCCAGCGCCCGCTGGGGTCGAACCCGGTGTCGAGCGAGGTCGTGAGGCCGGCCCGGTGCGCGCGAGAGAAAAGAGCGGGCAGGTCGGGCCGCAGCCCCTCCTGGAAGAAGAAGGAGGAGACGTGCAGGTGGTCGAGCCCGGCCAGCGCGGCGTCGGGCACGTCCGCGCCGGTGAGCGCGGCGATGGCTCCGAGATGCGTGACGAGCGCGCGGTCTCCCGGATGCGAGATCGAGACGGTGACGCCGGTCTTCAGGCCGGCGTCGCGGACGACGCGCGAGACGTCGATGCCGCGCGACGCCATGTCCTCGAGGCAGTAGCGGCCGAAGAGGTCGTCGCCCACCTTTCCGACGAACGCGACCGGCGTGCCCAGCCGCGCCAGCCCCATCGCCATGATCGCGGTGGCGCTGCCGAGGACGAGCCGCGAGTCCTGGACGAGCACCTCCTTGCCGGGGAGGGAAACGCCTCGTAGCCGTGCAGCACGAGGTCGACGTTGATCTCCCCGGCGAAGAGGACCCGCTTCAAGCCATCACCTCGCCCCGTCGCGCCTGTGGATCTCGAACCCGGAGACGACGCGTGTGATCACGCTCTGCTCCGAGGGCGAGTCGGGATGGTATCCCGCATCCAGGCAGCGGAAGAAGGCGAGGAGTTGGCCGACGAGCGCGTCGAGCAGCGTGAGGTCCTCGTCCGCGCACGCGCACGCGTCGGAGTCGAGCACGACGCCGCCACGGGCGGCGACGACGGCGGGCGGCACGCCGGCGCCCACCACGACGCGACGCGCGCCGAGCGCCTTGCGGTCGAGCTCGCCCAGCAGGTCGAGCTCGTACGCGCGCACCGTCGGGTCGGACGACAGGAAGGCCACGACCAGCGTGTCGGGGCGGATCGCCGACATCGGGCCGTGGCGCAGCCCGAGGTAGGACTCGGCGTGCGTCCAGACGTTGCCGCCGTTCATCTCGAGCATCTTGAGCGCCGCCTCGCGGGCGGAGCCGAGCCGGCAGCCGCTGCCGAGATAGACGGCCGAGCCGAACTCGCTGCGCGCCACGCCGGCGATCGCGTCGGCCTGCTCGCGCAGCAGCCCGGCGGCGGCTCGGGCCAGTCCGCTCGCACGCGCCTGCGCGGCCTGCGGCGCGCCGGCGAGCGCGAGACCCGCGAGCACGAGGTTCGTGAAGCTGCTGGTCATCACCAGGCTGCGGTCGTTCGTCTTCTCGTCGAGCACGATCGTGCGCACTTCACGGCGTGCCGCGTACGATGTCGCGAGCGCGCCTTCGCGGTTGCAGGTGATCAGCAGGTGGCGCGCCTCGGGCCGGCTCTCGAGCAGCCAGTCCACGGCGGCGCGGCTCTCGGGGCTGTTTCCCGAGCGCGCCAACGAGACGACCAGGAACGAGCCCGAAGGCGGCAGGCAGGTTTCGGGATGCGTGAGGATCAGGCCGGCGGGCACCGCCGAGACGGCCCGGCCGAGCGCGCGCTGCAGCGCGGGAGCGACGCACTCGGCCGCGTAGAGCGAGCTGCCCGAGCCCGTGAGCACGACGGACCCGACTCCCTCCAGCGACTCGGCGATCGCCGCAGCGTGTCCGTCGAGCCGCTCGGCCGTCTCGAGCCAGGTGACGGGCTGCTGCGCGATCTCGCGCAGCGTGTGGCCGTAGCCGAGGCGCGCCTGGTCCTCACTCGGCAGCGAGAGCAGCGCGCCGAGGGTGCCGCGCCCGGAGAGAGACGCGATCCAATCCTCCACCGAGGAGGGGGCGCCTGCGGCCGGAAGCTCGCTCGTGGGCACGGGCGTGGGGTGTCCCTTGACAGGCTGATCCACGATCAGCTACAAAACGAAAGCATTGGCAAACTATCGCAATGAAACGAAAGAGTCAAGCAAGAAACTCGAGGGCGAAAACATGCCGATCGACAGGCGCAGCTGGCTCACGACTTTCGGGCTCGGGGCGCTGAGCGCGGCGGCGGCGCCGAGCGCGCGCGCCGAAGAGCCGGCGTGTCCCACGGGCGACGCGCCGCTCCGACTCCAGGACTTCCGGCCGCGCTCCATGCTGCACGTGAAGGAGACGCACGTCCCCACCCCGCGCTTCCCGGTGATCGACGTGCACACGCACTTCAGCTTCACGGCGAGCGACACCAAAGGCGTGCCGACCGGCGAGAAGGTGTCGTTCACCGGGACCGGCAAGGCCGCGCTCGAGGTGATGGACCGCAAGGGCGTGAAGGGCGTCGTCAACCTGACCGGCGGCAGCGGCAAGGGCCTCGAGACGACGCTCGACGGCCTCGACCGCGCGCACCCCGGCCGCTTCTGGAGCTGCACCGAGCCGAGCTACGGCGCCTGGCTCGATCCTCGCTACCCCCAGATCCAGGCCGACGCGATCGATAAGGCGGCCCGCGCCGGTGCCCGCGGGCTCAAGATCCTCAAGGCCCTCGGCCTCGGCCTGCGCGAGAGGCTCACCGAGGGTGCGCTCGTCAAGGTGGACGATCCGCGGTTCGACCCGATGTGGGAGGCGTGCGCCGCACACCGCCTGCCCGTGTTCATGCACGTCTCCGACCCCGAAGCCTTCTTCCTGCCGATCGACTGCACCAACGAGAGGTGGGACGAGCTCGGCCACCATCCCGAGTGGTCGTTTCACGGCAAGGACTTCCCGAGCCACGCGGACCTGATGGCGGCGCGCGACCGCGTGCTCGCACGCCACCCGAAGACGCTCTTCGTGGGGCTGCACGTCGGGCACAACGCCGAGAATCTCGAGTTCGTCTCGCAATCGCTCGACCGCTTCCCCAACTTCAACGTCGAGACGGGTGCGCGGATCGGCGAGCTCGGGCGGCAGCCGCGGACGTCGCGCCGCTTCTTCGAGAAGCACCAGGACCGCATCTTCTTCGGCACCGACGCGGTCCCGCCCCCGTCCGGCGAGCGCACGCCGCAGCAGGTCTTCAAGGACCAGCTCTACGAGATCTACTACCGCTTCCTCGAGACCGAGGACGAGTACTTCGACTACGCGCCCGCGCCGGTGCCGCCGCAGGGGCGCTGGCGGATCTACGGCATCGGCCTGCCGGACCCGATCCTGAAGAAGGTCTACCACGAGAACGCCGAGCGGCTGCTGGGGTTGAAGTCATGACGCCGCGAGCCCGTCGAGCGCTCGCGGCGTCATCTCTGAGCCTGTCGTTGGCTTCCGTTTCCGTCGTCCGTCTGGCTGCCCCCCCTGTCCTTGCCGCGCCATCCTCTTACGAGGTCGCACGTACGGCGGCTCCCTCGAAAGCCCTCCTGGCCGCAGACGAGAAGGCGTGGGCCGCGGGCGCGACGATCGCGTGGGGACCGGCGCCGTACGAGACGCGCTTCCGCGCGCTCTGGAACGACGACGGCCTCTACCTCCGCTACGACGTGGACGACTCCTCGCCCTGGCACACGATGACGCGCCGCGACGAGCACCTCTGGGAGGAGGAGGTCGTGGAGATCTTCCTCGACGCCGACCGCTCGGGCCACCACTACTACGAGCTCGAGATCAGCCCGGCGAACGTCGTCTGCGATCTGCGGATGATCGACGCCTCGCCCTGGAAGGGTGAATACGACTGGAACCTCGCGGGCCTCGAGACGCGCGTGCACCCGGCGAAGGACAAGGCCGGACGGGCGACCGGCTGGACCGCGACCGCGTTCCTGCCGTGGAAGGGGCTTCGTGCGCTGCCTTCCGCGGCTCGTGTCAAGACGCCGCCCGCCCCGGGCGATCGCTGGCGCTTCAACGTGTTCCGCATCGAGCGGCCCGGCGGCAAGGCCGATCCGAAGAAGGACGCCGTCCAGGTGGCGTGGTCGAAGCCTTCGGTGGACACGTTCCACGACCCGTCGGTGTTCCGCGACATGGTGTTCCTCGGCGCGGCGCGCTGACGACCCGTGACGGGATCAGGGCCCGGCCTCGCCTTCCGCGACATGACCGAGGCCGACCTCGAGGGCGGCCTTCGGCTGTCCCGAGCGAGCGGCTGGAACCAGACGCTCGAGGACTGGCGGCTCCTGCTTTCGCTCGGCCCTGGCCTCTTCCGCGTGGCGCTGCGCGGCACGGACGTCGTGGCGTCGGGCGGCGCGGTGTGCTACGGCGAGGCGCTCGCGTGGATCTGCATGATCCTCGTCCACCCCGACGAGCGCGGCCACGGCCTCGGCAAGCGGATCTTCGACGAGGTGCTCGAGCGCGCCCGCGCGCGCGTGAGCGCGGGGCGGCTGCGGGCCGTCGGCCTCGACGCGACACCGGCCGGCCGCGGCCTTTACGTCCAGCGCGGGTTCCTCGACGGTCCGGCGCTCGTGCGCCTGCGAGCCGAGCCGGAAGCCACGCGCACGGGAGGTCCCGGCCCGACGAGCCCGCTCGCTGCTTCCGAGCTCGACGCCGTTCTCGAGCGCGACCGGGAGGTCTTCGGCGCCGATCGAGGCGTCGTGCTGCGCACGCTCGCCCGCTCGGCTCCCGAGCTCGCGCGGGTCGCGCTCGAGGGAGGCCGAGTCCGCGGCTACTGCTTCGGCCGCCACGGGGACCACGCCGATCAGCTCGGCCCGGTCGTCGCGGACGACGAAGAGCTGGCGCGCGAGCTGGTCCTTTCGGTCCTGGCCACCCCGCGCCGCCGACCGCTGATCCTCGACGCGCGCGCGGCGTCGGGTTGGCTCGCGGCGCTCGGCGAGCTCGGCTTTCGCGAGCAGCGCCCGCTCACGCGCATGTACCTGGGCGACGCACGGCCTCCCGCGCGCCCCGAGCACGAGCCCGCCATCCTGGGGCCGGAGTTCGGATGAAGCCCGGCAGGGCTGATACCCTCGCAAGCGAGGCAGTGAGCACCGGTTCATGAGACGACTCGCACGATCCGCGACAACCATCGCCGCAGCGTCGATCGCGCTCCTTCCGCCCGCTGCGGTGACACCGCAGGCAGCCGAACAACAGCGGCCGACCTTCCCGGCCCAGGCCGAGCTCGTGACCGTGGACGTCGTCGTCACCGACAAGAGCGGCGCGCCCGTGGTCGGCCTCCGCCGCGAGGACTTCACCGTGACCGAGGACGGCACGGCGCAGGAGATCGCGAGCTTCGACGCGGTCCACAAGCCCGGCGGGCGCCGGAAGCGCGACCGCCCCGCGCGACGAGCTCCGCCCGTCGACGAACCGGGTGCGCCCAGGGCAGGAGCCCGCGAGCTTCGTGATCGTGTTCGACGAGCTGCACCTCGCCCCGGTCCAGGCGAGCGCGCTCGCGAGGCGGTTTCTTCATTCCTCAAGGAGCGTGTCGCCGACGGCGACCGTGTGGCGTCGCGGGCACCGCGGAGGGCACCCGCTGGACGGCCCGAATGCCGGAGGGACGCGAGCCCTTGTTGCAGGTGCTGTCGCGCCTGCAGGGCAAGCAGGTCGGCGAATCGGTGCGTGACGCCATGTCGGAGTACGAGGCGATGCGGATCGACCAGGATCGGGACCCGATCGTGACCGATCAAGTGATGCGGCGGCTGCTGTCCACCGGCGAGATCCGACAGGACGTCAGCCCGCCCGCGCCAGCCCGTGGACGTCAGCTCGGAGCTCCCAGGCTGGCGCAACCAGACGCAGGCCCGCGCCGCCCAGGTGTACGCGCGGGCGCGGATGCGGCTCGAGCAGACGCTCGGGATCGTCGAGCGCTCGCTCGAGGCGCTCGGCGAGGCCCGCGGACGAAAGTCGCTGGTGCTGGTCACGGGCGGCCTCGTCCAGGACTCGCGCCTGGCCGTCTTCCGCAGCGTCGTGACGCAGTCGCGGCGCGCGAACGCCGCGATCTACTCCGTGGATGCCCGGGGCCTGACGGCGGCCGCTTCGGGTCTGCAGGCCGACGTCGGGCCGCCCTCGACATCCTGGACGCCAGCACGGGCGCCGGCCTCGACGAAGCGCAGGAGGCCAGCGAGGGCAGCGAGGGGCTCGCGCGCGACACCGGTGGCTTCGTGATTCGGAACCGGAACGACCTGGGCGACGGCCTGGGCCGGATCGCCCGCGAGGCGCGCAGCTACTACCTGATCGGCTACACGCCGACCAACCGCGCCGCCGACGGCCGCTTCCGTCGATCGGCGTGAAGCTGGCGCGGGAGGACGTCGTGGTTCGGGCGCGGCGCGGGTACTACGCGCCCGGCCCAGCCCTCGCGGGCGCGGGGCCGAGGGGCGCGACGCCGCGATCCAGCGGGCGCTCAACGCACCGTTCGACCTCCCCGGGATTTCCCTCCGCGCGCTGGCGCAGTCCTTCGGAGAAGCCGACAAGGACAAGACCCGTGCGATCGTGACGGTGGAGGCCGACATCCGCGGGCTGGCGTTCGAAGAGCAGGGCGGCACGGCGCGCGACAGGCTCGAGCTGCTGCTGCTCGTCGCCCACAGCGAGACGGGCACGGTCATGCGCTTCGACCAGCAGCTCGACCTCGCGCTGCGGCCGGAGACACGCTCGCGCTACGAACGCACCTGGTTCCCGATCGTGCGCGAGCTGCCGCTCCCCGCCGGTCCGTATCAGGCGAGGATCGTGGTGCGCGACCGCAACAGTGGGCGCGTCGGCAGCGTGACCCACGACTTCCAGGTGCCGGCTCAGAGCGGCCTGCGCATCTCGAGCCTCATGCTCAGCGACCGCCTGCAGGACGAGGGTGCCTCTTCGAGCCGGGTGCCGGAGCCTGTGGCGCGCCGCTCATTCGCGCCGGTGGGCCTGCTGCACTGCCGCTTCGAGGTCTACGGGGCCGCGCGCGACGGTGCCGGCGGCCAGCCCAACCTCACCGCGGGTTTTGCGATCCGCCGCAGCGACGGCCATGTGCTCGTGGCCGCCCCCGAGACGCCGCTCCGGCCCGCAGCCGACGGTTCCCTCGCGCGTAGCCTGGGAGCGACGCTCGAAGGGGCTCCGCCGGGACGCTACGAGGTGATCGTGCAGGTGACCGATCTCGTCGCGGGCCAGGTTGCCGAGGCGCGCGAGCCCATCCGGATCGGTGAGCCGGACGAGAACTGACGGAAGCCGTCAGGGTCCGGCCAGGCTGCGCAAGCGGCGCTCCACGTCGGGCTGATCCGGGTCGAGGCGCAGGGACTCGCGGAACGCCGCCGCGGCGCCACGGCGGTCGCCGAGCTCGATGCGCGTGAGCGCCAGCCCGTTGAGCGCCATGGTGGTGCGCGGGCCCACGGCCAGCGTGCGTTCGAAGAACGGCACCGCCTCGGCCGGGCGCCCGCTCGCCGCGAGCGCTCCAGCCAGGTAGAGCAACGCCTCAGCGTTCTTGGGGTCCTGGTCGACAGCTCGACGCAGCAGGGCGATCGCCTCGTCCTTCTGCCCGACCCGCATCTTGACGACACCCAGCTTGCTCAAGGCTCCCACGTCTGCGGCATCGAGCTCGAGGATCCGCGCGTAGTGCCGCGCCGCCTTGTCGGCGTCCCCCTGGATCAGGGCGATGTCGGCGATCCCGCGCAGCGCTTCGGCGTTCTCGGGCTCGAGCGCCAGCACCTTCGCGTAGCTCGCGTCCGCGGCGGCGAGCTCTTGCGCTGGACGTACACTGCCGCGAGCGACAAGAGCGGCTGCGCGAAGCTCGGGTTCTCGCGGATGGTCTTCTCGAGCCCGCGGTCGCCTGTGCCTCGTCCCCCGCCTGGCGCAGGTTGTCGCCCAGCACCACCGCGTCCTCGGCGGAGAGCGCGCCGCGCTTCTCGAGCTCGCGCAGGTCGCGCACCGCGTCTGAGGGCGGCCGGCTGCCGCATAGGCGACGGCCCGCGTGCGCAGCACCACGAGCATGCCGGGGTCCTCGGCGAGCAGCGCCGTCAGCTCGCGAATCGCCTTCTGCGGCTCGGTGCGGGCGATCGTCATGCCGTTGCGCCCCAGGCGCGTCACCAGGCCGATGCCGTCCTTCGGATCACGACCCGTCGGCCGGGCGGGGAGCCGCCGCCCGTGCCGACGTAGCCGAGCGCCGCGAGCCGTTCCCGCGTCTCGGGTCCATCGCCTGCTCGGCATTCGGCGTGTCGACCGCCATCGCGCGCTGCGAGCTCGCGCCGCATCGCCTCGACTCGCTCGGGCTCCCGAGCCGAGCGGTCCTCGCGCTCCCTGGCATCCGCGCGAGGTCGTAGAGCTCGACGCGCGGCGCCTCGATCAGCTTGTGCTTCGCGGTGCGCCACGCGTGCAGCGGCGCCCAGCCGTACTGGAGCTGGGGAGGAGCGATTCGGAGTACGCCGGCTCGTCGGCGAGCCGCTCGCCGGCCACGGCGCGACGCAGCGAGCGGCCTCGCACCGCCCGCGGCGCGAGGCCGCGTAGTCGAGCAAGGTGGGCGCGACGTCGATCGAGCGGGCGACGCGTCGACGCCACGACGCGCCTCCGAAACTCCGGGACCGGCCAGCATCAGCGGCACGCGGATCGTGCGCGTCGTAGACGAAGATCCCGTGGGTGTCCTCGCCGTGCTCGCCGAGGCTCTCGCCGTGGTCGGCGGTCACGAGCAGGAGCGGCGGCGCGCGAGCGCCGCCGTCGAGCCCGCGCAGCAGCGCCCGAGCTGGGTGTCGACGAAGGCGACCTCGCCGTCGTAGGGCGACGCGCGCGCCGACCATCGCCTCGGCGGGTGCCTCGTAGGGCGCGTGCGGGTCGAAGTAGTGCACCCACAGGAAGAAGGGCGCGGCGCCGCGCTCGAGACCCAAGCCAGGCGAGCGCCGCGTCGGTGGTGCGGTCGGCGGTCCGCTCCACGTACGCAGTGCGGCGCGCGTCCTTGCCGCGGGGCAGGTGGTCGTCGTAGCTGTCGAAGCCGCGGTCGAAGCCGAAGCGGCGCTTGAGCGGGAACCCGGAGACGAAGGCAGCCGTCCGGTAGCCGGCCTCATGGAAGTCCTCCGCCAGCGTACGCGCCGCCCGCGGCAGCACGTAGGCCCCGTTGTCGCGGACGCCGTGGGCGAGCGGTGTGAGCCCCGTCAGCACCGAGGCATGCGACGGCGCCGTGAGCGGGGTGTGCGCCACAGCCACCTCGAAGCGGGCGCCCCGTCTCGCGAGCCGGTCGAGCGTGGGCGTGCGAGCCGCCGTATAGCCGTAGCACCCCAGACGGTCTGCGCGCAGGGTGTCGATGGTGATCAGGACGACGTCGGGAGCCGCTCGCGGTGCGGCGCCTCCGCGCG